>NZ_JBITIP010000022.1:0-130009 GCF_044459125.1 Nonomuraea sp. NPDC050383
GAGATCTTCGAAGAGATCAGTCCCATCGAGGACTTCTCGGGGACCATGTCCTTGTCGTTCCGCGACCACCGGTTCGAACCGCCCAAGTACTCAGTAGATGAGTGCAAAGACAAGGACATGACCTTCTCCGCGCCGATGTTCGTGACGGCGGAGTTCATCAATAACACCACCGGTGAGATCAAGAGCCAGACGGTGTTCATGGGCGATTTCCCGCTCATGACCCCGAAGGGCACCTTCATCATCAACGGCACCGAGCGTGTCGTGGTCTCCCAGCTCGTCCGATCGCCCGGTGTCTACTTCGAGCGCAACGTCGACAAGACGTCCGACAAGGACCTCTACGGCTGCAAGGTGATCCCCTCGCGGGGCGCCTGGCTCGAGTTCGAGATCGACAAGCGCGACAGCGTCGGTGTGCGCATCGACCGCAAGCGCAAGCAGGCCGTCACCGTGCTTCTCAAGGCACTGGGATGGACCAACGACCAGATCCTCGAGCGCTTCGGCCAGTACGAGTCGATGCGCGCCACCCTGGAGAAGGACCACACGGCCGGCCAGGACGACGCGCTGCTCGACATCTACCGCAAGCTCCGTCCGGGCGAGCCGCCGACCAAGGAGTCGGCGCAGACCCTGCTGGAGAACCTGTACTTCAACCCCAAGCGCTACGACCTCGCCAAGGTGGGTCGTTACAAGATCAACAAGAAGCTCGGGGTCGCCAGCGAGATCACCCAGGGCACGCTCACCGAAGAGGACATCGTCGCCACCATCGAGTACATCGTCCGGCTGCACGCCGGCGAGGAGTCGATGCCGGCGGCCGAGGGTGCGCCGATCGACACCGTGATCGTGGAGATCGACGACATCGACCACTTCGGCAACCGCCGCCTGCGCAGCGTCGGCGAGCTGATCCAGAACCAGGTCCGCCTGGGCCTGGCCCGCATGGAGCGCGTCGTCCGCGAGCGCATGACCACGCAGGACGTCGAGGCCATCACGCCGCAGACCCTGATCAACATCCGCCCGGTCGTGGCGTCGATCAAGGAGTTCTTCGGCACCTCGCAGCTGTCGCAGTTCATGGACCAGACCAACCCGCTGGCCGGCCTGACGCACAAGCGGCGTCTGTCCGCGCTGGGCCCCGGTGGTCTGTCGCGCGAGCGGGCCGGCTTCGAGGTCCGTGACGTGCACCCGTCCCACTACGGCCGCATGTGCCCGATCGAGACCCCTGAAGGCCCGAACATCGGCCTGATCGGCTCGCTGGCCTCCTACGGCCGCATCAACGCGTTCGGCTTCGTCGAGACCCCGTACCGCAAGGTCGTCGACGGCAAGGTGACCGAGCAGATCGACTACCTCACCGCCGACGAGGAGGACCGCTTCGTCAAGGCGCAGGCCAACACGGTGCTCAACGCCGACGGCACGTTCGCCGAGGCGCGCGTCCTGGTCCGCACCAAGGGCGGTGAGACCGAGCTGGCTCGTGCCGAGGAGGTCGACTACATCGACGTGTCGCCGCGCCAGATGGTGTCGGTGGCCACCGCGATGATCCCCTTCCTCGAGCACGACGACGCCAACCGCGCGCTCATGGGCTCCAACATGCAGCGCCAGTCGGTGCCGCTGCTCAAGAGCGAGGCGCCGCTGGTCGGCACCGGCATGGAATACCGTGCCGCGACCGACGCCGGTGACGTCATCAGCGCCGAGAAGGCCGGTGTGGTCGAGGAGGTCTCCGCCGACTACGTCACCGTCATGAACGACGACGGCACGCGCACCACCTACCGGATCGCCAAGTTCAAGCGCTCCAACCAGGGCACCTCGTTCAACCAGAAGCCCATCGTCGCCGAGGGTGACCGGGTCGAGGTCAACCAGGTCATCGCCGACGGTCCCTGCACCGACAACGGCGAGATGGCGCTGGGCAAGAACCTGCTCGTGGCGTTCATGCCGTGGGAGGGCCACAACTACGAAGACGCGATCATCCTGTCCCAGCGGCTGGTGCAGGACGACGTCCTGTCCTCGATCCACATCGAGGAGCACGAGGTCGACGCCCGTGACACCAAGCTGGGCCCGGAGGAGATCACCCGGGACATCCCGAACGTCTCCGAGGAGGTCCTGGCCGACCTCGACGAGCGCGGCATCATCCGCATCGGCGCCGAGGTCGTCCCCGGCGACATCCTCGTCGGCAAGGTCACGCCCAAGGGCGAGACCGAGCTGACCCCCGAGGAACGGCTGCTGCGCGCGATCTTCGGTGAGAAGGCCCGCGAGGTCCGTGACACCTCCCTGAAGGTGCCGCACGGCGAGCAGGGCAAGGTCATCGGCGTTCGCGTCTTCTCCCGCGAGGAGGGCGACGAGCTGCCGCCCGGTGTCAACGAGCTGGTCCGCGTGTACGTGGCCCAGAAGCGTAAGATCACCGACGGTGACAAGCTCGCCGGCCGGCACGGCAACAAGGGCGTCATCTCCAAGATCCTGCCGGTCGAGGACATGCCGTTCCTGGAGGACGGCACCCCGGTCGACATCATCCTCAACCCGCTGGGCGTGCCCGGCCGGATGAACGTCGGCCAGGTGCTGGAGACCCACCTCGGGTGGATCGCCGCCAGGGGCTGGGACATCTCCGGCATCCAGGAGGCGTGGGCCGAGCGGCTGCGCGACAAGGGCTTCGCCCAGATCGAGCCGCGCACCAACATGGCCACCCCGGTCTTCGACGGCGCCCACGAGGAGGAGATCGTCGGCCTGCTCGGCGCCACCGTGCCCAACCGCGACGGCGACCGGATGGTCCAGGCGAGCGGCAAGGCCCGCCTGTTCGACGGCCGCTCCGGTGAGCCGTTCCCGTACCCGATCTCGGTCGGCTACATCTACATCCTGAAGCTGCTCCACCTGGTCGACGACAAGATCCACGCCCGTTCGACCGGCCCGTACTCCATGATCACCCAGCAGCCGCTCGGCGGTAAGGCCCAGTTCGGTGGCCAGCGCTTCGGTGAGATGGAGGTGTGGGCGCTGGAGGCGTACGGCGCCGCCTACGCCCTGCAGGAGCTCCTGACCATCAAGTCCGACGACGTCCTCGGCCGCGTGAAGGTCTACGAGGCCATCGTCAAGGGCGAGAACATTCCCGAGCCCGGCATCCCCGAGTCCTTCAAGGTGCTCATCAAGGAGATGCAGTCGCTCTGTCTCAACGTCGAGGTGCTGTCCAGCGACGGCATGTCGATCGAGATGCGCGACACCGACGAGGACGTCTTCCGCGCCGCGGAGGAGCTCGGTATCGATCTGTCCCGGCGTGAGCCGAGCAGCGTGGAAGAAGTCTGAGGGGGAGATCGCACACAATGCTAGACGTCAACTTCTTCGACGAGCTCAGGATCGGCCTGGCGACGGCCGACGACATCCGCCAGTGGTCGCACGGCGAGGTCAAGAAGCCGGAGACCATCAACTACCGCACCCTCAAGCCGGAGAAGGACGGGCTCTTCTGCGAGAAGATCTTCGGTCCGACCCGCGACTGGGAGTGCTACTGCGGCAAGTACAAGCGCGTCCGGTTCAAGGGCATCATCTGTGAGCGCTGCGGCGTCGAGGTGACCCGGGCCAAGGTGCGCCGTGAGCGGATGGGCCACATCGAGCTGGCCGCCCCCGTCACGCACATCTGGTACTTCAAGGGCGTCCCGTCGCGCCTCGGCTACCTGCTCGACCTCGCCCCGAAGGACCTGGAGAAGGTCATCTACTTCGCGGCGTACATGATCACGCAGGTCGACACCGAGATGCGTGAGCGTGACCTGCCCTCGCTGGAGGCGAAGATCTCCGTCGAGCGGCAGCACATCGAGCAGCGCCGCGACGCCGACGTCGAGGCCCGGCAGAAGAAGCTCGAGTCCGACCTGGGCGAGCTGGAGGCCGCCGGCGCCAAGGGCGACCAGCGCCGCAAGGTCCGCGAGGGCGCCGAGCGTGAGATGCGTCAGCTCCGCGACCGGGCCCAGCGCGAGCTGGACCGGCTGGACGAGGTCTGGAGCCGCTTCAAGAACCTCAAGGTCCAGGACCTCGAGGGCGACGAGCTGCTCTACCGCGAGATGCGCGACCGCTTCGGCCGCTACTTCAAGGGCGGCATGGGCGCGCAGGCGATCCAGGACCGCCTGATCAGCTTCGACCTCGACGCCGAGGCCGAGAACCTGCGCGAGACGATCCGCAGCGGCAAGGGCCAGAAGAAGGCCCGCGCCCTCAAGCGGCTCAAGGTCGTGTCGGCGTTCCTCAACACCACCAACTCGCCGCGCGGCATGGTGCTCGACTGCATCCCGGTCATCCCGCCGGACCTGCGCCCGATGGTGCAGCTCGACGGTGGCCGGTTCGCGACCTCCGACCTGAACGACCTGTACCGCCGGGTCATCAACCGGAACAACCGCCTCAAGCGTCTGCTCGACCTCGGCGCGCCCGAGATCATCGTGAACAACGAGAAGCGGATGCTCCAGGAGGCCGTGGACGCGCTGTTCGACAACGGCCGTCGCGGTCGCCCGGTCACCGGTCCCGGCAACCGTCCGCTGAAGTCCCTCAGCGACATGCTGAAGGGCAAGCAGGGCCGCTTCCGCCAGAACCTGCTGGGCAAGCGAGTCGACTACTCCGGCCGTTCGGTCATCGTCGTCGGCCCGCAGCTGAAGCTGCACCAGTGCGGTCTGCCCAAGCAGATGGCGCTGGAGCTGTTCAAGCCGTTCGTGATGAAGAGGCTCGTGGACCTCAACCACGCGCAGAACATCAAGTCGGCCAAGCGGATGGTCGAGCGCGCCCGCCCCGTGGTGTGGGACGTGCTGGAAGAGGTCATCACGGAGCACCCGGTGCTGCTCAACCGCGCACCGACGCTGCACCGTCTCGGCATCCAGGCGTTCGAGCCGCAGCTGGTCGAGGGCAAGGCCATCCAGATCCACCCGCTCGTCTGCACCGCGTTCAACGCGGACTTCGACGGCGACCAGATGGCCGTGCACCTGCCGCTGTCGGCCGAGGCCCAGGCCGAGGCACGCATCCTGATGCTCTCGACCAACAACATCCTCAAGCCGGCCGACGGCAAGCCCGTGACGATGCCCACCCAGGACATGGTCATCGGCCTGTACTGGCTGACCACGCAGAAGGACGGCGCGGTCGGCGAGGGCCGGGTCTTCGGCTCGATCGCCGAGGCGCAGATGGCCTTCGACCGTCGCGAGCTGGAGATCCAGGCGAAGATCCAGATCCGGCTGAAGGACGTCCTTCCGCCGCGTGAGTGGGTCGCGCCGGAGGGCTGGGAGCAGGGCGACCCGATCCGTCTGGAGACGACGTTCGGCCGGTGCCTGTTCAACCAGACGCTGCCCGCGAGCTACCCGTTCGTCAACTTCCAGGTCGGCAAGAAGCAGCTGTCCACGATCGTGAACGAGCTGGCCGAGACCTACCCCAAGGTCGAGGTCGCCAACTCGCTCGACGCGCTCAAGGACGCGGGCTTCCGCTGGGCGACCCGTTCCGGCGTCACGATCGCCATCGACGACGTCGTCGCGCCGCCGAACAAGTCCGACATCATGGAGAACTACGAGCGCCGCGCCGACAAGGTGCAGCGTGAGTACGAGCGTGGTCTGATCACCGACGAGGAGCGCCGTCAGGAGCTCATCGAGATCTGGACGCACGCGACGGCCGACGTCGAGACCGACATGGTCAACGCCTTCCCGGCGACCAACCCGGTCTGGATGATGGTCAACTCCGGCGCCCGAGGCAACAAGATGCAGGTGCGTCAGATCGCCGGCATCCGTGGCCTGGTGTCCAACACCAAGGGTGAGACGATCCCGCGTCCGATCAAGGCCTCGTTCCGCGAGGGCCTGTCGGTGCTGGAGTACTTCATCTCCACCCACGGTCAGCGGAAGGGTCTCGCCGACACCGCCCTGCGGACCGCCGACTCGGGTTACCTGACCCGTCGTCTGGTGGACGTGGCGCAGGACGTCATCGTGCGCGAGATCGACTGCGGCACCGACCGCGCGGTCCCGCTGCACGTCGGCGAGCGCGACGCGTCGGGCAACCTGGTCAAGGCCGAGAACGCCGAGTCCAACGTGCACGGCCGCATCCTGGCCGAGGACGTCGTCGTCGACGGCAAGGTCATCGCGGCCGAGGGTGTCGACATCAACGACAACCACGTGACCGCGCTGGTCGCGGCCGGCATCGAGACCGTCCGCACCCGCAGCGCGCTCGTCTGCGAGGCGAAGATCGGTGTCTGCGCGACCTGCTACGGCCGGTCGCTGGCCACCGGCAAGCTGGTGGACGTCGGCGAGGCGGTCGGCATCATCGCCGCCCAGTCGATCGGTGAGCCGGGCACGCAGCTGACGATGCGTACCTTCCACACCGGTGGTGTGGCCGGTGCCGACATCACGCACGGTCTGCCCCGAGTCCAGGAGCTGTTCGAGGCGCGCATCCCCAAGGGTGTCGCCCCGATCTCCGAGGCGGAGGGCCGGGTCCGCATCGACGAGACCGACAAGGCCAGGAAGCTCATCATCACGCCGGACGACGGTTCAGAGGAGATCGCCTACCCGGTCTCGATGCGCTCGCGCCTGCTCGTCACCGACGGCCAGCACGTCGGCGTCGGCCAGCAGCTGGTCGCCGGTGCGGTCAACCCCAACGAGGTGCTGCGCATCCTCGGCCCGCGGGCCGTGCAGCTGCACCTGGTGGCGGAGGTCCAGCAGGTCTACCGGTCGCAGGGTGTGTCGATCCACGACAAGCACATCGAGATCATCGTGCGGCAGATGCTCAAGCGCGTGAACGTGCTGGAGTCCGGTGACACCGACCTGCTGCCCGGTGAGCTCGTGGAGCGCCCGCGCTTCGAGCTGATGAACCGCGAGACGGTGGCGGAGGGCGGCTCGCCGGCCGCCGGCCGTCCGGTGCTCATGGGCATCACGAAGGCGTCGCTCGCCACCGAGTCGTGGCTGTCGGCGGCCTCCTTCCAGGAGACGACCAGGGTCCTGACGGACGCGGCGATCCACGCCAAGTCCGACTCGCTCCTGGGCCTGAAGGAGAACGTCATCATCGGTAAGCTCATCCCGGCCGGTACGGGCATGCCCCAGTACCGCAACATCCGGGTCGAGCCGACCGAGGAGGCCAAGGCCGCCATGTACACCGTGGGCGGCTACGACGGCTCCGCGGCCGACTACACCTTCGGCACCGGCAGCGGCGAGGCCGTGCCGCTGGAGGAGTACGACTTCGGCCAGTACAACCGGTAGTTCGGGACCCGTCCCGTACGTGACGCGCCCGGGGCCTCCACTGGAGGCCCCGGGCGCGCCCGCGTTTCAGGGGGATGTCTCATGCCCGCGGCCGCTCCCGCCCCCGCGGAGAAGGGCGGCGGGCGGAGCTACCGGGGCGGGGTGAAGGACAGCAGGTCGCCCGGCTGGCAGCCGAGCACCTCGCAGATCTTGGCCAGGGTCGAGAAGCGGATCGCCTTGGCCCGGTTGTTCTTGAGAATCGACAGGTTCACGTTCGTGATCCCGACCTTGTCGGCCAGCTCCACCAGCGTCATGCCGCGCTCTTCGAGCAGGCGGTCCAGGTGGACCTCGATGGCGTGCTCGGAGCTGTCCTCGGGTGGCATCAGACGGTTCCTTCGAGTTCCTCGCGCATGGACGCTCCGACGCGGACGACCTTCGCCATCACGACGAGGCCGACCCCGGCGACCAGGTAGGCCCAGGGGAAGTCCCAGTTGTCCAGGGCGAGCTCCCAGGGCCTCCTGAGGGCGCCGGCCACCATCGACTGGGCCAGGCCGGTCTCGGCGATCGTCGTGTAGAGCGACGACACGAGCGTACCGGCGGCCAGGAAGACGCCGAGGAACCGCAGGCGCCTGACGACCGCCTCGTCGAACCCGCCCTCCCGCCGGGCCGCCCGGATCAGCCGTTCGAGCAGGAGGAGCGCCGCGAGCAGCACGAGCGTGGTGGCGAACCGGGAGCTCTGGTACAGGAGCTGGGTACCGAGCGAGGAGTCGTCCCTGCAGAGCTCCGGCATGGGCTCCACGACCTCGGCGCCCTTCGCCAGGGGAAAGAGGTAAAAGGGGGGTTCCTTGAAGCCCTTGACGGCCGCGAGCATGGCCGGATCCTCCGTGACGTTCCCCGCCACATTCGTGAGGCCCGGCGACGGCGCGCACACCAGGCTCTGATTGTCCCGGTCGGAGAAGGCGTTCTCGCCGCCGGTCACGGCCGCGCGGCCGATCTCGTACGCCGTCACGGCGGCGAGGAGCGCGAGCAGGACGCGCACCGTGATCGCCGTCCACCGCAGATGGGACGCTTCGCGGGAAGACATGAAGCCGCTCCATATCGTTGTTCGATAGTATCGAAAGCCGATAGTATCGAAAATCGATACGAAGTCAACGGAATTCCGGTGGCCGGTGTGACGGGAAGCGCGACGAAGCACGGCGCGGGGCGGATATCATGGCTGCGGAGCAGTAGTCCGGGCCTTGATGAGATGGCCGCTGCGATCCGGAGTGGCAAGCCTTGTCTGGTTTGCCGCGCCGTTTTGACGTGTCGCAGCGACCTAGGTAGTCTTGAGCATCGTGCCCGTTACTATGCGGGCTCTCGACCGTGCGCTCGTTTCGGGAGCGCGGGACGGCTTCCTGGCTCGTAACCCACGGGGATGTGTCTGTGCGAACAGCGCGACACGCCCGACCGCGGGGGCGCTGGGGGAGGCAAAAACAGCAGGTCATGACACCGGCAGTACCTGCGAATCGCACAACTTGACGTACACCGGCCAAGGCACGAAACGGAGTGGCAGTGCCCACTATTCAGCAGTTGGTCCGCAAGGGCCGGCAGGACAAGGTCTCAAAGACCAAGACTCCTGCCCTCAAGGGGAGTCCGCAGCGCCGCGGCGTCTGCCAGCGCGTGTACACCACGACCCCGAAGAAGCCCAACTCGGCACTGCGCAAGGTGGCCCGTGTTCGGCTCACCAACGGCATCGAGGTCACGGCCTACATCCCCGGTGTGGGTCACAACCTGCAGGAGCACTCCATCGTGCTCGTGCGTGGCGGTCGTGTGAAGGACCTGCCGGGTGTTCGCTACAAGATCATCCGCGGCTCGCTTGACACCCAGGGTGTCCGCAACCGCAAGCAGGCCCGTAGCCGCTACGGCGCGAAGAAGGAGAAGAGCTAACAATGCCTCGCAAGGGTTCTCCTGGCCGTCGTCAGCTCATGGCTGACCCGGTTTACAGTTCGCCGCTGGTCACCGCCCTGATCAACAAGGTGCTCCTGGACGGCAAGCGCTCCATCGCGCAGTCGATCGTCTACGGCGCCCTCGAGGGCTGCAGGGACAAGACGGGCAACGACCCGGTCGTCACCCTCAAGCGCGCGCTCGACAACGTCAAGCCGACCCTCGAGGTCCGCAGCCGCCGCGTCGGTGGCGCGACCTACCAGGTGCCGGTCGAGGTGCGCGCCGCGCGCAGCACCACCCTGGCCCTGCGCTGGCTGGTGCAGTACTCCCGCGCCCGCCGCGAGAAGACCATGACCGAGCGCCTCATGAACGAGCTCCTCGACGCCAGCAACGGCCTCGGGGCGAGCGTGAAGAAGCGCGAGGACACCCACAAGATGGCCGAGTCCAACAAGGCCTTCGCCCACTACCGCTGGTAACCCCGGCGGGTTCGACGAGACGACGAGGACGCGAGAGAAGTGGCCACCACGACCGCTCTTGACCTGGCCAAGGTCCGCAACATCGGGATCATGGCCCATATCGACGCGGGCAAGACCACCACGACCGAGCGCATCCTGTTCTACACCGGCATCAACTACAAGATCGGTGAAGTCCACGAGGGCGCTGCCACGATGGACTGGATGGAGCAGGAGCAGGAGCGCGGCATCACGATCACGTCGGCCGCGACGACCTGCGAGTGGCTCGGTCACACCATCAACATCATCGACACCCCGGGTCACGTCGACTTCACGATCGAGGTGGAGCGTTCGCTCCGCGTCCTCGACGGTGCGGTCGCCGTGTTCGACGGTGTCGCTGGTGTCGAGCCGCAGTCGGAGACGGTGTGGCGCCAGGCTGACCGCTACGAAGTTCCCCGCATCTGCTTCGTGAACAAGATGGACCGTGTCGGCGCGGAGTTCCACCGCTGCGTCGACATGATGGTCAACCGTCTGGGCGCCACCCCGGCGGTCATCCAGCTTCCGTGGGGCGTTGAGGCCGACTTCAAGGGCGTCATCGACCTCATCAAGATGAAGGCCCTCATCTGGAGCGCCGAGGCGGCGAAGGGCGAGATGTACGACACCGTCGACATCCCGGCCGACCACGCCGAGGCCGCCCGTGAGTGGCGCGACCGGCTCATCGAGACCGTCGCCGAGAACGACGACGAGCTGATGGAGCTCTTCCTCGAGGGCACCGAGCCCACCGAGGAGCAGCTGATCGCGGCCATCCGCCGCGCCACGCTGGCCAGCGCCATCAACCCGGTTCTCTGCGGCACCGCGTTCAAGAACAAGGGCGTGCAGCCCCTGCTCGACGCGATCGTCGCCTACCTCCCCGCCCCGACCGACATCCCGGCCTTCAAGGGCCACGCGGTCGGCAAGGAGGAAGAGGTGATCGAGCGTCACGCGGACCCGACCGAGCCGTTCTCCGCTCTGGCCTTCAAGATCGCCAGCGACCCGCATCTGGGCAAGCTCACCTACATCCGCATCTACTCGGGCACGCTCGAGACCGGTTCACAGGTTGTCAACTCTGTGAAGGGGAAGAAGGAGCGGATCGGCAAGATCTACCAGATGCACGCCAACAAGCGCGAAGAGCGCCCGACGGCGATCGCTGGTCAGATCGTCGCCGTGATGGGTCTGAAGGACACCACCACCGGCGACACCTTGTCCGACCCGACCCACCAGGTCGTGCTCGAGTCGATGACGTTCCCGGCCCCGGTCATCAACGTCGCCATCGAGCCCAAGACCAAGGGTGACCAGGAGAAGCTCTCCACCGCCATCCAGCGGCTGGCCGAGGAGGACCCGTCCTTCCAGGTTCGCCGTGACGAGGAGACCGGTCAGACGGTCATCTGGGGCATGGGCGAGCTCCACCTGGAGATCCTGGTCGACCGGATGCGCCGCGAGTTCAAGGTCGAGGCGAACGTCGGCCGTCCTCAGGTCGCCTACCGCGAGACCATCCGCCGCAAGGTGGAGAAGCTCGACTACACCCACAAGAAGCAGACCGGTGGTTCCGGTCAGTTCGCGCGGGTGATCATCAACCTCGAACCGCTGGGCGAAGGCAACGACGGCTACGAGTTCGAGAACAAGGTCACCGGTGGCCGCATCCCGAGGGAGTACATCCCCTCGGTCGACGCGGGCGCTCAGGAGGCCGCCGAGTTCGGCGTGCTGGCCGGCTACCCGATGGTGGGCGTGAAGGTGACGCTGACCGACGGTGCCGCGCACGACGTCGACTCCTCGGAAATGGCGTTCAAGATCGCTGGCTCGATGGCCTTCAAGGAGGCCGCGCGCAAGGCGGACGCCGTGCTCCTCGAGCCGATGATGGCCGTCGAGGTCACCACGCCCGAGGACTACATGGGTGACGTCATCGGTGACCTCAACGGTCGCCGCGGGCAGATCCAGTCCATGGACGAGCGGGCCGGCGCCCGCGTCGTCACGGCGCTCGTGCCGCTGTCTGAGATGTTCGGCTACGTTGGTGACCTGCGTAGCAAGACGCAGGGGCGCGCGAGCTACAGCATGCAGTTCGACTCCTACTCGGAGGTGCCTCCGGGCATCGCCAAGGAGATCGTCGCGAAGGCCCGGGGCGAATAGTCCCGGGACCCCACCAGGCGGGGCGCCGGTTCGCCGGCGTCCGGCCGTTGAAGAGGCCTCGGCCTCTGGCGGGGTGGTGCGAGCCGCCCCGCCGCCTAGGGGTTCGGGAAGACCCGGGCCCGAGTGTGCAGACGAAAGTCAGTCAGATTCTCAAGGAGAGAAGCCAGTGGGCAAGGCCAAGTTCGAGCGGAACAAGCCGCACATGAACATCGGCACCATTGGGCATATCGACCACGGTAAGACCACGCTGACCGCGGCGATCACCAAGGTGCTCCACGACCGTTACCCCGAGCTGAACCAGGCTACGCCGTTCGACAAGATCGACAAGGCGCCTGAGGAGAAGGCCCGCGGCATTACGATCTCCATCGCGCACGTCGAGTACCAGACCGAGAAGCGCCACTACGCCCACGTGGACTGCCCCGGTCACGCCGACTACGTGAAGAACATGATCACCGGTGCCGCTCAGATGGACGGCGCGATCCTCGTGGTCGCCGCCACCGACGGCCCGATGCCGCAGACGAAGGAGCACGTCCTCCTGGCCCGCCAGGTCGGCGTCCCCTACATCGTCGTGGCCCTCAACAAGTCCGACATGGTGGACGACGAGGAGATCCTGGAGCTCGTCGAGCTCGAGGTTCGTGAGCTCCTGTCCGCTCAGGAGTTCCCCGGCGACGACCTGCCGGTCGTCCGCGTCTCCGCGCTCAAGGCTCTTGAGGGCGACGAGAAGTGGGCCGACAGCATCATCGAGCTGATGAACGCCGTCGACGAGAACGTGCCCGAGCCGCCCCGTGAGACGGAGAAGCCGTTCCTCATGCCGGTCGAGGACGTGTTCTCGATCACCGGTCGTGGCACGGTCGTCACCGGCCGTATCGAGCGCGGCATCGTCAAGGTCAACGAGCAGGTCGACATCATCGGCATCAAGCCGGAGAAGACGACCACCACCGTCACCAGCATCGAGATGTTCAACAAGATGCTCGACGAGGGTCACGCGGGCGACAACGCCGCGCTGCTGCTCCGCGGCATCAAGCGCGACGACGTCGAGCGCGGCCAGTGCATCATCAAGCCGGGCACGACCACCCCGCACACCGAGTTCGAGGGCCAGGTCTACATCCTGTCCAAGGACGAGGGCGGCCGCCACACGCCGTTCTTCAACAACTACCGCCCGCAGTTCTACTTCCGTACGACTGACGTGACCGGTGTCGTGCACCTCCCCGAGGGCACCGAGATGGTCATGCCGGGCGACAACACCGAAATGCGCGTTGAGCTGATCCAGCCCATCGCCATGGAGGAAGGCCTGAAGTTCGCGATCCGTGAGGGTGGCCGCACCGTCGGCGCCGGTCGGGTCACGAAGATCATCAAGTAGCGCGATCGCGGGGCGGTGGCCGGCCCTCCTATCAGGGGCCGGCCGCCGCACCACGACAGGCCGGAGCCGTGAGGCTCCGTCCAGGTCCCACGCAACGCCGTGATCTCGCAGTGGCTTCGGCAGTGACCGAAGTAACTGCCGGATCACGGAAGAAACGGCAGATCATCTGCGTCTGTCACGTGGGGCCATGCGGGTTCACGCCCGCGACCGATCAGCGGCAACAGGCCGCACGATACTTTTTCAGACGACAGCGAAGGACACCGAGGCCACTATGGCGGGACAGAAGATCCGCATTCGGCTCAAGGCCTATGACCACGAGGTCATCGACGTTTCGGCCAAGAAGATCGTCGAGACGGTGACGCGGACTGGTGCGAAGGTCGCGGGCCCGGTGCCGCTGCCGACCGAGAAGAACGTGTACTGCGTCATCCGCTCGCCGCACAAGTACAAGGACAGCCGCGAGCACTTCGAGATGCGCACGCACAAGCGGCTGATTGACATCATCGACCCGACGCCCAAGACCGTCGACTCGCTCATGCGGCTCGACCTCCCCGCGGGCGTCGACATTTCGATCAAGCTCTGAGGGATCACACTGACATGGCTAAGACGATCAAGGGCGTCCTGGGCAAGAAGCTCGGCATGACCCAGGTCTTCGACGCGGACAACCGGCTCGTTCCGGTCACCGTGGTCGAGGCCGGTCCGTGTGTGGTGACCCGCGTCCGCACCGCGGAGAAGGACGGCTACTCCGCCGTTCAGCTCGGCTTCGGGCAGGTCGACCCCCGGAAGGTCAACAAGCCGCTCGGCGACTACCTGCGCAAGCACGACATCACCCCGCGCCGTTACTTCGCGGAGATCCGCACCGACGACGCGAGCGACTACACCCTGGGCCAGGAGCTGCTGGCCGACACCTTCGAGGCCGGCCAGTTCGTCGACGTGACGGGCAAGAGCAAGGGCAAGGGCTTCGCCGGTGTCATGAAGCGGCACGGCTTCGGTGGTCTGGGCGCGTCGCACGGTACGCAGCGCAAGCACCGCTCGCCGGGTTCCATCGGTGGCTGCGCCACCCCGGGCCGCGTGTTCAAGGGTCTGCGCATGGCTGGTCGGATGGGTAACGTCCGCACCACTGTGCAGAGCCTCAAGGTTCACGCCGTCGACGCCGAGAAGGGACTCATCCTCATCAAGGGTGCGATCCCCGGCGCCAACGGCAGCCTGGTCCTCGTCCGCACCGCTGCAAAGAAGGGGGCTGCCAAGTGACCAGCATTGACGTCCTCGACGCCAGCGGCGCCAAGGCGGGCACCGTCGACCTTCCCGAAGACATCTTCGGCGCCAAGGTCAACATTCCTCTGATCCACCAGGTGGTCGTGGCCCAGCTCGCCGCTCGCCGGCAGGGCACCCACAAGGCCAAGACCCGTGGTGAGGTCAGCGGCGGCGGCAAGAAGCCGTACCGCCAGAAGGGCACCGGCCGCGCCCGTCAGGGCTCGACCCGCGCCCCGCAGTTCACCGGTGGTGGCGTCGTCCACGGCCCGGTGCCGCGCGACTACTCGCAGCGCACGCCCAAGAAGATGAAGGCCGCCGCCCTGCGCGGGGCCCTCTCGGACCGGGCCGGCGGCGGTCGCGTGCACGTGGTGAGCGGCCTGGTCGAGGGGGAGACCCCGAAGACCAAGGCGGCGCTGCAGGCCCTGCGTAACATCACGCAGGCCAGGTCCGTCCTCCTCGTCGTCGACGAGGCTGACCAGCGCACCTGGCTGAGCCTGCGCAACGCCCCGGAGGTCCACCTGCTGGACGCCGGGCAGCTCAACACCTACGACGTGCTCTGCAACGACGACGTGGTCTTCACCCGTGAGGCCTACGACCAGGTCGTGGCGCGGCTGTCGGCTCAGGCGGCAGCTCAGAGTGAGAAGGAAGACGCCTGATGGAGAAGATCGCCGACCCGCGCGACGTCATCATCAAGCCGGTCGTCTCCGAGAAGAGCTACGGCCTGATCGATGAGAACAACAAGTACACGTTCCTGGTGAAGAAGACCGCGAACAAGACCCAGGTCAAGATCGCCGTCGAGCAGATCTTCGGGGTCAAGGTCACCAGCGTGAACACGATCAACCGGCAGGGCAAGCGCAAGCGCACCCGCACCGGTTACGGCAAGCGTCCCGACACCAAGCGCGCGATCGTGAGCCTGGTCGAGGGCGATCGGATCGACATCTTCGGTCAGATCGGCTAGCAGCCACAGAAAGAGAGCGGGTCGCGAGGCCCGTGAAGGGCTTGAGACCGTCGCACTTCGGTGCGGCGGGCTCACCCATGTAACCGACGAAGGATGAACGAAAAAGATGGGCATCCGTAAGTACAAGCCGACGACTCCGGGTCGCCGCGGCTCGAGTGTCTCGGACTTCTCCGAGATCACGCGCAGCACGCCCGAGAAGTCGTTGCTTGCGCCCCTTCACAACAAGGGCGGCCGCAACGTACACGGCCGGGTCACCGCGCGCCACCAGGGCGGCGGTCACAAGCGCGCCTACCGGATCATTGACTTCCGTAGGCATGACAAGGATGGCATTCCGGCGAAGGTCGCTCACATCGAGTACGACCCCAACCGCACCGCCAACATCGCTCTGCTGCACTACGCCGACGGCGAGAAGCGCTACATCATCGCGCCGACCGGCCTGAAGCAGGGCGACCGCATCGAGAACGGCCCCGCTGCCGACATCAAGCCGGGCAACTGCCTGCCGCTGCGCAACATCCCGACGGGTACCTTCATCCACGCGGTGGAGCTCCGTCCGGGCGGCGGCGCCAAGCTCGGCCGCTCCGCGGGCGCCCAGATCCAGCTGCTCGCCAAGGAAGGCCAGTACGCCACCCTGCGTATGCCGTCCGGTGAAATGCGCATGGTCGACGTGCGTTGCCGGGCGTCGGTCGGCCAGGTCGGCAACGCCGAGCAGGCCAACATCAACTGGGGCAAGGCCGGCCGTATGCGGTGGAAGGGCAAGCGCCCGACCGTCCGCGGTGTCGCGATGAACCCCGTCGACCACCCGCACGGTGGTGGTGAGGGCAAGACCTCTGGTGGTCGCCACCCGGTGAACCCCAAGGGCAAGCCCGAGGGCCGCACCCGCCAGGCCAACAAGTCCAGCGACCGGCTGATCATCCGTCGTCGGAGCAAGAGGAAGAAGCGGTAGGAGCAGCCGAAATGCCACGTAGCCTTAAGAAGGGTCCCTTCGTGGACGAGCACCTTCAGAAGAAGGTCGACGTCCAGAACGAGAAGGGCACCAAGAACGTCATCAAGACGTGGTCGCGGCGCTCCATGATCGTGCCTGACATGCTCGGGCACACGATCGCCGTTCACGATGGCCGCAAGCACGTGCCGGTGTTCGTCACCGAGGCGATGATCGGCCACAAGCTGGGAGAGTTCGCCCCGACGCGCACCTTCCGCAGCCACGTCAAGGAAGACCGCCGCAGCCGGCGATAGCAGCCTTCAGAAGTAAGAGGAGTAAGCGATGGAAGCCAGGGCTCAGGCGCGGTTCGTCCGCGTCACGCCCCAGAAGGCCCGCCGCGTGGTGGACCTTATTCGCGGGCTGCCCGCTTCGGAGGCGCAGGCCGTGCTGCAGTTCGCTCCCCAGTCGGCGAGCGAGCCTATCTACAAGGTGCTCAGCAGCGCCGTGGCGAACGCTGAGCACAACTTCGACCTCGACCCGCAGACGCTCGTCGTCAGCCGGGCGTGGGTCGACGAGGGCCCGACGCTGAAGCGGTTCCGTCCGCGTGCACAGGGTCGCGCCTATCGGATCAACAAGCGGACGAGCCACATCACTGTGATCGTGGAGTCCCGCGAGCCGAAGGGAAGGACCCGATAGTGGGCCAGAAGGTTAACCCGCACGGGTTCCGCCTCGGCATCACGACCGACTTCAAGAGCCGGTGGTACGCCGACAAGCTGTACAAGTCGTACGTCGCCGAGGACGTGGCGATCCGCCGCATGCTGCAGAAGGGCATGGAGCGGGCCGGCATCTCCAAGGTCGAGATCGAGCGCACGACGGACCGCGTGCAGGTGGACATCCACACCGCGCGTCCCGGCATCGTGATCGGCCGGCGCGGCGCCGAGGCGGACCGTATCCGTGGCGACCTGGAGAAGCTGACCAAGAAGCAGGTCCAGCTCAACATCCTCGAGGTCAAGAACCCGGAGATCGACGCGCAGCTCGTCGCGCAGGGCGTGGCCGAGCAGCTGTCCAGCCGTGTCTCGTTCCGCCGTGCCATGCGCAAGGCGATGCAGTCCGCCATGAAGTCCGGCGCCAAGGGCATCCGTGTCCAGTGCTCCGGCCGTCTGGGCGGCGCTGAGATGTCGAGGTCGGAGTTCTACCGCGAGGGTCGTGTGCCGCTGCACACGCTGCGCGCGGACATCGACTACGGCTTCTACGAGGCCCGTACCACCTTCGGCCGCATCGGCGTGAAGGTGTGGATCTACAAGGGCGAGGCTCCGACGAGCCGCGCCGAGCGCGAGGCGGCCGCTGCCGGTGCCCGCGCCGGCCAGCGTCGCGAGCGTGACGACCGTAGGGGTGGCGGCGGCGGCGACCGTCCCCGTCGCGGTGGTGGCGCCGGTGGCGCCCGCCGTGGTGGCGGCCGTGGTGACCGTGCCCCCAGGACTGAGGCGGCCGCGCAGGCTGCCCCCGAGACCGGCCCGGCTGCGCAGCCGGGTGCTGAAGGGAGCTGACCATGCTGATCCCGCGCAGGGTCAAGCACCGCAAGCAGCACCGGCCTGACCGCAGCGGAGCCGCCAAGGGCGGCACCAGGGTCGTGTTCGGCGAGTTCGGCATTCAGGCGCTTGAGCACTCCTACGTGACCAACCGCCAGATCGAGTCGGCTCGTATCGCCATGACCCGCCACATCCGTCGTGGCGGCAAGGTGTGGATCAACATCTACCCCGACCGTCCGCTCACCAAGAAGCCGGCCGAGACCCGCATGGGTTCCGGTAAGGGCTCCCCCGAGTGGTGGATCGCCAACGTCAAGCCCGGACGCGTGATGTTCGAGCTGTCCGGCGTGGCGGAGCCGGTCGCGCGCGAGGCGCTTCAGCGCGCGATCCACAAGCTCCCGATGAAGTGCAAGATCGTTAAGCGTGAAGTGGGTGAGGCGTGATGGCTAAGGGCCTGACCGCCGGCGAGCTGCGGGTGGAGGACCAGGACACCCTGGTCCAGAAGCTCAAGGAAGCCAAGGAGGAGCTGTTCAACCTCCGCTTCCAGGCGGCGACCGGTCAGTTGGAGAGCCACGGGCGGCTGCGTGCTGTCCGCCGCGAGATCGCCCGTATCTACACCGTGATGCGCGAGCGTGAGCTCGGCATCGTCACGGTCGAGAAGGAGACGAGCGATGGCTGAGACCGAGACCACCGAGACGAACGACGACTCGCGGAACTTCCGCAAGGTCCGTGAGGGCCTGGTCGTCAGCGACAAGATGGACAAGACCGTCGTCGTCGCCGTCGAGGACCGCGTCAAGCACCGTCTGTACGGCAAGGTCATCCGCCGTACGACCAAGTACAAGGCGCACGACGAGTCCAACGCCTGTGGCGTGGGCGACCGTGTGCTTCTGATGGAGACTCGTCCGCTCTCCGCCACCAAGCGGTGGCGGGTCGTCGAGATCCTCGAGAAGGCCAAGTAACCCTTCTCGGATATACCGCGCCTCGTGGGGGGTGGAGACACCCCCCATGACGGTGTCCAAGGACGTGGGAGCTTCCCGCGTCGCCTGCGGTGCGGCTCTGCGGAGTTGTGGCCGGAGGACCAAGAAACCGACGGGTTCCGCCAGGCTCAGCGATGAGAACCGGCGCGACTAACAGGAGTAATCGTGATCCAGCAGGAGTCGCGGCTCAAGGTCGCCGACAACACGGGTGCCAAGGAGATTCTCTGCATCCGCGTTCTCGGCGGTTCGGGCCGACGCTACGCCGGTATCGGCGACGTCATCGTCGCCACTGTCAAGGACGCGCTGCCGGGCAGCACGGGCGTCAAGAAGGGCGACGTGGTCAAGGCCGTCATCGTCCGCACTGTCAAGGAGCGCCGCCGGCCCGACGGCTCCTACATCCGCTTCGACGAGAACGCCGCCGTCATCATCAAGGACAGCGGTGACCCTCGTGGCACTCGTATCTTCGGCCCGGTCGGCCGTGAGCTGCGCGACAAGAAGTTCATGCGCATCATCTCGCTCGCGCCGGAGGTGCTGTAATGCCCAAGCAGCTGCATGTGAAGAAGGGTGACCTCGTCCAGGTCATCGCCGGCAAGGACAAGGGCGCCAAGGGTCACGTCATCGCCACCCTCCCGGACAGGGACCGCGTGGTGGTCGAGGGCGTCAACATGATCAAGAAGCACACGAAGGAGACCCACCAGGGTCCGCGCGGCGCCAAGACCGGCGGCGTGCAGACCATGGAGGCCGCCATCCACGTGAGCAACGTGAAGAAGCTCAAGGACGACAAGCCCGCCGACAAGAAGGCCGACGAGAAGAAGGCCGACGAGACGGGTGAGGACAGCTGATGACTGCCACGACCACTGAGACCGAGCGTCCGACGCCGCGCCTCAAGACGAAGTACCGCGAGGAGATCGCGGCCAAGCTTCGCGAGGACTTCGGCATCGAGAACGTCATGCAGATCCCCGGCCTGGTGAAGATCAAGGTCAACATGGGTGTCGGCGAGGCGGCTCGCGACTCGAAGCTCATCGAGGGCGCCGTTCGCGACCTCACCGTGATCACCGGCCAGAAGCCGGCCGTCGTCCGGGCCCGCAAGTCCATCGCCCAGTTCAAGCTGCGCGAGGGCATGCCGATCGGCGCGCACGTCACGCTTCGCGGCGACCGCATGTGGGAGTTCCTCGACAGGCTGCTGTCGCTGGCGCTGCCCCGCATCCGTGACTTCCGCGGCCTGTCGCCGAAGCAGTTCGACGGCAACGGCAACTACACGTTCGGTCTGACCGAGCAGGTCATGTTCCACGAGGTCGACCAGGACAAGGTCGACCGGCCGCGGGGCATGGACATCACGATCGTGACCACCGCGAAGACCGACGACCAGGGCCGGGCGCTGCTGAAGCTCCTCGGCTTCCCCTTCAAGGAGGCCTGATCATGGCGAAGAAGTCGCTGATCGCCAAGGCTAATCGCAAGCCGAAGTTCGAGGTCCGGGGCTACACCCGGTGCACGCGCTGCGGTCGTCCCCGCGCCGTCTACAGGAAGTTCGGCCTGTGCCGCGTCTGCTTCCGTGAGATGGCGCACCGGGGCGAGCTGCCTGGCATCACCAAGTCCAGCTGGTAGTTACCCTGTGGGGGCGGCGTGACGTCGCCCCCGCGGGCTGCCGGCCGTACATAGCAAGCGAAACGCTGACAAACCCAGGGCGCTCTCGCCGAGAGCACCCATGACCACGCCGAAGGTCCACCGGCAGAGCGGTGCAGAAGCACTCGATGCTTCGCCGACTGGAAACCGCGGCGAGGAAGGCCACTGGCCATGACGATGACCGACCCCATCGCAGACATGTTGACGCGTCTGCGCAATGCGAACTCGGCGTACCACGAGAGTGTGACTATGCCGTATTCGAAGATCAAGGCGCACATCGCCGAGATCCTCCAGCAGGAGGGCTACATCCAGTCTTGGGCCGTCGAGGACGCCAAGGTGGGCAAGAGCCTCGTGGTGGAGCTCAAGTTCGGGCCGACCCGTGAGCGGTCGCTCGCGGGCCTGCGCCGGGTCTCCAAGCCCGGTCTGCGGGTCTATGCGAAGAAGGACAACCTGCCTCGGGTCCTGGGCGGGCTCGGCGTCGCGATCATCTCGACGTCCGCCGGCCTCATGACCGACAAGCAGGCCGGCAAGCGTGGTGTGGGCGGGGAAGTCCTCGCCTACGTCTGGTAGAAGGGAGTAACACAGCATGTCGCGAATCGGACGGCTGCCCATCCCTGTGCCCAGTGGCGTAGACATCACGATCACCGGCCAGGATGTCCAGGTCAAGGGACCGAAGGGCACGCTCACTCACTCGGTCGCCGAGCCCATTTCGGTGGCTCGGGACGACGACGGCGCTGTCGCCGTCACCCGCCCCAACGACGAGAACAAGGTCCGCGCGCTGCACGGCCTGTCTCGCACCCTCATCGCCAACATGGTGCAGGGCGTCACGCAGGGTTACTCCAAGACCCTGGAGATCGTGGGCGTCGGTTACCGCGTCCAGGCCAAGGGCCCGACGCAGCTGGAGTTCGCACTGGGCTTCAGTCACCCGGTCATCGTCGACGCCCCCGAGGGCGTCACCTTCCGCGTCGAGAAGCCGACCCTGTTCCACGTGGACGGCATCGACAAGCAGAAGGTCGGCGAGGTCGCCGCCAACATCCGCAAGTTGCGCAAGCCTGACCCGTACAAGGGCAAGGGCGTGCGTTACCAGGGCGAACAGATCCGCCGCAAGGTCGGAAAGGCTGGTAAGTAGGCATGGCTCCGAAGACTGCGTTCAGCAAGCACACGGCTGCCCGCACCGTCTCGCGGGCCCGCCGTCACCGCCGCGTCCGCAAGAACGTCGTCGGCACGACTGCGCGCCCCCGCATGGTCGTCAACCGCTCGACCCGTCACATGTTCGTCCAGATCGTGGACGACACCGCCGGCCACACGCTGGTGAGCGCGTCCACCATGGACGCCTCGCTGCGCACGCTCGAGGCGGACAAGACCGAGAAGGCGAAGAAGGTCGGCGAGCTCCTCGCTCAGCGGGCCAAGGAAGCCGGGATCACCGCTGTCGTCTTCGACCGCGGTGGCAACCGCTACGCCGGGCGTATCGCCGCCCTGGCGGACAGCGCCCGCGAAGGCGGGCTCGAGTTCTGATATGGCTACTGAGATGAGGAACCACTGATGGCTGCAGCTCCGCGTCGCGGTGGCGGCACCGGTGGCGAGCGGCGGGACCGTCGTGACGATCGCCGCGGTGGCGCCGCCGACAAGGGCGTCTCGTACATCGAGCGCGTAGTGAAGATCAACCGAGTGGCCAAGGTCGTGAAGGGTGGTCGTCGCTTCAGCTTCACCGCCCTCGTTGTCGTCGGTGACGGCAACGGCCTGGTCGGCGTCGGTTACGGCAAGGCAAAGGAAGTGCCCGCGGCCATCGCCAAGGGCGTCGAAGAGGCGAAGAAGCACTTCTTCAAGGTGCCTCGCATCCAGGGCACGATTCCGCACACCGTGCAGGGCGAGGAGGCGGCCGGCGTCGTCTTCCTGCGTCCCGCCTCGGCCGGTACCGGCGTCATCGCCGGTGGCCCGGTGCGCGCGGTCCTGGAGTGCGCGGGCATCCACGACGTGCTCTCCAAGTCGCTCGGCTCCGACAACCCGATCAACATCGTGCACGCCACCGTGGCTGCTCTGAAGGGCCTGTCCCGGCCCGAGGAGATCGCCGCCCGTCGTGGCCTGCCGATCGAGGATGTCGCTCCGGCCCGGATGCTCAAGGCTCAGCGCGAGGGCATCGCGGAGGCCGCCGCGGCGAAGGCGGTGAGCTAGTCATGGCACGCCTGAAGATCACTCAGGTTCGCTCGAAGATCGGTGGCAAGCAGAACCAGCGTGACTCGCTGCGTTCGCTTGGCCTGAAGCGAATCGGCGACGTCGTCGTCAAGGAGGACCGGCCCGAGATTCGTGGCATGGTCTCCGTGGTGACGCACCTCGTCGAGGTGGAAGAGGTCGACTAGTCATGACTGACAAGGCTCCGCTGAAGATTCACGACCTGCGTCCTGCTCCTGGCGCCAACAAGTCCAAGGTCCGCAAGGGCCGTGGCGAGGGCTCCAAGGGCAAGACGGCCGGTCGCGGCACCAAGGGCTCGCGGGCCCGTACCGGGGTGCCCCTCGGCTTCGAGGGTGGCCAGGTGCCGCTGCAGAGGCGTCTGCCGAAGCTCAAGGGCTTCTCCAACGCGCTGTTCAAGACCTCCTACCAGGTCGTCAACCTGGACAGGATCGGCGAGCTGTTCCCCGACGGTGGCGAGGTCACCGTGGAGACGCTGGTCGCCAAGGGTGCTGTCCGTAAGAACCAGCTCGTGAAGGTGCTCGGCACCGGCGAGATCTCCGTCGCGGTGAACGTGCAGGCTCACGCCTTCTCGGCCGCCGCCAAGGAGAAGATCGCCGCTGCCGGTGGCTCCGTTACCGAGCTGTAAATACGCTATGACGAGGCGTGGGGGCCCTGACAATGGGCTCCCACGCCCGTAGTGCGTTAGAGTTCGCGAGACGGCAGGCTTCTGTCCGGCTCGTTTGACTTGAGACTTCAGATGGCAGATCCCCGCACCATCGCATACTCACATCGCCTTATAGGCGCGCAGGAGGGACCGTGCTGACCGCGTTTACCCGGGCGTTCCGGACGCCGGACCTGCGCAAGAAGTTGCTCTTCACTCTGGGCATCATCGCGCTGTTCCGTCTTGGCTCGGTTCTTCCGACTCCGGGCGTTCACGTCGAGAATCTGGCGAACTGCTTCCAGGAGGCGCGTAACGGAGCCTCCGGCAACATCTATGGAATGGTGCAGCTGTTCAGTGGCGGCGCGCTTCTGAAGCTGTCGGTGTTCGCCCTCGGCATCATGCCGTACATCACGGCGAGCATCATCCTGCAGCTGCTCGTTGTCGTGATTCCTCGTCTTGAGGCACTCAAGAAGGAGGGGCAGGCAGGCCAGACCAAGATCACGCAGTATACGCGTTATCTGACGATCGGCCTCGGCGTCCTCCAGTCCACGGCCTTCATCGCGCTCGCGCGCTCCGGTCAGCTGTTCCCGAACTGCCAGCAGGACGTGCTGCTCAACCCGAACGACATCTTCCAGATCATCACGATGGTCGTCATCATGACGGCCGGCACCTCCGTGATCATGTGGCTGGGCGAGCTCATCACGGACCGCGGCGTCGGCAACGGCATGTCGATCCTGATCTTCACCTCCGTCGTGTCGGTGTTCCCGTCGGAGCTGGCCAGCATCTTCCAGGCCAACAAGTTCACCTTCGCGGTCGTCATGATCGTCGGTATCTTCATGATCGCCGCGGTGGTCTTCGTCGAGCAGGCTCAGCGCCGTATCCCCGTGCAGTACGCCAAGCGGATGGTCGGCCGGCGGATGTACGGCGGCACCTCGACCTACATCCCGCTGAAGGTCAACCAGGCCGGCATCATCCCGGTCATCTTCGCCTCGTCGCTGCTCTACCTTCCGCAGCTCATCACGTCGCTGTTCGCCAACACCGCCAACCCGAACGCGGTGGTCCAGTGGATCGCGCAGAACCTGGCCGGGGGCACCACCCCCACGTACATGATCACGTTTTTCGTGCTGATCGTGTTCTTCACGTACTTCTACGTGTCCATCACTTTCAACCCCCCTGAAGTGGCCGACAACATGAAGAAGTACGGTGGGTTCATTCCGGGCATCCGCCCGGGCCGGCCGACGGCTGAATACCTGAACTTCGTGCTCACCCGTCTGACCGCGCCCGGCGCGCTCTATCTGGGTCTGATCGCCATGGTCCCGATCGTCGCGCTGGCGGTGGCCGGTGCGAGCCAGAACTTCCCGTTCGGAGGGACGAGCATTCTGATCATGGTTGGTGTCGGCCTGGACACGGTGAAGCAGATCGAGAGCCAGCTGCAGCAGCGTAACTACGAAGGCTTCCTGCGGTAGTGCGTCTCGTTCTGGTAGGGCCCCCCGGAGCGGGAAAGGGGACGCAGGCCCAGTACATCGCATCCAACCTGTCCATCCCGAAGATCTCGACAGGTGACATCTTCCGTGCCAACGTCTCGGGCGGCACGGAGCTCGGCAAGCTGGCCAAGACGTACATGGACCGCGGCGACCTGGTGCCCGACGAGGTGACCATCGCCATGGTCCGTGACCGTCTCTCCGAGGACGACGCGCAGGACGGCTTCCTGCTCGACGGCTTCCCCCGCAACGTCCCGCAGGCCGAGATCCTGCGCGACATGCTCAAGGACTGGGGGCTGGCGCTCGACCTGGTGCTGGAGCTCGTGGTCGACGACGACGAGGTGGTCCGCCGCCTCGCCGGCCGTCGCACGTGCAGCCAGTGCGGCCGCATCTGGCACGTGGAGTTCGACGACAAGAAGGACGACCGGTGCGACGTCTGTGGCGGCGCGCTGTTCCAGCGTGACGACGACAAGGAGGAGACCATCAGGCACCGCCTGGAGGTCTACCAGGAGCAGACGTCACCCCTCATCGCCTACTACGCCGACGAGGGCATCCTGGTCGGTGTCGACGCGACCGGCCCGGTCGAGGAGGTCACCGAGCGTGCCATGGAGGCGATCCGCCCTTTCACGGGATAGCTCTGCTGACGGACTGACGAGGTGGCACGAGATTTCTTCGTGCCACCTCGCGGCTATTGTGGGGGGAATTGGGCTCCCGCGTCCGCTCGTTGCCAACCCTAGGGGTGCCGAAACGTGTTCAAGAAGAACAGGCATGGAATTCAGATCAAGTCGGCGGAGCAGCTGGAGAAGATGCGCTCGGCCGGTCTCGTCGTCGGGCGCACGCTGGACCTGCTGAAGCGCTCGGTCGAGCCGGGCATGACGCCGCTGGACCTCGACGTCATCGCCGAGAAGGCGATCAGGGAAGAGGGCGCGGTCCCGTCGTTCAAGGGCTACCAGGGCTTTCCCGCGACGATCTGCGCGTCGGTCAACGAGGAGGTCGTGCACGGGATCCCGACCAAGGCCCGCAAGCTGCGTGAGGGCGACATCATCTCGATCGACTGCGGCGCCATCCTCGACGGCTGGCACGGCGACTCGGCCGTGACGGTTCCCGTGGGGGAGGTGGCCCCGGAGCTCACGGAGCTGATGCGGATCACCGAGGAGGCCATGTGGTGCGGCATCGCCGCGCTCACCCCCGGCCGCCACCTGTCCGACATCGGCTACGAGATCGAGCGCTACGTCCGGTCGCAGGGCCGATTCGGCATCCCCCCGGAGTACGGCGGCCACGGCATCGGCACCGAGATGCACATGGATCCGTGGATCGCCAACCACGGCCGGCCGGGCAAGGGCCCGCTGCTGGAGGAGGGCATGTGCCTGGCCATCGAGCCGATGGTCAACCTCGGCACACCTCGGACCCGCGTGCTGGCCGACGACTGGACCGTCGTCACCATCGACGGCAAGCAGTCCGCGCACTTCGAACACAGCGTCGCCGTGACACATAATGGACCTTGGGTGCTTACCGCTCTAGACGGGGGCGAATCGCGCCTGGCGCAGCCGCACAACTGACCGGGAGTGGTGGGATGGCTCAGAGCCCCGAAATGCGTGCTTCCGATGCCGATCGCGACCGGGTGGCCGCAGTGCTCCGCGAGCACACCGCCCAGGGCCGGATCACCATGGAGGAGTTCAACGAGCGGCTGGAACACCTCTACCAGAGCAAGACCTACGGCGAGCTCCAGCGGCTGACCTCGGACCTGCCCGACGTGGACCTGCGCCACCGGCAGCTCGCCAAGAAGACCGACAAGGCGGCGGCCAAGCAGGCCAAGGCGCACGCCGGCATGCGGGCCGCGTGGGCCTCATGGGCGATGGCCAGCTCCGTGAACTGGGTCATCTGGCTGATCGTCAGCGTGACGGCCGAGCATCTCATCTACCCGTGGCCGTTGTGGGTCATGGGCCCGTGGGGTGTGATCCTGCTGATGAGCACGATCTTCGGGTCCGGGGGATCATCGAAGAAGCGCTGAAGTGTGCACTAGTGCACTCTGCGCATTCCTCCACAGATCGGACAGTCGAATCTTCCTAACGTGAGTCGCATCGAGAAGCACCGACTCACCGGAGGAAGACATGCAGAAGCTCATCGCGGCGGCCACCCTCGCCGGCTCCCTCGCCACCGGGCTCGCCCTGGCCGCCCCCGCCGCGCAGGCGGCCACCACCACCGCCACGGCCGGCGCGGCCCGGAGCGCCCCGGTCCACAAGTGGGGCACGTTCTACTCCAAGAGCCACAGGGCCCACAGCTACGGCTACACCTGGAAGTCCGGTGGCCGGGTCTACACCAAGTGGTACGGCAAGGAGTCCACGCCCAGGTCCGGCTGGATCTGGTTCCGGTACGAGGTCAAGGGCGGGGGCGGCGGCAAGTTCGTCCGCCAGTGGGACGGCTCGCGCAGTGAGACCTGGTCGAAGAAGGGGCTCGCCCGGGTCTACACGTACACCTGCTGGGGCGGCAAGTTCAACGACTGCGGCAAGGTCTACCGCATCTACTGATGCTCCACCGCACTCCACGGACGCGGCCATCACGGGGGCGGCCATCACGGGCGTCGCCTTCGGCGCCACCTCGCACGTCGTCCGGGCTCCCGCGGCTCCGGCTCCGAGGCCCGCCGGCATCCCGCCGGCGGGCCTCGCGCATGCCAAGGGCGTGCCTCCGGAAGGGGCGCGGCCGCCGGGGTGGGTCACGCGCACTTGGGCGTGGGGTAAACTGTCTCGTGGTTGTGTCAGGACACCTGGCACGCGTTTCGCGTTTTAGGCTCAGGTGTCGTACACTCCTTAGTCGGCTCACTATGACTATCACGCGTCGGCGGTCCTTGCCGGCCGTCGCTCTCTTCGAAGCGTGAAGTCGCGGCTGCTTAGTGAACCGGAGCCTCAGACGATCGATCAGTGAAACGCGAGGGATTTTGGCCAAGAAAGACGGCGCCATCGAGATTGAGGGCACTGTGGTTGAGTCGCTCCCGAACGCGATGTTCCGGGTGCAGCTCGACAACGGCCATAAGGTCCTGGCCCACATCAGCGGACGGATGCGGATGCACTACATCCGAATCCTCCCCGACGACCGGGTGGTCGTGGAACTGAGCCCCTACGACCTCAGTCGTGGGCGGATCGTCTACCGATACAAGTGAAGACGTCTGAGGAACACGAAGGACAATGAAGGTAAAGCCGAGCGTCAAGAAGATCTGCGACAAGTGCAAGGTGATCCGCCGGCACGGTCGCGTCATGGTGATCTGCGACAACCTGCGCCACAAGCAGCGTCAGGGCTAGTCGCCGCAAAGGCTTCTCCGAGTCCGCCCCGATTTCAGGGAGCGGGCTCGACGCATGAGAAGCCTGGGACTGTAGTAACGCTTCACACCTGAGCAGGCGGCGTGCCGCCCCGAGGCTTCGGCTCCGGGACGCGCACGGAAGGCCGGACCACTCAGGAGACCCCCGGTCGGAGGCCGGGGCCCTCACCCCGGGCATGGGGAGGGGAGATGAGGCGTAAGACCTCCGCCACCACGAAGGAGAATGCCCGACCATGGCCCGCCTGGTTGGCGTCGACCTCCCCCGCGAAAAGCGGCTGGAGATCGCTCTCACCTACATCTACGGAATCGGCCGCACCCGCGCCCAGGAGATCCTCGAGGCGACCGGTGTCAGCGGCGACCTCCGGGTCCACCAGCTCAGCGACAACGAGCTCGTCCCGATGCGTGACTACATCGAGGCGAACTTCAAGATCGAGGGTGACCTGCGTCGCGAGGTCCAGGCCGACATCCGTCGCAAGATCGAAATCGGTTGCTACCAGGGCATCCGGCACCGCAAGGGCCTGCCCGTCCACGGCCAGCGCACCCAGACCAACGCGCGCACCCGCAAGGGCAAGAAGAAGACCGTGGCCGGCAAGAAGAAGCCCGGTAAGAAGTAGTCCTCGCAGCCGCGGGACCGAACACCTCAGGAGTGAAGGCAAAGGATGCCTCCTAAGAGCCGTCAGGGTGCGCCCAAGAAGGTGCGCCGCAAGGAAAAGAAGAACGTCGCTCACGGGCACGCCCACATCAAGAGCACGTTCAACAACACGATCGTCTCGATCACGGACCCCAACGGGAACGTGATCTCCTGGGCCAGCGCCGGCCACGTGGGTTTCAAGGGCTCCCGTAAGTCCACCCCGTTCGCCGCCCAGATGGCTGCCGAGAACGCCGCTCGCCGCGCCATGGAGCACGGCATGCGCAAGGTCGACGTCTTCGTGAAGGGCCCCGGCTCCGGTCGTGAGACCGCGATCCGCTCCCTCCAGGCCACCGGCCTCGAGGTGGGTTCGATCCAGGACGTCACCCCGGTGCCGCACAACGGCTGCCGTCCGCCGAAGCGCCGCCGCGTCTGATCCCCAGGAGATATTGAGAAATGGCTCGTTACACGGGCGCGGACTGCAAGCTCTGCCGTCGCGAGAAGACCAAGCTCTTCCTCAAGGGCAGCAAGTGCGAGTCCGCCAAGTGCCCCATCGAGATTCGCCCTTACCCGCCGGGTGAGCACGGTCGCGGACGTCCCAAGGAGTCCGAGTACCAGCTTCAGCTTCGTGAGAAGCAGAAGACCCGCCGGATCTACGGCGTCCTCGAGAAGCAGTTCCGCAACTACTACGAGGAAGCCGCGGGCAAGAGCGGCAAGTCGGGTGAGGTTCTCCTCCAGATCCTGGAGAGCCGCCTCGACAACGTGGTGTACCGCGCCGGGTTCGCCCAGTCGCGTGACGCCGCCCGCCAGCAGGTCCGCCACGGCCACATCCTGGTCAACGGCAAGAAGGTCGACATCCCGTCGTACCGCGTGCGCGAGCACGACATCATCGAGGTGCGCGAGACCAAGCGCAACCTTCTGCCGTACGAGGTGGCTCGCGCCACCGCCGGCGACCGCACCGTCCCGGCCTGGCTGGGCGTCGTGCCGGAGAAGCTCCGCGTCCTGGTTCACCAGCTGCCCGTCCGGCAGCAGATCGACACCCAGGTCCAGGAGCAGTTGATCGTCGAGTACTACTCCAAGTAGCAACTCGTCTGCCTGATGGCGTACGGCCCGCCCGTACGCCATTTAGGCTGTATAGCGGAGTGGCGTCATATAGCGGTCGCCACACGACAAGGGGAGAACCCGCATGCTGATCGCTCAGCGCCCGACTCTTCTCGAAGAGTCGATCGACGAGACCCGGTCCCGGTTCATCATCGAGCCGCTGGAGCCGGGCTTCGGCTACACCATCGGCAACTCGCTCCGCCGCACGCTGCTGTCGTCCATTCCGGGCGCGGCCGTGACGAGCATCCGGATCGAGGGCGTGCTGCACGAGTTCTCGACCGTTCCCGGGGTCAAGGAAGACGTCACCGACATCATCCTCAACCTCAAGGAGCTGGTCGTCTCCTCCGAGCACGACGAGCCGGTCGTGATGTACCTGCGCAAGCAGGGCCCGGGTGAGGTCACCGCCGCCGACATCGCGCCTCCGGCCGGTGTCGAGGTGCACAACCCCGAGCTGCGCATCGCCACGCTGAACGGCAAGGCGAAGCTGGAGATGGAGCTGACCGTCGAGCGCGGTCGCGGCTACGTCTCCGCCGCGCAGAACAAGCAGCCCGGCCAGGAGATCGGTCGCATCCCGATCGACTCCATCTACTCGCCGGTGCTCAAGGTCACCTACAAGGTCGAGGCGACCCGAGTCGAGCAGCGCACCGACTTCGACCGCCTGATCCTCGACGTCGAGACCAAGCCGGCCATGAAGCCCCGCGACGCGGTGGCCTCCGCCGGTAAGACCCTCGTCGAGCTGTTCGGCCTGGCCCGTGAGCTCAACGTCGAGGCCGAGGGCATCGACATCGGCCCGTCGCCCACCGACGCCGCTCTGGCGGCCGACCTGGCGCTGCCGATCGAAGAGCTCAACCTGACCGTCCGGTCCTACAACTGCCTCAAGCGCGAGGGCATCCACACCGTGGGTGAGCTGGTCGCGCGCAGCGAGCAGGACCTGCTGGACATAAGGAATTTCGGCGCCAAGTCGATCGAAGAGGTCAAGCAGAAGCTGCACGAGATGTCGCTGGCGCTCAAGGACTCCCCGCCCGGGTTCGACCCGAGCGCGGTGGCCGGCGCCGGTTACGACGACGACGACAGCGCGTACGTCGAGACCGAGCAGTACTGAACCATCGCGAGGGCTCTTCCTCGCGAACTCTCGCGCCGGGCGGCCCAGCCGCCTGGCGCGGGCGACGATAACGGATCGCATCGAACGACTGCGACCGGCCCGACTCCGGTACCTGGCACGGCCGGGGCGGGTTAACTCACAAGGAGATCCCCATGCCCAAGCCCACCAAGGGTGCACGTCTTGGCGGCAGCCCGGCGCACGAGAAGCTGATCCTGGCCAACCTGGCCACGGACCTGTTCCGCCACGGCAAGATCCGCACCACGGTCGCCAAGGCCAAGCGCCTTCGCCCGGTGGCGGAGCGCCTGATCACCAAGGCGAAGAAGGGCGACATCCACAACCGTCGCCAGGTCCTCGCGGTCGTCAAGGACAAGGGCGTCGTCCACCACCTGTTCACGGACCTCGCGACCACGTTCGCCGAGCGTCCGGGCGGCTACACCCGCATCACCAAGGTGGGTCCGCGCAAGGGTGACAACGCTCCGATGGCCGTCATCGAGCTGGTGACCGAGCCGCTGAACCCGGTTCGCGTCTCCCGCGCCGCCGCTCCGGCCGCCGCCGCGGCGCCGGCCCAGGCCGAGGAGAACGAGGCTCCGGCTGAGGCGACCGAGGCTCCGGCCGCTGAGGCAGCGGCCGCCGACGAGGCGCCCGCCGCTCAGGCTGACGAGGCCGACGCCTCGGCCGAGGCGAAGAAGGACGAGGCCTGATCTTTCAGGTCCCAGGCGTCGCGGGCCCGGCCCCCTCACGGGGTGCCGGGCCCGTTTCGCGTTCTGTGGTGGTTTCGTTGTGCTGGCATCTGCCGTGCTGGTGCACGGCTCTGGGAGGTAGCTCGTGGTACGGCTCCGCCTCGACCTCGGGTACGACGGCACCGACTTCTCCGGCTGGGCCCGCCAGCCGGGCCGGCGTACCGTGCAGGGCGAGATCGAGCAGGCGCTCGGCCGGATCCTGCGGCTGGAGGAGCCGCCCGCGCTCACGGTGGCGGGGCGGACGGACGCGGGCGTCCACGCCCGGCACCAGGTGGCGCACGTCGACGTCGCGGTGGGATCGCTGTCCGAGCTCGACCGCAACCGCCGCGCGTCCGCCGCACCGGAGGAGCAGCCCTCCGCCGGCGCGGCCACGGAGGAGTTGCCGCTGGACGTCGATGAGCGGCTCGCTACGCTCGTGCGACGGCTGGCGGGGGTACTGGCGCAGGATGTACGGGTTCATCGCGTCTCGGTGGCTCCTGAGGGCTTTGACGCCCGGTTCTCCGCGCTGTCCCGCCGGTACGCGTACCGGGTGAGCGACGCGCCCGGAGGGGGCGACCCGTTGCGGCGCAGGGAGGTCGTGTGGCACAACCGCCCGCTCGACCTCGACGGCATGAACACCGCCGCCGAGCGGCTGCTGGGCGAGCACGACTTCGCGGCGTTCTGCAAGAAGCGCGAGGGCGCCACCACGATCCGCGAGCTGCAACGGCTGCAGTGGGTGCGTCAGGACGACGGGCTGCTGGTGGCGACCGTGGTGGCCGACGCGTTCTGCCACTCGATGGTGCGGGCGTTGGTGGGGGCGCTGCTGGCCGTGGGTGACGGCCGGCGGCCGATCCCGTGGCCGGCCCATGTGCTGGGGGGCGCCGTACGGGACAGCGGGGTGCACGTCGCGCCCGCGCACGGCCTGTGCCTGGAGGAGGTCCGCTACCCGCCGGCGGAAGAGCTGGCGGTACGCGCCGCCGCGACGCGACGCGTCCGCTCCCTCTGACCTCTGCCACGTCCTTGGCGTGCGTGTTGCCGGGGTGCGTCCGCCGGGTCAGTCGTTGGAGATGCGGCGCTCCAGGACGAGCGACATCTCGTCGCGGAAGGCGTCGCTGACCTTGCCCAGCGTCCGGTCCTTCGCCGCCGGGGTGTGACCGTCGGCGTAGGTGGCGTAACTGAACACGATGTACCGACCCCAGACCAGGCCGGCCGCGTACCCGCCCGCGATGTCGACGCGCTCCCCGCCCGAGCCGGCGGGACCGGGAAGGGCGCGGAACCAGAGGTTGCGGGCGAGGTTCTTGGCCTGGTCGGCCCGCATGGCGGCGTCCTTGGTGGGGAGCACCGCGATGCCGCTGGTCACCGCGTAGCGGCGCTTGCCGTCCACGTACGTCGCCCGCAGCACCCTGCTGCACTTCTGGTCGTGCAGCGCCTCGGCGAACGGCCCCGCGGCGGCCTTGCGGCAGTCGCCCTCCATGTCGGTCACGACCCGTGAGAACGCGGCGCCGGCCGCGTCCACCTTCTTCTCCGGGAACGCCTCGGTCAACGACAGCTTGCGCTTGTCCGTCTCCTCGGAGTCGAGCACGGCCGCCGCCGGGGCGCTCGACGGCGCGCCGGCGGTGGGGGACACGGCCGAGGGCGCGGACGCGGACGGCGCGGGGGCGGTGGTGGGCGCCGTCGGCTGCCGGGTGGCCGCCGTGGGCGGGGGCGCGCTCAGCGACTTGTAGGCGAAGAAGCCGCCGGTGGCCACGCCTCCGAGGACGACCACGCCGAGAACGGCCAGGACGGCCCGCCTGGCCTTGTTCGGCTGGGCGGCCGGCGGGGTGGGGGCGGCCGGTGGCTGCTTGAACGCGCCCAGCGGGTGACCGCCGACGCCGCCCGGGGGCGGGGTGGGCAGGTCGAACGCGGCGGGCGAGAGGGGGGAGCGGGGCGGCGGGGTGCTCGGTTTGCCCCAGATCTCGCGGCTGAAGGGCAGCTCGGGAAGTTGCTCCTCCTGACGCTGCTCCTCGGTCTGGGGAGGGGGCGGCCAGGCACCGGACTGACGCCCGGCCTGGGGGCCGTTGGCACCGACCGGACCTGGCCCGTTCTGCCCGGGCCCGACCGGACCTGGCCCGTTCTGTCCGGGCCCGACCGGACCTGGCCCGTTCTGTCCGGGCCCGACGGGGCCTGGCCCGTTCTGTCCGGGCCCGACGGGGCCTGGCCCGTTCTGTCCGGGCACGTTCTGTCCGGGAGGGTTCTGTCCCGGGGCGGCGTGGGGCGGAGCGGTCTGGCCGGGCACGGGGTGACCGGGCGGGGCCTGGCCAGGGGCGCTGTGGCCGGCGGGGTGGGGGGCCGTGGGCTGACCCGGGTTCGGCGGACCGGCCATGGGCTGACCGGGGGCGGGGTGGGGGGCCGTGGGCTGGCCCGGGTTCGAGGGGCCGGTCGCGGGCCGGCCGTTCGGGGGATGAGCGGCGGTGGGCTGGCCCGGGACGGCGGAAGCGGCGCTCTGGTGTGGTGCGGTCGCTTCCTGCTGTGGTGCGCCCGGTGAGGTGGCGGCCGGGCGAGAGGTGCCTGGTGGCGCGGCGGCCGGGTGAGAGGTGCCTGGTGCCGCGGCGGTCGGGTCGGGCGTGCCCCCCTGGGGCGTGCCTCCCTGGGACGTGCCCGTCTGCGGCGCGCCCACGTGGGCGGTGTCTCCCTGGGACACACCGGTCTGGGGAGCACCTTCCCGGGATGTGCTCGCTTGAGGCGTGCCCTGGTGGGGTGTGCCCGGGTGGGGAGCGTCCTGGTGAGGTGTGCCGGTGTCGGCGGGGGTGGTCGGCTGTGGGGCGGTGGGCCCCTGGGCGTGGGGGGGGGCCTCGGCGGGCGGCCAGACCGGGACGTCGCTGGGCTCAGGGGGGCGTGCGCCGTGCGGGTGCTCAGGGGAGCCGCTGGGTGCGGCGGGCTGGGGACCGGTCGGGGCATGCTGCTGGGCGTGGGGTGACGTGCCGGGGGCCGTGGCCGGGCGGGGCAGGTGCGGAACGGTGTCTCCGGAGCCGGACCACTGCGCCCCGGCGGGGAGGGTGTCGTTCGCGTCGGGTGCGGACCGGCCCGCACCCGAGGCGGGCGGCTGCGCGGCGGCGCGGGGTGGGCGGCCCGTCTCGATGGGATGAGAGGCGGTCGAGTCGGCGTCGAGCACGTCAGGCAGTGTGGCGTTGGGGTCGAAGCCGTGCGGAGGCGGGGTGTGCGCGGTCTCGGGTCCCGGTGCCTGGTGAGGACCTGCGGTGTGGTGGGCGGGTCCGTACGGGGCCGCCGAAGGGGACGGGAACGCGTGGGGCGCCGTGGTGTTGGGGTCGGCGTGCGTCCTGGCGTCCGGGGCCAGGTGGTCCGTGGTGAGGGCCGCGTCGCTGTCCAGGCCGGGGACGGGCTCGCCCGTGGCGGCGGGCCACGGGGGCATGGCTGGCGGGTCGACGACGGGTGCGGGCCACACCTGCATGCCCGCGGCTGCGGCCGTGAAGGCGGGCGGCGGCTCCCAGGGCGGCGCGCCGGGCACCACCGGGCCGGCGGCCCACGGCGGGGGCTGCTCGGGCGAGCCGGTCGGTGGCGCCGGCGGGAAAGCCTGTCCCGGGGGCTCGGCGGCGGCTTGGGCGGCGGGCACGTGCCAGGGGCCCGGCTCGGGAGGGGGCCAAGGGGCGGACGGGTCGGTCGCCCACGAGTCCGGCTCTGGCGAGGCCCACGGCGTGGCGGCGTCGGCCGGTGCGGGCCCCTGCGTGGACCCGGTGTGTCCTTGCGGAGATCCGGTGGGCCCTTGCGGGGGCCCGGCGTTCCCCTGCGCGGACCCGGTGTCCCCCTGCGGCAGGTGGGAGATGGTCGCGTGGGTGTACGGGGCGTCCGCGTACCAGTCGTACGGCGCGGCGTCTCGCCCCGGCACCTCCCACGGCTGCGCGTCCGCCGGGAGGCCGCTGCCGCCCTGGCCCGGTGCGGCCGCGTGCTCGCCGCTGCCGTACGACATGCCGTACGACGACGTGCCGTGGGGTGACGTGCCGTACGGCGGCATGTCCTGGGGCGACGTGCCGTACGGCGGCATGTCCTGCTCGGGCGGTGGTGCCGGCGTGGACGGGGGCACGGGCGGCGGGCCCCAGGTGTACGGGGGACGCTCGCGCCCCGTCACGTCGGACGGCTCGGCAGAGGACGGAGCGGACGGCGGCGGGGCATGTCGCTCAGCGGGCCGGCCGAAGCTCGGCGGTGGCGTCGCCGGTGCCGCCGCGCCGTCGGCGTCTCCACGATCGTGCTCAGACCCAGGTTCCTGGCCACGCATAAGGGCGAGCCTAGCGAGAGTCGGAAGATCGTCATGGCGGTATGGGCGTTCCCGGCGGCATCAGGTGAGTGCTTTGTGACCTTGTTGGGTGAAAGGAGCGTTTTAGGCGGGGTGGCCGGTCAGCGAGCGCGTGTCGAGTGCCTTGAAGACGGTCGCCTTGGCGATCTCGTCGGCAGTCCGCATGATCGCCTTCTGGCTCTTCTTGTCGGGTTTGCTGCCGTCCTTGTTCTGGAACCAGATCATGACCGCGTAGTGGCCGTGCGTCCACACCTGGGCGCCGCCGCTGCCGGAGCCGACGAGCTTGGTGACCGCGTCCTTGCCGGGCAGCGGCTTGACGTAGTTGGTGTCGCTGCCGGCGGAGGCGACCTTGGTGGCGTTCTTGCCGGTCTTGAGGTTGGCCACGCCGACCGTGCCGATGACCTTGCCGGCCTTGTCGCGGAAGCTGGCGCGGATGAGCTGGGTGCACTTGCCGGCCGTCAGCGCCTTCTGCAGCTTGCTGCCGAGCGCGCCGTCACCGCACTTCTTGAGCTTGCTGGTGATGGTCATCTCGTACGAGCGTCCGGACACGGCGAACTTCTTGCTCGGGAACAGCTCCTTGACCGTGAGCGGATCCGGGTCGGTGGCCCGCTGGGCCGCGTACCCGTACTTGCCGGGGGGCGCGGACGGCAGCGGGGCGGAGGTGCGGCGCGGGGCGGTGGCGGCGGAATCGGAGCTCCCGGCCTTCCACATCATGGTCAGACCGACCACGAGCACGGCCAGCACCGCGAGGCCGCCGAGCGTGAACCACAGCGGGCCGCGCGACTTCTTGCCCTCGGCGTACGGGCTCCACGTCTCGCGCCGCTCGGGGCGGGCCTCCTCGGCGACCGGCGCCTTCTGCGGGCGATCCTGGTACGGCGGACGGGCGAAGGCGCTGGGCTCGGGGGCGGGGGAGGCCCCGGTCTCGGGGGCGTCGTCACGCTTCCTGCGGAAGCGGCTGGCGATGCGCTGGGTGCTGCTCTCGCTGTCGTCGGGGAAACCCATGCGGGCGAGATTACCGCGAGGCTGTCAGGAATATCCGAAGTCCTGGGTCCACCACGGGCCGCCGGCGCCGGACACCACGCCGACGCCGATGGCGCGGATGCGGCAGTTGAGGATGTTCTGGCGGTGGTCACGGCTGTCGAGCCAGCCCTGCACGGCCTCCTCCGGGGAGGCGTAGCCGCGGCCGATGTTCTCGGCGGCGCCGGCCCGGTATCCGGTCCGCTCCATGCGGTCCCACGGGGACCCGCCGTCGGGCGACTCGTGGACGAGGCGGCCGTACTTCGCCATCTCCATCGAGTGGGCGCGGGCCGAGCGGGTCAGCCTGGCGTCGACGCGCAGCGGGCCGCAGCCGCGCTTGAGGCGGGCGGAGTTCGTGAGGCTGACGACCTTGGCCGCCATGGCCGGCGAGAGCTGCAGGACCTCCTCGCCGAGGACGCGCGTCGGGTCACCGGCGGTGTAGCCGGGGATGAGGTCACCGGTCGGCGTCCTGGTGGGCTGGACCCGGCTGCGCCCGCGGGGGAGCGCGGTGGCCGTCGTGGTCGCCCGCGCGATCCGGTCGGCGCGAGGCCGCGCCGGCTTGGGCGTCGGCGTCGCCTTGGGGGTGAGGGGCGGGGCGGTCTCGCTGAGGTAGATGTGGCCGGTCGGCTCGGCGCCGTCGCTCATCCGGCCCAGCAGCACTCCCGTGAAGAACAGCGCGGCCATGAGGCAGACCAGCACGCCCAGGTGACTCCGGCGCCGTGCGCTCCGCTGGGTGTGCCGGGTGTGAGAGCTCTGCCACATACGGCCACCAACGATAGAGATGTCGGCTCATGGTAAAGAAGGGATTGCCGGGAACCGAAATAGAACCGTTCTGTGGTCGGGTAGAATCGTGCGAGGTTACCGGTCTTTTGACCTGCGCCCCCTGGGGCGGGTAGCCTAATCGTTCGTTGTGTGCATAGGTCCAGCGTGACCGATGCGCGGCGCGTCCGGCGTCATCTCCCATCTATGTGGAGACGGAAGGTCCGGGCCGTCGTGTGCCCGCACCGACCGAACCCAGCGCTGTCGCATCCGGCAGCGCGCCGAAGACGCGAGCATAAAGAAGGCTACGACCGTGCGCACGTACTCACCGAAGCCCGCCGACGTCCAGCGTCAGTGGTACGTCATCGACGCGACCGATGTCGTGCTGGGCCGGCTGGCCAGCCACGTCGCGATCCTGCTCCGCGGCAAGCACAAGCCGATCTTTGCCAACCACGTCGACACCGGTGACTTCGTCATCGTCATCAACGCCGACAAGATCGCGCTCACCGGCAACAAGCGTGAGCAGAAGAAGGCTTACCGCCACTCGGGCTACCCGGGCGGTCTGCGTTCCGTCAGCTATGGCGAGCTCATGGACAAGCGGCCGGACAAGGCGGTCGAGAAGGCCGTCAGGGGCATGCTGCCGAAGAACTCCCTCGGCCGGCAGATGGCCAAGAAGCTGAAGGTCTACGCGGGGTCCGAGCACCCGCACCAGGCCCAGCAGCCGGTGCCGTTCGAGATCACCCAGATCGCCCAGTAGCACTTCAAAAGAGTTAGAGGAGAACCGTGGCTGAGCCCACCGGTGTCGAGACGGCCGTCGAGGCCGAGGTGGAAGACTTCTCCAGCGAGGAGTTCCCTTCCGAGTACACCACCGAGTCCGCTGCCAGCGCTGACGCCCCCGTGCGCAAGCCCGTCACCACGGGCAACTCGTACGGCACCGGCCGCCGCAAGGAGGCGATCGCCCGCGTGCGCATCGTCCCCGGCACCGGCAAGTGGACGATCAACGGGCGTTCCCTGGACGTCTACTTCCCCAACAAGGTCCACCAGCAGATCGTCAACGAGCCCTTCGTGGTGCTCGGCGCCGAGGACGCGTTCGACGTCATCGCGCGCATCGACGGCGGTGGCGTGACCGGCCAGGCCGGCGCCCTGCGCATGGGCCTGTCCCGCGCGCTGTCGATCCTGGACGTCGAGGTCAACCGGCCCCCGCTGAAGAAGGCCGGCTTCCTCACCCGTGACGCCCGCGCCACGGAGCGGAAGAAGTACGGCCTCAAGAAGGCCCGCAAGGCTCCGCAGTACAGCAAGCGCTGAGTTGGCGCGCCTTTTCGGCACCGACGGGGTCCGTGGGGTCGCGGGGCGCGACCTCACGGCGGAGCTCGCCATGGACCTTTCGGTCGCGGCGGCTCATGTCCTCGGCGATGCGGGCGCGTTCGCCGCTACCGGACGTCGTCCGATAGCGGTCGTGGGCCGGGACCCGCGTGCCTCGGGGGAGTTCCTCGAGGCCGCTGTGGTCGCCGGCCTGGCGTCGTCCGGAGTGGATGTGCTGCGCCTCGGCGTGCTGCCCACCCCGGCCGTCGCCCACCTCACCGCGGCACTCGGCGCCGATCTCGGCGTCATGCTGTCGGCCTCGCACAACCCCGCGCCGGACAACGGCATCAAGTTCCTGGCCCGGGGCGGCTTCAAGCTGTCCGACTCGGTCGAGGACGAGATCGAGCGGCGGCTCGGCGAGGACTGGAGCTTCCCCGTCGGCTCGGCCGTCGGCCGGGTGCGTGACGCCTACGGTGAGGCCGACCGGTACATCACCCATGTGCTGGCCACGATGCGGGGCGGGCTCGACGGCCTGCGCGTCGTCGTGGACTGCGCCCACGGGGCCGCGCACATGGTGGCGCCGGAGGCGCTGCTGCGGGCCGGCGCCCAGGTGGAGGCGATCGGGGCGCGCCCTGACGGTCTCAACATCAACGACGGCCACGGCTCCACCCATCTGGACAAGCTCCAGCAGGTGGTGATCTCGCGCGGCGCCGACGTCGGCATCGCCTACGACGGCGACGCCGACCGCTGCCTCGCGGTGGACCACACCGGCGCGGTCGTCGACGGCGACCAGATCATGGCGATCCTCGCGGCCGCCATGCGTGCCGAGGGGACGCTGGCCAAGGACACCGTGGTCGCGACCGTGATGTCCAACCTGGGGTTCAAGCTGGCCATGCGCGAGGCGGGCATCACCGTGGTGGAGACCGCGGTGGGCGACCGTTACGTGCTGGAACGCATGAAGACCGACGGCTACAACTTCGGCGGCGAGCAGTCCGGCCATGTGATCATGCTGGACCACGCCACCACGGGTGACGGGCTGCTGACGTCGTTGCATCTGCTGGCGGTGGTGGCGTCCTCGGGCAAGCCGCTTCGCGAGCTGGCCTCGATCATGACGCCGATGCCGCAGGTGCTCATCAACGTCAAGGACGTCGACAAGGCCAAGGCCAAGGAGGCCGAGCTCGTGTCGGCGGTCGCCGACGCGGAGGCCGAGCTGGGTGACACCGGCCGGGTCCTGATCCGGCCGAGCGGCACCGAGCCGATGATCCGCGTGATGGTCGAGGCCTCCTCGGAGGATCAGGCCACCAAGGTGGCCGAGCGTCTCGCCGACGTGGTCCGGGTGGTCTGCGCCTGATCCGGACGGCAAGGCAGCAGAAAGGGGTACGGCATACGCCGTACCCCTTTCTCGTGTTTCTCGTGGTCGAGGCCGCTCACTCGTCTCCGGTGAGGGAGAAGACGCGCAGCCGCTGCCCCGCCCACAGGACCGCCAGCACTGTGACGATCACCAGAGCCGGTACGGCGAAGCCGAGCGTCACGTCGGCCCTGAGGAACGGCGAGGTGGAGATCTGGTCGGCGATCGACTGGCCCCACTGCTGGACCGAGAACTTGCGGGCACCGGGGACGAAGCCGCCCACCAGCCCCTCCCAGACCAGGGCGTAGACGACGCCGATCGTCACCGCGTGACGCGTCACCACGCCGAGCAGCAGGAAGACCGCCGCGTACGCGATGCCCGCCACCAGCGTGCCCACGGCGAACCCGGACGCGATCCCGTCCTCGTTGCCCACGAGCAGCCAGGCCGCGACGTAGGTCGGCACCGAGGCGAACAGCGCCAGCAGCGACGCCGCGACGAGGAACTTGGTCCGGGCGATGGCCGGGCGGGAGATCGGCTTGGACATCAGGTGGATGATCGTGCCGTCGTCGATCTCGGGGGCGATCACTCCGGTGCCGGCGATGAGGCCGAGCAGGGGCAGCATGGTGCCGATGGCGAAGTTCTGCATCAGCAGCATGGCCGAGCGCTGGTCGTCGCTGCCGGCCAGGCGCAGCAGCAGGGCCAGGGCCAGGAGCGCCAGGGGCAACAGCAGAAGCAGCACGATCCGCCGCCGCCCCAGCAGCGCCCGGTACGTGATACCTGCGACCACGGTGTTCATTGCCTCACTCCGTTCGGCGGCTCGGGCGCTGGTATGCCTCGCGGGTTCATTCAGGTGCTCCGGTTGATCAGGTAGGAGAAGACGCTTTCGAGGTCCTCGTCGGCGGGGGAGACCTCGTGCAGGCGGATGCCCTCGGCGCGGGCGACCAGGGGCAGGAGGCGGGCGAAGCCGCGGAACTCCACGGCCCGCACCTCCAGCCCGTCGGAGCCGAGGGAGACGCCGCCGGCCGAGTCGTCGCGCATCAGGGCCGCGGCCAGCCGCCGGTCGTCGCTGCTGCGGATGCGGAACAGGTGCGGGCGGTCCGTCATCAGCCGCCGGATCTCGCGGAAGTCGCCCGAGGCGGCGTGCCGGCCGGCGACCAGCACCTCGATGTGCTGGGCCACCCGCTCGACCTCCTCCAGGATGTGGGAGCTGAACAGGATGGTCTTGCCGGCGGCGCCCATCGAGCGGATCAGGTCCATGAGGTGCAGCCGCTGGCGCGGGTCCATGCCGTTGAACGGCTCGTCGAGCAGCAGCACGGGCGGGTCGTGGACGAGGGCGGCGGCCACCTTGACGCGCTGGCGCATGCCCTTGGAGTACGTCTCGACGCGCCGGTCCTTGGGCTCCTCCATCTCGACCGTGGCCAGCGCCTTGCGGGCGGCTTCGACGGGGTCGGGCAGCCCGTGGAGGCGGGCGGCCGACAGCACGAACTGCCAGCCGGTCAGGAAGCCGTACACGCCCTCCCGCTCCGGGACGAGACCGATATTTCGGTAGATCTGGTGGTTCTTGAAGACGCGGGTGCCGTCCAGGGTGACCGTGCCGCTCGACGGGGCGAGGAACCCCGCCATCATGTGCAGCAGCGTCGACTTGCCCGCCCCGTTGGGGCCGAGCAGCCCGGTGACGCCGGGCCTGATGGTCATGGTCACGTCGTTGACCGCGACGACGTTGCCGTACCAGCGCGAGACCTGCGCCAGCTCGATGTTCACCGCGAGGCCGCCTTCCGGTAGCGGAGCGCGAGGGCCGCCGCCGCGGCGGCGATGAGCAGGACCACGATGACGAAGGACACAGGGCCGCCGGGATAGCCGCCCTCCGAGTTCGGCGACGTGCCGAACAGCCACACCTGGACGGCGTCCACCAGCCAGAACGGGTTGATCAGCCAGGCCCACCGGGCGGCGTCGTCGTTGCCGGCCGACAACAGCGTGCCGTACAGGATCGGCACGGAGGCCGAGGCGAGCAGGTAGACGGCGATGACCGAGGCGACGCCGAGCCCGCGCCGCGGCGTCAGCGAGGCGATCGCCAGGCCGAAGGCCGCCAGCAGCAGTGCGAGCAGCAGCCCGGTGACCATGGCGCCCGCGTACTCCTTGGTGCGCGGCGCCCCCGGCAGGTCCACGAGCAGCTCGCCCAGGAACATGACCGTCATCGGCACCGCGAGCAGCGCGTAGAGGGCGAGGGTCATCGCGACGACCTTGGCGCCCACGTACTCGGTGATCGTGACCGGGCGCGACAGGTAGAGCGGCAGGACCCGGAAGCGCAGGTCGGGGGCCACGACCGTGGGCGCCTGCGCGGCCAGGAAGATGGCCAGCACGGCCTGCATGAAGACCGCGAAGCCGCTGTAGCTCATGCCGCGCTGCCGCAGCAGCGCCATCATCGCGATCGACACGACGGCAGGCAGCACCATGATGGCCGCCAGCGCGAACGGCACGATCTTGCCGCGCGCCGGGCGGCCGAGGCCGAAGACGCCGCGCAGGCTGTGGACGGTGAGCGCCAGCGTGGTGTGGCCGCGGCCGAGCCGGGGGCCGTCGTAGTGGCGGTATCCGATGTCGTAGATCTCAGACACCGGCGGCCTCCTTGAAGACGTCCTCGATGCGGTGCCGGCCGCGTTCGAGCCGGATGAGGCACAGGCCGAGGTCGGCGGTCGCGTCGCGGATCGCGTCCAGCGTCTCGGGGCCGGACACCTCCACCAGGAGCATCCGGCCGTGGGGCGCGACGCCGTGGCCCAGCTCGGTCAGCCGGTCGGCCAGGGCCTGGGTGCCCTCGTCGACCTCGACCGTGACGCTGCGCGTCGCCTGGGTGAACTCGCCGATCGCGGACGAGCGCAGCAGCCGCCCGGCGTCGATGACGATCACGTGGTCGCACACCCGCTCCAGCTCGCCCAGCAGGTGGGAGGTGACCAGCACGCTGATGCCGAACTCGGTGCCGATGCGCCGGATCAGGGCGAGCATCTCGTCGCGTCCGCGCGGGTCGAGGCCGTTGGTCGGCTCGTCCAGGAGGATGAGCTTGGGGTCGTGGACGAGCGCCTGGGCGAGCTTGACGCGCTGCTTCATGCCGGTGGAGTAGCCGCCGACGGCGCGGTAGCGCTCCTCGGCCAGCCCGACGTGGCGCAGCACGTCGGCGGCCCGCTCGCGGGCGGCCGTGCGGGGGAGCCCGGACATCCGGGCGAGGTGGACGACCAGCTCGGTGGCGGAGACGTCGGGCGGCAGGCATTCGTGCTCGGGCATGTAGCCGACGAGCCGGCGGATGTCGGCCCCCCGCGTCGCGACGTCGAGGCCGAGCACGTGGGCGCCGCCGGCCGTGGGCGGGAGCAGCCCCAGCAGGATCTTGATCAGCGTCGACTTGCCCGCCCCGTTGGCCCCGACCAGGCCGGTGACGCCGGGTCCGGCGGTGACGGTCAGCCCGTCGAGCGCCGTGACGGTCGGGAAGCGTTTGGTCAGCCCCTCGGTGTCGAGGATGTGCATGATCGGGACACTACCCGCCGCCCTGCTGCCGCCGCATCGGCCGTACGGAGGACGCGCGTCCTACTTGAGGCCAGAATCTGTGCTGCACCACGAGGGTGGCGGTGCCCGCGATCACCATGCCGGCGACGTTCACCGACAGCTGCGAGACCGAGCCCGCGACCTCGGGCCAGTCGCCGAGCGCGATCGCCACGGCCGCGTAGCCCGCGGCGGGCACGGTGGTCACCGAGATGAAGACGCCGATGAGCGCCGACGACTTGCCCGCCGTGACGGACAGCACCCCCGCCACGCCCGCGAGCAGCGCCACGATGAACGACCACCGGTCCGGCTTGACGATGAACTGCACCTCGCTGTTGCCGCGCAGATGCGACGGATCGATCCAGCCGAGCCCGCGCGAGACGAGCGCGCAGGCGACCGTCACGGCGATGGCGATGGCGAAGCCCACCACCAGGGTCCTGAAGGCGCCGGCGATCAGGTGCCAGCGCCCGCGCAGCAGCCCGAAGCAGATGGCCGCGATCGCGCCGAACTCGGGGCCGAGGACCATCGCGCCGACGATCAGGATGATCGACTTCTGAAGCACGCCGATGGCGGCGATCTGCGTGGCGATCGCCAGGAAGGCGAGGTACGCCCAGGTGATGCGGGATTCGGCGTGGACGCGCTGCGCCAGCTCCTCCCAGATGACCGCGTCGTCCGGGTCGCCCGGCGCCTCCGCCACCGCCTCGTCGGCGACCCTGGAGATCGTGAGCTGGATGTTCTCGGCGGCGATCGACCCCTCCTCGCGCAGCCAGCCGAGGTCGCTGATCACCTCGTTGGCCGACTCGCGCGCCACGTCGGCGAGCACGACGTCACCCTTGGGCGTCCGGGCGGCGTCGGGCAGGACGATGATGTTGGTCGCGCCGGTGCACCTCTCCAGCACCGCCGTCACCTCGGCGGTGCGGGAGGAGGGGCTGATCAGTCGCAGGTGGAGCATCGGGCCATTCTCGCGGTAGTCGGAGCCGGGAAGTCGGAGCCGGGAGGTCAGGTGCGGCGCAGGCGCACCCGCCGGACGGAGTGCTGGGCGTCCTTGTGGAGGACGAGGTCGGCGCGGCCCCGGGTGGGGGCGATGTTCTCGACGAGGTTGCGCTCGTTGATGTCGCGCCAGACGTTGACGGCGAATTTCGTGGCCTCGTCGTGCGACAGCTCGGCGATGTGCCGGAAGTACGACTTGGGGTCCTCGAAGGCGGTGCTGCGCAGCTTGTGGAAGCGTTCGACGTACCAGGTGCGGATGTCCTCGACCTTGGCGTCGACGTAGATGGAGAAGTCGAAGTAGTCGTTGACCGCGAGCGAGGTGAGCGGGGCCGGCTGGAGCACGTTCAGCCCCTCAATGATCAGGATGTCCGGACTTTTCACGCTCTGGGTGGCACCGGGGACGATGTCGTACTCCAGGTGGCTGTAGATCGGCGCCTTCACCTCGGCCGTCCCCGCCTTCACCTCGGCCACGAACCGGACCAGCGCCCTGCGGTCGTAGCTCTCCGGGAAGCCCTTGCGGTGCATGATGCCCTTGGACTCCAGCACCGCGTTCGGGTAGAGGAAGCTGTCGGTGGTGATCAGCTCCACGTGCGGGTGCTCCGGCCAGCGGGCCAGCAGCGTGTGCAGCAGCCGCGCCGTCGTCGACTTGCCGACCGCGACGCTGCCCGCGATGCCCAGGATGTACGGCACACGCCGCTCGGGATGGCCGAGAAAGGCGTTCAGCACGCTGCTGCGCTGCTTGGACCCCGTGTAGTGCAGGTTCAGCAGCCTGGTCAGAGGGAGGTAGATGTCGGTGACCTCGACCAGGTCGATGGGGTCGTCGAGGCCGCGCAGCTCTTCCAGCTCTTCTGCGGTGAGAGTCAAGGGCGTGTTCTTGCGGAGGTCGCTCCACTGCTCCCTGCTCAGTTCCACGTAGCCGTTGTTCACCTAGGCAGCGTAGCGACGCGGCCGCGGGCGAGTCCCGGCGGGTCGGCAGGTTATCCACAGCCTGTGGATGAACCTGTGGAGTTCTCGACATTCAGTTCGGGGAAAGGCGCCGTCCCCTGCACCGTCCCCCTGCCGTCATCTCCCCGAAACCGGGAGTGGCGCGGATCCGGGACGGCTACTGTTCGGGGAAGCCAGTGTCCCCGGGAGGGTTCATGGACCGTCGTCGCTTCCTGGCCAGGGCCGCCGTGGCGGCCGCCGCCGGCATCGCCGGGCCGTTCGCGGGCGTCGCCTGCGCGTCGGAGCGCGGCGGGGTCACCCGGGTGCGGGGCTACGGCCCGCTGCGCGCCGTCCGCGACCAACGCGACGGCCAGGTACGCCTCCACCTGCCCGACGGCTTCAGCTACCGCTCTTTCAACGAGGCGGGCGGAAAGTTCCCCGACGGCTCCACCGTCCCCGGCCGCCACGACGGGATGGCGGCGTTCGCCGGACCGCGCGGCACCGCGTACCTCGTGCGCAACCACGAGGTCGGCGGCCCCGTCGGCGCGTTCGGCGACAAGGACAAGGCCTACGACCGGATGGCGGGCGGCGGCACCGTCACCCTCCAGGTCACCGGCCACGGCGAGGTGCTCAAGGCCGGCCCCTCGCTCAACGGCACCATGCTCAACTGCTCCGGCGGCCCCATGCCGTGGAAGGCGTGGGTGAGCTGCGAGGAGACCGTCAACGGGCCCGACGTCGGCGACGACCACACCGGCGGCGACAACTCCAAGCTCACCCGCAAGCACGGCTACATCTTCGAGGTGCCCGTGACCGGCTCCGCGACGGCCGCGCCGATCAGATCGGCGGGGCGGTTCGCGCACGAGTCGGCCGCCTTCGACCCCGAGTCCGGAGCGCTCTACCTGACCGAGGACTGCTTCAGCTTCGCCTCCGGCCTCTACCGCTACCTGCCGCCCAAGCACCCGCTCAAGGCCGGGCGCCTCCTCGACGGCGGGCGGCTCCAGATGCTCGCGGTCAAGGGCTCGCCCCGCGAGGACCTGTCCGCGGGCCAGCGCGCCGGAGCCGCGTACCCCATCGCCTGGGTCGACATCGACGAGCCCGACCCGGACTTCACCGGCAGGCCGCCGAACGACGAGGCCGTGCAGGCCGTCGGCAAGCAGGGCCGGGCCAAGGGCGCCGCGATCTTCTCCCGCCTCGAAGGGGCGATCCACCACCAGGGCACGATCTACTTCGTCTCCACCCAGGGCGGCGCCACCGCCTCGGGCGACACGGCTCCCTCCGGGTTCGGCAAGGGCCGCGGGCAGGTGTGGGCGTACGAGACGTGGAGCGGCAAGCTGAAGCTCGTGTACGAGTCGCCGCGCTCCACGGTGCTGGACCTGCCCGACAACGTCACGGCCAGCCCCCGCGGCACCCTCGTGCTGTGCGAGGACGGAGACGGCGACAACTACCTGCGCGGCCTGACCCGGCACGGCGAGCTGTTCGACTTCTGCCGGATGGAGCCCGTCGCGGGCGACCCGGGCGCGGAGTTCGCCGGGTCCACGTTCGGCCCCGGCGGCCACACGCTGTACGTCAACATCCAGTCCACCCACGGCATGTCGTTCGCCATCTGGGGGCCATGGCAGCGCGGCGCGTTCTGAGCCCGCGGCGTGGAGGCGCCGTTAGCCTGGAGGGATGATCCTGGGCATCGGGGTGGACGTGGTCGACATCGCCCGGTTCGAGGCCACGCTGGAGCGCACTCCCGGGCTGCGGGCGCGGCTGTTCACCGAGGCCGAGCGTGACCTGCCGGCGCGGTCGCTGGCCGCCCGCTTCGCCGCCAAGGAGGCCGTGGCCAAGGCGCTCGGCGCGCCGTCCGGGCTCGGCCACCTGGAAGCCGAGGTGCGGCGTGGCGACAACGGCAGGCCCGAGCTGCACGTGACCGGCCGCGCCGCCGAGGTCGCCTACGAGCTCGGCGTCAAGCGCTGGCACCTGTCGCTCAGCCACGACGCGGGCGTCGCCGTGGCCTACGTGATCGCGGAGGGATAGCTTCGGATCATGCGCACCGCCTTCACCGCCGACCAGATCAGAGCCGCCGAGCGGGAGCTGATGGCCCGCCTGCCCGACGGCACGCTCATGCAGCGGGCCGCGTCCGGGCTCGCCGCCGCGTGCGCGGGGCTGCTCGGCAAGGTGTACGGCAGCCGCGTGGCCCTGCTCGTCGGCAGCGGCGACAACGGCGGCGACGCCCTGTACGCCGGGGCCCGGCTGGCCCGGCGCGGCGCCAGGGTCGAGGCCGTCCTCGCGGGCGGCAGGACGCACGAGGCGGGACTGGAGGCGCTCCTGCTGGCCGGTGGCCGGGTGGCCGGCGCGGAGGCGGTCGGGCGGGCCGATCTCATCGTGGACGGGCTCCTCGGCATCGGGGCGTCCGGGGCGCTGCGGGAGCCGTACCGGGAGCTCGTCCGGGCGGCCAACGCGGCGGCGGCGCCGACGGTCGCCGTGGACGTGCCCAGCGGGGTGGACGCAAGCAGCGGCCGGGTGGAGGGCGCCGCCGTCGAGGCCCGGCTGACCGTCACCATGGGGGCCCGCAAGACCGGCCTGCTGGTGGACCCGGGTGCCGCCCTCGCGGGCGAGGTGGAGCTGGTCGACATCGGGCTCGGCCCCTTCCTGCCCGACCCCGACGTGGCGGGGCTGTCCCGCGCCGACGTGGCGGCCCTGCTGCCGCGCCCGGCCGCCGAGAGCGACAAGTACCGCCGAGGAGTGGTCGGCGTCGTCGCCGGCAGCGACCAGTACACGGGGGCGGCCGTGCTGGCCGTGGGCGGCGCGCTGCTGGCCGGCGCGGGCATGGTCCGCTACGCCGGACCCGGCGAGCCGGTCGCGCAGGTGCGGGCCCACTGGCCCGAGGCGGTCATCACCGAGCTGGACCGGCCCTCGCTCGACGGCGTCGGCCGGGTGCAGGCGTGGGTGATCGGGCCCGGCCTCGGCACGGGCGAATGGGCGCGGGAGCTGCTGGCGCAGGTGCTGGCGAGCGACGTGCCCGTGCTGATCGACGCCGACGGGCTCACGGTGGTCGCCCGCGAGCGCGCGCTGCTCGGCCGTACGGCGCCCGTGCTGGTCACCCCGCACGCCGGCGAGCTGTCGCGGCTCACGGGAGCCGGACGGGACGAGATCGAGGCCGACCGGCTGGCGCACGCCCGGGGCGCGGCGGCCGAGCTGGGCGCGACCGTGCTGCTCAAGGGGTCCACCACGGTCGTCGCCGAGCAGGGCAGGCCGGTGCGGGTCAACGGCACCGGCACCCCGTGGCTGGCCACGGGCGGCACCGGCGACGTGCTGTCCGGCGTGGCCGGTGCGCTGCTCGCGCAAGGGCTCGGCACCTACGACGCGGGCTCGTGCGGGGCGTACCTGCATGGGCTGGCCGGGAGGATCGCCGCCTCGGGCGCGCCGCTGCACGCGGCCGGCGTGGCGGCGGCGGTCCCGGAGGCGATCCGCGAGGTCGGCCGCCCGACGCGGGTTCACCGCTGAACCGCGCCCGGCGCACCCGGGCGCGCAGGGGTTCGCCGGTGAACCGCGCCCAGTCACCTGGGTGAGCTGCCAAACTGGGGGGATGGGATTCCCGATGGCGACGCCCGCGCAGGCGCGGGTCGACCTGGCCGCGATCGAGCACAACGTGGCCCTGCTCAAGGAGCGTGCCGGCGGCGCCGAGCTGATGGGGGCCGTCAAGGCGGACGCCTACGGGCACGGCCTCGTGCCGTCCTCCGAGGCGGTGCTGGCGGGCGGGGCGAGCAGGCTCGGCACCGCGTACATCAGGGAGGCGCTGGAGCTCCGCGCGGCCGGCGTCACCGCCCCGGTGCTGTCGTGGATCATCGGCCCCGGCGAGCCCGTCGCGGAGGCCCTGGAGGCCGATGTCGAGCTGTCGGCGTCCGACGAGACCATCCTGGACGAGATCGCCGCCGCGGCCCGGCGCACCGGCCGCACCGCCCGCATGCACCTGGAGGCCGACACCGGCATGAGCCGGGGCGGCGCGCCGCTCGCCGCCTGGCCCGGGCTGCTGGCCAAGGCGGTCCGCCTCCAGGCCGAGGGCGCCGTCGAGATCGTCGGCCTCTGGTCCCACTTCGCCTGCTCCGACATCCCCGGCCATCCGTCGATCGACGCGCAGCTCTACGCGTTCGAGGAGGCGCTCAAGCTGGCCGAGCAGTCGGGCGCGGGCGGCTCCCACGTCATCAGGCACCTCTCCAACTCCGCCGCCGTCATGACGCTGCCCCGGGCCCGCTTCGACATGGTCCGCTCCGGCATCGCGATGTACGGGCTGAGCCCCGTCCCCGAGCTGGGCGACTTCGGCCTGCGGCCGGCGATGACGCTCCTCGCCCGGCTGTCGCTGGTCAAGCGGGTGCCCGCCGGCTCCGGCGTCTCGTACGGGCACCTGCACGTCACCGAGCGTGAGACCTGGCTCGGCCTGGTCCCGCTCGGCTACGCCGACGGCGTGCTCCGGCACGCGACCGGCCGGGCCGAGGTGCTGGCCGGAGGGCGGCGCAGGCCCGTGACCGGGCGTGTGTGCATGGACCAGTTCATGATCGATCTCGGGAACGACGCCCTGGCCGAGGGCGAGGAGGTCGTTCTCTTCGGATCCGGGGGTAGGGGCGAGCCCACCGCTCAGGAGTGGGCGGATAACCTCGGCACCATCACGCATGAGATCGTGACGAGGATCGGCGCGCGGGTGCCGCGAGTCCACGTGCGCGACAGCCAGGAGTGAGAGGGGGCACGGGGCCATGACCACGACGACACGCCGCAGGGTCGGCATCGCCGGAGCCATCGTCGGTGCCGCGTCGGCGGGGGTCGCTGCGGCGACACTGGCCAAGCGCTACGCGGTGGGCCGGATCAGGGTGCGTCCCGACGCCGAGCTGGCCGAGCCGTTCGGCGAGCTGCGGGGCCGGGAGCGCACGCTGACCACCTCGGACGGCGTGGCGCTGCACGTCGAGATCGACGGGCCGGAGGACGGGAGTGGCGCGCCCCTGACGGTCGTCTTCTGCCACGGTTACTGTCTCAGCCTGGAGTCCTGGCACTACCAGCGCCGCGACCTGCGCGAGAGCCACCGCGTCGTGCTGTGGGACCAGCGCTCGCACGGCCGCTCCCAGCGGGCCGAGGCCGGCGACGCCACGATCGACCGGCTCGGCGACGACCTGGCCGAGCTGCTCGACACGTTCGTGCCTGGCCCCTGCGTGCTGGTCGGCCACTCCATGGGCGGCATGACGATCATGGCGCTGGCCGACCGCCGGCCCGAGCTGTTCGGCGACCGGATCAAGGGCGTGGCGCTCATCGGCACCTCGGCGGGCAAGCTGGCCGAGATCACGCTCGGCCTGCCGGCGCTGGTGTCCAAGGTCGTCCACAAGGTGGCGCCCGGTGCGGTGTCCATGCTCGGGCGCCGTGGCGCGCTGGTCGACCGCACCCGCAACGCCGGCAGTGACATCGCGTTCCTCATCACCCGCTACGTCGGCTTCGGCGACTCCAAGAACGTCAGCCCCACCCTGGTCGACTTCGCCGAATCCATGATCAGGGCGACGCCGACCGAGGTCATCGCCGACTTCTACCCGGCGCTGATGAACCACGACAAGCTGTCCGCGCTCGACGTCCTCGACCCCGTGCCCACCGCGATCATCGTCGGCGACAAGGACTGGCTGACCCCGCCCGACCACAGCCGCGCCATCGCCGCGGCGCTGCCCAAGGCCCAGCTGACCGAGGTGCCCGACACCTCCCACCTGGTCCAGCTCGAACGGCCGGGCGCGGTCAACGACGTGCTGCGCGACCTGATCAAGAGAGTGGAGCTGTAGAGAGTGGGGAGTACGCGGTGAACGCGGAGCGGTTGCCGACCGCCGACGACATGCGCGCCTACGGAGCCCGGCTCGCGGCCCGGCTGCGCCCCGGCGACCTGGTGGTCCTGTCGGGCCCGCTGGGCGCCGGCAAGACGACGCTGGTGCAGGGCATCGCCGAGGGCCTGAAGGTGCGGGGGCCGATCACCTCGCCCACGTTCGTCATCGCCAGGGTCCACCCCTCGCTGGGCCAGGGCCCGCCGCTGGTCCACGCCGACGCCTACCGCCTCGGCGGCGACCTGGAGGTGGACGACCTCGACCTGGACGCCTCGCTGGAGGATTCGGTCACCGTCGTCGAATGGGGTGAGGGGCTGGTCGAGGGGCTGTCCGAGGACCGCCTGGAGATCCACATCGACCGTGAGAGCGGCGACGACGCCCGCCTCGTGACGCTGCGGGGCGTCGGCGCGCGCTGGTCCGGCTGAGGGGCCGCTCTCTCACCCCGTCGCGACACGCCGTTCGAGCGGCCCGAAGAGTAAAACGCGGGTCAACGCCCGGCAATGCTGCCACCCTTGGCATACTCGCCAATTCACGGAAAACATGATCGTTGGCGATGGATTCCCCCAGAATTTCTGGGTATCAGGAGGGGCAGCGTCCGTCTTTTTGGTGGATGCTTGGTGGAAGACGGCGAAGTGGGGTGCGCTGGTGCTCGGTGTCAGGCGATTCGCGTCCGCGGGAGCCATCCTGATGATCGGCGCGCTGGGCTGCTCGGCCCAGGCGGAGACCAGCCCCACGGCCACACCGACCGCAACGGCGACCACGACCGCCACCAGCACCGCGACCACGACCGCCACGGCCCCGGCCGTCCGCCCCTCCATCAAGGTCGAGCTCAACCCCGACCGGGTGACCGCCGGAGAGACGTCGCGGGTGTGGATCCTCGCCAACTGCCCCGTGCCGACCGGCGGCCCCGCCCACACCGGCACCGCCACCTCGCGGGCGTTCGTCAGCGGCGTCCCGCTCAACCCCGCCACCCCGACCCCGGCCGCCGGCGCCACCACCACGCCCAGCCCCGGCCCCTGGGTGCGGGGCGAGGCCCAGGTGTCCGGCACCATCGCGCGCGGCACCTACCGGGTCGACGTCAAGTGCGACGGCACCAACGACACGGGCCGCGCCACCCTGCGCGTCGTCAGAGCCGACCCGCTGCCCAGCGACGTACCCACCCGCGCCCCCCGCGCGGGCGGCGGCGGCACGTTCGGCAAGGACGTAGACGAGGGCTCCGGCCTGCCGCTCGCCCCGGCCGGGGTGCTGCTCGGCCTCGCCCTGGCCGCCGGCGTCGGGATCGCGCTCAAGCGCCGCAACCGAGCCTGACGAGGACGACGCCATGGCACGTCCGGGACGCGTGGTGCTCGCCGGGGCCGCCACGGGACTGCTGCTGGTCATGTTCGGCAAGACCCAGATCGGCACCCAGCAGGCCGCCAAGGTGGTGCCCGAGAGCATCGACATCCCGTCCATCGACGTCGAGGCGCCGCTGATGAAGCTCGGGCTGACCAAGGGCGGCGAGGTGGAGCTGCCGCCGTACGAGAAGCCCAAGGTGGCCGGCTGGTACACCGGCAGCGCGGTGCCCGGCGAGAAGGGCGCCTCGGTGATCGTGGGCCACGTCGACACCAAGACGGCGCCCGCGGTGTTCTACAAGCTCAGGAAGGTCCGCAAGGGCGAGCTGGTCAAGGTGGAGCGCAGCGACGGCAAGGTCGCGACGTACAAGGTGGAGGCCGTCGAGCAGGTCCACAAGGACCGGTTCCCGGCCAGGAAGGTGTACGTGGACGACGGGCTCAAGCTGGTGACCTGCGGCGGCACCTTCGACTACGCCAAGGGCGAGTACGTGGACAACATCATCGTCTACGCCTCCCGAGCCTGAGCCGTCCCCTCCCCGGCACGGGAAAATCGGTTGCCCGGACCCGGATGATGGGGACATGAGTGTGGAGACCAATCCGCCGGCCACCGGCAGCCGCGTCCCATGGGAGCGGGTGCACCCGGCCGCCCGCGCCGGCGTCGAGGAGTTCCTCGGCGGTCCCGTGGCCGAGGCCGTCACACAGGACACCGGCTTCTCGCCCGCCGCCGCCGTGCGGCTGCGCACCGCGGCCGGGCGCCGCGCGTTCGTCAAGGCCGTCGGCCCCGAGCCGAACGCCGAGGCCGTGGGCATCTACCGCGCCGAGGCCGCTATCGCCGCCGCCCTGCCCGCGTCCGTGCCCGCGCCCCGGCTGCTGACGACGTTCGAGGCCGAGGGGTGGGTGGTGCTGGTCTTCGAGGACATCGAGGGCCGCCACCCGGCGATGCCGTGGCGGCGCGACGAGCTCGACCGGGTGCTCGCGGCCGTCGACCGGATGTCCGCCGCGCTCACTCCCGCGCCCATCGCCGCCCCGTCCGCGGGCGAGCTGTTCGGCGACTCCTTCCGCGGCTGGCGCAGCCTCCTCGGCGAGGACACCACCGGCCTCGACCCGTGGGCGCTGCGCCACCTCGACGGCCTGGCGGAGCTGGAGTCGGGCTGGGCCCGCGCCGCCGCCGGCGACACGCTCCTCCACGCCGACCTGCGGGCCGACAACATCCTGCTCGCCGGCGACCGGGTCTACGTCGTGGACTGGCCGTGGGCGTGCGTCGGCGCTCCCTGGTTCGACCGGGTGGCGCTGCTGCCGTCGGTCGGCATGCAGGGCGGGCCGCCGCCGCACGAGCTGGTCACCGACCCCGACCCGGCGATCACCGCGGTGATCGCCGCGTTCGCCGGCTACTTCGTCCGGCAGGGCCGTCAGCCGGCGCCGCCGGGACTGCCCACGCTCCGGGCGTTCCAGCTCGCCCAGGGCGCGGTGGCCCTCGACTGGCTCAGGCGGCGCACCGGCTGGTCCTGACGAGCGGCAGGGAGTGAGCCGGGTGGCGGGTAGGCTATTCAGTCGTGCTGGTCCTCGCCTTTGACACCGCGACCCCAGCGGTCACCGCCGCGCTCCACGACGGCGAGCGGGTTCTCGCCGAGTCGACGACGATCGACGCCCGGCGCCACGGTGAGCTGCTCGCGCCCACCATCCAGATCGTGCTCGGCGAGGCGGGCGCCGCGCTGCGCGACGTCACGGCCGTCGTCGCCGGCAGCGGCCCCGGCCCGTACACCGGGCTGCGCGTCGGGCTGATGACCGCCCAGGCGCTCGCCACGACGCTGGGCGTCCCCGCGTACGGCATCTGCACGCTCGACGCCGTCGCCTACGGCAGCGGCCGCGACGAGCCGTTCATCGCCGCCACCGACGCGCGGCGCAAGGAGGTGTTCTGGGCCCGGTACGCCGACCTGCGCACCAGGGTGAGCGGCCCGGCCGTCGACCGGCCCGCCGACGTGCCCGCGGACGGCCTGCCGGTCGTCGGGGCCGGCGCCGCCCTCTACCCCGACGTGCTCGGCGAGCCGGGCGACCCGCCCTACCCCTACGCGGGCTCGCTGGCCGCCCTCGCCGTCGAGCGTCTGGCCGCCGGCGTCCCGCTCGACCCGCCCCGCCCGATCTACCTGCGCCGTCCCGACGCGGTGGTGCCCGGCGCGCCCAAGAGGGTGACGGCGTGAGGCTGCGCCGGATGACCGAGGACGACCTGCCCGCCGTCATGGCGATCGAGCGCGCCACGTTCCCGCTCGACGCGTGGAGCGAGGGCATGATGCGCGGCGAGCTGGCCGACCAGCCCCGCACCCGCCACTACGTGGTGGCGCTGGTCGACGACGTCATCATCGGCTACGCGGGCATGGCCGCCGCGGCCGACCAGGCCGACGTGCAGACCATCGCGGTGCTCCAGGCCCACCAGGGCACCGGCGTCGGCGGCGCGATGCTGGCCGAGCTGCTGCGTGAGGCGCGCGGGCGCGGCGCCCGCGAGATGTTCCTGGAGGTGCGCGACGACAACCCGCGCGCCCGCGGCGTGTACGAGCACTTCGGGTTCGAGGAGATCGGCATCCGCCGCCGCTACTACGACGACGGCACCGACGCGATCATGATGAGGAAGAAGCTGGATGGCTGACGCACCACTGGTCCTCGGCATCGAGACCTCCTGCGACGAGACCGGCATCGGCATCGTCAGAGGCCACACGCTGCTGGCCAACACCATCGCGTCCAGCATGGAGGAGCACGCCCGCTTCGGCGGCGTGGTGCCCGAGGTGGCCTCCCGGGCCCACCTGGAGGCGATGACGCCGACCGTGGAGGCCGCGCTGGCGCAGGCCGGCCTGAGGTTCTCCGACATCGACGCGATCGCGGTGACCGCCGGGCCGGGCCTGGCCGGGGCGCTGCTGGTGGGCGTCGCCGCGGCCAAGGCCTACGCGCTCGGCCTCGGCGTCCCGCTCTACGGCGTCAACCACCTGGCCGCCCACGTCGCCGTGGACCAGCTCGAACACGGCCCGCTCCCCAAGCCGTGCATCGCCATGCTCGTCTCGGGCGGACACTCGTCGCTGCTGCTGGTGCCCGACGTGGCCCAGGACGTCATCTCGCTCGGCTCGACGGTGGACGACGCGGCGGGGGAGGCGTTCGACAAGGTGGCGCGGGTGCTGGGGCTGCCGTTCCCCGGCGGCCCGCACATCGACCGGGCGGCCACCTCGGGCTCCGGCGCGGCCATCACGTTCCCGCGCGGCAAGATCGACGACGGCACGCTCGACTTCTCCTTCTCCGGGCTCAAGACCGCCGTGGCCCGCTGGGTCGAGGCGCGCGAGGCGGCCGGCGAGTCCATCCACGTGCCGGACGTGGCGGCGTCGTTCCAGGAGGCCGTGGTCGACGTGCTGACGCGCAAGGCGCTCCAGGCGTGCCGCAAGTACGACGTGCACGACCTGCTCATCGGCGGTGGCGTGGCGGCCAACTCGCGGCTGCGCGCCCTGGCCCAGGAGCGGTGCGACGCGGCGGGCGTGCGGCTGCGCGTGCCCCGGCCGGGCCTGTGCACCGACAACGGCGCCATGGTGGCCGCCCTGGGCTCCGACCTGGTGGCCGCCGGGATCACCCCGTCCGCCCTGGAGATCCCGGCCGACTCGTCGATGCCGATCACGACGGTTCATGTGTGACGTGTGCGGCGTCGGTCACGGTGGTCCACGTCCCGCCGGGGTGGCCGGGACCGTCAGTCGCGCCGCTGAGCCGCCGAGCCGCAGAACACCTTGACGGCGATGCCCATGACCTCCTCGGTGGACGGGTTGCGGGTCGAGGGGTTGATCGACAGGGTCATCGACTTGCCGGAGTCCGAGCGGAACGCGAACGTGAGGTATCCGATCAGCTCGCCGCTGTGTCCCCACACCGTGCCGCACGGCAGCCGGTAGGCCTGCAGCCCGAGCCCGTAGCCGAACCCGGCTCCGGTCTCGACCGTCGTGCGCATCGCCTGCAATGACGTCTTGCTGATCAGCTTGCCGTCGAGCAGCGCCGACATGAACCGCTCCAGGTCGGCCGCGGTCGAGATCATCTCTCCTGCGGCCCAGTCCAGCGAGGGGTTCATCCGCGTGGCGTCCACCAGGCCGGGCAGCGGCTCGTAGCCCTTGGCGTGCGGCGCCGGCAGCCCCGCCCGGTCGCCCGGCACCACGGTGTGGCGCAGCCCCAGCGGCCGCAGGATGCGGCGCGTGACCTCCTTGCCGTACGGGTGGCCGGTCAGCTTCTCCACCAGCAGCCCGAGCACCACGTAGTTGGTGTTGGAGTAGTGCCACTTCCCGTCGTCGGGGAGCTTCTTGGCGAAGGCCACTTCGAGCAGCTCGCGCGGCTGGTAGGAGCGGAACCGGGCGTCGCCGCGCCAGCGGTTGGTCGAGTATCCGGGCTCGCTCATGTAGTCGTACAGGTGGCTGGTGTGGTTGAGGAGCCGGCGGACGGTGATCTGCGCGCCGCCCGGCACCAGGCCCGGCAGGTACCGGTCGACGGGGTCGTCGAGCTGGATCCTGCCCTCGTCCACGAGCTGGAGCACAACGGTCGCGACGAAGGTCTTGGTGACGCTGCCGATCCGGAAGTACCCGTTGGGCGACGGCCGTCCCTCGCGCTCGATGTCGCGCACGCCCACGGCGCCCGACCAGGTGTGTCCGCCGTCGGAGACCCGCGCCAGGGCGGCCGTGGCCCCGCCGCCGGCCACGATCTTGTCCAGGTCGGAGCGTACGTCCACACCGTGGCCACCCGCGGTTACGGCCGTCGCGACCAGCACGTTCATCATCAGCTGCATCATGTGCGCAACGCTAGGGAGATCGGCTGTGCGGCGGAATGCGGTGCTCCGCCGACTTCACCTGTGGAAAACCGCAGCAGCTCAGGAGCCGGCATCCGATCCGAACGGCGGGTCAGTCCTTCGGCCGGGTGGGGCGGAGGAGTGCCTCGGCGAGGGCCAGCATGGTCTCCTCCAGCGAGCCCAGGCGCTTGGTGAGGTCCGCCGTGGCCGGCGTGACGATGCCCGTCACCGTGCGCGTCAGCTCCTCGCGGTCGGGCCGCGCCTGGAGCAGCTCCGTCAGCGCGCCCGCCGCCGCCGTGAGACGGTCGGCCTCGTCGGCGGCTCGGGCGGCGATCGCCTCCTCGATCCGCTCGCCGATGCCCAGCGTGACCGGGAGCTGGCTCACCCGCTGGTTGACCGCCTCCAGGTGGTCGTCCACCGTCTCCAACTGCTCGCCCGCCTGCTCGGCGCGGGTGGCGAGGTCCGTCAGATGCCGGTCCACGCCGTCGAAGCGGGTCTGCATGCTCGTCTGGATGGCCGTCTGGATGGCATTTCCCACCTGGTCGAACCGCGTCGCCATGTCCGTGTCCACCGTGTCGAGGCGGGTGGCGAGCCCGTCCACCGTGTCGAAGCGGGCGGTCAGGTTGGCGTCGGCCGTGGCGAAATGGGCGGCCATGGCGCTGTCGCTGCGGTCGAGGCGGCTCGTGACCCCGTCGAACCCGGCCGCCAGCTTCGTGTCGACGGTCGTGAAACGGCCCGTCACCGTGCTGTCGACGGCGTCGAACCGGGTCGTCAGATGCTCCTCGACCTCGCTCAGCCGCTCGTCCAGCGACTCCAGGTCGTTGTCCAGGTGGTTGAAGCGGGCCTCGTTGCGGGTCGCGTTCTCGCCGAGGTGCTGGTCGACGCCGGCCACCCGCTGGTCCACCGTCGCCATCCGCTGGTCCACGGCCGCCATCCGCTGCTCGACCCCGCCCACGCGCTCGTCCACGGCGCCCAGCCGCTCGCCGGCGGCGACCGCGCGCTCGTCCAGCGTGGTCAGCCGGCCGTCGAGGGCGGTGAAGCGGCCGTCCATCCGGCCGTCCAGGGCGCCGAGCTGCCCGTCGAGCGAGACGATCCGCTTGTCGACGGACCCCAGCCGGGAGTCCATCCCGGCCAGGCGGCCGTCCACGCCCTCCATGCGCGAGTCGAGCTCGTCGAGCCGCACCGCGACCTGCTGCTGCGTCTCCTCCAGGCAGGTGGCCAGCTCCTGCCGCGACTCCTCCACCCGCGCCGCGAGCCGCTGCTCGGCGGTCGTCAGCCGGTCGGTCACGGCGCTCACCTGGCCCGCGAGCACGTCCACGTGCGCGGTCAGCCTCTCGGCCACGGCGTCCACGTGCGCGTTGACCTGCTCGCCGACGGCGGCGGCCCGGGTCCCGGCCTGCTCGGCCGCGGCGGCCAGCCGGCCGTCCAGCCCGCTGGACAACCCCGCGGCGATCCCGCTGGACAGCTCGGCCACCACGTTCTCGACCCGGTCGGTGCGCGCCGTCAGCTCGGCGAGCGATCTGTCGAGCCGGGTGAAGCGGCTGGCGGCGGCCTCCATGCTGGAGCCGAGCTGGGCCATGACGGCCGCGAACTCGCCCATCCGCTTGGCGATGCCCTCGCCGCCGTCCAGCACCGACTGCAGCCGCTTCAACGTCTCCTCGACGCCGCCGCCGATGGTCGTCAGATCGTCCCAGATGTTCGGGAGCTCCACCACGGGGGCGACGCGCTGGTGGACCGACTCCACCCGGGCGTCCACGGAGCCCACCTGCGAGCCGACGGCGTCCACGTGGTCGCGGACCGCCTCGACGTGCTGGGCGAGGCCCTCGGCCCACATGGGCGGCTTGGCGGCCATGTCGTCAAGGCGCCCGCTCACCGTCTCCAGCGTGCCGCTCAATCCACCGAGCTCCCGCTCGCGCACCTCGCGCAGCAGCCACTCCATGCCTTCGAGCCGCTGGCGGATCTCGTCGAGGACGGCCCCCTGCGTGCGCTGCTCGTACACATGATCCTGCGCGGCGCGGGCCAGCAGCTCCCGCATTCTCTCCGGGACCTTGCTGTGCCCCCCTGTCTGCAGGAGGGTGGTGTGGTTGGAATGATCCACCGAAAGCTCCTTCACTCGCCGACGGTTCATCGCGCAGCGGTGGGATAGGTCCGGTTTGCAGATGGAAGAAGGAGAACGCGGTAAACCGCTACAGGGGGGAGAACTCCCGCCCGCCCACCTTAGCCTCTCGATCAAGCCACGTCAGTGGTGCGGGAAAATATCGTGGTTGCCGCACAAGCGCCCTGTTTTGCTATTTACGCAGGTGGGCATGGGCGGCAGATCAAGGCGGACGGCTTATCCATGATCCGGGTCAGAATGACCACGGCGGATTCACTGCCCGAAAGTCGCAGATCTCCGCGAAGGCGTTCGATGTCCACGGCGGAGGCGCGCTTTTTAATAGTGATATTTCCTATTTTCCGGTCGCGGAGAGCGGCGCGCAGGCGCTTCAGCGAGAACGGCAGCGCCTCCTCCACCTCGTACCGGGACGCCCAGGGAGTGTCGACCGGGTCGTCCCCGGTGATGTAGGCGATCATCGGGTCGGGCAGGCGGCCGTCCACCAGCTCGGCGACCTCGGCCACGAGGTGCGCGCGGATCGCCGCGCCGTCGGGCTCGTACACGTAGCGGCCCAGCGGGCCGACGGGGGCGACGGCGCCGGTGTCACGCAGGACGTGGCCGCCGGGCAGCAACGTGGCCAGCCGGACCGCCCCGCCGCCCGCCGTCGTGTCCGGCCGGTCGGTCGTGCGGGCGCCGGGGTGCGTCCACAGGGAGGCCTCCTTCACCTCGCCCTTGTACGAGACCCACTCGGCCTCGGCCGTCTCCGGGATGAACTCGTACGGGATGCCCGGGGCGACCTTGAGACAGGCCCACCGGGCCCGGGCGACCAGGTCGAGCACGACGGGCCACGGCGGGGAGTAGGCCAAGGGGTCGAACGTGCGGCCCCTGGAGGTGCGCCGGGCCGGGTCGGCGAACAGCACGTCGTAGTCCTCGGGCGACACGGACGCGGCGTCGGCCACCCGGACCGTGACCCGTCCGGCCGGTCCGAGCGCCTCGACGTTGGCCCTGGCCACGGCCACGGTCAGCGGGTCGGTGTCGACGGCGTCCACGACACAGCCCGCCCGGGCCAGCGCCAGGAGATCCCCGCCGATGCCGCAGCACGCGTCCACGACCCTCGGCCCCGCCCCCTGCGTGCCCGCCCCCTGCGTGCCCGCCCCCTGCGTGCCCGAGCCGGGCGGACCGAAGCCCTGCGGGCCGGAGCCGTACAGGCTGGAGCCGTGCGGGCCGGAGTCATGAGGACCCGAGTCATGAGGGCCCGAATCCTGAGGACGGGAGTCGTGCGGGCCCGGCGGGCGTGTCCCCGAGGCGGTGCCCTCCTCCCGAGCCGCCGCTCCCTGGCGCGTTCGCGAGCCCTGTGAACGGTGTGAGTCGTGCCACAGCGCGGTGAGCCGGGCGGCGCGGTGGGCGGCGACCTCGGCACGGGTGGCCTGCTCCAGGCCGTGCGGCGTGAAGTACATCAGCTCGGCGTCCGCGCCGAACTTGGCGCGCGCCCGGTCCCGGAGCCGCGCCTGGGTGAGCGCCGCCGAGGCGAGCGCGGCGTCGTAGGTCCGGCGCAGGCTCGTCGCGGCCGCCACGGGGTCGCCCCCTTGGAGCTCGCCCGCCTCCGCGAGCGCGCGCTGTCCGCGCGGAGTGAGCAGCTCGGTGAAGGCGTCCAGGTCCACGCCGTACGACGTTAGCGCCTCCCGTGCGGCCCCCGATCCGGGACCCCGTCACGACCTGCGAGGATGGGTTATCGCTCTCAGCAGACGTGTTCGTGTTGACTGTCAAGCCCCTCTTGCATATGTTTCCTGTTGGCACTCTCCCCTTGAGAGTGCCAACGTGCGACGAGGCAGGTCTGGCACCCGCGACGGCAGGCCCCGCTGGTCGCCTCTTCTAGATCATTCAAATCTGAAGGGGAGGTCCGATCGTGACGACCGCCACCAAGGTTCCCGTTAAGCCGCTCGGCGACCGCATTGTGGTGCAGCCGCTTGAGGCTGAGCAGACCACCGCTTCCGGCCTGGTCATCCCGGATACCGCCAAGGAGAAGCCGCAGGAGGGCAAGGTCCTCGCGGTGGGCCCGGGCAACTGGGATGAGGACGGCGAGAAGCGGATCCCGCTCGACGTCAGTGAGGGCGACGTCGTCCTCTACAGCAAGTACGGCGGCACCGAGGTCAAGTACGGCGGCGAGGAGTACCTCGTGCTCTCCGCCCGCGACGTTCTCGCGATCATCGAGAAGTAAGCCGGTGGTGTCGGGCCCCGGGCGCGTGAGCGGCCGGGGCCTTCGACACTAGGAGAGGACTTTCAGCAAAATGGCGAAGATCCTGGAGTTCGACGAGGACGCCCGTCGCGCTCTTGAGCGTGGCGTCAACGCCCTCGCGGATGCCGTGAAGGTTACCCTCGGCCCCCGTGGCCGCAACGTCGTCATCGACAAGAAGTTCGGTGCTCCGACCATCACGAACGACGGTGTGACCATCGCTCGTGAGATCGAGCTGGAGGAGCGCTACGAGAACCTCGGCGCCCAGCTCGCCAAGGAAGTGGCCACCAAGACCAACGACATCGCGGGTGACGGCACCACCACCGCGACGGTCCTGGCCCAGGCCATGGTCCGCGAAGGCCTGCGCAACGTGGCGGCCGGCGCCTCGCCGCTGTCGCTCAAGCGCGGCATCGACAAGGCGGCCAAGGAGATCAGCGACAAGCTGCTCGCCAGCGCCCGCCCGGTCGAGGACAAGAAGGAGATCGCCAACGTCGCGACGATCTCCGCCCAGGACGCCAAGATCGGCGAGCTGATCGCCGAGGCGTTCGACAAGGTCGGCAAGGACGGCGTCCTCACGGTCGAAGAGTCCAATGCCATGGGCATGGAGCTCGAGTTCACCGAGGGCCTCCAGTTCGACAAGGGCTACCTGTCGGCCTACATGGTCACCGACCCCGAGCGCATGGAGTCCGTCCTCGAGGACGCCTACATCCTGCTGACGCAGGGCAAGATCGCCTCGATCGCCGACTTCCTGCCGATGCTGGAGAAGGTCGCGCAGACCAAGAAGCCGCTGCTCGTGGTCGCCGAGGACGTCGAGGGCGAGGCCCTGGCCGTCCTGGTCACCAACAAGATCCGTGGCACGTTCACCTCCGTCGCCGTCAAGGCGCCGGGCTTCGGCGACCGCCGCAAGGCGATGCTGCAGGACATGGCCATCCTCACCGGCGGCCAGGTCGTCAGCGAAGAGGTCGGCCTCAAGCTGGAGAACGTCGGCCTTGAGGTGCTCGGCCAGGCGCGTCGCATCGTCGTCACCAAGGACGCCACGACCGTCGTCGACGGCGCCGGTGACCAGCAGGCGATCGAGGACCGCGTCAAGGAGATCAAGCTCGCCATCGAGCAGTCCGACTCCGACTGGGACCGCGAGAAGCTGCAGGAGCGGCTGGCCAAGCTGGCCGGCGGCGTCTGCGTGCTGCGCGTCGGCGCGGCCACCGAGGTCGAGCTCAAGGAGAAGAAGCACCGTCTCGAGGACGCCATCTCCGCGACGCGCGCCGCGATCGAGGAGGGCATCGTCTCCGGCGGTGGCTCGGCCCTGATCCACGTCTCCAAGGACCTGGACGACCTCGGCCTGACGGGCGACGAGGCCACCGGTGTCGGCGTCGTGCGCCGCGCGCTGGTCGAGCCGGCTCGCTGGATCGCCGAGAACGCCGGTCTCGAGGGCTACGTGGTCACCCACAAGGTCGCCGAGCTGGAGGCCGGCCACGGCCTCAACGCCGCGACCGGCGAGTACGGCGACCTGATCGCGCAGGGTGTCATCGACCCGGTCAAGGTCACCCGCTCGGCCGTCCAGAACGCCGCTTCGATCGCGGGCATGCTGCTCACGACCGAGGTGCTCGTCGTGGACAAGCCCGAGGAGGAGGCCCCGGCCGCCGGCCAGGGCCACGGCCACGGTCACGGCCACTGACGACCTGAGGATCACCGGCTGACGGGCTTCGGCCCGCGCGGCCGGTGACACCACGGCTCACGAACGGCCCGCCCCCACTCCCGGAGGCGGGCCGTTCGCGTGCCCGGCCCGTGATGGGGGAGCTGTGAAGGCGTAGGAGGCGGAGGTGCGCAGGGGAGGCGTCCGGCGTGGATGGTCGCCGGACGGGTGGGTGAGCGCCTAAGTGCAGATCTTCCGCTCAACGTCACACCGTTTGACCTCGGGGTAGCGCGGTGACGGCTTGCTCAGCAGGGGCTGGGGCCTGTGGCGCAGGTGCAGGTCGAAGAAGGCTCGGACGTGACTGCGGGTGATCTCGACGGCGCGGTCGCCGGACAGGCCGGGATTGCGGTGGACACCGAGCTGTTCCACCAGCAGCGCGGTGTCGGTGAAGGAGGCGTGCTCTGCCCCTGTCACCACAAGCCAGCGCTTCCATTCCCTCAGCTGCGCCCAGTCACGTTCCCACGTGGTGTCCTTGCCTCCCGGGCTGTGCATGGCCTGCGTGCCCAGGAAGAGGAACGGCCGCGACAGTCCGCCGTCGGGGATCGGGGCGAAGGCGGTGCCGTCCATGTCGATCCCGGCACGTACGCGGGTGTCCTTCAGCATGGCGGCGATGGTGCTCGCGCCTCCTGCCGAGTGCCCGGCCATCGCGATCCGAGACGGTGCGATCAGCGGAGCGCCCTTCCACGCGGGGTGGGCGCCGGTCAGTTCGTCGAGCACGAAGGAGACGTCGGCCGCCCGGCTCTGGCCCACCTTGTTCCAGAACTCCTGGCCCTTGCTCCCCTCACATGCGAGACACGTGGTGATCCGGCCGTCGGGGAAGGCCGTGGCCAGGCTCTCGTAGGTGTGCTCGATGCCGGCCACCACATAGCCCCTGCTCGCCAGCTCCTCGGCCAGGGCGGTGAGCGAGCTGCGGGGCTCGGTGAAGCCCGGGGAGAGCACGACCAGGGGCAGGCTGTGCTTGCGTCCGGCCGGTTCGGCGTCGCTGAAGGCGTTGGTCCGCGTTCTGCTCAACGCGTCGTACGGCACGCCGGTGACCTCCCCGCCTTTCAGGATGAGCTCCGACTCCTTCGCCGTCATGTACGGGGCCCGTTTCCCGCTGCGGGATCTCGTCGGGTACCACAGGGAGACCATGAGTTCTCTCGCCTTCGCGGCGGGGACCCAGGGATCGGCGCGGGAGGTGTCCTTGAGGTACAGGGACGTGGTGCCGACCGGCTGGGATCCGGTCGGCTCGGGGAGGTGGGGCGTGCCGAGCCGGGTGGACGACAGGTCGGCGGCGACAGCTGCGGTGAAGCCGGGCGACAGTTCACGCGAGGGGGCGTCGGACACGATCGAAGCGAACGCGGCGGAGCAGGGGGTGGCGGCTACGAAGGCGAGCAGGGCCGCGACGGCGGTGACGTCTCGGCGAATCCGGCGGGGCGGCGCTGGTTCGTCGCCCCCGAAGCCTGCGCCGTGCCCTGAGGCGGCGCCGGGCGTGCTCTCCCTCTCCCTCATATGACCCATGAAATGTCCTTCCTGATGAGGCCGCCTCGACGGGGCCTCCGCGGGCGGCCGGTGGCGGGAATGACGTTAGAGGCCGGAGAGATCCGTCCGCGTCGGCTGTCATGCCGATATCGGCCCTGCCTCGAGGAGGAGACCTCACCGGGTCATCCTCGCGATGTACTCCTGGCGGATGCCGGGTCCGGTCACCGAGGCCGACGCGGGACGTGCCGTGCGGTCGGGACAATGCATGAGTGAAAGCGAGCGAACGACGTGTCTGGTGGCAGTCCGGTCTTGATGTGCTGCGCCCCGTGCGGAGGCCCGCCCGGCCCTCACGCCGGTCAGTCCTCGCCGACCTGCTGCTCGCGATCGTCCTGACCGTTGTCGCAGTGGCCGCGACGGCGGGCGCCACAGACGGCGCCCATCGCGTCGCCGGGGAGCGGCCCTCCCTGCTGGAGCCCTTGCAACTGCGGCCCTCTCCACCGCCACGAAGCAGCGACGCCCCGCCTGACCGCCCGGAGCGGCCCGTCGTCCCCGCAGACGACCAAGAGGATCCGGGGCTGCTTCCGCTCCTGGTGGTCCTGACGGCTCTGCCGCTGGCGGTGCGACGTCTGTACCCACTGATGACCTTCTGGGTGGTGCTGGCCGCGGCGTTGGCCACCCGCGACGACGCGACGTGGATCACCGTGCTGGCGTTCGCCATCGCCGCCTATGGCGCCGTGGCCCACAGCCCTCACCGGGCGCCGGCCATCGGGGGACTCGTCCTCGCCACCGTGCTGGCAGGCGCCGCCTTCCGGGACTCCGTCCCGGCGTTGCCAAGCTGGCTGGGACCGTTCGTGGTACTGATGAGCGCCGGAGTCGCCGCCGGTTTCGTCCGATCCTGGCGGCAGCAACTCGACGCCGGCCGCCGTCGATTCGCCGAGCTGCAGCGCGGACAGGAGGAAGCCATGCAGAAAGCCGTCCAGGAAGAGCGCTCCCGGATCGCCGGCGAGCTGCACGATGTCGTCACCCACAACGTGAATGTGATGGTGATCCAGGCTGGAGCGGCACGCAAGGTGATGGAGACGGCCCCGGCCCGGTCGAAGGAGGCCATGCTGGCGGTCGAGGCCGGCGGCCGGGCCGCGATGGCCGAACTGCGCCACGTCATGGGCCTGCTCGCCGGGCCGGAGAGCGAGCGGGCGGGCAGCGGCGCCGACGGGCTCGAACCGCAACCGGGACTCGACCGGCTGGACTCGTTGATCGAACGGGTTCGCGCAGCCGGAGTGCCGGTCAGCGCCGAGATCTCTCCGCCGCCCGGCCCGCTGCCGCCCGGGGTGGAGTTGGCTGTCTATCGCGTCGTGCAGGAGGCGCTGACCAACACGATCAAGCACGCGGCCGGTGCGGCGGCGTCCGTCACGATCGGCCACCGGGGCGACTGGCTGGAGATCGAGGTCACCGACACCGGCGGCAGGCGGACGACGCGCGCCGGAGACGGGCAGGGCCGGGGCCTGATCGGGCTGCGGGAGCGGCTCGCCCTCTACGGCGGCGTCCTGCAGGCCGGGCCGCGGCGCGACGGCGGCTACCAGATCAAGGTGCGGATTCCGTGGACCGCCCCGTGAACCGGCCCATGAGAGTGGTCATCGCCGATGACCAAGCGCTGGTACGCAGCGGGTTCGGGATGATCCTCGCCGCCGACGGCATCGAAGTGGCGGCCGAGGCGGCCAACGGGGTGGAAGCCGTCGCCGCCGTCCGGCGTACTCAACCCGACGTCGTGCTCATGGACATCCGGATGCCGCAGATGGACGGCCTCGAAGCCACCCGGCAGATCATGACAGAAGGTGCGGACGACACCCGCGTGCTGATTCTGACCACGTACGACCTCGACCACTACGTCTACGCCGCGCTCACCGCGGGGGCCAGTGGATTCCTGCTCAAGGACGTCACACCCGAGCATCTGGTGGCGGCGGTGCGTCTGGTGCGTGCAGGGGACGCCCTGCTCGCGCCGACGATCACCCGCCGCCTGGTCGAGCGGTTCGCCCGCCGCGACCAGGCCAAGGCAGCCGTACACCGGGATCTGTCGGAGCTGACGCCCCGGGAGCTGGAGGTGTTGCGCCTGCTCGCCACCGGACTGAGCAATGCCGAGCTCGCTGACCGGCTGAGCCTCAGCCCGACGACGGTGAAGACGCATGTCGCGCGCATCCTGTCCAAGGTCGGCGTCAGGGACAGGGTTCAGGCGGTCGTGCTCGCCTACGAGACCGGCTTGATCGCCCCAGGCTCACTCGGGAGCGGGGGGCCGATATGAAGACATCCCATGAGATGTGACGTGGTACCAATGGTTACAACGCAGCAGCGGCTTCGGATATGAAATAGTGACTTACCCCGGGTAAACCGGAAGTGCTGGCAAAGCGTCGGATGTCGATCTGTGTTCTCGTCTCGGTGCGTTGTCTGAGCCGCCGTTGCTGACGAATTCCGCGCATTTCACCTTTTGGGGTGAAATATTCCTCCAACGCGAAAGCCTTACTGTCGTCATTCGATCACGGGCCGTCGCCGTCTCTTCAATGTGACCAATCCGTAGCCGTTCGCGATGACGACAGGCCCGATCAGTGCGGGCATCATGCCTAACGTGAGCGAGGGAAGCGTCGCCGACGCCAAAATTGGGGTAAGGCTCGCGTCGAGACTTCCGGCACGGACGGATGACTCCGACCTTAGGGAACTGACCAGTCTCGCCGTGCAGGGAGATCGCGGTGCGATCGAATCCCTGCTCGCCGAGTTGCGTCCGATGGTGGTGCGCTATTGTCGCGCCAGGCTGGGCAGGGTTTCAGGGCAATATCACATTGCCGATGACGTGGCCCAGGAGGTGTGCATCGCGGTGCTGTCCGCGCTCCCGCGCTACCGCGACATGGGCCGTCCGTTCGCCTCGTTCGTCTTCGGCATCGCCTCGCACAAGGTGGCCGACGCGCTGCGCAGCTCCGTGCGTTCGGCCGTGCCGACGCAGGACCTGCCCGACGGGCCCGACGACGGACCGGGGCCCGAGGAGACCGTGGTCCGCTACATCGAGGTGGAGCACGCCCGCCGGCTGCTCGCCAGGCTGCCCGACAACCAGCGTGAGTTGCTGCTGTTGCGGGTGGTGTCGGGGCTGTCTGCTGAGGAGACCGGTAATGTACTGGGCATGTCACCAGGTGCGGTCCGGGTCGCCCAGCACCGGGCGCTCGCGAGGTTGCGGCAGATGGCCGAGCTGGAGTCGGCTTGACGCAGGAGTGCGCTGCGGCCGGACCGGCTCCCGGCTCCGTCGCCGCTCCGGAGGACGGGAGCGACGCGCTGCTCGATGCCCTCGCCCGTGGGGAGCCGCCCCCTCATGACGATCCCGCCGCGCGGCTGCTGGCCGCCCTGCGGGCCGACACCTACGACGACGAGGACGGTGGCGCTCCTGAGGGCGGTGCGGAGCCCGTCGGTCAGCGGCGTTCCTCGGTGTCGATGACGCCGTCGACGTAGCCCCTGGCGTACTCCCATGTGACGTAGTCGGCCGGGTCGGGGTGGAAGGCGGGCTCGTGCACCTGTGGCCGGCCCTTCTCGATCATCTGGCGTAGGTTGCCGCGCAGCAGGTCCCAGTCGAAGAAGTGCTGCTCGCCGCATTCGGGGCAGTCGAGTACCAGGCCGAGCACCCCCTGCGGCTCCAGCAGGGAGCGGAACACCTCCACGTCGGCGAGGTCCGTGATGGCCTCGTCGCGCTCGGCGGCCGTGAGCGGCTCGGCGTCGTCGAGCTCACCCATCGCGGCGGAGGGGTCGTTCGGATCGTCCGCGAACGGGTCGCGGGGGACGTCTTCCAGCACCTTCCCACCATATGACCGATGCGGCCCCAGTGGTGGTCACCGGTCGTCAGTGGCCTGGCCAAGCCATCCGCGCCGGGCGGCCTCCACACCCGCGTGGAAGCGGGACTGCGCGCCCAGCCGCGTCATCGCGTCGGCGAATCTGGCGCGCACGGTGCGGACGGAGACGCCGAGGTGCCGGGCGATCGACTCGTCGCACATGCCCTGGGCGGCCAGCCGGATCACCTGGACGGTGCCGTCGGAGCGGTGGCCCCACGGCATGGGCACGGACCGGCCCCACCACTCCTCGAACAGCGACGTGAGCACGCCCACGACGATCGGCGTGCGTAACAGGTAGAAGTTGTAGGCGTGGTCGGGCAGGTTGCCGCCCCACAGCGCGGGCAGGCCGGCGGCCTCGTCGCCGGCGGTCATGAACCAGCTCGGCACCCGGTCGAGCGTGCGGACCCCGCCGCCGGTCTGCAGCAGGCGGCCGAGCCGGTCGCGTACGCCGGGCATGGCCAGGGTCTCGACGGGGACGACGGCGCGCACGGTGAGCAGGCCGCGCTGCTGCGCGTCGATCCAGGGATCGGCGAACTTCCGCGCGAAGTCGCTCATGGTGCGCTCGTCCGGGATGGCGGTGAGCACCGTCATCGGCGGCGACTGCACGGCCATGCCGACCACGCTCTCGTACAGCACGTCCGCCCCGCTGACCAGCTCCACCGGGAACGGCCCGCTCTGGTAGTCGCGTCCCGCGTCGTAGTCGCGGATGAGGCCGCGGATCGACCCGAGGGCCGAGTCGATGCGCCTGCTCTCCTCGGCGAGCCGGTCGAGCCGCTGCGCGATCAGCCGCCCGAGCGCGCCCGCCGGGTGACGGGCCAGGTACTCGCCCGAGTGCTCGTCGACCACGCCCAGCCGTACGAGGTCGTCGAGCTGCCTGCCGACCTTGTCGCACGGCCCGCCCATCGCCTCCGCCAGCTCCGTGAGCGTGGCGCGGTGCAGGCGCAGCACCGCCGTGTAGAGGGCCGACTGAGCGGGGTCGAGGCCCAGCGCCGCGAGGGGATCGGGCACGTCGGGTGACTCGTTGCGCATGGCGGATGGCTCCGTACGGGGGACCGGGGGTGCCGCGAGGATAACGCGGCATCGGCGCCATGTCCGCCTCCTTGCGCGGGATGACGCGGCATCGGTGCAACTTCGTGCAATTGCACGTTTGCACATTGCGGCGTGCCGCTGGGTGACGCAGGCTTGACGGAGAGTCGGCGGATCCACGAGCCGCGGAGCGCGGGCCATCAGGACACGGAGGGGGGTCCGGTGGCGCGACGCGCGCTCCGGCCCGGGCCGCCGGTGGCCGGGGGACGGGACGGATCACCGACCGTCCCGTCCCCCGGCCCTTTTTCGATGCCGGGAGTACGACGGGCCGTGGGGGTCATCGTCCTCCCGGCATCCTTCCTGTTTGGACGCAGGCCCTAGACTTGTCCCCATCACGCGCAACGGCAGGAGGGGGCCGCAGCATGTCCAAGTTCACCGAGGTGGGTCTTACCTTCGACGACGTGCTGCTCGTGCCGGGTTATTCGGATCTCCAGCCGGGTGAGGCCGACACCAGTTCGCGGTTGTCACGCAACATCACGCTGTCCATCCCGCTGGTCTCGGCGGCCATGGACACGGTCACCGAGGCCCGCATGGCGGTCGCCATGGCCCGGCAGGGCGGCATCGGCGTCCTCCATCGCAACCTGGCGGCCGAGGAGCAGGCCCAGCAGGCCGACCTGGTCAAACGGTCCGAGGCCGGCATGGTGACCAATCCGGTGACCTGTACCCCCGACCACACGCTGGCCGACGTCGAGCGGCTGTGCGCCACGTACCGGATCTCCGGCGTGCCGGTCACCGACCGCGACGGCATCCTCGTCGGCATCGTGACCAACCGCGACATGCGGTTCGAGACCGACCAGGCGCGCCCGGTGCGCGAGGTGATGACCTCGATGCCGCTGGTCACCGCCCCGGTCGGCGTCTCCCGGGACGACGCGTTCGCCCTTCTCCGGCAGAACAAGATCGAGAAGCTGCCTCTCGTCGACCCCGACGGCCGGCTGCGCGGCCTCATCACGGTCAAGGACTTCACCAAGAGCGAGCAGTACCCCCTGGCCACCAAGGACGCCGACGGCAGGCTCGTGGTCGGCGCGGCGGTGGGCGTCGGCGGCGACGCCGAGGTGCGGGCCAAGGCGCTCATCGAGGCGGGCGTCGACGTCATCGTGGTCGACGTCGCGCACGGCCACTCCAAGGGCCTGGCCGACATGGTCGCCAAGGTCAAGGCCAACAGCAGGGTCGACGTCATCGCCGGCAACGTCGCGACGAGGGCCGGCGCCCAGATGCTGGTCGACGCGGGCGCCGACGCCGTCAAGGTGGGCGTCGGGCCGGGCTCCATCTGCACCACGCGGGTCGTCGCCGGGGTCGGCGCGCCGCAGGTGACCGCGATCCACCAGGCGGCGCTGGCCTGCGGCCCCGCCGGGGTGCCGGTCATCGGCGACGGCGGCCTGCAGTACTCCGGCGACATCGTCAAGGCGATCGCCGCGGGCGCCGACACGGTCATGCTCGGCTCGCTGCTCGCCGGCTGCGAGGAGTCGCCGGGTGAGCTGATCTTCATCAACGGCAAGCAGTTCAAGTCGTACCGGGGCATGGGCTCGCTGGGCGCGGTCCGCAACCGCGAGCGCGGCGGCACCTCCTTCAGCAAGGACCGCTACGCCCAGGCGGAGGTCGGCGGCGAGGACAAGTACATCCCCGAGGGCATCGAGGGCCAGGTCCCGTTCCGCGGCCCGGTCGCCGCGGTGGCGCACCAGCTCATCGGCGGCCTGCGGCAGGGCATGTGGTACGCGGGGTGCCGCACGATCGGGCAGATGCACACCGACTGCCAGCTGATGCCGATCACCGCGGCGGGCCTCAAGGAGAGCCACCCGCACGACATCCAGATGACTGTCGAAGCTCCGAACTATCACAGAAGGTAATCCATGACTCAGCAGGTGGAGATCGGCCGGGGGAAGACGGGACGCCGGGCGTACGCGCTCGACGAGATCGGCCTCGTCCCCTCGCGGCGCACGCGTGACCCGGAGGAGGTCTCGATCGCCTGGCAGATCGACGCCTACCGGTTCGAGCTGCCCGTCGTGGTCGCCCCCATGGACAGCGTGGTGTCGCCCGCCACCGCGATCGAGATCGGCCGGCTCGGCGGCCTGGCCCCGCTCGACCTCGAAGGGCTGTGGACGCGCTACGAGGACCCGGCGCCGCTGCTGGAGGAGTGCTCCGGGCTGGACGCCGAGGCGGCGACCAAGAGGCTGCAGGAGATCTACACGGCGCCGATCAAGGAAGAGCTGATCGGCCGGCGCATCGAGGAGATCCGCGCCTCCGGCGTGACGACGGCCGTGCGGCTCTCGCCGCAGCGCACCGTCCAGTACCACAAGGCCGTGATCGACGCGGGCGTGGACATCTTCGTCATCCGCGGCACCACGGTCTCCGCCGAGCACGTGTCGGGCCGGGCCGAGCCGCTCAACCTCAAGCAGTTCATCTACGAGCTGGACGTGCCGGTCATCGTGGGCGGTTGCGCCACGTACACGGCCGCGCTGCACCTCATGCGCACGGGCGCGGCGGGCGTGCTCGTCGGGTTCGGCGGCGGCGCCTCGCACACCACGCGCAACGTGCTGGGCGTGGCCGTGCCGATGGCCACCGCCGTCTCCGACGTCGCCGCGGCCCGCCGCGACTACCTCGACGAGTCGGGCGGCCGCTACGTGCACGTGATCGCCGACGGCGGCATGGGCACTTCGGGCGACATCGCCAAGGCCATCGCCTGCGGCGCCGACGCTGTCATGGTCGGCTCGCCGCTGGCCCGCGCCTCCGAGGCGCCCGGCCACGGCTACCACTGGGGCTCGGAGGCGCACCACCCCGACCTGCCGCGCGGTCGCCGCGTCAGGTTCGATACGGTGGGCACGTTGGAGCAGATCCTGCACGGGCCGTCGAGTGTCGCCGACGGGTCGATGAACCTCATGGGCGCGCTCAAGCGGACGATGGCGTCGACGGGCTACTCCGACATCAAGGAGTTCCAGCGCGTCGAGGTGGTCGTCGCCCCGATCCAGCCCTGACGCGTCCGCCTTCCCCGCCGATTCACCTGCCGGGCGGTCCTCCCGGGGTGGCCTGACCGGTCACGTCATCCCGGGAGGTCGTCCCGCCAGATCACGCTGTGCAGGTCGGTGCCCCGGATGACCTGGACCCGCCACGGCGTCAGCCGCAGCACATGGAGCTTCGGGTCGTCGACGCCCTTCCAGAAGGCGCCCAGGTCGTAGCCGGCGCCCGGCGGGCTGCCGTTGGCGTACAGGTCCCAGACGTGGCGGCCGATCTCCCTGTCGACGACCCATTCGGCGACGGCGTCGATGCTCACCGCGTTCTGGCGGGGACTCCAGTACGAGAACGTGGTGTGCGGGTTGCCCGCCAGGTGGGCGGCCTTGACGGGCGTCCGGTACGTGGCCAGCCAGCCGAGCGGGCGGCCGTCCACCACCTCCCAGACGGGGATGAGCACCCGGGCCCGGGGCCGTCCCCTGGCGTCCACGGTGGTCATCGTGGCGTAGACGATGTCGCCGATGTAGGCGTTGAACCGGGGCTCGATCGTCGCGAACGACCGCGTCCTGGAGGCCATCGCCATCCTCCTCAGGCCGATGCCCGCGCGGGGGCGGGCTCGGCGGTCTCGGGCGCGGGCCGGCGGGCGCCGCGCAGGCCGAAGGCGGTGACCAGGACGGCCAGCACCGCGGCGGCCACGGGGACGACGAGGGCCGCGCGGATCGCGTCGAGCCTGGCCTCGGGGCCGGTGGCGTCGCCGAGCGCGGCGACGCTCACGGCGGTGACGGCCGCCAGCCCCAGCGCGGTGCCGAACTGGAAGGCGGTGTAGAGCAGGCCGCCGGCCAGGCCGTGCTCGTGCTCGTCCACGCCCTCCGTGGCGGCCATGGTCAGCGGCCCGTACGCCAGGGAGAACGACAGCCCGAGCAGCAGCATGGTCGGGAACATGGCGGCGTACGTCCAGTCGTTCCCGACCGGCAGGAACAGCGCGTACGCGACGGCCGCCAGCGCCAGCCCGGCGAACAGCACCCGCGCGTTGCCGAACCTGTTGACCAGCCACGGCGTCACGGTCGGGGCCAGGACGGTGTCGATGCCGATCACCAGCATGGCGAGGCCGGTCTGGATGGTGCTCCAGCCGCGCACTTCCTGGAGGTAGAGGGTGGCCAGGAACTGGAACCCGGCGAACGAGACGAGGAAGAGCAGCGCTCCGAGGTTGGCGCGGACGAGGGGCGCCGATCGCAGGATGCCGAGCCGGACGAGGGGGTCGGCCGAACGCCGCTCGATCACGACGAACGCCGCCAGCAGCGCCACTCCCGCCGCGAACGCCGCGACGGTGACCCACAGCCCCTGGCCGGGATGCTCCAGCCGGATCACCCCGTAGACCAGCAGCAGCATCGACCCGGTGATGGTGAACGCGCCGGCCAGGTCGAAGCCGCCCCGCTGCCGCTCGCGCGAGTCCTTGACCAGCGGGACGGCCGCCGCCAGGATCAGGGCGGACAGGACCACCGGGGCGAAGAACACCCACCGCCAGCCGAGCGCGGCCAGCAGCCCGCCGGCGACCAGGCCGAGGGAGAAGCCGCCCGCGGCGATGCCCGCGTACACGCCGAGTGCCTTGGTGCGCCGGGGGCCCTCGGGGAAGTTGCCGGTGAGCAGCGCCAGCCCGGCGGGCGCCATGAACGCGGCCGCCACCCCCGTGACGAACCTGGCGACCAGCAGCGTCCATCCCTCGGTGGCCAGGCCGCCCAGCCCCGAGAACGCCAGGAAGACCGTGAGCCAGGTCAGGAACATCCGGCGCCGGCCCAGCAGGTCGGCGGCGCGCCCGCCGAGCAGCATGAAACCGCCGTAGCCCAGCACGTACGCGGAGACGACGCCGCTGAGCACCTCCGTGGACAGGCCGAGGTCGGCCCGGATCGCGGGCAGCGCCACGTTGAGCATGGCCACGTCGATGCCTTCGAGGAAGACGGCGCCGGCGAGGACGAGCAGGACGCCCCAGGAGCGCGCGTCCATGCGTTCGGTGGATGAGGACATGAGAGCCTTCCGCACTTTTGGTTCTTTCTGGTAACTAGGAGCATCTTTCGTCACCGGCGGCATGCAGGGAAGACGGCACTTTCACCTCACTCGGTTACTGCGAAGTCACCGCTTCCGTCCTGCTTATGTGCTGCGTATATACACCGGGTATATACACTGTGGTCATGAACACGTCTCGCATGTCCGGCTTGGCGGCCGGGGTTCTGATCCTGGTGACGTCCGCCTGCCTGACGTCCCCCGCGAACGCGGCCCCGTCCACGACCGCGGCACCGTCCACGACCGCGGCCACGCCGGCGACCGGCGTCCGGGCGGTCACGCCCGCCCTGCCGAAGCCGACCGGGTCGCACGCGGTCGGCACCACGTCCCTGTACCTGAAGGACACCTCGCGCCCCGATCCCTGGGTCCCCACGGCGAAGGCCAGGGAGCTCATGGTGTCGCTGTGGTATCCGGCCGCGTCGCCGGGCAAGCGGCGGGCGCCGTACATGACCGCGAAGGAGTCCGAGGCCCTGCTGAAGGACGGCGGGATCACCGGCGTGCCCCTGGACGTGCTGAGCAGGACGCGCACCAACGCCTTCACCGACGCCCGGCCCGCGCGGCGCGGCCACGGCCTGCCCCTCGTCGTCCTCTCGCCGGGCTTCACCAAGCCCCGCGCCACGCTCACCGGCCTGGCCGAGGACCTGGCCAGCAGGGGCTACGCGGTCGCCGCGATCGACCACACGTACGAGAACGTCGCCACGACCTTCCCCGACGGGCGGGTCACCACCTGCGTCGCCTGTGAGGGCGACCACGACCTGGCGTTCTGGAAGAAGGTGGGCAAGGGGCGGGCGGCCGACGTCTCCTTCGTGCTCGACGAGCTGACCGGGAAGGGCGGCAAGCTCGCCGCCCTCGTCGACCCGTCCAGGATCGCGATGGCCGGGCACTCCGCCGGAGGGGCGAGCACCCTCGACGCGATGGTGCGGGACTCCCGGCTGCGGGCCGGTATCGACATCGACGGCACCACGGAGGGCCCGATCCCGGAGGGCGGGCTGTCGCGCCCGTTCATGTTCCTGGGCAAGCCGGCGACGTACACGCCGGGAACCGGCGGCCCCGCCGCCTCCTGGGAGAACGACTGGAAGCTGCTCACCGGGTGGAAGCGCTGGCTGCTGGTGACGGGTACGGTGCACGAGTCCTTCACGGACGTCGGGCTGCTGGCCGACCAGTTCGGCATCGAGATCGGAGCCGAGCTGTCGGGGGCCCGCTCGATGAAGGTCACGCGCGCCTACGTCGGGGCCTTCTTCGACCGTCACCTGCGCGGCGAGCGGGAGCCCCTGCTCGACAAGGCGTCGGCGCGCTACCCCGAGGTCAAGTTCTGCGCCCCGGAGACGAAGACCTGCGCCTGAGCGTCCGAGCTCATTCGAGGTTGGTGTGGCGTGATCGCGACATCTCCGCCGGCTCCGACCGGTGTGCCCGGACCCGGTTGGTGATCAGGTCGGCCAGGACGAAGAGGGCGATCTCGTAGGCGCTCCCCATGGGCAGCACGGCCGTCGAGTCACGGTCGTCGGCCATGGTCTGGGCCCTGATCCGGACGACGCGATCCGCCCGGCCGGCGGGCGGGTTCCGCGGCTGGGCCGTCAGGTACAGCATGCGGGCGCCCGCCCGCACGGCCACGCCGGCCAGCGCCTCCACCGTGGACAGCCGGCCGGGGCCGCAGGACAGGACGACCACGTCCCCCTTCCCCACGGCCGGGCAGGTCATCTCGCCGGCGTAGTGAGCGTCGAGCCCGGCGTGGAACAGCCGCATCACCAGCCCGCGCAGCGCCAGGCCCTCCCGGCCGGGCGCGTAGCAGGCGATCCGGCGCGCCGCGAGCAGCTCCTCGGCGATCGCATCGAGCTCGGCCTCCGGCACGCTCCCGACCGCGGCGGCGATCTCGTCCACCGCGCGCGCGGCGTCCCCGGGAGGCCGGTCGTACGTCGTCATGGCGCCCTCCTCGCTCGGCCCCCTCCTCCAGTCTCCCCGGCCCCGGTCTCCCGTCGAGCTCCGGGCGGCCCGCCGCGAGCGGCTCCGTCGCCTAACATCCGGGTGTGGCGGATCTTCAGTGGACGCATGAGGTGGAGCTGCTGGGCGACCGGGTCGTCAAGCGGTACACCGGCGACGACCCGGAGGCGGGGGAGCGGGAGTGGCGGGCACTGACGCTGCTGGCCGAGCACGCGCCGGGGCTGGCGCCGGCGCCGATCGCGTTCGACGGCTCGGTGACGATGTCGCGCCTCGCCGGGATTCCGCTGCGGTCGCTGCCGGGCGCCGGGGCGTACGCGGGGCACCTGGCGCGGGCGGCGGACCGGCTGCACGCGGCGGTGCCGCGCGACGTGCTCGCCCGCCTGCCCGAACGTCCCTGGCACCTCGCCCCGCTGGCCGCCCAGGTGCGGGAGTGGTGCGCCCGCTGGACCCCCCGCGAGCCGCTCGCCGATCAGGCTGTCCGCGAGGGAGCGCGGTGGCTGGAGCGGTGGCGTCCCGGCGAGGAGGGCGTGAGGCCGGTGTTCGGCGCGGGCGACGGGAACCTGGCGAACTTCCTGTGGGACGGTGCCCGGGTGCGGATCATCGACTTCGAGGAGTCGGGGCGCAGCGACCGCGCCTTCGAGCTGTCCGAGATCTCCCAGCACGTGTCGATGTGGGTGGACGGTGAGGTGGACGTCCTGGCCCACGTCGAGCTGTCCCCGGCCGAGGAGCGGCGCCTGGCCGGGTGCCGGCGGTTGCACGCGCTGATGTGGCTGTTCCTGCTGTCCCCCGAGGGGCCGCGCAACCCGCCCGGCACGTTCCGGCGGCAGGCCGGGCGGGTGCTGCGCTGCTTGGGCGGCTGAGCCGCGGGGTCACTCGCCGAGGACGCCCAGCAGGTGGATGACCTCGCGGGTGACCGCGTCGCGGCCCGCCCGCACGTACTTGCGGGGGTCCACGACCTTCGCGTCGTGCGTCAGGTGGTCGCGGATGGCGCCGGTGAACGCCTTGTTCAGGTGCGTCGCGATGTTGATCTTCTTCATGCCCTGTCGTACGGCGGCCTGGAGGGTGTCGTCGGGCACCCCCGACGAGCCGTGCAGGACCAGCGGCACCGGCACCGCGTCGCGCAGCTCGGCGATGAGGTCCAGGTCGAGCACGGCGTCCTTGGTGGTCATGGCGTGGGAGGTGCCCACGGCCACGGCCAGGGCGTCCACGCCGGTGCGCGCCACGTAGTCCACGGCCTCGTGCGGCTTGGTGCGGGCGCCCGGGGCGTGGACGCCGTCCTTGCCCCCGACCTCGCCCAGCTCGGCCTCCACCCACACGCCGCGCTCATGGCACCAGGCGGCGACGGCGGCGGTGGCGGCCATGTTCTCCTCGTCGGGCAGCGCCGAGGCGTCGAACATCACCGACCCGATGCCCAGCTCCACCGCCTCCTCGACCAGTGCCCGGTCGGTGGCGTGGTCGAGGTGGACCGCCACCGGCACGGCGGCGCGGCGGGCGACCGCGAGCGAGGCCAGCGCGATGGGCTCAAGGGCGCCGTGGTAGCGGACGCAGTTCTCGCTGATCTGGAGCACCACGGGCAGGCCGAGGGCCTCGGCTCCGGCGACGATCGCGGTGGCGTGTTCGAGCTGGATGATGTTGAAGGCACCCACCCCCGCGGGGGACGCGCGGACGATGTCGCCGGTGGTGGCGAGAGGCATGGCGGGCTCCTCCTGGATCAGGCTCAGGTGATCTCGACGGTTCAGGTGATCTGCTGCTTCAGGCGATTCAGGTGATCTCGATGAGCGGGCGCGTCCTGGCGTAGACGTCGCGGTCGAAGTCGCCGGCCACCGGGGCGGCCACGGCGGCCGCGCCGAGCGCCGCGGCCGTGCGGAGCCGTTCGGGCCACGCGGCGCCCTCGACCAGCCCCAGCGCGAGCCCCGCCACCAGCGAGTCACCGGCGCCCGTCGGGTTGCCCTCCACCCGGTACGGCATGCGGGCCCGGAACGTGCCCTCGGGGGTGACCGCGTACACGCCCTCCTCGCCGAGCGAGACGACCACGGACTCGGCCCCGCGGGCCCGCAGGTGCTCGGCTCCCTCGACGGGGTGGTCGTGCGGCGGCACGGCCCGGGCCAGCTCGTGGACGTTGGGCTTGACGATCGTGGGACGGCCGGCCGGGGCGTGGCGGAGCGCCTCCCCGTCGGCGTCGACGATGGCGGGCACCCCGTGCTCGGCGGCCAGGGCGGCCAGCGTCGCGTACGTGCCGGCCGGGACGCCACGGGGCAGGCTGCCCGAGAGGACCACGGCGTCGGCCCGCTCCAGCAGCGACGCGTACACCCGGCCGAACTCCCGCAGCTCCGCCGCCGACACCTCAGGGCCGGGCTCGTTGAACAGCGCCGCCCCGCCGGGGCCGCCCGTGACGGCCAGCGTCGTACGGGACTCGGCGGCGATGGGGACCAGCGCGTGGGGCAGTCCGGCGGCCTCCAGGTCGGCCTCGACGGCCCGCCCGACAGGGCCACCCGCCAGGCCGGTGACCAGCACCTCCTGGCCGAGGCCGCGCAGGACGCGGGCCACGTTGACGCCCTTGCCGCCGGCCCGCCGGTGGACGGTCTGCACCCGGTTGACCCCGGCCCAGTCGACCTCGGGCACCTGGTAGGTGACGTCGAGGGCGGCGTTGATCGTCACGGTGAGGATCATCGGGGCTCCGTCAGCCAGGCGCCGCGCCTCATCACGCCGGCCACCTCCAGCTCGTCGGTCAGCACGACCAGGTCGGCGGTCTTGCCGGCGGCGATGGAGCCGATCTGAGCGTCGAGCCCCAGCACGCGCGCCGGGGTGAGGGAGGCGGCCACGGACGCCTCGGACAGCGTCAGGCCCACCTCGGTGACGGAGCGCCGGAAGGCGACGTCCATGGTGAGCGTGCTGCCCGCGATCGTGCCGCCCTCGGCCAGCCGGGCGGCGCCGCCGGACACGGTCACGCGCAGCGCGCCGAGCTCGTAGTCGCCGTCGCCCATCCCGGCCGCTGACATCGCGTCGGTGACCAGCGCCGTCCGGCCCGGCCCGGCCACCGAGCAGGCGAGGCGGAGCATGGCCGGGTGCACGTGGACGCCGTCGTTGACCAGCTCGACCGTCACCCGCTCGTCCTGAAGGAGGGCGGCGACCGGGCCGGGGGAGCGGTGTCCGAGCGGCGGCAGCGCGTTGTAGAGGTGGGTGGCCACGCTCGCCCCGGCGTCGATGCCGTCGAGGGTCTGCTCGTAGGTGGCGTCGCTGTGGCCGAGGGCGGCGAGCACGCCGTGGTCGCGGGCCGCGCGCACGGTGTCGAGCGCCCCGGGCAGCTCCGGCGCGATCGTCAGCATGCGGACGTGGCCGCGGCCGGCCTTCACCAGCCGCTCGAACTCGCGCGGCGACGGCTCACGCAGCAGCGCCGGATCGTGCGCGCCGCAGCGGGCCCTGGAGATGTACGGGCCCTCGAAGTGCAGGCCGGCGAGCAGGCCGTCGTCGCACAGGTCGGCCAGTGACGACGCGGCGGCCTCCAGGTCGGCCACGGCGGCCGTGACCAGGCTCGCCACCAGGGTCGTGGTGCCGTGGCGCCGGTGCAGCTCCACGGCGTCCCGCGCGCCGTCCTGGTCACCGGTGGGGAAGGAGCCGCCCGCGCCGCCGTGGTTGTGGATGTCGACGAATCCGGGGACGACGTACCGGCCGCCCAGGCTGTGGCCGGCGCGCGGCGCGCGGCCGTGGCCGACGTGCGTGATGCGGCCGTCCTCGATGGCCAGCCAGCCGTCGTGGATGCCTTCGGGGGTGACGACGCGGGCGTCGGCGAGAGTGAGGCTCATGAAGAAAGGATCACAGATCGGGTGAGGTGCAGGGGCTCGTCCGGGTCGAGGCCGCGGGCCGTGGCGCGGGCGACCGCGACGCGCTGGGCGCGGACCAGCTCGGCCATCGGGTCGAGCCCGCTCTCGTGGAACGCGCCGCCGGTGGCCTCCACCTGCTCGCGCAGCCCGTCGGGCGCCTTGCCGAGCATCCAGGTGACGCGGCCGGGCCCGGCGATGCTGATCGGGCCGTGACGGTACTCCATCGCCGGGTACGCCTCGGTCCAGGAGCGCGACGCCTCGCGCATCTTCAGCGCGGCCTCCTGCGCCAGGCCGACCGACCAGCCGGCGCCGAGGAAGCTGAACTGCTCCGCCTCCACGAGCGCGGGGTCGAGGGGCGACGCCAGCACGTGCTCGGCGTCGGCGATGGCCGGGCCGAGGTCCTCGCCGAGGCTGGCGCGCAGCATCGCGAGCTGGGTGGTGGCGAACCGGGTCTGCACGACGGACCGCTCGTCGGCGTAGTCGAGCACGATCACCTGGCCGGCGGCGGTCATGATGGGAGTGTCGGGGTCGGCGGTGATGGCCGTGGTGGGCGAGCCGGTCCGGTTCAGGAACTCCAGGACCTCGGTCGTGGTGCCGGAGCGGCTCAGCGCGATGACGCGGTCGTAGCGGCGGCCGGTGGGGGCCTCGGAGGCGGCGAACGCGTCGGTCTCGCCCTGCCCGGCCCGCTCGCGCAGGGCCGCGTACGCCATGGCGATGAACCAGGAGGTGCCGCACCCGACGACGGCGACGCGCTCGCCGGGGACGGGCAGTGCGTCCGCGGGCACGTCGGCGACGGCGCGACGCCAGCACTCCGGCTGGGAGGCGATCTCGGCTTCGGTGTGAGTGGTCACCAGTTACCTCCCGGGTGCGGGGTTTGCGTGTTCCTGTGCTTTTTATAGCAGAAAGGAGCACAATTGTGCAGGTGTGGCTGCGTCGGCTCTGGTGTGCCACCCTTGCTGCTGACGGAGCCCGGAGGAGGCGCGCGTGTCCCGATACGACCGGTGGAACACCATTCTTGAGCTGCTCGCTCAGGAGGGCCGCCTGTCCGTCGAGGAGGCCGCGCAGGCGCTCGACGTCTCCGCGGCGACCATCCGGCGCGACTTCGACCAGCTGTCCTTGCAGCAGATGCTCATGCGCACGCGGGGCGGCGCGGTGGCGCAGAGCGTCAGCTACGACCTGCCGCTGCGCTACAAGACCGCCCGGCACGCCGACGCCAAGCACCGCATCGCGGCCGCCGCGGCCTCGCTCGTCTCCGCCGGCGCCGTGGTCGGCATGAACGGCGGCACCACCACCTCCGAGCTGGCCCGCGCGCTGGCCACCAGCACCGCCCTGGAGTCCGGGTTCACGGTCGTCACCAACGCGCTCAACATCGCCGCCGAGCTCACCGTCCGCCGGCACGTCAAGATCGTGGTCACGGGCGGGGTGGCGCGGCCGCAGTCGTACGAGCTGATCGGGCCGCTCGCCTCGGGCGTCCTGGAGCAGGTGACGCTGGACGTGGCCTTCCTCGGCGTCGACGCGATCGACGTCGAGCTCGGGGCCTCGGCCCACCACGAGGGCGAGGCGAGCGTCAATCACCTGCTCATCAGCCGCGCCCAGCAGGTGGTGGCCGTGGCCGACTCCTCGAAGGTCGGCGGCCGGGCGTTCTCCCGGATCTGCGCCATCGGCGAGATCGACACGCTCGTCACCGACGACGGGCTCCCCGACGACCAGGCCGCCCGGCTCACGGACGCGGGCGTCAAGGTCGTCCGCGCCTAGCGCTCCTAGCGGGCGGCCGGTGTGGCGAGGGCAACTTTCCCCGGCGTTACATGCCCGTCGCCCGGCGGGTAGGTATGGGAGCGCAATGGATGCAGGCCGTACACCAGGGAGAGCTAATGACGGCGGGAAGAGGCGTGGCCCGGCTCGGGCCCGCCGAGCGGACGGCGGCGCTCGCCCGGATGAGCGCCGAGGAGCTGGACGTCGTGGTGGTGGGGGGTGGTGTGGTCGGAGCGGGGATCGCGCTCGACGCCGCGACCCGTGGCCTCGACGTGGGAGTGGTGGAGGCGCGCGACTTCGCCTCCGGCACGTCCTCCCGCTCCTCCAAGCTGATCCACGGCGGGCTCCGCTACCTGGAGCAGCTGAACTTCGAGCTCGTCCGCGAGGCGTTGCAGGAGCGCTCCCTGCTGCTCCAGCGCATCGCGCCGCACCTGGTGCGGCCGGTTCCGTTCCTCTTCCCGATGACGCACCTCGGGTGGGAGCGGCCGTACGTGGGGGCCGGGGTCGCGCTCTACGACATGCTCGGCTTCGCCTCGGGGCTTACCCGGGGCGTGCCGGGCCACCGGCACCTGTCCCGGTCCAAGGCGCTGCGGCTCGCGCCCGCGCTGAAGCGCACCTCGTTCACCGGTGCCGTGCAGTACTGGGACGCCCAGGTCGACGACGCCCGCTACGTGATGACCCTGCTGCGCACGGCCGCCGGCTACGGCGCGCACGTCGCGCCGCGGGCCCAGGTCGTCGGGTTCCTGCGCGAGGGGGAGCGGGTCACCGGGGTGCGGGTGTGCGACCTGGAGAGCGGCGAGGAGTTCGAGATCCGCGCCCAGCAGGTCGTCAACGCCACCGGCGTGTGGACCGACGACATCCAGGAGCTGGTCGGCGGCCGGGGGCAGATCCACGTCCGCGCCTCCAAGGGCATCCACCTGGTGGTGCCGCGCGACCGCATCCACTCCAGCACCGGGATCATCCTGCGTACCGAGAAGTCGGTGCTGTTCGTCATCCCGTGGGGCCGGCACTGGATCGTCGGGACCACCGACACCGAGTGGACCCTGGACAAGAGCCACCCCGCCGCCTCCCGCGCCGACATCGACTACCTGCTCGACCACGTCAACGCGGTCCTGGCGGTGCCGCTGACCCGCGACGACGTCGAGGGTGTGTACGCGGGGCTGCGCCCCCTGCTGTCGGGCGAGTCCGACGAGACCTCGAAGCTGTCGCGCGAGCACGTCGTCGCCCACCCGGTGCCCGGCCTGGTGATGGTCGCCGGGGGCAAGTACACGACGTACCGGGTCATGGCCAAGGACGCCGTGGACGCCGTCGCGCACGGCCTCGACCAGCGCGTCCCGCGGTCGTGCACCGACCGCATCCCGCTGGCCGGCGCCGAGGGCTACCAGGCCCTGTGGAACTCCCGGCACCGCATCGCCCACGAGTCCGGCCTGCACGTGGCCCGCATCGAGCACCTCCTCCAGAGGTACGGCTCGATGATCGACGAGGTGCTGGAGCTCATCCGGGAGGACCGGTCGCTGGCCAGGCCGCTCGACGGCGCCGACGACTACCTGCGCGCGGAGATCGTCTACGCCGCCACCCACGAGGGCGCTCGGCACCTGAACGACGCGCTGACCCGCCGCACCCGCATCTCGATCGAGACGTTCCACCGGGGCAAGGCCGTCGCCCGGGAGGCAGCGGAGCTGATGGCCGGGCCGCTCGGCTGGGACGCGGAGCAGGTCAAGGCGGAGGTCGAGTACTACACCAAGCGGGTGGAGGCCGAGCGGCTCTCCCAGGAGCAGGACACCGACCAGGACGCCGACGCGATCAGACTGGGCGCGCCGGAGATCGTCCCGGTCGTCTCACCCGAACACCCCTGACGCCCTCCGCGGGACCTAGATGGTGATGAAGCCGGTGGCCAGGCCGATGACGCCCAGGACGGCGCCGACGGCCACCACGGCGAACAGGGTCACCTCGGCGGGGGAGGAGAAGAGGCGTCTGCCGTGCTCGCGGCGGGTGAGGGCGAACAGGATCGTGCCGGGCGCGTAGACGACGCATGACAGCAGCAGGAACTTCAGCCCCGCGGCGAAGATCAGGAACGCCGTGTAGAGGACGGCGAGCGCGGCCACCAGCACCTGCGTGCGAGGGCCGCCCAGCTTGAGCGCGTAGCCGGCGGCGAGCAGGTACGGCACCAGTGCCAGCGCGCTGGTCAGCTTGAGCGTGAAGGTGAACGCGTCCTCCGACAGCAGCGTGACGAGCAGCACGGCGGTGATGAGGGCGCTGGTCAGCATGAGAGCGGCCGAGGGGGTGCCGTGGCGGTTCTCGCGCCGCAGGAAGGCGGGCATGTCGTCGTCGCGGGCCGCCACGAACAGCACCTCGGCGGCCATCAGCGTCCAGGCGAGGTAGGCGCCGAGCACCGAGACGATGAGGCCGACGCTGATGAGGACGGCGCCCCAGGGGCCGACGACCGCTTCGAGCACTCCCGCCATGGACGGCTGGCGCAACGCCTCCGTACGCGCCTTGGGCAGTGCGGCGTAGGACAGGAGCGTGACCGAGGCGAACAGGGCGAGGACGCCGAGGAAGCCGAGTAGCGTGGCCCGGCCCACGTCCTCGCGCCTGCGCGCGTAGCGGGAGTAGACGCTGGCGCCCTCGACGCCGAGGAACACGAAGACGGTGACCAGCATCGTGGCCCTGACCTGCTCGAACAGCGGCCCGTCGCCCCACAGGTTCGCGCTGAACGTGTCCGCCTTGAAGGTGAGCGCGAGGATCGCCACGAACAGCAGGATCGGCACGAGCTTGGCCACGGTCACGATCCTGTTGATCCCGGCGGCCTCCTTGACCCCGCGCATGATGACGAAGTGGAAGCCCCACACGCACACCACGGAGACCGCCACCGCCGGCGGCGTGTTGCCCTCGCCGAAGCCAGGGATGACCGCGCCCAGGGTGGACTTGATCAGCACCCAGTAGGAGACGTTGCCGACGCAGGCGCTGGCCCAGTAGCCGAACGCGGAGAAGAAGCCGGGGAACTCGCCGAATCCCGCCTTCGCGTAGGCGTAGACGCCGGCGTTCAGGTCCGGCCTGCGCACGGCCAGCGACTGGAAGACGAAGGCCAGCATCAGCATGCCCGCACCGGCGACCACCCAGGCGACCACCGCGCCGAACACGCCGGTGGCCTGGGCGAAGTTGCGCGGCAGCGAGAACACGCCGGCGCCCACCATCGAGCCGACGACCATGGCGGTCAGCGTCGGCAGCGACAGTTTCTGGGCAGTCGTCCTGGCGTCCGTCGCTCTGCTGTCGTCGGCGCACATGGGCTTCAGTGAGCCAGGCGAGCGGTGACGAGGTCGGTGAAGCCGTTGGCGAGGAGAATGACGGCGATCGCGGTCAGCAGGATGCCCGCGACGCGATCCAGGATCATCGCCCCTTTGAACGAGATGCGCCGCTGGACGTGGCCGGACAGGTAGAGCGTCACCCCCGTGACCACGGCGAAGCACAGGGCGGCCAGCGACAGGGCGAGCTTGTCCGGCAGGGTGGTCGCGGCCGCCGACGCGGCGACGCCGAAGGCGAAGGTGGTGCCGCCGACGGTCAGCGGGAAGCTGAGCGGGGTGAACAGGATCGACTTGGGCTCCGGCACCGGCTCGGACGAGGGGTTGGCACCCGGCTGCCGCTCCTCCTCCAGCCTTTCCAGCTCTTCCACCGCGCCGGCCTGGCCCCGCATCAGCGGAATGGCGGCGTACGCCAGGGCGATGCCACCGGTGGCAGTCAGCGCCGCGGTGCTGATGCCGAGCAGCTTGAGCAGCGGCTCGCCGATCCACAACGCCGCCAGGACGAAGACGGCGACGTTGACGGCGAGCCCGATCGCGAGCCGGTTGACCTGCTTGTGGGTGTACGGCCGGACGATCGGCAGGTACGAGGCCAGTGCCGCGACCGGGCTGTAGAGCCCGAACAGCGCCAGGAAGAGAATCAGTGCCGGATGGGTCATCGGAGTCCTTACGCCGGGAAGCCGCTGCGGTCGCGACGGGCTCTAGACCGGGTCACGCAGGATGGGGCAGGTCATGCAATGCCCGCCGCCCCGGCCCTTGCCCAGCTCGAAGCCCTCGATCTCGATGACGTCCACGCCGTGCTCGCGCAGCTTCCGGTTGGTGAACTCGTTCTTGTGGTAGCCGACCACGACACCCGGCTCCAGGGCGACGAAGTTGCTGCCGCTGTCCCACTGCTCCCTGGCCCGCTGGTAGTCGTCCCCGCCCGTGGGGATGATGTCGAGCTTGCCGATGCCGAGCGCGTCCTCGAAGGCGGCGGCCAGGTTCGGCTCGCGGTGCACGTCCAGGGTGCCCTCCTTGTCGCCGGGCCGCAGCGAGTAGACGGCGGCGTTCTCGACGACCGGCGGGTACCCCGTGGCCTTGTCCACGTCCAGCAGCGTGAACACGGTGTCGAGGTGCATGTAGGAGCGGTGCGGCGGGATGTTGACCGCGAGCACCCTGGTGGCCGCCCCCGCGGCGAACAACTCCCCGGCGAGGTGCTCGATCATGATCGGGCTGGTGCGCTCGCTGACGCCGATGGCGACGGTGGCGTTGCCGATGGGCATCATGTCGCCGCCCTCCAGCGAGGCCCGGCCGAAGTCCTCCTCGTCGAAGCTGCCGTCGTCGCCCATCGGCGGGTACCAGTACGCGAAGCCGTCGTCGGCGAACATCGGGTGGAAGTGGTAGACGATGCTCTGGTTGATGGTCTCCAGGCGGCGGGCGTGGTAGTAGAGCGGGTTCAGCGAGACCCCGCCGTACAGCCAGGCCGAAGGGTCGCGCTGGTAGAGCGAGTTCGGCAGCGGCGGCAGGATGAACGATCCGATCCGGGCCATGGCGGTGACCAGGGAGCGGGCGTCGAGCCCTTCCCTCCTGGCCCGCGTCTCGGCGACGAACTCGTCCTTGGTGAGCCCGCCGATCAGGTGTTCGGCCAGCTTCTCCCCGCTCCAGGAGGAGAGCTCCGCGCGGATCTCGTCGACGAGCTGCGGGCCGACCGTCAGGTGCGTGACGGTGCGCTCGACCGCGTGCCTCTTCGCCTCGGGAGCGGCTTCCAGCGCCTCGGCGAGCAGCTGCTGGTGGTGGAACACCTCGATGCCGCGACCGCGCATCAGCTCCACGAACGCGTCGTGCTCGACCTGGGCACGGCTGACCCACAGCACGTCGTCGTAGAGCAGCTCGTCCTTGTTGGCCGGCGTCAGCCGCTTCAGGCTGAGGTCCGGCCGGTGCACGATGACCTGCCGCAACGTGCCCACCTCGGAGTGGACCCCATATCTGGTGCTCACGACGTTCCCCCGTCCAGGTCGACCAACCCGCTTCCTTCCACTACGCATTTGGGGTCAATCGTCGACGGTGAGTGTTTTGTCAAAGGTTGGCGGTGCGGCGATCTCCCTTCAAGGCGCGTCGGCGGGTGCCGGCGCGGCGCCCTGACCTGGGCGTTACCTTCTTGGCGTCGCCGGGGTGTCCCTTGCCTCTTCATTGTGCACACGGTTACCGTATGAATACTCTCAGTGAAGAGAGAGTCGCATCGGGAGGATCATCGTGAAGAGAATCGCCCTCGTCCCCGTCCTCGCGGCCGCCATGGTCGCGATCATGGGCAGCGCCGCCTACGCCTCGCAGTACATCGCCTACGAAGGCCCCGGCTTCACCGGCCGGACGCAGTTCATCGACGCCTGCGGGGTGTCCAACATCGTCTATCACGGGTCCTACAAGTGGTTCGGCGACGGCCAGAGCGGCCGCATGTACAACCAGCCCAACGCGCGGGGCCCGATGCACTTCGAGCTCGCCTCCAACCGCAACGCCGAGCAGCACACCTCCGTCGGCTGGCAGAGCATCTTCATCGTGTGCTGACAATCGTGCGCTGACGATCGGCGCTGACCCGCCGCACGCATGGGCGGGCCCTTCGGGGGCACAGGGCGTCCACCGGGCAACGGCTCGGGGGGCGCCCTGTGCGCGTGCGCGTCACGGGCTCCCACGGCATGATCATGGGCGAACGGCCGCAATCCGGCGTCGCGGCCGCCCAGCCCGAAGGAATGTCTCATGCAGATCGGATTCGCGGTCCCCCAGTACGGCGTCTTCGCCGATCCGGACTTCATCCGGCAGGCCGCCGTGGACCTGGAGGCCATGGGCTACCACAGCCTGTGGGCCGGCGACCGCGTCCTGGTGCCCCTGGAGCCCAGCGACCGGTACCCGGGAGGCGACGGTGAGATCCCCTCGGCGTTCAGGACGTTCTTCGACCCGCTCGCGGCGCTGACCCTGGCAGCCGTCGGCACGCGGGACGTGCGGCTGGGGACCAGCGCCCTCAATGCCCTGTGGCAGCCGCCGGTCGTGCTCGCCCGCGCCCTGGCCTCGCTCGACCTGCTCAGCCACGGACGTCTGGACGTGGGGATCGGCCTCGGCTGGCTGCGTGACGAGTACGCCGCCGCCGGGGTGCCGTGGCGGGGCCGGGGGCAGCGGCTTGAGGAGACGCTCGACCTGATGGAGGCCGCCTGGTCGGAGAAGGTGGTGGAGCACGACGGCCCGCTGTGGCGGGTGCCGCCGTCCCACGTCGATCTGAAGCCGTTCCAGCACCCGCGCCCGCCGATCCTGCTCGCCGGCTTCACCCCGGCGGCCCTGGAGCGGGTCGGCAGGCGGGCCGACGGCTGGCTCGGCGCGGCGATGCCGCCCGCCTACCTGACCTCCCTGTGGGAGGTGGCGCTGCGGGCGGCCGAGCGGGCGGGGCGCGACCCGTCCGCCCTGCGCATGGTGGTGCGCGTCAACCCGGAGATCACCCGGGCGCCGGCACCCGCCGAGCGGGTGCCGCGCGCCGGGACCGTCCGCCAGATCGGCGACTACGTGCTGAGCCTGGCCGAGCTGGGCGCCCATGAGACGTTCGTGGACGTGCAGCCGACGGCGTCCTCGCGGGAGGAGTTCCTGGACGTGGCGCACGATCTCGTCGAGGTCCTGCGGGCGGGATGACGAGGTCCGTCAGCCGAACGGGATCCAGGACCGCCGCGCCAGCGAGGCGGCGTCGTTGACCTGGACACCGGTGTCGGAGAGCGTCCAGATGGCGTCGCCGATGACCATCGAGCGCTGGATCCCCGGCTGGTAGACGATGTCCGACTGCCGCTTCCTCGGGTGCTCGATCATGCCCACCCGGGTGATCGCGGAGTCGGTGATCCTCAGGACCACCGCGCCGTTCCGCTCGGCGTCCTGCCCGTACGTGTTCAGCGGGAGGACCGCCATGCCGGTCTTGGGCCAGTACAGGAACGCGTGCGGGTCCCACTCGGCCTCCGAGCCGGAGTCCTTCTGGAAGAGCTGCGACAGGCGGCGCGGGGCGGCCGGGTCGCCGACGTCGAACAGCGACACCTGCGTGCCCAGCGTCCGGCCCTTGTCGCTGGCCTCCTGCCCGATGCCGATGAGTCGGCCGTCGCCGGCCGGGTGCAGGTACGCCGAGTAGCCGGTGATCTTCAGCTCGCCGGTCAGCTTCGGCGCCGCCGGGTCGCGCAGGTCGAGCGTGTAGAGCGGGTCCACCTGCTTGAACGTCACGCAGTAGCCGACCGCGCCGATGAAGCGGACCGAGTAGATCCGCTCGTCCTTGCCGAGTCCGCCGACCCGGCCCGTCTCGGCCATGTCGGACGTCCTGAGCACGTGGACGCCGCTGACGCTGCTCTCGCCGTCGCCGGAGGTCACGGTGGTGGCCACCCGCAGGTGGCCGTCGTACTCGGACAGGCTGTACTGGTTCAGCAGCCGGCCGGGCACCTTGCCCGACGAGGCGTAGACCGGAGCGCCGGGACGCCCGATGTCGAAGCGGTGCACCTCGGTCTCCTCCGGGGGCACCACCGGGGTGCGGGCGGGAGCCGGGGTTCCGGTCACGGTGGGCTCAGTGGGCGTGGGTTCGGTGGGCGTGGACGCAGTGGGGGTGGGCTCGGTGGGCGTGGGCTCGTCGGCGGGGGCCTGGGCGGTGCCGCTCGGCGGGTCCGGCACCGGCGCCGCGTCCTCCATGACCGCCGGGTCGACGGGCCACCAGCGCGGGTTGCTCGCCACGTACAGGCTCTGACCGGTGCCGTACACGATGTCGCCGTCCGCCGCCAGGGCGATCGGGTCGGTGCCCGCGTCGGTCACCCCCTGGGCCAGGTCGATGGTGTGGACGGCCAGCAGCGAGGCGCCGGTGTAGTCGGCGGGGTGGCTGACCCGCTCGCACGGCACGCTCTGCTCGCGCTTGGCCCCGGAGGCGTCGGTGATCTCCACCTTGGGCAGCCACGCCTCGATCGGCGCCCGCCGCACCGCCTCCTGGTTGAGCCTGCGCCGGTCCTTGTCCGTGGCGTCGTCCTTGGGCTGCGGCAGTTGGATGTCCGGCTCGCTGCGGGTGACGAGGCGGACGACCGAGCCGACCATCCGCGCGTCCACGTACCGCCCGCGCGGCCTGATCGTGGACAGCACCTTCGGCTCGCCGGCCAGGTCGACGAGGACGTATCTGGTGTCGCTGCTCATGGGCCGGATCGACTTGAACATGATGTCGCCGCCGCGCAGCAGCACCAGCGCCCGGTCGCCGGACATGAGCAGGTCGGCGGGCACGAAGCCGGGCTCGTCGCCGCCGGTCAGCTTCAGCGTGGCCGTGACCTTCCGCGTGGCGGCGTCGATGACCCGCAGGACGCCCCCGGTGACCGTGACGACCCTGGCGCCGTCGGTCTTGACCAGGTCGGGCTCGTCCACACCCGCCTCGTGGGTGTTGGTGGTGGAGTGCTCCAGCGTGATCGTCGACTTGGCCTCGGGAACGGCCGCCGCGGTGTCGCGCCGCGCCATCAGCATGGGGCCGCCGAAGCCCCACGGCCCGACGTTGCGCGCGGCGTGCTCACGCAGGCCGGCCAGCATGTCGTCGCAGCCGTTGTACGCCACCAGGCGCACGGCCCCGAGCCGCTGCCTGGCGGGGGCCGTGCCGCCGGGCTGCGTGGCGGTGCAGGCGGCGGTGGCCGTGACGAGGGCGAGGGCGGCCGTCGCCGTACGGGTCAGGGTCTTCATGACCACCATCACGGATGGCCGAACCCGATGGTTCAGTCGCCCTTGGCGGGGTTGACGGTGAAGACCGGGCTGAAATCCAGATTGTCGGGGACTTCCAGCAGCTTGCGCACCAGCCGGCCGTCGAACCCGACCACCTGGATCTGGTCGGTGGAGGCGTTGTCCTGCTCCCAGCAGTACAGGTGCGTCTCGTCGTACCAGCCGAGCACCTTGTCGCAGTCGGAGGTGAACTGCCGCACGCGCTTGCCGGTGTCGGAGTCCCACACGCAGTGGTCGCCGTCGTCGCCGCCGGGGCAGTTCGTCACGAACGTCTTGCCCGACGGGGAGAAGAGGTCCTGCGTGCCGGACGCGAGCGAGCCGACCCCCTGCACGTCGCGGACGGTCCTGCCGGCGGCGTCGTAGAACCGTAGCCCCTTGCCGGAGCCGTAGAGGTTGACCACGCCCCGCTGGCCGGGGTCCCAGCCGAACCCGGTGTCGGGCGGGGCGGCGCCGCCGGGCAGCCGCACCACGCCGGCCTTGGCCTCGGCCACGTCCACCAGGACGAACCCCGGGTACACCCAGTCCTCCTTGCCGCGCGTGTCCTTGGTCTCCTTCTCGATGTTGAGCAGCAGCCTGGAGCCGTCGCGGGACCACGACCGGATGCTGCTGATCAGCGGCTTGCGGACGGTCTTGACCGTGGACGTCGCGCCCGTGCCGCGGTCGGTGACGATGACCGAGTCGTAGCCGTCGGCGGTGTACTTGCGGCCGCGCGTGGCGATGCGGCGGCCGTCGGGGGAGACCAGCGTCTCCCAGTTGCCGGCGTACTTCTTGAACCCGCCGCGCAGCGACTGCCGGGCGTAGTCCACCCAGTCGTCGGAGCGCTTGTCGTAGACCTCGTACGAGGTGAGCGTGACCGGGTCGGCCGGCAGCTCGTACAGGTCGATGGTGCCGCCCGGGAGCCTCTTCCTGACGGGGGTCGGCGTGGGCCCGGTGGTGGGCGTCCGGCCGGTGGCGGTGGGGGTCGTCGTGGCGCGGGACGAGGCCGTCGTCGTCTTACGCTGCGTCACGACCAGCGCGACGCAGGTCAGCAGGAGCAGCGTGACGGCCGCGGTCACGCCGACGATCATCGGAGCGCGGCTCCTGCGGCGCGGGGGTAAGCCGGTGGACATCGGCATGGGCCCCGGCACGGGTCCCGACGGCGGGCCCTGCGGGGGTGGCGCCCACGGCGGCGGAGGCTGTTGGAAGGGGGCCTGAGCCGCGGGCGGGCCCGGCTGCTGTCGGAAGGGCGGCGCGGGCGGGCCCGGCTGCCGGAAGGGGGCCGCGGGCTGGCCCGGCTGCTGGATGAGCCGCATGAGCACCTGCTCGGCCGTCGGCCGCCGCGCGGGGTCCTTGTCCAGGCAGGCGGCCACCAGCTCATGCAGCGGGCCGTCCAGGACGCCGAGGTCGGGCGGGTTGTTGAGCACCCGGTTGATGACGGCCGGCATCGTGTCGCTGCCGAACGGCGCCCGCCCGGACGCCGCGTACACCATCGTGCCGGCCCACGAGAACATGTCGGCGGACGCCCCGACCGGGTGGCCGAGGATCTGCTCGGGCGGCATGTACGACGGCGTGCCCACCGGCATGCCGCTGATCGTGGAGGTGGCGTCGAGGGCGCGGGCGATGCCGAAGTCGATGACGCGCGGCCCGTCGGCGCCGAGGATGACGTTGGCCGGCTTGACGTCGCGGTGGACGATGCCCGCCTGGTGGATGGCCGCCAGCGCGGTGGCCGTGCCGATCGCCAGCCGGTGCAGGGACGCTCCGGCGCGCGGTCCCTCCTCCTGGACGATCCGCTGGAGCGACGGCCCCTCGATGAACTCGCTGATGATGTACGGCCGCTCCTGCTCGACGCCCGAGCCGAGGACGGCCGCGGTGCAGAAGGGCGCGATCTGCTGGGCCACCTGGGCCTCGCGCAGGAACCGCTCGACGCTCACCCGGTCGGCCGCCAGGTCGTGGCGCAGCCACTTGACGGCCAGCGGCGTGCCGGAGGTGTCCCTGGCCAGGTAGACGACGCCCTGGCCGCCCTCGCCGAGCCTGCCGGCGAGCTCCAGGCCCGCCAGGCGTCGCGGATCGCCGGGCCTGAGCGGAGCGATGGATGGCATGAGGGGATTGTGGCCCGTAGCCGCGCATCCACAAAAACTACCGGTCGGTAGCAGTTCCGGAATATCCTTCTGACCATGCACGTGACAACGCCCGAGCGCGTGACCACGGTCCACGTGACGTCCAGCGGGGAGACGCGGGAGATCAGCACCCCGTTCACCGGCGAGCCGCTGGCCCGGCTGCCCCTCTCCAGTGCCGACGACGTCGCCCGCGCCCACGCCCGTGCTCGCGCGGCCCAGGCCGAGTGGGCCGCCCGGCCGGTCGCCGAGCGCGTGCGCCCGTTCCTGCGGCTGCACGACGCGATCCTCGACCGGCGCTCCGACATCCTCGACATCGTGCAGGACGAGACGGGCAAGGCCCGCAAGCACGCCTTCGAGGAGGTGCTGGACGTCGCAGGCTGCGCGCTCTACTACGCGCGGCGCGCCCCGCGCCTGCTCGCGCCGCGCCGCCGGCAGGGCGTCTTCCCCGTGGCCACCCGGGTGAGCGAGCTGCGCTCCCCGAAGGGCGTGGTGGCGCTCGTCTCGCCGTGGAACTACCCGCTCTCGCTCGGCGTCACCGACGCCGTGCCGGCCCTGCTGGCGGGCAACGCGATCGTGCACAAGCCCGACACGCAGACCGCGCTGTCCACGCTGTGGACCATCGAGCTGCTGGCCGAGCTGGGCATGCCGCGCGAGATCTGGCAGGTGGTGCTGGGCGAGCCCGCCGAGATCGGCGAGGCGCTGCTCGACGGCGCCGACTACGTGGCCTTCACCGGCTCCACCCGCGGCGGCCGGAAGATCGCCGAGGAGGCGGCCAAGCGGCTCATCGGCTGCTCGCTGGAGCTCGGCGGCAAGAACCCGATGCTGGTGCTCGACGACGCCGACCTCGACCTCGCCGTCCAAGGCGCCGTCCGCGCCTGCTTCACCAACGCCGGCCAGCTCTGCCTGTCGGTCGAGCGGCTGTACGTCCACGCGAGCGTGTTCGACGCCTTCGCCGAGCGGTTCGCCGCCCAGGCGCGCGGCCTCCGCCTGGCCGCCGGGCACGACTGGTCCGCCGAGATGGGCTCGCTCACGTCCGGGCGGCAGCTCGACACGGTCACGGCGCACGTGGAGGACGCGCTGGCCAAGGGCGCCACGCTGCTCGCCGGCGGCAGGGCCAGGCCGGACATCGGACCGCTGTTCTACGAGCCGACCGTCCTCACGGGCGTCACCGAGGACATGGCGCTGTGCCGCGACGAGACGTTCGGCCCGGTCGTCGCCCTCCACCCGTTCACCTCCGACGACGAGGCCGTCGCGCTCGCCAACGACACCGTCTACGGGCTCAACGCCTCCGTCTGGACCTCCGACCCGGCCCGCGGCCGCGCGATCGCCGCCCGTCTCCGGGCCGGCACGGTCAACGTCAACGAGGGGTACGGCGCCGCGTACGCCTCCTACGACGCCCCGATGGGCGGCATGAAGGCGTCCGGTCTCGGCCGCAGGCACGGCGCCGAGGGCCTGCTGCGCTACACCGAGGCGCAGACCGTGGCCACGCAGGCGCCGTGGCTGGGGTTCGAGCCGCCGGGCGGCATGCCGTACGAGAAGTGGGCGGGCGTGCTGGCGACCACGCTCAAGACCATGCGCAGGCTGCGGCTCAAGTGACAACGGGCGGAATATCCCGTCCGCCGGCCGTGTCGTAGCCGAGCATGGAGATTCGTTACGCGGGCGGCCCCACCGCCGTCCTGGAGATCGGCGGCGTGCGCCTGCTGATCGACCCCACCTTCGACGCGCCCGGCGACTACCCGATCGGGCAGCGCGCGCTCACCAAGACGGGCGGCCCGGCGTTCAGCCCGGACGAGGTGGGGCCGGTGGACGCGGTGCTCCTCTCGCACGACCAGCATCCCGACAACCTCGACCGCGCGGGCCGGGCCTACCTGGCCGGCGCGCCCCTCGCGCTCTCGACGGGATCGGCGGCCGAGCGCGTCGGCCCGCCCGTGCGCGCCCTGCCCAACTGGAGCCACGTCGAGCTGCCCCGGCCCGGCGGCGGCGTGCTGCGGATCACCGGTGTGCCGGCGCAGCACGGCCCCGACGGGAGCGAGCACCTCGTGGGAGAGGTGACCGGGTTCGTGCTGAGCGGCGACGGTCTCCCGACGGTGTACGTGAGCGGCGACAACGCGTCGCTGGACGTGGTGCGCTCCATCGCCGGCCGGGTGGGCCCCGTGGACGTCGCCGTGCTGTTCGCGGGCGCGGCCCGCACGGCGCTGGCGGACGGCGCGTACCTGACGTTGACCAGCGACGACGTGGTCAAGGCCGCCGACCTGCTGGGCGCCGGGCACGTGGTGCCGCTGCACTTCGAGCACTGGGCGCACTTCTCGCAGGGCCGCGACACGCTCGCGGCCGCGCTGGCCCCGCTGGGGGACAGGGCGCACCTGCTCGCCCCTGGGGAGCGGGTCACCCTCCCCTGAGCGTGGGACCATGATCCGGTGACCTGGACGGAACACGCGCTCGCCCTGCTGGAGCCGGGCGAGCCGACGCCGCTCATCGAGTTCCCGGTCGCCGCGCCAGGGGTGCGGCTGCTGCTGAAGGACGAGTCGAAGCACCCCACCGGGAGCCTGCGCCACCGGCACGCCCGCGCGCTGTTCCGGCGGGCGGTCCTGGACGGGCTGGTCGCCGAGGGGACGCCCGTGGTGGAGGCGACCGGTGGCAACGCGGCCGTGGCGCAGGCGTGGTTCGCGCGGCGGCTCGGTCTGCCGTACCTGGTGGTCATGCCGGGAGAGCGGAGCGAGGCGCGGGCGCGGCCGGTGGAGGAGCTGGGCGGCGCCTGCCGGTTCGCGACGCCGCCGCTCGCGATCTACGACGCGGCGCGCGAGGCGGCCCGCGAGAGCGGCGGCCACTTCCTCGACCAGTTCGGCCGCGCGGCCGAGCACGACCTCGCCGGGGAGCTGCTCGCGGAGGAACGCCCCGACTGGGTCGTGGTGGGAGCCGGTACCGGAGCCACCTCCGCGACCCTCGGCCGCGCGGCCCGTGCGGCCGAGGGACGGCCGATCCGGGTGGCGGTGGCCGACCCCGAGAACTCCGCGTACTTCCCCGGCTGGACGCTCGACGCCCCCGACTACGCCACCGGCATGCCGTCGCGGATCGAGGGAATCGGGCGGCCCAGGATGGAGCCCGGCTTCCGGCCCGACCTGGTGGACCTGGTGATCCCCGTGCCCGACGCCGCCTCCGTGGCGGCGGCCCGGCGGGTGCGCGCGGTCACAGGGCTGCCGGTGGGCGGCTCGACCGGCACCGCGCTCTGGGCCGCGCTGGAGCTCGCCGGGCGGATGGCCGGGCGGGGGGAGAGCGGCACGGTGGTGTCCGTCATCGGCGACGCGCACCCGAGGCACCTGGCGACCGTCCACGACGACGCGTGGGCCACGGCCAAGGGGCTCGACCGGCGGCCCCACGACGAGGAGCTGCTCCGCCGTACCTCCTGAGCCCGTGGCGCCTCAGCCCGGGAGCGTCTCGCCGCCGATCGGGGCGAGGACCTCGCCCGTGTAGTACGACGACAGCCGGTTCGCCGCGAAGAAGACGTACGACGGCGCGATCTCGTCCGGATGCGCCGCGCGTCCCATCGGCACCTGCTTGCCGAACGAGCCGACCTTCTCCTCCGGGAACGTGGCCGGGATCAGCGGCGTCCACACCGGACCGGGCGCCACCGCGTTGACCCGGATGCCCCGGTCCACCAGGTTCTGCGCCATGGAGTAGGTGAAGGCGTTGATCGCGCCCTTGGTGGCGGCGTAGTCGAGCAGCGTCTTGTTGCCGCGCAGCCCGTTGATGGACGAGGTGTTGATGATCGCGCTGCCCTCGCGCAGGTGCGGCAGGGCGGCCTTGGTGACGCGGTAGTAGCTGTGGATGTTCACGGCGAACGTGTACTCCCACTGCTCGTCGCTCAGCTCCTCCAGCCCCTCGACCGGTGACTGGTAGGCCACGTTGTTGACCAGGACGTCCAGGCCGCCGAGCTCCTGGACCGCCTGCTCGACGACCGACGCGCAGTGGTCGCGGTCGCTCAGGTCGCCCGGGATGAGCACGCAGCGCCGCCCGGCCTCCTCGACGAGCTTCCTGGTGTGGTTGGCGTCCTCGTGCTCGGTCAGGTACGCGATCGCGACGTCCGCGCCCTCCTTGGCGAAGGCGACGGCGACGGCCCGGCCGATCCCGGAGTCGCCGCCGGTGATCAGCGCGCGCTTGCCGGCCAGCAGGTCGCGGCCCGCGTAGTCACGCATCTCGTCGCGCGGCTCGGGCGTCATCTCGCCGCTGCGGCCCGGGTATTCCTGTGTCTGCCCAGGTGGTGTGCTGTTCGATTCTTCGGCCATGCGGAGCGCTTGCCCCCAACCGGCGAAGCCTAACGTCGGAGCCTCAGCCGAGCGGGTGGCTGACCCACACGTTGGGCTCCACGTAGACGGCGTGATCGTGGGTCACGTCGCAGTGGACGGGCGTGAGGCCGCCGGGCACCTCCACCGGCCCCGTGCGGTCGAACGGCAGCCCGGTCCACTCGCGCCACTCGGCCAGCGACCCGGCGATCACCATCGAGCGGGACGCCACCCGGACGATCCGCCCGCCGGCCCGCACATGGACGCGCAGCCAGGCGTCGTGGGGGAGGCCGTCGGCGCGGGTGCGGAAGGCGTACTCGGCCATGGGGGTGTGCGGCTCCAGGTGCTTCTGGTTGGGCCGGACCGGCGCGACCAGCTCCCGGAAGCCGAGCCGGGCGGCGTGCTCGCGCATCGCGGCGACCATGCGCGGCGAGACCCCGGACCCGAGCCGGTCGCTGCGCACCGTGATCTCCAGGGCGCTGATGCTGTCGGCCGTGGCGCCCGACTCGCGGGCGAGCCTGCCCCGGCGGATCACCGTGTCCCAGCCGCCGTCGGGCAGCGGGTCGTCCTTGGCCGGGTACGGGATCATGCACCCGCGCGCCACCAGCCGGCCGGGCTCGGCGTCGTCGTCGGCCACCAGCACGAAGTCGGCGAAGGTGGTCGTCGCGGCCGGGTAGAACATGTCCGCGACCGGGTCGTTCATCATGAACCCCGCCCACGCGTGGGCCATGTCCCACAGCCCCGTGGCGAACTCGGGGCGCTCGGCGAGGGTGGTGATCCGCAGCGACATGCGGATCATTGTCACATCTCGGACGGCCGTTGCACGGGCTGATGCTCGGTTTTGAAGATCAGGGTCGTCTCCAGGTGGACGATCTCCTGCCGTGTCAGGAACTTCTCCAGCACCAGCCGGTGCAGGTGGTCGGCGTCGGCCACGGCGACGTGGACGAGGAAGTCCTGCGGCCCGGCCACGTGGAACAGCGTGATCGTCTCCGGCAGGGTCAGCACGAACGCCCGCATCGGGTCGACGAGCTGGCTGGTGTGGGGCCGTACGCGCAGGGCGAGCAGCGCCTGGAGCGGCCGGCCGAGGCGCGCGGTGTCGACCGAGGCGCGGAAGGCCGTGATGACGCCCCGGCGGCGCAGCGAGCGCACGCGCTCCAGCGAGGTGGAGGGGGCGACGCCGAGGCGGTCGGCGAGCTCCTTGTTGGGCAGCCGCGCGTCGTTCTGCAACTCGGCCAGGATCGCGAGATCGATCGCATCGAGTGCGGCGTCATGCCTCATCGTCATCCTCCTGTTCGGCGAGGGTAGACCTTCGCCGCCGTATCGACCACCGGGGTCCGGCGTCACCGCCACGGCCGGATGGCGGCGCGGAGAATGCCGCTCGGCTGTATCGCCAATTGCCAGGAGATTTCTCTTCTCGGCAGGAGTTTCCTTTTCTGCCGCTCGCTGATTGTTCCTTTTGATGGTGAGAATGGGAGCACGGGAACCGCCGGCGGGCGTGGCGCTCGCCCACGTGGCGCGGTCTTTCCCGCGAATTCCTCCGCTTTTCCGTCATAGGCATGACTTTTCCGGAACGCCCTGGACTGACCGGCGAGTTCCTGTAGCGTCGAGGCGAGCGCTAGGAGGCTTCGGTGCGGGAACTCTCCGGCAAGGTCGCGGTGATCACGGGTGCGGCGAGCGGCATAGGCCGGGCACTCGCCGTCAGGTTCGCGAGCGAGGGCATGTCCCTGATGCTCGCCGACGTCGATCCCGGCGGGCTCGCGGAGACCGCGACGCTGGCGGGCGACACCAAGGTCCTCACGCAGATCACCGACGTGTCCGACGAGGCCGCCGTGCACCATCTTGCGGAGCGGGCCTTCGGCGAGCTGGGGGCCGTCCATCTGCTGTGCAACAACGCGGGCGTCTACCAGGGCGGCCACCTGTGGACCCGGACCCGCGAGGACTTCGCCTGGGTGCTGGGCGTCAACCTGTGGGGCGTGCTCCACGGCATCAACGCGTTCGTGCCCCGCATGATCGAGCAGGACACCGAGGGGCACATCGTCAACACGGTGTCGGTGGCGGGCCTGTCCGCCGGGCCGCACGCGGGCGGCTACGCCGTCAGCAAGTACGCCGCGTTCGCCGCCTCGCAGGCGCTCGCCCAGGACCTGATCGCCTCCGGCTCCAGGCTCCGCGTCACCGCGCTGTGCCCTGGAGCGGTCCGGACGCGCATCAACCGCTCCGAGCGGGTGCGCCCGTTCGACCTGTCCGTCGCCCGCAGCTCCGACGAGCTGGAGTCCCAGGAGCGGGTGGACGCCGGCGTCGCCGGCGGCATCGACCCGGCGCGGGTCGCGGACATGGTCGTCGACGCCGTACGTGAGGAGCGCTTCCTGCTGCTGACCCATCCGGAGTTCGGCAGGAGCATGCGCCGGCAGACCGAGACCCTGCTGGCCGGCGGCCTGCCCCCGCTGCGGGAGGCGGCGCCCGGGGAGGAGTGAGCGGGACGGGCGGCCGGTCCGGGCCGAAGGCGGGCTGCCGATAGACTGGGGACACCGCATTCGCCTCTGGGGGGTTTCTTCGGTGTCTGAGTTCGACACAGTTCTCGTGGTCGACTTCGGCGCGCAGTACGCGCAGCTGATCGCGAGGCGGGTGCGCGAATGCCACGTCTACTCCGAGATCGTCCCGTCGACGATGCCCGTCGAGGAGATGCTGGCCAAGCGGCCCAAGGCGATCATCCTGTCCGGCGGGCCCTCGTCGGTCTACGCCGACAACGCGCCGGCCGTCCCGCACGGCCTGTTCGAGACGGGCGTGCCCACGTTCGGCATCTGCTACGGCTTCCAGGCGATGGCGCGCGCGCTCGGCGGCGACGTCGCCCGCACCGGCGTCGCCGAGTACGGCGGCACCCAGCTCGACGTCGTCACCGAGGGCGTCATCTTCGCCGGCCTGCCCGCGACGCAGAAGGTGTGGATGTCCCACGGCGACAGCGTCAAGGCCGCCCCCGCCGGCTTCGCGGTGACCGCCTCCACGCGCGAGACGCCGGTCGCCGCCTTCGAGCACCCCGAGCGCGGCCTGTACGGCGTGCAGTTCCACCCCGAGGTGCTCCACTCCGAGCACGGCCAGGCGGTGCTCAAGCACTTCCTCGACGCGGCCGGCTGCCGCCCGACGTGGACCATGCTCAACATCGTCGAGGACTCCGTCGAGGCGGTGCGCAGGCAGGTCGGCGACGGGCGGGCGATCTGCGCCCTGTCCGGCGGCGTCGACTCCGCCGTGGCCGGCGCCCTGGTCCAGCGCGCCATCGGCGACCGGCTGACCTGCGTCTTCGTCGACCACGGCCTGCTGCGCAAGGGCGAGGCCGAGCAGGTCGAGCGCGACTTCGTCGCCGCCACGGGCGTCAAGCTGCGGGTCGTCGACGCCGCCGACCGCTTCCTCAAGGCGCTGGAGGGGGTCAGCGACCCGGAGGAGAAGCGCAAGATCATCGGGCGTGAGTTCATCCGCGTCTTCGAGGACGAGCAGCGCGCCATCATGGCCGACGGCCCGGTCGACTTCCTGGTGCAGGGCACCCTCTACCCTGACGTGGTCGAGTCGGGCGGCGGCACCGGCACCGCCAACATCAAGTCCCATCACAATGTCGGCGGCCTGCCGGAGGACCTCCAGTTCACCCTGGTCGAGCCGCTGCGCACGCTGTTCAAGGACGAGGTGCGCCGGGCCGGTGAGGAGCTGGGCCTGCCGCCCGCCATGGTGTGGCGCCAGCCGTTCCCCGGGCCCGGCCTCGGCATCCGCATCGTCGGCGAGGTCACCCGCGAGCGGCTCGACCTGCTGCGCGAGGCCGACGCCATCGCCCGCGAGGAGCTGTCGCGGGCCGGCCTCGACCGCGACATCTGGCAGTGCCCCGTGGTGCTGCTGGCCGACGTCCGCTCGGTCGGCGTCCAGGGCGACGGCCGCACCTACGGCCATCCGGTGGTGCTGCGCCCCGTCACCTCCGAGGACGCGATGACGGCCGACTGGTCGCGGGTGCCGTACGACGTGCTCTCGCGCATCTCCACCCGCATCACCAACGAGGTGCGGGAGGTCAACCGGGTCGTGCTCGACGTGACGAGCAAGCCGCCGGGCACCATCGAGTGGGAGTGACGCCCCCGCTCCGGGGGATCTCCTCCTGACGCGGTTCGCTTCGCCGAGCTGGAGCGGCTGGTCGAGGGCGTCCCCGCAAGGGCGTTCCCGCGAGGGCGTTCCCGCGAGGGCGTTCCCGCGAGGGCCGGGCGGGTGAGGGTCAGGCGGCTTCGCCGAACCAGCGGGTGAGCGCCGCGCGCAGGTCCCGCAGCTCGCCCTCGTCAGGGTCCGGCGAGGACGACGCCCAGGCCACGTAGCCGTCCGGCCGGATCAGGAGCGCGCTCACCTCGCTCGACGCCCCGGAGGAGTGCGCGGTGAGCGTGTCGACCCGGTCGTGCCAGCCGGACGCCTCCTTGGCCGGTGACGTGCCCCTGGTCAGGTCCAGCAGCAGCGGCCGGGCCGTCCGGGTCAGCTCGGCGAGCCGGAGCGAGCCGCCGCCGGTGCCGCCGCCCGTGTCCAGCGTCAGGTCGGGGGCGAGGCGGCCGGTCAGCGGATGCGCGTCCCCGCCGCCCATGTCGTAGCGGACGTCGGACCCGGCCATCGTGGCGGCGATGTGGCGGGCGTTGGCCGGATCGCGGAGCAGCTCGGCGAACAGCTCGCGCAGCGCCGTCACCTCGCCGCCCGGCGCGATCAGCGCGGACTGCGCCTGCGTGTGCATGACGACCCGCTCGGCCGCCGGCCGCCGCTCGCTCTCGTACGTGTCCAGCAGCGCCTCGGGGGCCCGGCCCCGGACCACGGCGGCCAGCTTCCAGCCCAGGTTGACCGTGTCCTGGAGGCCCAGGTTCAGGCCGGGGCCGCCGATCGCGCTGTGCACATGGGCGGCGTCGCCGGCCAGCAGCACCCGGCCGTCGCGGAACCGGTCGGCCAGCCGGGTGTTGCCGCTGGTCAGCCGGCGTAGCAGGTGCGGCCCGTCGCCCTCCGGCGGCCCGAAGGGCAGGTCCACGCCGAGCACCCGGCGTACGCTCTCCCGCAGCTCGTCCAGGGACATGGGCGGCGGCTCCGTGCCCTCTTCCGTGCTGTCCCACTCCATGGTGGTCAGCACGGGCGGGCGGCCGGTGAACGGGGCGTACGCGATCAGACCGTGCTCGGTGCGATGGTGCATGAACGGCGGCACGAGGCCGTAACCGGGCACGTTCAACGCGCCGGTGGCGGGGTCGATCAGCGAGGCCGGCACGGACACGGTCGCGGTGCGGGAGATCGTGTCGTCCCTGGTGATCCCCGGGAAGCCGATGCCCGACAGCCTGCGCGTGACGCTGTGGCCGCCGTCCGCGCCGACCAGATAACCGGTGCGCAGCGTGTACGGGCCGCCGGGCCCCGCGATCTCGGCGGTGACGCCGTCCGCGTCCGGGGACAGGCCCGTCAGCTCGTGTCCCCGCCGGATCTCGACGCCGAGCTCGGTCGCGCGTTCCTCCAGCACCTCCTCGACGCGGCGCTGCGGCACCTGGATGATGTGGAGCGGGTTGTCCTCCACGCCGGCCAGGTTCAGCGGCAGCGCGCCGAACACGAAGCCGGGGACGGGCCGGGGCGGCTCGGGGTCGCCGGTCAGGCGCTCGTACAGGCCCCGGCGGTCGAGCACCCGGATGACCTGGCCGACCAGGCCGTTGGCGCGGGCCTCCTCGGTGCGGGCGGCCAGCCGCTCCAGCACCACGGGCCGCACCCCGGCGAGGGCGAGCTCGCAGGCCAGCATGAGCCCGTTCGGGCCGCCGCCCGCGATGACGACGTCGACGGGCGTGCCGGGGGTGGTCTCGGGGGAGATGTCGGTGTACACGGTGATCCTCCTGGTCATCGGAAAAGGGCATGACGCATCGGCCCGGCGGCGCCGGGCTTCGTACCGTGTGCGGTTGTGGGGGTGGGGCTACGGGGTGGTGAGCCCCTGGGAGAGCCGGCCGAACGCCTCGCGCAGCAACTCCTGTACCGAGACCGGCGGTCCTGGGCGCAGCGACTGCTGGGTGACCGCCACGATGGCGGCGCTCACGGCACCGGCGACGAGGTTGGGGTACAGGTCGCGGGTGACGTCGGTGCCCGTGCGCTCGGCGATCACCGCGGCGAACTCGGCCTCGGCGGCCATGTTCGCCTTGACGAACTCGGTCTGCAGCGCCGGCTCCTGCACCATCAGGCGGAGCCCGGCGGTCCGCTCGTCCGACGCCTCCGGCCGCGCGTCGAGGCCGAGCGCGAACTGCGAGAGCGCCGCGTCGGTGATCGCCTCCCACAGCGGCTTGTCCGCCGGCTGGGCGCGCAGGTCCTCCGCGATCGCGTGGGCCCGCTCGACGTGCCGGGCCGCGATGGCCTCGCCCTTGCTGGAGAAGTAGTTGTTGAAGGTGCGGGGGGAGACGCCCGCCTCGGCGGCGATGTCCTCCACCCGTACGTTGTCCCACCCGCGCTCCACGGTGAGCCGGATGGCGGCCCAGCTCAGCGCGATGCGCGTCTCTCGCTTCTTGCGCTCGCGCAGTCCCGAACGCTCACGGTCGTCACTTCCCACAGCCACCACGATACATAAACTTGCGGACTCTGCAAAGATGCGTGGTCCGCAAGTTTTAGCCGGCTTCGGGGCCCGGGACCGGCTCGCCGGCCGGCCGCCGGGCCCCGCGCAGCACCCGTACCAGGCTGCCGAACAGCAGCGGCGTCATCATCATCCCCACGAAGAGCGGTGTGGCCATGTACCGGTAGTCCTGCGCCGAGATGTTGGCCAGCACGGCGAGCTGCTGCCCCGCCACGACCGCCACGACCGCCGGCACGTACCTGTTGCGCAGCGCCCACGCCGCCAGCCCCGCCGTCAGGTACGACAGGTACGCCCAGGTCGCGCCCCGCCAGAGCAGCCAGTCATAGCCGGGCTCCGCCGAGGCGAGCAGCCACGAGTCGGCCACCCGGTACAGCTCCGCCGACTTCGGCCGCAGCGAGAACATCCACCGCTGCGGGTAGTCGGGCACCTTGTTCGGGCCCACGTACGTCTCGGCGCTCGGCCGGCGCGAGAAGTGGTACGTCTGCCCGCCCACGGCCCACTCGTCCTGCACCGGGTTCCACGCGATCGAGCCCCGGCACAGGCGGGCGTCCACGACGTCCGCGGGCCGCTCCGTGAGCAGCCGCCGCCACAGCTCCAGCAGCTCGCTCGCGTGCGCGTCGGCCTGCTGCCAGCTGAAGTCGCGCCGCCAGATCAGCGGGTTGATGGTGTGGCAGGTGCCGCCCTCGTTCCACCGCGACAGGGGGGCCACGGCGGTCATGAGCGTCCGGTCGCGGTCGTCGAACAGCTCCGGATGCTCCCGGTACAGGACCGCGATGTCACCGAAGGCCGTGTGGTAGACGTACGTGCTGGACGGGGCGGCGATGCCCACGCGCGGCAGGACGACGTTGCTGAGCACCAGGGGGACGGCCGCCGCGACGAGCCCCACCAGCGCCAGCCGTATCCTCGCGCCCCGCACCACGACCAGCAGCACGGCGACGGCGACGCCGACCACGAGGAAGCCGTTCGCCCGGAACAGCCCGAGCGCCAGCATGAGCGTCCCGAGCCCCGCGAGCCGCCACGCGGTGAGGCGGCGGGTCGCCGCCAGCCCGGCGCACGACGCCGCGATCGCGACCGCGCACAGTGTGAACGGCACGTCCTTCCACAGCGCCACCGCGAACGCGCCCACCGGCGGCAGGAACGGCAGCAGGACGGCCACGGCCGTCGTCGTCCTGCGCGGCGCGCCGAGTGCCTTCAGCGCGGCGGCCAGGTACGTGAGCGTGGCCGCCATGGCGGTCGTCTGCAGCAGCGTGACCGCGCCGATGTCGCCCGTCAGGCGCACGCTCAGCCACAGCAGCGCGTCGTAGGTCACCGAGTGGTCGCTCACCCACGGCCCGACCATGGTGTGACTCAGGTACAGAACCGAGTCGCGGCTGAACAGGCCCGGATAGTACGCGGCCCACCAGCACGCGAGCACGGCCTGGATGGCGAGGAAGGTCGCGAGCGTCGCCCAGCGCGATGGCTTCGCGGTCTCCGTCAGCATGCGCTCCCCGTCCCGGCTACCGGGGCGGTCGCCCCGACGTGCTTCCTACCGCGAACTAGGGAAAACTCACACCGGCGTCCGGAGTCCTGCCGCCCAGCAGGGTCGGAACCGTCACCAGGTGATACCCCTGCTTCTTCAGCTCCTTGAGGATCGCCGGCATGGCCCGGACCGTCTGCGGGACCGTGTCGTGCATGAGGATCACACCGTCGCGCTTGGCCAGCCGCAGCACCGCGGCCTTGATCTTCGCCGGGTCGCGCAGCTTCCAGTCGAGGGTCGTGCCGGTCCACAGCACCTGGGAGAGGTCCTGCGAGCCGGCGAGCCCCAGCACCCGGGCGTCGGTGTGCCCGTACGGGGGCCGGAACATCCGCAGCCGGCGGCCGGTCACGTTCTGGACGACGTCCTGGGTGAGGCGCATCTCGTCGATGATCTCCTGGTCGAGCAGGGTCGGTAACGACGGGTGCGAGTAGGTATGGTTGCCGATCGCGTGCCCCTCGGCCACCGTCCTCCTGACGACCGCCGGGATCTGCTCCACGTGCTTGCCCATGAGGAAGAACGTGGCCTTCACGTGCTCGCGTTCGAGCACGTCGAGGAGGGTGCCGGTGTACTTGCCGGGGCCGTCGTCGAACGTCAGCGCCAGGCATTTGACCTTCGCGCAGTCGACCCGCGCCGCCGTGCCCGTTCCCGCGCTCGTCCCCGTGCCCGCAGCCGGGGCGCCGCTCATCACCAGTGCGGCCGCCAGCAAGCCCTGAATCACCACAGGTGCCACCTTAAAGCCAAACATCCCCACCCGCGTGACGGGTCGCCCCGCCTTCCTGGAGCGTGCCACCGGCCGGCGCGCGTGCGGAGGGCCCAGTCATGGCCGGCGCCATCGCACCGCGAAGGCGCGGGCCGGATTCCCGGTGAAGATCGCGCAAGCGAGGTCCGTGCCGAGCTCACGCTCGATCCTCGGGCGCAGGCCGGCGAGCAGGAACGGCATGCCAGGGCCGTCGGCACCGGACCGGGCCGTCGCGGTGACGGTGTCGGCCCCGAGCAGGAGCTGGTGAGCGTGGCCGGCGTCGGCGAGGGCCGCGAGGCTGTCCAGCAGGCGCCAGTCGGTGGCCTGATGCGCTCGCGACGGGCCGTCGAAGACCAGGAACGCACCGGCTTCGGCGACCTGCCGGTGAATCCTCGTGTCCGGGAATCGGGTCAGGTGTCCGAGGATCACGCGGTCCGGGGCGACCCCATGCGTCCGGCACAACAGGTCGAGCGTGTCCAGGGCGGCGGTTCCGGCCTCCAGGTGGACGCCGATGGGCGCGCCGGTGGCATGGTGGGCCTCGGCGGCGGCGGCCATGACGTTCCGGGCGTGGTCGTCGAGGCGGTGATAGGCACCGGCGACCTTGATCATTCCCGCCTGCACGGGAGCGCTGGTCAGCTCGCGGATGAACAACTCCGCCAGCCGGCCACGGACGCGCTCCAGCTCGCCTCGGTCATAGTGCCTGGCCTGGTGCATCCCGGTGGCGGAGATGACGTGGACGCCGGACCGCCGCGACAGGCGGGGCAGTTCGTCGGCCCGTGGCCCCATTCCCCACGGTGTCCACTGGACCACCGCGCCTCCGCCGAGCGCGGCGAAGGCGGTCAACTCGGCGAGCGCGGCCTCGGCGTCGTCCAGCGCCTGCCCCGGCAGCGCCGGCGTACTGATGAACAGGTGGTCGTGGGCGTCGCAGACGCCCAGCTTCTCGGGCGGGACGTCCCCGAGCACGGTACGGACCATCGCGCTCACCGTCCGCCCTCCTGCTCCACGTCGGCGAGCGCGGCAGCGGCGACGCGCAGCCCGGCCAGTGCCTTGGGCACGCCGATGTAGGGCGCCAGGTGCACGAAGACCTCAAGCACCTCCTCGCGGGTCATCCCGACCCGCAGCGAGGTCTTGACGTGGCCGGACAGCTGCGGGTCCACGCCGCCGAGCGCGGTGAGGGCGGCCAGGTTGACGAGCTGCCGGTCGCGCAGCGACAACCCCTCGCGCAGGTAGGTGCCACCGAACAGGGCTGTGATGATCCAGTCGGCGTATCCCGGGACGATCTGCTCGATGCCGGGCAGCGCCTGCTGGGTGGCCTCGTCCTGGAGAACGTCCAGCAGTCGGTATCCCTCTTCCCGGTCCAGCCGCGCCCGCGTCAGTTGCTCCGACAGCGTTCGATTCGTCGTCATGCCCATTGCTCCCGGTCGGTCCTTGTAACGCCTTGAACGTTACAGTCTGGACGGTAACAGATGTAACGGCCTGAGCGTTACCATGGGCCCATGAGCAAAGAGGACCCGTTCGCCTTCCGCTTCGACTGCGGCGCCGTCTGGCTGAACCTCCTCGCCACCAGGGGCCGCACGTTCAGCGCGGACCCGGTGGAGCGGCTGAGCACGCCCGGCCGCCTCGCCGAGTGGCTGGAGCGCTGCGAGCTGTCCCCGGCTCTACCGCCTGATCAAGACGACCTGGACCAGGCGCGAAAACTCCGCGAGACCCTCCGCGCGCTCGCCCTGGCCACCGTCGACGAGCGCCCCCCGCCCGCGGATGCCGTGGCGGAGCTGGCCGCGTTCCTGGCCGCATATGACGATCCGGTCCGGTTGGTCGCGGAGGACCGGCTGCGCCGCGAACCGCCGGCGACGACGGCACGCGCCCTCGCCAGGGTCGCCCGTCAGGCCGTGGACCACATGACCGGCTCGGACCGGCTGGCTCTCAAGAGCTGCCCGGAGCGCGACTGCAGGGGCGTCTTCATCGATCCGCCCGGGCGCCGGCGCTGGTGCCCGTCCCCGGCGTGCGCGAGCCGGGGCAGGGTCCGCGCCCTCCGCGCCCGCCGCGACGCCACCGCCTCCAGGCCGAACGAGGATCACTCGCCGGCACAGTGACGGGCGAGCCGCGCTGCCGTCGCCGGCGCATCGGGGGGCGTCACGGGCGAGCCCCGCTGCCGTCGCCTGCGCATTCGGGGGCGTCACGGGGTGTCACGTACTGGCGCCCGCCTTCCTCCCACCTGGACGCCGGAAGTGGGCATCCCGTGCGCGAGCTGTCCCTCGATCATCGCGGCGACGGCCGCCCGCCCCTGGTGCCGGGGGCGGGCGGCCGTTTGCGGTCCGCTGAGGGGTCAGGGGGTCGCGCTGAGAGGCGTCAGCCAGTGAATCTCCAGGTCTTCCAGCAGGTAGTCCATGCGGTGCCGCTGGAAGTCCGCGAGCTCGGGACGCGCGAGATGGGCGCGCAGGTCGTCGGCCGACCGCCACAGTTCGTAGAACACCAGCGTGCCGGGGTCGGCCACGTCCCGGTGGACCTGGTACTGCATCGAGCCCGGCTCGGCCCTGGTCGGTTCGACGAACGACAGCAGCAGTCGCTCCAGTTCGTCGGCCCGCTCGGGCTTCGGCCGGGCGAAGCCGTAGAGGCCGACGGCCCCGTCTCCTTCAGGTACGATAATCGTCATACCTGACGATGGTAGGCATCTATCAGGTACGAAACAAATCGTACCTAGGGGAGATTCATGGATCTGGGCAAGGTGTTCGGCGCCCTGGCCGACAGCTCCCGCCGCCGGGTGGTGGCCGAACTCGCGGCCGATCCAGGGGACCGCGAGCGCGCGTGCGGCTCCTTCGACCTGCCGGTGAAGAAGGCCGCGCGCACGCATCACTTCCGGGTGCTGCGTGAGGCGGGGCTGATCGTGCAGCGCGACCACGGCAACGGCAGCGCGGTCTCGCTGCCCAGGCAGGACATCGAGCGTCACCTGCCCGGCCTGCTGGCGCTCCTGACCGAGGAGTTGGAGTCCGGCGGCGAGCCGGAGCAGGATGGGGCGAGGTAGAGCCACCGGGACGACGCGGTAGCGGCCATCAACCGGGTGGACGCGGCGGGCAGGTCCGCTACGAGGGCGAGGCGGTGGTGGTCACCAGCCGGGTGAACTCGGCCGGCACATCCACTACGAGGGCGGCGCGGTGGCGGTCACCAGCCGGGTGGACGCGGCGGGCAGGTCCGCTACGAGGGCGACGCGGTGACGGTCACCAGCCGGGTGAACTCGGCCGGCAGGTCCACGCCGTCCCACACCCGGTGGAACCCCAGCGCGGCCCCGACCGGCACCATCCGGTCCACCCCGCGCCCGCCCAACGCCCCGGCCAGCTCGGCCAGCTCCTCGCGGCCGAAGCCGAAGTGCGTCATCGTCTGGTCCTTCCGCCGCACCACGCCCGCCAGCTCGCCGAGAGTGCCGAGCCGGGCGTGCGCGAACGTCCCCGTGCCGAGCCACCGCCGCGGAGCCCGGTCCGGCGCCGTCAGAACCACCTGGGCCAGGGCGTTGCCGCGGAACTCGACCGAGCTCGCCACGCCGTCGGCCGCCAGCCCGTACGTGGCCACCCGCTTCTCGACCGCCATCGCCGCGTCCACTGTCCACCCGCGGCGCGCCACGGCCTGCGCCAGGCAGGCGGTGAACCCGTCGCGGGCCGCCTCGCACTCGCCCGGGGAGCCGACCCAGAAGACGGTGCCCGGGGACGAGCACGCGGCCTGGTCGAACCAGTACGCGTCGGTGGCGAACCCGTCGGCCACCGCCGCCCGCGTCGCCGGCTCGGCGGCCAGCCACGCCGCGGCCCGGACCACCGCGAACGACGACCGGTCGGGGAAGGCGAGATCGCGGGCATGGGGCGCGAGCGGATGCCGGCGGATCTCGTCCACCGTACGGTCGCCGCCCCAGATCACCCGCAGATCGCACGCCGCCGACAGCTCGGCGGTGGGGTCGGGTGCCCGGCCCTCGCTCTCCCGCAGGGAACGTCCGTCCTCGTCTTCCCGCAGGGGACGCCCGCCCTCACTCTCCCGCAGGGGACGGCTGCCCTCGCTCTCCCGCAGGGGACGGCTGCTCTCGCCTTCCCGCAGGGGACGGCTGCCCTCGCTCTCCCGCAGGGGACGGCTGCTCTCGCCTTCCCGCAGGGGACGGCTGCCCTCACTCTCCCGCCCGGGACGGTCGTAGGTGACGACGCGCTGCGTGCGGGCCACCACCGGGTCGGCGACGTCGAGCGCCTCGTGCAGCACGCCGAGGATCACCTCGGCCACGACGCCGGCACGGGCCGACAGACGGACGACGTTGCGGTTGCCCATGAGGGCCGACAGGGCCCAGGAGTAGACGAAGACGGTGTCGACGTTCGCCGGGGGAACGTGGAACACCAGCCCACGCGGCACCCGCACGTGCTCCCCGGACGCCGGGCCGACGGCCCGCTCCAGCTCGCGGGGCCGCAGGAAGAACCCGAGGGACGCCAGCTCGGGATGCCGCCGCGCCACGGCGGGCCTGAGCAGCCCGCGCCCGACGGCCACGAGGAACTCCCGCACGCGATCGTCCCCGACGCTCAGCCCCGGCCCGCCGGTCACGTCCCGAACCAGATCCCCGACCCCCACGGCCCCCTCGACCGGAAACCGGACCCGCACCGATTGCCCCTCACCGGCGGCCTCCTCGACCGGAATCCGAACCCGTACCGGTTGCCCGTCACCGGCGGCTCCCTCGGCCGGCACCCGGACCCGTACCGGTTGCCCGTCACCGGCGGTCTCCTCGGCGGGAATCCGGACCCGTACCGGGTGCCCCTCACCGGCGGCCCGCTCGGACGGAGGCCGCGGGACGTGGACGGGGCCGGTCACGCGGCCGCCCCCATCCCGCCCAGCGTGTCGCTGCACCCGCGTGCCTCCGCGCGGGTCAGCCGACCCAGCACCGAGAAGCGCTTGCCCGGCCATGTGCCGTCGTCCACCCCGTGGACGACCCCCAGGTCCTCGGTCAGCAGCACGTGCCCCGGGTACGACGTCGGCAGCGTGCTGACCACCTCGATGAGCCCCGTCACGCCCGGTGGGGCCTCCTCCCACGTCTCCGGGTCGCGGATCACCACGTCGGCGAAGTCCGGGCAGTAGAGCCCGCCGCCCTCCGGACCCTCCAGGAAGATCGTGCCGATCTGCTCCACCATGCCGTAGAAGTCGTGGATCCGGGTCAGCCCGCACTCGCGCGCCAGCCGCCGGCGGAACTCGGCCGCGTCCACCGCCTGGTCGGCCAGCCTCTTCCACCCCCCGGAGTGGATCAGGACCCCCTGCGACAGGTCGAGCCCCAGCCCGCGCAGGTGCAGCCACACCATGTACGTGAACCCGAAGATCAGGAACGGCTCCCGGCCGTGCCGCGCCAGGAACCCCCGCACCGCCACCGCGTCCACCTCGCCGCCCTCGTCCAGCACGAAGGTGTGGTCACGGCCGAGGTTCATCATGCCGAGCACCCCGGCGCCGCGCGCGCTCAGCGTCGTGGCCCGTACGACCGAGCGGGTGTCGGCGATCAGCATGGGCAGTCGCCGCTCGCCCAGCACCGCCCGGAGCGTCGCCGCCAGCATGCGCGGCTGCGCCGCCGCCGCCGCGCGGTCGAGGTGGACGCGGCTGGGCCGCTGCCCCGTGGTGCCGCTGGAGGTGAGCACCCGGAACACCTCCTCCTCGGGCACGCTGCGCAGCTCGTGCGTCTTGAACATCCGCACCGGCAGCCACGGCAGCTCCGCCACGCGCGCGTACGGCCCGTGCGACCCGATCGCCGCCAGGATCCGCGCGTACGGCGGGCAGGCGTGCCGGTGCCGCTCCGTCAGCTCGGCCAGCCGCGGCAGCAGCACCCGCTCCCGCTCGGCCTGGCCCAACGTGAAGACACCCACCCGGTCTGCCGGGTCCGTCGTGGCCCTCGGCCCGTCCGGTGGTCTCATGTCCGGGCCTCCAGGGCGCGGTAGTCGACCTTGCCTGTGGTCAGCAGCGGGAGGCGGTCCACGGCGCGGACGTCGAAGCCGCTCCAGTGCAGCCGTAGCTCCGTGCCGAGGCGGCGGGCCAGGCGGGCGCAGGCGTCGCGGTCGAGCCCCTCGGCCCATACCGTGACCCGGTCGTCCCCGCTCGTCACCGCCACCGGGCCGCAGTCACGCAGCAGGCCCTCGACGTCGTCCAGGCTGACCCGTACGCCGAAGATCTTGGCGATGCGCTTCATGCGGCCGGTGAGGAAGACGAAGCCCTCGTCGTCGAGGTGGCCGAGGTCGCCGGTGCGCAGCACGCCGCCCAGGTCGTCGCCCCTGGCCAGGTCGGCGGCCGTCTCCGCGTAGCCCATCATCACGTTGGGCCCCTCGTAGATCACCTCCCCGCCGTCCACGCTGAGCCGGCCGCCCGGGACGGCGATCCCGGCCGAGCCCGGCTTGTCGGCCAGGCGGTCCGGCGGCAGGACCGCGATGCGCGCGGTGGCCTCCGTCTGGCCGTACATGACGAAGAACCGCTCCGTCATGGCCGCGAACCGCGTCACGAGCTCCGGCCGCAGCCGCCCGCCGGCCTGTGTGAGCGTGGTCAGCGTGGGGTGGTCGGCGTGCTCGAAGCCGAGCCTGCGCAGCATCTCGTACTGGTACGGGACGGCCGCCAGCGAGGTGCAGCCGTGGCCGTCGAGGTGGGTCCAGAACGACCGCTCCAGCAGGCCCGCGTCGGTGAGCACCACGGTGGCGCCGGCCACCAGGTGGCTGTTGAGCACCGACAGGCCGAAGCTGTAGTAGAGCGGCAGGCTGGTCGGCGCCACGTCGCCGGGGCCGATGGCCAGGACGGTGGCGATGGCCGTGGCGTTGGACAGCACGGCCCGGCGCGACAGGCGCACGAGCCTGGGGCTGCCCGTCGATCCGGACGTGGCCAGCAGCACGGCCAGGTCGGGATGCGGGTCGCCGGCGTCGCGGCGCCCGCGCGGCGCGGCCTCCACGGCATGCGCGAACCCGAACATCCCCACCGGCCGGAACCTCCTGATCAGGCCGGTCAGCGCCCCCGCCGCCAGGTCCGGGTCGAGCAGCGCCACCGGCCTGCGGGTCCGCCACGCGGCGAGGTAACGCACCACGGACGCCAGGTCGTTGCGCATGCCGCAGAACACGGGACCAGGCGGCAGGCCGGCGAGCACCTGCGCGGCGCGTTCGACCCGGGCGGCCAGCAGGTCGCCCGTGAGCCCGCCCGGCTCTCCGGCGACGACGAGCCGCGCGTCAGGGTGCGGGAAACGATCCATGGGACGTCCATCCATCGTGTCGGAACCTCACAGCACCAGCCCGCCGTCGACACCGAGCACCTGGCCGGTGACGAACGAGGCGTGGCCGGAGAGCAGGAACGCCACGGCGGCGGCCACCTCGCCGGGCAGGCCCACGCGGCCGAGCGGGGTCGCGGCGACCGTCGCGGCGCGGGCCCGGTCGTCGAGCGTGGCGAGCATGGCCGTCTCGATGAAGCCGGGCGCCACCGCGTTGACCCGGATGCCGGCGGGGCCGAGCTCCTTGGCGGCGGACACGGTCAGGCCGAGCAGCGCGGCCTTGGTGGCGGAGTAGACGGCCTGGCCCGCCGACCCGCGGCGCCCCATGATCGACGAGACCATCACCACGGCGGGGCTCGTGCCCCGGCGCAGGAGCCGGACCGCCGACTGCAGCGTGTGGACGGCGCCCACCGCGTTGACGTCGAAGAGCCGGGACACCGCCATGCCCGGCAGCAGGCCGAGCAGTGCCGCGTCGTGGATGCCGGCGTTGACCACGAGCGCGTCGAGGCGGCCGTGGCGCTCCCGGACGTGGCGCATCATGGCGGAGACCGCGCCGGGGTCGGCCACGTCGCCGTGGACGGACCAGGTGCGGCCGCCGGTCTCGGCGGCCACCTCGGCCGCGGCCTTCGCGGCCCGCTCGGCGTCGCGCCCGTGCAGGATCACCTCGTCACCGGCCGCGGCGAGCGCCACGGCGACGGCCCGCCCGATGCCCGAGGTCGAGCCGGTGACCAGCGCCACCCGCGTGCGCGGGGCCGGATCGAGGTCTGCGGTCGTGCCGCCGGCGGCTCCAGGGGCCGAGTCACCGGGGGCGCGGTCCGGAGCCGTGTGACCCGTGGCGCGGTCCGTGGCCGTGTCACCGGCCGCGCGGTCCGGGGCCGCGTCACCGGGGGCGCCGGCCGGGGACGGGTGTGGGTCAGAACGCGGCGCCGGCACCGTGCTTCTCCAGCAGCCGCGCGGCCTCGGTGAACGAGCTCATGTCGATGATCTCGTCCGTGTCGATCATGATGTCGAACTCGTCCTCGATGGCGGCGACCAGCGCCATGTGGGCCAGGGAGTCCCACTGCGGGATCGCCCGGTATTGGAGCTCGTCGACGTCGGCGTCGTCCGGAAGGCTCAGCGCGGCGCGGAAGACCCCGCGCAGGCGGTCGAGGTGGGTCATGCTCCCTCACTCTCCGTGGTCGAACCAGAACGTAGTGTATCGGTGATCCTCCATGGCTCAAACCGAGACCCAGTCGCGGGTAATGGAACCGTATAAAGCCGGGTGATGTACCGGCGATGCTGCGAATGTCCCTTGGGGCGCGCCAACCGCTACAGGGGGAATGATGGACGAATCCAATCACTGGTACGGGCACTCCCGCATACTCGCCGGATACTGCGGGCTCCCGGACGACGTTCCCCGGCGTATACAGGGATTTCTCCAGCACGGCTGGAATTATCTGCACGGATATCCGCCGAACGACCATTGGTGCACACCGGGATATCCCCGTTTCATCTGGGCCGACGTACTTCGGCGGCGCGGCTGGTCGATGGGGCGCCGGGGCCACTACCTCATCGGCGCGCCGTGGATCTACCTCCTCGACCTGGAGCCCGATCTCGGCCGGGTGCCGGAGGAGGAGCGGGAGGGCACGATCTGGTACCCCTTCCACGGCTGGGAGAAGAACGCGGTCACCGGTGATCACGGCGAGCTCGCCGCGCGGATCCGCGAGGTGGAGACCGGCCCGGTGACCGTATGCCTTTACTGGCTCGAATTCGCAAATATCGGTATTAGGCGGGCGTACGAGTCGGCCGGATTCCGGGTCATCTGCCACGGCGAGCGCGGCTCCCGTTGGGACGACTCCGGACGCGACTTCCTCCGGCGCCAGCTCACCGAGCTGCGCCGCCACCGCAGGGTGGCGTCCAACCGGCTCGGCAGCGCGCTCTTCTACGGGGCCTCGGTGGGCTGCGACATCGCCGTGTACGGCGATCCGATGCAGTTCGAGGGCGAACGCCCCGAATACGGAGGCACGGCCCGCCGCATGCGGCTCTGGCCCGAGCTGCACGGCGAGCATGTGGACCGCGGCCTGGCCGCCGAGGCCGCCCGGCGGGAGCTGGGCTTCGACTGTCAGGCCACACCTGAGGAGCTACGGCGGATGTTCGGCTGGAAGCGGGTGCGATGCGCATGACGGAGGCGCCCGGCAACGTCCGGTTGATCGGCGGCGAGATGCTGCTGTGGTCCGACGCCGACGCGGCCACCGACTGGCGGGGCGCGGGGCTGGAGCTGGTCCGGCGGCTGGTCCCACCGGCCGGCCGCGTGCTGCTGGCCGGCCCGCACCCGAAAAGCCTCATCGCCGCGTTCGCCGGTGGCGAAGGCTCTCGCGGTGGGTTCTCCGGTGGTGCCGGCTCCGGCGACGAGATGTCCGGAGGCGCGTCGTCGGTGGCCGTGCTCGTGCGGTCGTACCCCGACGCCTGCGCCCTCGGCGAGCGTCACCAGGCGCTGGACGTCCACTGCGGGCGGCTCCGGGCGCTGACCGTGGCGGAGCCGTACGACCTGGTGCTGGCGCTCGACGGGCTGGAACGCACGCACTCCGCCGAGGAGCCGGCCCCGCCGTGGCGTGCCTCGCTGGACGCCCTCGCCGCCCTTGTGGCGCCGGGCGGCCGGCTCGTCCTCGCGGTGCCGAACGACCTCGGGATCGACCGGTTCGTGGACGCCCGGCCGCCGGACCGGGAAGGCGCTGACGGGCACTGGGAGCCGCACGGCTTCGACCCGAGCCACCCCGGCGGACCGGAGGCCCTGGACGCGGCGCTGGAGGCGGCCGGGCTCGTGGTCGAGCGGTGCTACGCCGCCTACCCGGCCAGGAGCGCCCCGCGTGCCCTGTTCGGACGGGAGCTGCTGCGCGAGAACCTGCCCGAGGCGCTCACCGTGCCGCTGACGGCGCCCGGCGGCGACACCATGCTGGTGGCCGACCCGCTTCGGCTGACCCGGCTGGCGTTCCGTCACGGGCTGGGAGAGCACCTGGCGCCCCTGTGGCTCACAGTCGCCACCCGCCCGGTCTCCGGGAACGATCCGGCCGAGGTCCGTGCCGGTGACGACCACGCGGGCGGTGAGCCGTTGCCGGAGGGCCTGGTCGAGGTCGGGCGGGCCGTGCACGAGGTCACCGCCACCTCCACCAGAAGGCTGCCCGGAGGAGCCGTGCGGCCCGTCCCGCGGGGGCGCATCGTCGAGGAGATCCTGGTCGAGGCGTGCGCCCGCGAGGACGTGCGGTCCGTGCGCGACCTGCTGGCCGGGCTGGCCGCGTGGGTCGCGGAAGGGGGCGACGCCGCCGCCGACAACCTCGTCTGGGACGGCGAGCGGTTCACCGCCATCATCCCGGTGCCCGCCCTGGGCGGTCCGGTGCCCGCGCAGGTGGTGCTCTGCCGGATCCTGTGGCGTTTCGCCGTACGGCTGCTGGCGGCCGGGCACCACCACCCGTGGCCGTGGCCGCTGGACGCCGGGCAGCTCGCGCTGACGCTGTGCGGCATGGCGGGGCAGCCGTGCGACCAGGACGGCCTCGATCGGGCCCGCAAGCTGGAGGCCGAGCTCGGGCAGGCGCCGGGGACGGCCGAGCTGGCGGGGGCCGCGCCCACGTACCGGGACCTGCTCAGCGCCCGCGACCGGCTGACCGATCAGCTGACCGCGTCGCTGGCCCGGATCGCGCGTCTGGAGACCAAGCTGACCTACCGCGAGCGCGAGCTGGTACGCACCCGCGCCAAGCTGCGCAGGAGCCAGCGCAAGGCGGCCTCCCTGCGCAGGTCGCTCGGGTTCCGGCTGGCCCGCCGGCTGTCGCGCCCCCGCCGGGCCGCCCGCAAGGTCCTGCGCCTGCTGTCCCGCTGAGCCCGGCCGCGAAGCCGCCGGCCCCGCCGTAAGGCCCGCTGCAAGGCCGGCGAAGGTCGGCGAAGGTCGGCGAAGGTCGGCGAAGACGACGAAGCTGAGGAAGAGAGGGTGGTTTCGTGCCGATCCTGTCGGTGATCGTCCCGTTCCACGACGTCGAGGAGTACCTGGGCCCCTGCCTGGACTCCCTGCTCGCGCAGACGTTGCGTGACCTGGAGGTGATCTGCGTCGACGACGGCAGCCGCGACGGCGGGCGGGCCGTGGTGGAGGCGCGGCAGGCGGCCGACCCGCGCGTGCGCCTGGTCAGGCTGACGGGCGGCGGCGTCGGGCGGGCGCGCAACACCGGGGTGCGGCACGCGACCGGCCGTTACCTGGCCTTCGTGGACGGCGACGACCTGGTGCCGCGTGAGGCGTTCCGCCGCCTGGTGGCGTCGCTGGAGTCCACCGGCTCGGACCTGGCCTGCGGCAACGTCATGCGCATCCACCGGAACCAGCTCGTGCCCTCGTGGGCGCACCGGCAGGCGTTCGCGAGGCGGCTGGAGCGCACCCACATCACCCGCCACCCGCTGCTGGTCCGCGACCGCATGCTGTGGAACAAGGTCTACCGGCGCTCCTCCTGGGACGCGCTGGCCCTGACGTTCCCGGAGCGGCTGTACGAGGACCAGCCCGTGGCCATGGCGGCGCACGTGGGCGCGGCCTCGGTGGACGTGCTGAAGGCGGTGGTCTACCACTGGCGCAGGCGCGAGGAGTCCGTCACGGACCGCCGCATGGAGCCGGACAACGTACGCGACCGCCTGCTGTCGGTGCTGGAGACGGCCACGCTGCTGGCCCGCCGGGCCCCGGCCGTCAAGCCGCGCTTCGACCGCGACACCCTCGACATCGACATGGGCGTGGCCGTGGAGGCGGTGGCGGTCATGGGCGCGGCGGCGGACCCGGAGATCCTGGACCTCGCCGCCCGCTACCTCGACGGGGTCGCCCCGGAGGACTGGCTGAGCCTGCCGTTCCCGCGCAGGCTGCTGACGCACCTGCTGCACCGGAGGCGGCCGGACGAGCTGGCGGCGGTGTTCGCGGAACAGGACGAGGGCCGGCTGTGGCCGCCCCTCGTCCCTCAGGGACTCGCAAGGGGGCTCGGGAGTGGGCTCGGGCTGGGACGCAGGCGCTGGTACGGCCGGCATCCCGCCCTGCCGCAGGACCTGTCGGAGGTCACCGAGGAGCTGGCCCTGCTGCCGCGCCTGCTGTCCGCCGGCTGGCGGGACGGCGTGCTTCACGGCGAGGGCTGGGTGTCGGTCGGCCGGTTCGACGTGCGGGGGCTGGGGCGCGTCCGCGTACGCGTGTGGCTCCAGGAGCGCGGCACCTCCGACACCGTGCCGCTCTCGGAGGACAGGGTCATGCCCGCCTGCCTCGGCCTCGCCCAGGAGAACGGCGGCGTGGCGGCGGAGCACGGCTTCCCCTTCGGCTTCGCCTTCGACCCCGCCACGCTGACACCGGCCCGGCTGGCCCGGCGCGGTCACTGGGAGTTGCGCGTCGAGCTGCGCGCGACGGGGCTGCGGCTGGAGGCGAAGGTGGCGGGACCCCGGTGGCTGCCCCCGGCCGTACCGGTGCCGGTGCGCAGGGCGGGCTCCTGGGTGGTGCCCGTACGCGGCGCCAGAGGGGTGTGGGGGCTGCGGGTGCGCCGGGCGGAGGCGCTGATCGGCGAGTGCCGCATCGAGGGCGGCGACCTGCTGGTGGCGGGGGAGCTGGCCGACCCCGGCGACGAGGATCCGGTGCTCCGGCTGATCCGCCGCAGCGACGGCGAGGAGGTGTACTTCCCGGCCACCCTGGACGGTCACGTCTTCAGCGGCCGGATCCGGCTCGTCGACATCGACGAGCCGGTGGGCCGGCAGCCGCGCTGGGACGTCGTCCTGGACCAGGGCAGGAAGATCCGCCCGCTGGTGCGGACGCGGGCCCGCCCGGCGGCGACCGTGGCGGGCCGCAGGTTCGTGGCCGACCGGGGCGACGACGGCTGCCTGATGCTGGTGGAGCATTGCCCGCCCGGCTGAGCGGCCCCGCGAGGCCGCGCTCCGTCAGCGCGGAACGGCGTGAGCGGCGTGAGCGGCGTCAGCGGAGGACGGTGAGCAGCGACTCCACGACCTGGTCCTGCTGGGAGTCGGTCAGACCGGGGTAGAGCGGCAGCGACAGCTCCGCCCCGTAGTACGCCTCGGCCCGCGGGCACATGCCGCGCCGGTAGCCGAGGTCCTCGAACACCGGATGCCAGTACGCCGGGATGTAGTTGACCTGCACCCCGATCCCCGCCGCCCGCATCCGGTCGTAGACCTCCCGCCTGCGGCCGTCGAGCACGCGCACCGGGTACAGGTGCCAGGCCGGCTCGGTGTACGGGCGCCGCCCCGGCAGCCGCAGTCCGGGCACCCCGGCCAGCAGCGTGTCGTAGCGCGCCACCAGCTCGGCCCGGCGCGCCAGGAAGGCCGGCAGCCGCCGGAGCTGGCTCAGCCCGAGCGCGCACAGCACGTCGGGCAGCCGGTAGTTGAGGCCGAAGTCGTGGACCTCCTGGTGCCAGCCGCCGTGGCCGGGGTCGCGCTGCTCGGCCGGGTCGCGTACCAGGCCGTGGTTGCGGAAGCGCGCGGCGCGGGTGTGGCGCTCACCGTGGGGCAGGGCCACCGCGCCGCCCTCGGCGGTGGTGACGGTCTTGGTGGCGAAGAACGAGAACGTGGTGATGTCGGCCAGCAGCCCCACGGGCCGCCCCTTGTAGGAGGCGCCGAGGGAGTGGGCCGCGTCGCCGACGAGGGTCGCGCCGGCCCGGTCGGCGACGCCGCGCAGCTCGTCGTAGTCGGCGGGGTGGCCGGCGTAGTCGACGGCGGTCACGGCCCGCGTGCGGCCCGTGACCAGGGCGGCGACCGCGTCGGGGTCGAGGTTGCCGGTGTCGTCCTGCACGTCGGCGAAGACGACCCGGGCGCCCCGCAGCGCGGCCGCGGCGGCCGTGGCCACGAACGTCAGCGGCGAGGTGACGACCTCGTCGCCCCGCCCGATGCCGGCGGCGGCGTAGGCCACGTGCAGCGCGGCGGTGCCGGAGGTGACCGCCAGGCACGGGACGCCGCCGGTCCACCGGGCCAGCTCCGCCTCGAACCGGCTCACCTCCGGCCCGGTGGTGAGCCAGTTGCCGCGCAGCACCTCGGCGACGGCCCGGACGTCGTCCTCGTCGACCGAATGCCGGCCGTACGGGATCACCAGCGGCCGTCCGCGAGCATGCGGCGCAGCTCTTCGGCCGACAGCCACAGGTCGTTGGTGTCGGAGCGGTAGGCGAAGCCGTCGGACAGCGGCTCGCCCGCGGGCGGCGGCTCGTAGCCCCACGTGGCGATGGCCGGGAGCACGACGTAGCGGTCGCCGAGCCGCAGCGCGCGGCGGCCGTCGTCGGAGCCGATCATCTCCTCGTGCAGCTTCTCGCCGGGCCGGACGCCGACCTCGTGGACGGTGGCGCACGGCGCGACGGCCTCGGCCAGGTCGGTGATGCGCATGCTGGGGATGCGCGGCACGTACAGCTCGCCGCCGCGCATGAGGTCGAAGGAGTCGACGACGAACCGCACGGCCTGGTCGAGGGTGATCCAGAACCGGGTCATGCGCTTGTCGGTGATCGGCAGGCTGGCGCCCTCGGCGGCGAGCCGCTGGAAGAACGGCACGACCGAGCCCCTGCTGCCGACCACGTTGCCGTAGCGGACCACGGCGAAGCGGGTGGCGTGGCCGGCGGCGTAGTGGTTGGCCGACACGAACAGCTTGTCGGCGACCAGCTTCGTCGCGCCGTAGAGGTTGACCGGGCCGGACGCCTTGTCGGTGGACAGGGCGACGACCTTGCGCACGCCGCTGTCGATGGCGGCCTCGACGACGTTCTGCGAGCCTGTGACGTTGGTGCGGACGTACTCGAACGGGTTGTACTCGGCGGTGTCGACCTGCTTGAGCGCGGCGGCGTGGACCACGAAGTCGACGCCGTGCATGGCGCGGGTCAGCCGGTCGCGGTCGCGCACGTCGCCGATGAACCAGCGCAGCCGCTTGTCGTCGCCGAAGACCTGGCGCGCCTCCCACTGCTTGAGCTCGTCGCGGGAGAAGACCACCAGGCGGCGCACGTCGAGGACGCCCAGCGCGTGGCGGATGAACGCCTTGCCGAAGGACCCCGTGCCGCCGGTGATCAGAACGGATGAGCCGCTCAGAATGCTCACGTGACCCCCTGAATCGTGTTCACGCCCTGTAGTCGCCGGAGCTGAGCCGGTAGCATAGCGCGATCGACCAGCAACGCACGGTCACACGGGGGAATGGGGCTTCAGTGCGGATTGTCGGAGTCATTCAGGCGCGGACGGGGTCCACGCGGCTGCCGGGCAAGGTCCTGCGCGACCTGGGCGGCAGGTCCGTGCTGGGCTGGGTGGTGCGGGCCGTCCGCCAGGCGGACGCGGTGGACGAGCTGGTGGTGGCCACCACGACCGAGCCCGCCGACGATGCCGTGGTGGCCGAGTGCCTGCGGCTGGGCGTCGCCTGGCACCGTGGGCCGGTCGACGACGTGCTCACCCGGTTCCAGCAGACGCTGGAGCTGCACCCGGCCGACGCGGTCATGCGCTTCACCGCCGACTGCCCGCTGCTCGACCCCGCGATCGTCCGCGAGGCGGCGCTCGTCTACCGGGCCGTGCCGGGCCTCGACTACCTGAGCACGAGCCTGACCCGGACCCTGCCGCGCGGCCTCGACGTCGAGATCGCGAGCCGGGAGGCGCTGGCGCGGGCCGGGCGGGAGGCCACCGCCCACCATCGCGTCCACGTCACCTCCTACGTCTACACGCATCCGGGGGCGTCGCGGCTGCTCGGCCTCGCCTACGCCCCGGCGGCGGCCGACCTGCGGGTCACCCTCGACACCGAGGACGACTGGCGGCTGATCTCGCGGGTGGTGGCCGCCCTCGGCGACCGGTGCCTGCCGTACGCGACGCTCGTGGGCTGGTTGCGGGCCCGGCCGGAGGTGCTCAGGCTCAACGCGCACGTCCAGCAGAAAGCGCTGCAGGAGGCATGACCGGCCGGGTCGGCGTCCGCTGCGACGCCGGCGCCGGCAGGGGCGTCGGCCATCTGGTGCGCTGCGTGGCGCTCGCCGAGGAGCTGCGCGGGCGCGGTGTCGAGGTCGGCTTCCTGGGCGACCTGGCCGGCTCGGCGTGGGCGCGGGCGCAGCTCCTGGCGCGCGGCCTGCCGCTCGTCCCGGCTCCGGCCGACCCCGAGGGCCTCGCGGAGCTGGTGCGCGACCTGCGCCTCGACGTGGTGGTGCTCGACTCGTACGACCTGGCTCCGGGTACGGGCGCCCGGATCAGGGCGACGGGCGCGGCCGTGCTGGCGATCGTGGACGGCGACCCGCTCGGTCAGGAGGCCGACCTCTACCTCGACCAGAACCTCGGCGCGGAGCTGCGGCCCTTCCCGCTGCTCGCCGAGCGGCTGGCCGGGGTCCGTTACGCGCTGCTGCGCGACAGCGTCCGCCGGCTGCGCCGGGCGCCCGGCCCACGTGGCGAGGTGCCCCGCGTGCTGTGCTTCTTCGGCGGCACCGACAGCGCCGGCGTGACGTCGGCCTGGGCGGGCGCGCTGAACGCCACGGGGCTGCCGTTCCACGCGACGGTGGTGAGCCCCCGGCTGTTCGCGGTGGAGGGGCCGATCACCGTCATCCCGCCCACCGACCGGCTGCCGCAGCTCATGGCCGAGGCCGACCTCGTGCTCACCGCCGCCGGCTCCACCATCTGGGAGCTGCTCTATCTCGGCGTGCCGGCGGCGCTGACCTGGGTGGCCGCCAACCAGCTCATCGGCTACGAGGCGCTGGCCGCCGGCGGCATCGCCGCCGCGCTCGGCCCCGACCCCGGACAGGCCGCCGTCGAGGTGCTGGCCCGTCTGCTCGGCGACGCGGGGCTGCGCGAGGAGTACGGCCGGCGGGGCAGCGGCCTCGTCGACGGCAAGGGCCGCGAACGCGTCGCCGACGCGCTGCTCTCCCTGCGGTGAAGGCTCAGACCAGGTCCCGAAGGCTCAGACCAGGTCCCAGGTGAGCGGCGTGCCCGCCGCGGCGTCCCGGGTGAAGCGCCGGCCCGCCACGTCGGTCATCGCCGCGGGCGGCAGCCCGCCGGCCGGCCGGATCGAGCGTACGTTGCGCCCGGTCACCTCCTCGCCCGCCCGCACGTCGGCCACCACGTGCAGCGACCGGCGGAAGCGCAGCCCCTCCCGCTCCGACGGGCTGGGGCCGATGCGGGCCTCGCCGAGCGCCTGCCAGGCCCGCTCGCTCTCCACGACCAGCGTCGCCAGCTCGGCCGGCTCCAGCGAGAACGCCGCGTCCACGCCGCCTCCCGCCCGGTCCAGCGTGACGTGCCGCTCGATCAGGCAGGCCCCCAGGGCCACTGCGGCGAGCGACACGCCGATGCCCGGCGTGTGGTCGGAGACGCCGACGACCGCGCCGGTGAGCCCGGCCAGCAGCGGCAGCCCGCGCAGGTCGCTCTCGGCGGGCGAGGCGGGGTAGGAGGCGGTGCAGGACAGGACGGCCAGCTCGGCGCAGCCCGCGTCGCGGGCCGCCCGTACGGCGGCGTCGATCTCCCCGGCCGTGGCCATGCCCGTGGACAGGATGAGCGGCTTGCCGGTGGCGGCGGCCAGCCGGATCAGCGGCAGGTCCACCAGCTCCGAGGAGGCGATCTTGTACGCGGGGGCGCCTAGCTTCTCCAGCAGCTCGACCGCCGTGGGGTCGAACGGCGAGGAGAACGCCACGAGCCCCAGCTCCCGGGCCCTGGCGAAGATCGGCTCGTGCCACTCCCACGGCGTGTGGGCCCGCAGGTACAGGTCGTAGAGCCGCTCGCCGCCCCACAGCTCGTGGCCGCCGCCGAGGCGGAAGGCGGGGCCGTCGGCGTCGACGGTGATCGTGTCGGGCCGGTAGGTCTGGAGTTTCAGCGCGTGGGCGCCGCTCGCGGCCACCGCCTCGACGATGGCGAGGGCGCGCTCCAGGCTCCCGTCGTGGTTGCCGGACATCTCGGCGACGACGAACGGCGGCCGGTCGGGGCCGACGCGGCGGCCGGCGATCGACAGCGACGTCATGACTCGTCCCTCCGGGCGGCGCGGGTGAACTCGATCAGCACCACGTCCACGCTCTCGCCGTCGAGCAGCCGCCGGTAGCCGCCGATCTCGGTGAAGCCGAAGCGGCTGTGCAGCAGGCGGACGGGCTTGTTGGCGGCCAGCACCTCGCCCCGCAGCGTCGTCAGCCCGAGCGGGCCGAACGCGTGGCGGATCGCGGCGCGTTCGAGCCCGAACCAGGCGGCGAGCAGCTCGCCCGAGTGCTCCAGGCGGTCGAGGTCGAGGTAGAAGCCCCAGTGGGCGATCGGCGCGCCCGGCGCGAGCCCGGAGAACGTCACCACCCCGGAGGCGATCCCGCCGTGCTCGTAGACCAGCACCTGCCTGGCCGGGTCGGTCCGCACCCCGGCCCACCACCGGGCGTGCTCGTCCTCGCCGATCTCGTGGGTGGTGAAGCTGGCCGCGCGGACCTTCGGATGGTTGCGCCAGCGGCGCATGACGGGCAGATCGCCGTCGTCGACGTGTCTGAGCATCGGGCCCCCTCACGCTCCGTGCCTGGTTACGTCCACACCGTAGCGGACTATGGGCCTGGTAAAGAGCTGATCAGGGTGGAGCATCGGTCACCGCCGAGAGGCCATGGCGGCGGCATGCTGCCCTCGGACCCGTCCCCCACTCAAGGAGCCCGGCATGGCGCCCCTGGTCAGCGTCGTCGTCCCGTTCTACAACGTGGAGCAGTACATCGCCGAGTGCCTGGAGTCGCTGGCGGCCCAGACGCTGGCCGACATCGAGGTCATCCTGGTGGACGACGGGTCGGTGGACGGGAGCCGGCGGATCGCCGAGGGGTTCGCCTCCCGTGACCCGCGCTTCGTCGTGGTGCGCCAGCCCAACCGGGGTCCCGGTCCGGCCCGCAACGAGGGTGTGCGCTGGGCCCGCGGTTCGTACCTGGCGTTCGCCGACAGCGACGACGTCGTGCCGCCCGGCGCGTACGAGCTGCTGGTCACCTCGCTGGAGCGGACCGGCTCCGACCTCGCGTGCGGCGGGGTGCGGCGCATGGCGGACGGCGAGCTGTCGTCGTCGTCGCTGCACGACAAGATCTTCCGGCGGGCGGTGCGGCGCACCCACATCATGGACCGGCGGGTGCTGGTCAGGGACCGGACGGTGTGGAACAAGCTCTACCGCAAGGACTTCTGGTACGAGCACCGGCTGAGGTTCCGTCAGGGCATCTACGAGGACGTGCCGCTCAGCATGCGCGCCCACGTGCTGGCCGCCAGCGTGGACCTGCTGCCGGACGTCGTCTACCACTGGCGCAAGCGGGAGTCGGGGGAGACCTCGATCACGCAGCGGCGGGCCGAGCTGCCGAATCTCGCCGACCGCCTGGAGGCCATCCGGGCCGTCCGCTCGTTCCTGCAGGAGGAGGCGCCGGAGCTGACCCGCTCCTTCGACGGCCTGGTGCTGGAGAAGGACATCGTCTTCCTGTTCCAGGCGCTGGAGCACGCGGCGGGCGACGACCTGGAGGCGCTGCTGGACCTCGCCCGGCAGTGGCTGGCGGTCCTGAACCCGGGCGTGCTGGCCACCGCGCCGTCCCTGCGGCGGCTGGAGCTGTATCTGGTGGAGCGCGGGCTGGTCAGGGAGCTGCGCACCGTCCGGGAGTTCAGGAGGTCGTCCGCCGAGGCGGCCCGCATCGTCCCTCGCGGGCTGCGCCGGGCCAACTGGTACGGCGACTACCCGTACTTCCGCGACCGCTCGCTGCGGATCCCCGACGAGGTGTACGACGCCCGGGAGGAGATCAAGGTGCTGGCCAAGGTCGAGGAGTGCCGGTGGAACGGCCAGGGCTTCGCGGTGGTCGGGGAGGTGGCCCTGCACCGGGTGGAGCGCCGGCCGCGCAAGATCGAGGTGTGGCTGAGTGACGGCAGCCGCAAGGTGCCGCTGCCGTCACGCCGGCTGGGGGCCGGGCGGCTGCTCGCCGAGATCGACCCGCGGCGGCTGCGGCGCGGGGGGCCGACGTGGCGCCTGTACGCCCAGGTGGAGACGCGTGGGCTGGTGCTCGAAGGCTGCTTCCGCGACGGGGACGGCAATCGGACGTGGCGGCTGTCCGTGCCGGGATGGTCAAGAACGGGCATGGACATCACCCAGTAGTTCCAGAGTGTAGTCACTCACTCACGGCGGGTGGTCATGCTGGAATCCATGAGGACCTATTCGCTCGATGACGTCCATGCGACACGCAAGCGGAGAGACTCCTGGTGGACCGTGTACCTCGTGGACCCGCTGGCCTGCCGGACGGCTCTGCTGGTGGCCAACCGGTCGCGGATCACGCCCAACGAGCTCACCGTGCTGTCGCTGGTCATCGGCCTGGTCTCGGCCCTCTGCTTCGCCCTTGACCTGCTGGTCGCGGGCGCGGCGGCGTTCTATCTCAGCTTCATGGTCGACTGCGTGGACGGGAAGATCGCCCGGCTCAAGGGCACGGGGACGCCCTTCGGGCTCTGGCTGGACTACGTGGGCGACCGGGTGCGGGTGGTCCTCTGCGCCACCGGTCTGGCGTACGGGCAGTACGCCCTCACCGGTGACGTGCAGTTCATCGTGCTCGGCGCGGGGATCGCCGTGCTCGACCTCTTCCGGTACGTCAACGCGCCGCAGATGAAGCGGGTACGCGAGATCATCAGGGAGGCGCGGGCCGAGGCGGCCGAGCTGCGCGAGGCGGCCCGCGTCTGGAACCGGGAGCAGGCCGCGGTCGTCAGCGAGCCGGTCCTCATGGTGCCCCTCCCGAGCCTGGGGGAGGCGGACGACGGCGAGGTCGTCGACGACGACGACGCCGTGGAGCACGTCGTCACCGTGAGCCGCAGGCGTGGCCGCAACCGCACCTTCTCCAGGCGGCTCAATAGGTACCTCGCCCGCCGCCGCGTCCGCTCCCACCTGATCAGCGGCATCGAGTTCCACGCCGCGGTGTTCGTGGTCGCGCCCCTTGTCGGAGTGGCCGCGCTGGTGCCGGTGTCCGCCGTCGCCGGGGTGCTGCTGCTCGCCAACGAGATCTTCCTTGTCTACCGGATGTGGCTCTTCACGCGCAGGCACACCGTGTCCTCCCGGCAGGAGAGCCGAGAGCGCGTTCTCGTCTAAATTTTCGGGGGTTAGAACGAAATGTCCGATCGGCCCGTCTTTGTCGTCGGCTGCCCACGCTCCGGCACCACGATGCTGCAGCTCATGCTGCACTCCCACCCGCGCATGGCCGTGCCGCCCGAGACGCGGTACCTGGTGCCCGCCTACGTTCGCCGCCGCTCGTTCGGCGACATGCGCCTCGCACAGCGCCGCGCCGCCCTCGCGGAGTGGATCGCGACCGACCGCACCACGAAGTTCAAGGAACTCAAGATCGACAAGGACGAGTTCATCCGTCAGGCGATCGAGGGTCCCGGCTCGCTCGGCTCGGTCATCGGCACGACGTTCCGCATGTACGCCGAGCGGTTCGGCAAGCCGCGCTGGGGCGACAAGCGGCCCAGCTACGTCAAGCAGGTCGAGATCCTGCGCAGGCTCTTCCCCGACGCCCAGTTCATCCACCTCATCAGGGACGGCCGCGACTGCGTCTCCTCGCTGAAGGAGATGCCCTGGTACACCCTCAACTCCTTCCACGCCATCACCACCTGGGCCGAGGCCATCGACGCGGGCGTCAAGCTGCGGCGCACGCTGCCCGCCGACACCTACTACGAGCTGCGGTACGAGGACCTGACCGACGACCCCTCGACCGAGCTGAAGAAGCTCTGCCTCTTCCTGGAGGAGGACTTCGACCCGGCGATGGTCTCGCCGCGCGAGGCGGCCAGCGTGGCCGTACCCGTCCACAAGGTCTGGCACAGCAACACCCACGGCGACGTGACCCGCTCACGCGTGGGCAGCTGGGCCAACCGGCTGGAGGACTGGGAGATCTCGCTCGCCGAGCAGGTCCTCGGGGATCGGCTGATGGCCAACGGGTACGAGCTCAGTGGCGCGCCCGCGCCCTCGAAGGAGCACCTGGCGACCCTCCAGCGCACCATGCAGAAGCGCCGCGCCGCCCGTACGCGCAAGCGCCTGCGCGACCGCTTCCAGCGGCTGCGCGAGCCGGGACCGGTCGCGGCCCTGCTCACCTCGCGCCAGCGGGAGCTGGCCGGTCTGCCGCCGCAGCAGGCCACCGGCTCCTCGGAGAAGGCCCGCGCCGACGTCAGCGGGTGACGTGGGCGAAGAGGGTCTCCCACGCGTCCAGCACGCGGTCGAGGCGGAACGCCTCAGCCCCGGCGCGGGCGGCGGCGCCGAGCCGCCGCCGCTCACGGGAGGAGCCGGTGAGCCGGCCGAGCTCCAGCGCGAACGCGCGGGTGTCGCCGGGCGGGACGAGCACCGGGCCCGCCGCCCGGACCCCGCCCGACACGTCGAACGCCACCGCGGGCACCCCGTGGGCCGCGGCCTCCAGCAGCGCCAGCGGCAGCCCCTCGTGCTCGCTGGTCACCGCCACCAGCGAGGCCGCCAGGTACTCCGCCGGCATCAGCTCGGCGGGCACCCGCCCCCTGAACACCACCCGGTCCGCCACCCCCTCGCGGGCCGCGTGCGCGCGCAGCCGGTCCAGCTCGGAGCCGTCGCCCACAAGGTGCAGCTCCCACGGCCGCGGCGCGCCGGAGGCGGCGAACGCGCTGATCAGCCGGTCGAACCGCTTGACCCCTTCCAGCCGCCCCACGCCCAGCACCCGGGGCGCCTCCAGCGGGGAGACCTCCTCGGGCCAGGCGGGCAACGGGTTCGGCAGCGACCGCGCGTTGGGCAGCAGCGCGTTCTCGGAGAAGCGCCAGGCGTCGTCCTCGCTGAGGAAGACCGCCTGGTCCAGCTCCGGGTAGTGCCTGCGGATGGAGCTCAGGTGCCAGCAGCCGCCGGCGTGCTCGTACGAGCCGTGGTACTGGCCGATGGAGCGGAGCGACGCGGGCAGCAGCGGCGCCAGCCGGGCCACCACGCTCGGCGAGGTCAGCACCGCGAACCCGGGTGAGGCGGCTCGCAGCAGCCGGGCCAGGCGGCGGTCGGCCCGCGCCCGCGCCGTCCGGCCCGCCCCGCCGGCCGGGGCGCGGGCGACCCACTTCCCCCCGGGGCGCGGGGCGGCCCCCGCCCGGAACGGGGGGGGTGTGGGGGGGAGGCCC
>NZ_JBITIP010000023.1:0-1983 GCF_044459125.1 Nonomuraea sp. NPDC050383
CCTCCCGTCCCCCCCCCCCCCCGGCCCCGGAGGGCGGCCCCCAGGCCGCGGGGGGGGGGGGCCCCCCCCCCCCCCCCGCGTCCCCGCCGTCCTCCGGCCCCGTGGCGCTGCAGGGACGATCGGCTGGACGGTGAGCGTGGACCCACCAGCGCCCGGGAAAGCTCGCCGTACGCCACGAAGCCGTCGTCCGCATCGCTGCGATCAACCAGTGGCTCAACGCCTCATGAAACTCGGCCGCCAGGCCTGGGCGATGGCAAGTCCCTGGTCGTCGAGCTCGGCCGCCAGGCCGAAAGTCGCGTAGACGTCGGGGTCCTGGAAGACGGAGTTCCGGTTGATGCCCTCGCCGGTGACGGTGAAGATCTGGAGCGTGTGCAGGTTGTACCCGTCGCCGACGCGCCGATAGGCGGCGAAGCCGGGCTGGCCGCCGTTGGCCGCGACCTCCTGGAGGAGCCAGTCCGTCCCTGCCGCCCCGAATACCCATTCCATGAACAGGCCGTAGTTGCCGCGGCCGGAGAACCAGTTGAGCATCGGCGGCATCTCCATGACCACGTCCTCGGTGAGCAGCCGCTTGAGGCCCTCGACGTCGGCCAGCTCGAACGCCTTCATGTAGCGTTCGACCCAGGCGCGCTGCCCGGCCGCAGACGGCTCGCTGACCTGTTCCTGCCGGATCCCGGCCTCCTTGACGCGGGTACGCGCCCGCTGCAGGGAACTGTTCACCGACACGACGGTGGTGCCGAGGATCTCCGCTGTTTCGGACGCGGAGAAGCTGAGCACGTCACGCAGGATCAGCGCACCGCGCTGACGCGCCGACAGGTGCTGGAGGGCGGAGACGAACGCCAGGCGCAGGCTGCTGCGGTCGGCCACGGCCCCAGCCGGATCGCCCGCCTCCAGCAGCGAGTCCGGCAAGGGCTGGAGCCAGGCGACGTGCTCTCCCCGGACGAGCGGCCCGAGCGGATTCGACGCGGCCACCAGCCCCGAGGGCAGCGGCCGGCGACCGTGGACCTCCAGTGCGGTCAGGCAGGCGTTGGTTGCGATCCGGTAGAGCCAGGTGCGCAGTGAGCTGCGGGTGTCGTCGTACTGCTCCCGCGCCCGCCACGCCCTCAGGTAGGCGTCCTGGACCAGGTCCTCTGCGTCGTGAGCCGAGCCGAGCATCCGGTAGCAGTACGCCAGCAGCTCCGTCCGGAACGGTTCGATCCGGCGATCGAAGCCTTCCTTCCCCGTCATCACGCCATGCTCCATCAGATCGTCTCGCGCGGTCAGCAACGCCCGGCCATGACATACATCCCCGATTCTGGATCAACAGTGCTGTTCCTGAACGTCGCTCGTAGGTAGGGGTGCCGGTACGAAAGGCACACCAAGGGAGCCGGGGAAGGGTTCACTGCGCGGGCGCCAGTACCGGGCTGTTGTGATAGGCGGCGATCAGCCACTGGCCGTCCCGCTTCTCGAAGACCCAGGTCGCGTTCACCTGACGTACGTCGTCTGGGACCTCGCTCTCGCCGGGGAGCAGGATGGCGGATCGGCTGATGACGATCGCGCCGTCCCTGCCGACGAAGCGGATGCCGAGCTGCTTGTTGCAGGTGGAGCTGCCCCTGAGCGGCCCCTCGAAGGCCAGGGCCATGCTCTGACGGATCACCTCACGGCTGTCGCGCAGCGAGCCGGGCATGATGGCGGTCGCGTCAGCGGTGTAGTCGGCGACCAAGCCGTCGGCGTCGCCTGCCTCCCACGCCTTGTAGGAGTCAACCAGTACGGCCTGGATGGCGGCCACGTCTGCCGCACGACTGTTCGACATGTGCTTCTCCCTTGTGATCGGGTTCGCCCGGGGTACTCCGGCGAGCTCGTGAGTACATACCGGCGGCGGGGTCGAAACTCATCGCGGCGGTTGAGAAACCGGCCTTCCGGGCGGCGGGGGGCCGGCCGGGCCGGAGGGGGCCCGCCCCCCCCCGGCGGCCGGGCACAGCCCCCCCCCCGCGCCCGGGCGCCGGA
>NZ_JBITIP010000023.1:1993-127830 GCF_044459125.1 Nonomuraea sp. NPDC050383
GGCCAACCCGGCGCGGGGGGGGGGGGGGGGCGGGCCCCCCCCCCGGGGGGGGGGGGGGGGGGGGGGGGGGGGGGGGGGGGGGGGGCGGGGGGGGGGGGGGGGCCGCGGGGGGGGGGGGGGGGGGGGGGGGGGGGGGGGGGGGCCCCCCCCCCCCCCCCCCGCCGTACGGCGGGAATCAGACGCCGAACGCGGCCGGGTAGCGGATGGTGCCGGCCGGCACGGGCCGGGCGGGGTCGAAGACGAGCGCCATCATGTACTTGTCCTCGACGTCGAAGGGCGGCCGGATGGCGTGGCCGGAGGCCGGGACGAAACCGAAGCGCGGGTAGTACTCGGCGTGGCCGAGCACGAGGACCAGATTCTCGTCAGCCTGCCGGGCGGCGTCCAGGGCGGCGCGGATGGCCGCCGAGCCGGCGCCGCGGCGCTGATGCTCGGGACGTACGGCGCACGGGCCCAGGGTGAGGGCGGGGACGCCGTCGACATGGCAGCGCGTGAGCAGCGCGAACCCGGCGATGGCGCCGCCGGGCTGCTGCGCGATCCATGACAGGCCGGGCAGCCAGGCCTCCCGGTCGGCGCGCAGCTCCTCCACCAGGTCGGCCTCGTGGGAGGTGGGGAAGGCGGCGAGGTTGACCTCACGGATCTGGTCAAGGTCCGCGTCGGTCTCGGGTCGGGTGATCCACGGGGTGGTCATGATGGTGCGGGGGTCCGTTTCTGTGGTCGTCACGAGGTGGCCGGTCGAGGAGCGGCCCGGGTCCGGGCTGTGGTGCGCGTTCACGCCTGCCGGTCCCGGAACCGGTAGGTGGCGCGGAGATGACTGGTGATGGATTTCTGCCGGTCGACGCGCTCGTCGCGCAGCCGGGCGTCGGTGCGCGAGGCCTGCCAGGCGGTCTCGCGCTGGAGTTTGCGGTAGCTGGCCAGGCGGCGTTCGGCCAGGTCGCCTGCCTGGATGGCGGCCCGCACCGCGCAGCCGGGCTCCCTGTCGTGGGCGCAGTCGCCGAAGCGGCACAGCTCGGCGAGCCGTTCGATCTCGGCGAAGACCTGCTCCAGGCCGCCGGCGGCGTCATGGAGACTGATCGCGCGCAGGCCCGGGGTGTCGATGAGCACCCCGCCGGTGGGCAGGGGGACCAGCTCGCGGTGGACGGTGGTGTGGCGGCCCTTGCCGTCCTGGGCCCGTACCGCGCCGGTGGCCAGCAGCTCCTCGCCCAGCAGGGCGTTGCCGAGCGTGGACTTGCCCGCGCCCGAGGGACCGAGCAGAACCGCAGTGCCCTCGCCCAGCAGCGCGGCCAGGACGTCGACGTTGTGCCCGGTGGCCGCGCTGGTGGGCACGATGGCGACGCCGGGCGCGAGCGCGTTGACCTCGTCGTGCGCCGCGGAGGCGTCGGCCGCCAGGTCGGCCTTGGTCAGGGCGATCACCGGCTGTGCGCCGCCGGCCCAGGCGAGGGCGAGGAAGCGTTCCAGCCGGGCGGCGTTCGGCGGGGCGGCCAGGGAGACCGCGACGACGGCGGTGTCGACGTTGGCGGCAAGCACCTGCCCGTGGGAGGTACGTGACGCCGACGAGCGCACGATCGCGCCGCGCCGCGGGAGCAGAGCCGTCAGTTCGGGCTCCCGGCCGGGGCGCAGGGCCCCCCAGTCGCCGGTGCACGGCGCGGCCAGGGGATCGGTGGCCTGATGTGCCGGCAGGGCGGCCCGGATCGGGCCGTGCTCGGTGATCGCGTCACACGAGCCGCGATGCACCCGCAGGATCCGCGCGGGCAGCAGACCGGCCCGGCGGTGGCCGGCGAACGCGTCGTCGAGGGCCGGCGTCCAGCCGTACCGGGACAGGTCCACACCGCCGGGGACGGAGGGATCGATGAAGGAGGAATTCAACGTGAGACACCTTGCGGGAAGGGACCCCGGCAGGACTCAGGCGTCACCCGTCCGACGAGCCGGACGGCTCGCGGCAGGAGGGCGGAAGTGGGTCAGACCGGGGCCCGGGACGTGAGGATGGTCCGGGCGCTGCGCGGGGCAGCGGTCTTCACCGCGATCATCAAACCTCACCTCCCTCTTCCGTATCCGACATCGATGGCCGAGATGCTAGCACCTTCCGCCTGAGCCTTCACCGCGTGCCGGCCGCCCGCACACCCGCCCGCCGACGCGCTCCACGTCGGCGTTGAACCGCCTGAGGCAGGCGGCGAACGCGGCGACCTCCTCGGCCGTCCAGCCCGCCAGAACCCGCTCCAGGCCGCTGACGTGCTTCGCGCGCTCCTCCTCCAGGTAGCGCTCCCCCGCCCGCGTGAGGCGGAACTTGCGGGCGATGCCGCCGTCCGGGTCGGGGACGCGCTCGGCCAGCCCGGTGCGCAGCAGGGCCGAGGTGTGCCGGTTCAGGGTGGAGACGTCCAGGCCGAACGCCTCGCTGAGCTGCCCGATCGACATCAGGCCCGCCGTCCGGATGCGGCTGAGCAGGATGTACGCGCTGCGATCGAGGTGACGGTGCCGGCCGAGCAGCATCGTCTCGTACTCGACCAGGTCCGTGGGCTTGTCCATGCCGGTCCTTCTCCCATGGCCGCGCGTCCGCTTTTCTCGCTGATAGATGTGTAACCCCCACATCGTTTGCATGTAACACATTATGTGTAGAGTGCACATCTCCTCCACTGTCGAGAAAAGAAAAGGGGACCCGCGTGGACGACCCCACATCCACCGGCCGGCCCAACGGCATCGTCACCGTGATGGCGGTGGCCGGCATCGTCGCCTCGCTCACCCAGACCCTGGTGGTCCCGCTGATCGGGCAGCTGCCGACCATCCTGAGCACCTCCGCGTCGAACGCGTCCTGGGTGATCACGGTCACGCTGCTGGCCGGAGCCGTCACCACGCCGGTGATGGGACGGCTCGGCGACCTGTACGGCAAGCGCCGCATGATGCTCATCTGCGCGATTCCGCTCATCCTGGGCTGCGTGGTGTGCGCGCTGGCCGGGTCCCTGACCCCCATGATCATCGGGCGGGGCCTGCAGGGGATGGGCATGGGCATGATCCCGCTGGGCATCAGCGCCCTGCGCGACCTGCTGCCGCCGGACCGGCTGGGCCCTTCCATCGCGCTGATGAGCTCCTCCATGGGCATCGGCGGCGCGCTCGGCCTGCCGATCGCCGCCGCGGTCGCCGAGTACGCGAGCTGGCGGGCGCTGTTCTGGAGCACGGCCGCGCTGAGCGTCGTGGTGGCGGCGCTGATCTGGCTGCTGGTGCCGGCCACGCCCGCCCGCGCCGCGGGACGGCTGGACGTCGCCGGCGCGCTCGGCCTGGGCACGGGGCTGGTGTGCCTGCTGCTGGGCGTCTCCAAGGGCGCCGACTGGGGCTGGTCGAGCGGCACCACCCTCGGCATGCTGGGGGCCGCGGTGCTCGTCCTGCTCGTGTGGGGCTGGTGGGAGCTGCGCAGCGGTGACCCGCTGGTGGACCTGCGCGTCACCGCCCGGCCTCAGGTGCTGCTGACCAACCTGGCCTCGATCGTGGTCGGCTTCTCCATGTACGCCCAGTCGCTGATCGTCATGCAGATCCTGCAGCTGCCCGCGGCCACCGGCTACGGCCTGGGTCAGTCGATGCTGGCCGCCGGCCTGTGGATGGCCCCCTCGGGGCTGATGATGATGATCGTCTCCCCGGTCGGCGCGCGCCTGTCGGCGGCCCGCAGCCCCAAGGCACGCTGATCGTCGGCAGCCTCACCATGGCCGCCGGCTACGGCTCCTCGATGGTCCTGATCGGGTCCACCTGGGGCCTGCTGATCGTCTCCTGCATCTGCACCATCGGCGTCGGTTTCGCCTACGGCGCGATGCCCGCCCTCATCATGGGAGCCGTCCCCCGCTCCGAGACCGCCGCCGCCAACAGCTTCAACACCCTCATGCGCTCCATCGGCACCACTGTGTCCGCCGCGGTGGTCGGGCTCGTCCTGGCCCAGATGACCACCCGGTTCGGCACCCACACGCTGCCGTCGGAGGCGGGTTTCCGCACCGGCATGCTCATCGGCTGCGGGGCCGCGCTCGTGGCCGCCGCCGTCACGGTGGCCCTGCCGTCGCGCCAGGCCAAGCACGCGGCCGCCCACGCCGAGTCCCCCGCCCCGGCCGCGCGTCACTAGGGGCGGCCCGTACCAGTGATCTCGACGCCGGGTGCCGCTGAGGTGCGGTCCGGGGGCATGACCCGCTGAGAGACTGGGCGTCCCGGTGGCGGCAGGCCACCGGACGCGGTGCGCGTGGCAGGAGGCGGATGTGACGGAGTCCGGGTTCGCACGGGGCGAGCAGCGATGGCGGGCCGGGCTGGGGACCCTGCGCCAGGTGGTCCGCCAGGAGCTGGTGACCCGGCAGCTCGCCGCGCACCTGCCGGACACGGCGCCTCGGCGGGTCCTGGACGTGGGGTGCGGCCAGGGCACGCAGCTCCTACGGCTGGCGCGGCGCGGGCACGCCATGACCGGGCTGGACTCCTCGGCGGCGCTCCTGGGCGATCTGCAGCGCGCCCTGGCGGACGAGCCGGCGCAGGTGCGGGAGCGGGTCCAGACGGTCCGGGGCGACGCGCGGGACATGGCCGCGCTGTTCGAGCCCGAGAGCTTCGACGCGGTGCTGTGCCACGGCGTCCTGATGTACTTCGACGATCCCGAGCCGCTGCTGGAGGACCTGGCGCGGCTGGCCGTCCCGGGCGGGGTCGTGTCGCTGCTGGTGCGCAACGGTGACGCCCTGGCGATGCGGCCGGGCCTGCTCGGCGACTGGGCGACGGCCGGGCGCGCGTTCGACGAGCCGGCGTACCGGAACCGGATCGGTGTGACGGCCCGCGCGGACCGCCTCGACACGCTGACGGACTCGCTCGCCGGCCGGCGGTTGGAGGTGCGCGCCTGGTACGGCGTGCGGGTGTTCACCGACACCGTGCCGTCGGACGCCGGGCTCCCCGGCGAGGCGGAGCTCGGCGCCCTGCTCGCCTGCGAGGAGCGCGCCGGCGCCACGGACCCGTACCGCCGGGTGGCGGCCCTGATCCACGTCATCGCCGAGCGGCGCGACGCAGGCCGCTGACCGCCCCGGCGTGCGGCACGTTCGCCGAGGCGGTGTCAGGCCCTGGCCGGCCGGCGCGGGCCCGGCGCCTACGCGGTCAGGACCTCGCGCAAGGTGGCGGCGAAGCCGTCCGGGTCGCCCTTCATGCCCATCGTGCCGTCGAGGAAGCCGCCGTGGTGGCTCGGGAACGTCACCGGCTTCGTGCCCAGCCGCTCGGCGACGGCGAGGCCCGCGCGGTGCGCCAGCTCGCCCTCCGACTCGGCCCCCACCCCGATGACGACGCGGGTCGGGGCCGCGCGCAGCGCCTCGAAGTCGGGCACGTGATGCGTGCACGGTACGAGGTTCTGCGCGAACAGCGGGTCGCCACGGGAACCGTCGTCCTCCGCCGGCAGCCCGAACTCGGCCGGGCTCGCGACCGGCCGCTCGGCGAAGTCGGCCGGGATCTCGCCGCGCAGGCTGCTCAGCGCGATGAACTTCACCATCGCCGGCCCGAAACCGTCCCGTTCGTACGTCCGGCGGATGTCCGCCACCGCGGCCAGCGCCTCCTCCCGGTCCGGCAGGGCCTGCGCGGCCGGAGGCTCGTGCGCGACCAGCGTGCGCACCTGCTCCGGGTGCCGGGCCACCAGCGCCAGCCCGTTGACGGCGCCGCCGCTGCTGGCGAAGATGTCCACCGGCCCCGCGCCCAGCGCGTCGATCAGCCGGTGCAGGTCCTCGGCGTGCAGCTCGGGCGTCGACTCGGTGGCGCCGTCGGTGCGCGGGCTGCGCCCGATGCCGCGCGGGTCGTAGGTCACCACCGTACGGTCCTGGAAGTGCCCGGTCAGGCCGCTGAACCCGGTGGCGTCCATCGGGGTTCCGATCATCAGCAGGGCCGGCGCGGTGCCGCCCTCGGCCTGGCGTACGTCGTAGTGCAGAACGGCGCCGGGCACCTCAAGCGTGCGGGTGACGGACTCGGTCATGGGGTCGCTCCTTCTCGAATGCTCGTGAGGGTGGACCGGCGCGGGCGGTGAAACTCATCGCGGGACGGGAGAACCGTCGCCGGACGCATTGTCCTACCCGACGAGCGCCTGGGTGCCGAGCACGGTGATCCGGAGCCGCGTTCGGTGTCCTCGGTGCCGGGCTCCGCCGCGTGGATCATGCTACGCGGATCGCCGCGGCGCCGGGACGGCGCTCGAAGCGTCGAGGGCGACGGGATTTGCCGGTGGACGGGGCGCTGTGCGAGGCTCGGGTGCCACCTGCTCCGAAAGGCTGATCGTGACGCTAGGCATGGTCCTCGGCGACGTCTCCTCTCGCGCTTCGACGCGGGAGCGGTAGCCCTTCCGGCTCCGATCACCGACGTCCGTGCGGCAGCACGGGCGATTTTCCGCTGCTCCTCGTCGAAGTGCTCTTCGTGCCCACCCGCACGTTCGACCACGAGGAGTACGTGGTGTCCACGATCCACTGGACCGAATCCCACACCGTCCGATCCGCCCGCTGGCATTCCGAGAGCGCGGCCCCGCCGCCCGAGCGGATCATCGTCGCGGACGACCGCATGAGAGCCGACACCGCCCACCGCCTCGCCGGCGAGGGTACGGCGTTGCTGTGGCGGGGCGACTTCCCCAACGCGTGTCAGCTTCTCCGGGCGATGAGTCGCCGCCTCGACCGGAACCCTTCCCGGCCGGGAAGCGACGCCCGCGAGTCCTTCCGTCTTCACCGCCGAGCCCGCGGTCACCGCGCCCGGGTCCTGGGCAGGCTCCTCGTCCTGCTGGACGACGGCCACGCCTTGGACCTGCGCAGGGCCCCGGACGTGCGGCAGGCGTGCACCGAGGCGTACGGCCCGCCGTACGCGCCGACGGCGGTCTCCCTCCAGGAGCTGCTGGGGGTGATCGGAGCGCACCAATGGCGCCTCAAGGGCGTCGAGGTGCCCGCCCTCGGCGCTCGCATCCATCCGCACTACGGCGTCTTCTCCCCCGTCAGAGGTGAGTACATCGACCTGGTCGCCCAGGCACCGCTCCCCCGCGCCGGCCGCGCCGCGTTCGACCTCGGCACGGGGACCGGGGTGCTCGCCGCCGTCCTGGCCCACCGGGGGTTCGCCCGCATCACGGCCACCGACATCAGTGCGCGCGCGCTGGCCTGCGCCCGCGACAACGTCCAGCGGCTGGGTCTGGCCGGCCGCGTCGACGTGACGGGTCCCGCCCTGTTCCCCGAAGGTCGCGCCGACCTCATCGTCTGCAACCCGCCCTGGATCCCCGCCCACCCCACCTCAGCCCTCGAACAGGGCGTCTACGATCCCGGCAGCACCATGCTCCGCGGCTTCCTCGACGGACTCGCCGCTCACCTCGAACCGGACGGCGAGGGCTGGCTCATCCTGTCCGACCTGGCCGAACACCTCGGACTCAGGACCCGCCACCAGCTGCTGACCTCGATCGGGACGGCGGGCCTCCGCGTGGCCGGCAAGATCGACACCAGGCCGCGGCACCCACGGGCGGCGGACGCCGCCGACTCCCTCCACGCGGCCCGCGCCGCGGAAGTCACCTCGCTGTGGCGTCTGACCAGCGAACGCCGGCGGGTGTGAAACGGCTGTTTCCCTTGATCGCGAGGCGCGTCGCACGGCCGGCACGGCAGGCGGTGTCATCGACATCGCCGGCCGTGCCGGGCGTGGACCGATGATCGCGGCCGCCCTGACACGACTGTTCCCGCTGTTCATGCCGCCAGGGACGCTCGCCGGAGCGCGACCGGTCGCCGCCGTGGCGTGGGCGGCGGGCTGCGGGACGCCCAGAGTCGTGGCGGTGTGCGTGCGGCGGGGAGCCGTCCTCCGCACGGTGCACATCTTCATGCACACGATCTGCACGTCGTGCCGGCCGTGGCACGGAACACGACACCCATGACCGCGGCGAGCTCGATGAGGGTGGTGCCCGAACTCAGCAACACACTCCGGTGGGCTGGAGAGCCGGGTGGACAACACGACCCGCCCGGCCGGCCGAACAAGCGGCGAGCTCAGATCTTGGTATCAAGTTACAGTCTTTGACATCTGTTACCAACCCGCATAGCGTTCCTCGCATGGAGCAGAGAACGCTCGGCGCCGACGTCTGTGTGGGGGCGGTCGGGCTCGGTTGTGCAGGCATGTCCGGCGCGTACGGACCCAGCCCCGTCGAGCAGAGCATCGCGACGCTTCGCAGTGCGCTCGACGCCGGGATCACGTTCATCGACACGGCCGACCACTACGGGATGGGGCACAACGAGACGCTCATCGGGCAGGCGCTGCGACCCGCCGATCGCGACCGCGCCGTGGTGAGCGTGAAGTTCGGCGCGCTGTTCGGTGTGGACGGCAGCGTGCGCGGCCTCAACGGCCGACCCGACGCGATACCGAACTTCCTGGGCTACTCGCTGCAGCGGCTGGGCACCGACTACGTGGACATCTATCGCCCGGCCCGGCTGGACCCCGCTGTCCCGATCGAGGAGACCGTCGGCGCCGTCGCCGAGATGGTGCGGAAGGGCTACGTGCGCGGCATCGGGCTGTCCGAGGTCGGCGCCGAGACGATCCGCCGCGCCCACGCCGTGCACCCGATCACCGACGTCCAGATCGAGTACTCGCTGTTCAGCCGCGGCGTCGAGGACGAGATCCTGCCAACCTGCCGCGAGCTGGGCATCGGCGTCACCGCCTACGGGGTGCTCGCCCAGGGAATGCTGACCGGGACGTGGCGACAGCCGGCCGGCGACGCACGGCATCGCGGGCACCTGCCCCGCTTCGCCGCCGGCAACATCGAGACCAACCTCGCGCTGGTCGAACGGCTGCGGGAGATCGCCACCTCCCGCGGCGCCACGGTCGCACAGCTCGCGATCGCGTGGGTGCTCGCGCAGGGGCGCGCGCACCGCGACGTCGTCGCGCTGGTCGGGGCCGGCCGACCGCACCGCATCACCGAGGCGGCGGACGCCGCCGGCCTGCGGCTGACCGAGGACGACCTGGACGCGATCGAGCAGGCCGTCCCCCGAGGGGCGGTCGCGGGAGAACGCTACACCCCCGCCCTGCTCTCGCTGCTGGACAGCGAGCGAACGGGCGGCAGGCGCTGATGCCCGCCCGAACCCCGCTGGACGCGAACGCCATCCTGGCGGCCACCGAGGAGATCCTGCGCCGCCACGGACCGGACAAGGCGACCGTCGTCGACGTCGCCCGGGCACTCGGGGTCAGCCACGCCGCCGTCTACAAGCACTTCCCCTCCAAGCAGGCGCTGCGCGAGGCCGTGACCCGGCGCTGGCTCGACCGCAACCGCGATGCCCTCGCCGTCATCGCCGCCGACCGCGCGGTCCCGCCGGCGCAGCGACTGCGTGCCTGGCTGCACGCCGTCCTGGCCGGGAAGCAGGCCAAGATTCGCGAGGACCCGGAGCTGTTCGCCGCCTATGGAATCCTCGCGGCCGCGCACAGCAGCGTCGCCACTGACCACGTCGCCGACCTCTTGGGCCAGCTCGCGGCCATCATCGCCGACGGCGCCGCCGACGGCAGCTTTCGCGCCGAGGACGCGGAGGCCACCGCCCGCGTGGTCTTCCACGCCACCGCCAAGTTCAACCACCTCGCCCATGCCGCCGAATGGCAGAACCCTGGCATCGGCACGGAGCTCGACGAGGTGTGCAGCCTGCTGCTCGAGGGTCTTCGGACCCCCACGTCGCCATAGCCGGATCGGGCTGAGCACACGTCGCGGCTGATGTCGGCGGCGCGGTCAGTCCTGCCCATCACCACCCCGCAGCAACGAACAAGGAGTGACGAACGACCATGGTTCAGGCAATCGGAGTGACGCAGCCGGGCGGACCGGACGCTCTCGGCGAGCTCGACCTGGCGGCCGAACCGATCGGTCCCGGTCAGGTCAGGATCCAGGTCACCAGCGCCACCGTGAACCCGACCGACGCGATGATCCGTTCACGTCCGCGACAGGACGAGGCGGACGCGGTGCGGGTGCCGGGCATGGAGGTAGCCGGCGTGATCACCGAGATCGGCCCCGCCGTCGACCGCGCGTTCGCGATCGGGGACGCCGTCATGGCCATCGTGGTGCCCTCGGGCGAGCACGGCGGCTACCGGGCAGACCTCGTCGTGCCGGCACGCTCGGTCGCGAAGATCCCGGCCGGGCTCTCGGACGTCCAGGCCGCCACCCTCCCGATGAACGGGCTCACCGCGCGGCTCGCGCTCGACACCCTGGCGCTGCCGGCCGGCGCGACGGTCGCCGTCACCGGCGCCGCCGGCACCGTCGGCGGATACTTCGTCCAGCTCGCCACGCTGGCTGGGCTGGTCGTCGTCGCCGACGCGGCCCGGCAGGACGAGACCTTCGTCCGCGACTGCGGAGCGGACGAGGTCGTCCTGCGGGGGGACGATTTCGCCGCGCAGGTCCGCCGCCACCACCCCGGCGGCGTCGACGGGCTCCTCGACGCCGCCGCGCTGGAGGTCGCCGCGCTCCCGGCCGTCAAGGACGGCGGCACCGTCGTCACCGTCCGCGGCTACCAGGGCGACGGGACCGGCCGGGTCCGCGTCGTCCCGATCTTCGTCCGCGACTACGTCGAGGCAGCGGCCGAGCTGGACCGGCTCGCCGAACTCGCCGGCGATGGACGGCTCACCGTCCGCGTGGCCGGCGAACTGCCCGCCTCCCGAGCCGCCGACGCGCATCACTCACTCGAACGGCGCGGCGTTCGCGGGCGGTTCGTCCTGCGGTTCGGCTGACAGTGATGTGGCACGCCTGCTCACCGTCGCAGCCCCACATCGGAGCCCATCGTCATGGGGCCTGCCCTTGGCGCTCCCCCATGTAGTCGTGCGCTGTTTCATCAGCGAGCACCCATGAGACAGCGCACGCGCCCGACCCACGCGAAACGCTCCGATCGAACGCGGGCGTTACCGCAGCTGGGCGCGGCGCCGGGTGAGGTAGGCGGTCTCGCCGGTGTTGCCGGCCAGCTCGATGGCCCGGTCGTAGGCCGCGCGTGACTGCTGGCTGCGGCCGAGCCGGCGCAGCAGGTCGGCGCGGGTGGCGTGGTAGGCGTGATAGCCGGCCAACGCCTCGGCAAGGCGGTCGACGATGGCCAGTGCCACCTCCGGCCCGTCGAGCTCGGCCACGGCGACGGCCCGGTTGAGGGCGATGATCGGCGAGGGGTCGAGGCGGACGAGCTGGTCGTAGAGGGCGAGGACCTGCGACCAGTCGGTGTCGCGGATGTCGCGGGCGGAGGTGTGCACCGCGTTGATCGCGGCGAGGATCTGATAGCGGCCCGGAGCCACCCCGGCAGCGGCAGCGGCCAGGCGCTCGCGCACCAGCCGATGACCTTCGGCGATCAGCTCCGCGTCCCAGGCCCCGCGGTCCTGCTCGTCGAGGGAGACCAGTTCGCCGCCGGCCGAGACCCGGGCGGTGCGGCGGGCCTCGGTGAGCAGCATCAGCGCCAGCAGGCCGGCCACCTCTCCGTCCTGCGGCAGGAGCACGCGGATCAGGCGGGTGAGCCGGATCGCCTCGGTGGTCAGGTCGTGTCGTACGGGGTCGGTGTCGGGGCCGCTGGCCAGGTAGCCCTCGTTGAAGATGAGGAACAGGACGGCCAGGACGCCGGAGACGCGTGCCGGCAGATCGTCGGCGGACGGCATCCGGTAGGGGATGCGAGCCGCCTTGATCTTGGCCTTCGCGCGGGTGATGCGCTGCTCCATGGTGGTCCCCTGCACCAGGAAGGCGCGGGCGATCTCGGGCACGGTCAGACCGCCGACCATGCGCAGCGTCAACGCCACGCGCGCTTCCACCGCCAGCGCCGGGTGACAGCAGGTGAAGATCAGCCGGAGCCGGTCGTCGTCGATGGCGCCCAGCGGCTCGGGCGGGGTGTCGTCGTGCAGCATCTGAGCCTCCTTGTGCTTGTCATCGCGTCTGTTCTCGCGCCGGATCCGGTCGATGGCCTTGCGGTTGGCGGTGGTGGTCAGCCACGCGCCCGGGTTGGGTGGCAGGCCGTCGGCCCGCCACCGCTCGACGGCGGTCGTGAACGCCTCGGCCGCTGCCTCCTCGGCGATGCCGAGGTCACCGAAGCGCCTGGTCAGGGCCGCCACCACCCGCGCCCACTCGTCGTGGTGGGCGCGGGTGATCGCCTTCTCGACGTCGCTCACTGGAACGGCCGCACCTCGATCTTCCGATCGCAGACCTTCGACGCCTCGGCGGCGAGCTTGAGCGCCACATCCAGATCGGGGGCCTCCCACACCCAGACGCCGGCGAGGTACTCCTTCGACTCCACGAACGGCCCGTCGCTGAACACCGCCTGCTCGCCCCGGTTGTCGACGACCGTGGCCGCGTCGGTGTCCGCGAGTCCGCCCGCGAAGACCCAGTAGCCCTCGGCGATCAGTCGTTCGTTGAACGCGCTGATGGCCGGCTGCCTGTCCGTGCTGCCGGGGTTGCTCTTGTCATCGATCACGGAAACCAGGTATCGCATCTGCAGATCATCTCCTGTGGTGTCGGGACAGCGTGGTTCGGTGGCAGGGACTTCAGGCCCCTGCATACCGCGGGCGTCCGGCCGTCCGGTAGACCTGGATCGTCACGCCCTTGGAGTCGGCGCGCGACTCGACCAGGTCGAGCGCGAGATCCGGACCGGTTTCCGGGAACAGTCTCGCGCCCTGGCCGACGATCACCGGGATCACGATCAGAATCATCTCGTCGACCAGATCGTTCTCCAGCAGCCACCGGGTCAGGATGCCACTGCCGTGCACCTGCAGCTCGCCCCCCGGCTTGGCCTTCAGCTCCCTGACGGCGGCCGCGACGTCTCCGGACAGGACGGTCGTGCCCGCCCACTCCGGATCGGTGAGCGTGGCCGAGGCGACGTACTTGGGCCGTGTGTTCAACGATTCCACGACGGACTCCCAGCCGGGGGCGTCCTGGACCGTCATGGAGCCCCAGCCGGTGAACAGCTCGTAGGTCCGCCGCCCGAACAGGAACGCATCGGCGCGCCGGTAGGTCTGGTTGATGAACGTCCTGGTCTCGTCGTCACCCGCCCCCCGGGCCCATCCGCCGCGCTCGAACCCGTTCCTGCGGTCCTCGTCCGACGCGCCGCCGTTTCCCTGCATCACTCCATCGATGGTGACCTGGGTCACGGTCGTCAGCTTCATGATCGCGGTTCCTCTGCCTTGGCGCCGCCCCTTGCGGGCGGCCTCATCCCTGCTACGAACGCCACCGCCCCGATCCGACACCGCCTCCCGGATTTCTTCGAGGAACTTTCCGGGACGCCGGTCGTCAGCGTTCCGGCGGCACGACCGTTTCACGGCGACAGCGCTCCACCTCTTCATCCTGACCAGTGGTGGCGGGCGTCGGACCGTTCAGGATGGATCATCCCCTGCCATTCCCCGCACCATCGCGCCGAAGGCGGCGTCCCAGTGGCGGCTCGCCTGCGCGGCGTCGCCGAGGGCGCCGCGCAGTTCGAGGCCGCACATCCCGTGCGCGAGGGCGTTGAGCCTGACGGCGAGGTCGTGCGGCTCGGCGGGGGCGAAGGCGCCCTCGTCCAGGCAGCGGGCGACGGCGGCGACCAGGGTGTCGAAGGTCGGCTGGATGAGCGCGGCGGTCTCGGCGTCGGGCTGGAACTCCGGGACCGGCCGCCCGAACATGAGCTCGTACAGGTGCGGGTTGGCCAGGGCGCTGGCGCGGTAGGCGCGGCCGAGCGCGAGCAGGTCGGCGACGGGATCGCCGGTGCGGGGAACGGCGGCGAAGGCCGCGGCGAGGCGCTCGAACCCGGCCAGGAACATCTCGCGGACCAGGCCGGCCTTGTCGCCGAACAGGTTGTAGACGGCCGTGGTGGACACCCCCGCCTGCTGCGCCACCCGGCGGGTGGTCAACGCGGACGGACCCTCGGCGGCCAGGAGCCGGCCGCCGGCGTCGACGAGTTCGCGGCGAAGCTCGGCGTAATCGCGGTTTCTGGGTCTTGCCATAACGACGAGAATACCATAACGTTGTTATATAACGACGTTTTGGAACATGGAATTCAGGAGCAACCACATGTCTGACCTGCACGTAGTCCTCGGCGCCACCGGCGCGATCGGCTCCGCCGTCGTGGCCGAGCTCACCGCCCGCGGCCACCAGGTCCGCGCCGTGAGCCGGGGCGCTGCCAGCGGCCCCGGCGAGCTGCGAGCCGATGTCACCACCACCGAGGGCGCCATCGCCGCCTGCCAGGACGCCGCGGTCGTCTACCAGTGCGCCCAGCCGAAGTACGAGCGCTGGGCCGAGGAGTTCCCCGGCCTCATCCGCACGATCCTGACCGGAGTGGAGGCCGCCGGGGCAAAGCTGGTCATGGCCGACAACCTTTACGTCTACGGGCCCGTCGACGGCCCCATGACCGAAGACCTGCCGCACGCCGCCGCCTACCCCAAGGGCCGGGCCCGCGCCGAGGTGGACCAGCTCATCCTCGACGCCCACCGAACCGGACGGATCCGCGCGACCCTGGGGCGGGCCTCCGACTACTACGGCCCCGGCGGCGTCAACACCACCATCGGCCCCACCGTCTTCGCCGCCGCCCTGGCCGGGAAGACCGCCCGCTGGGTCGGCGACCTCGACCAGCCGCACACCGTCTCCTACCTGCCCGACATCGCCGCCGCACTGGTCACCCTCGGCGAACGCGCCGAGGCCGACGGCCGCGCATGGCACCTGCCCGCCGCCGAGCCCGTCACCGGCCGCCAGTTCCTCAACCTCGTACGGGCCGCGGCGGGAGGCGAGCCGAAGGTCGCCGGACTCGGCCGGGGCGCACAGCGCCTCATCGGACTGTTCAACCCGGTCGTGCGCGAGCTCGGCGAGACCTGGTACCAGCGCGACCGCCCGTTCGTCGCCGACGACTCAGCCTTCCGCAAGGCGTTCGGCCCGGTCGAGGTCACTCCGCACGCCGAGGGCGTCGCCGCGACCCTCGACTGGTACCGGCACCACGCGGCTTGAACGCGTCGGCCCGGCGGCTTCGCGGCAGCCGCCGCCGGCGGATCCCGCCGTTGCGAACACCACGATGCCGGCCTCGGGGGCGGTCAGGCGCCGCCAGCCGAGCCGCTCGTAGAGCCTGATCGCGTCGACCGCTCGCGGAGCGGTGAGCAGCCAGCAGGCGTCGTCGCCGTCGCGCAGCAGGTCGAGGATGCGTCCGGCCAGGCCCTGACCGCGCGCGTGCGGGCTCACCGCCAGCTCGTCCACCTCCAGCGCTCCCACCAGGCGGGTCTCCACCGCGTCGCCGAGCGCGGCGCGGACGAGGTCGTAGGAGCGGCCCACGGGGAAGGGGCTCCCGGTGCGCCATGCCGTCCCGAAACCCGCGGGCTCGCCGTGGTCGTGCGCCAGGACCGCCGTGAACCCCGGGCGGCGGACGTCCGTGGTCAGCCGCTCGGCGAAGGCGTCGGCGGCGCGCCCGTCCTCGCACCAGGGCGGCTCGCCGAACGCGGACCGGTAGATCCGCACCAGGTGGGCGGCACGGGCGAGCGCGTCCTGGCCGGTGAGGCGTTCGAGGTTCACGCGGGCACCCGCACCTTGCCGATGCCCAGGGTGCTCGTCATCGGCAGCAGACCGGCCTCGAACACGGCACCCAGCAGGGGACGGTTGAGCTCGGCCAGGCGCTCGGCTCCCGCCTCGCCGAGAGTCTGCCACGGTCCGGCGGCCAGCTCGTCGGTGAGCCGCTCCACCTGGTCGCGCAGGGCGTGCCCGGCCGGGGTGGCGGTGCCGTCCGCGTCGACGAGGCCGCGGGCCGCCAGCCGTTCCCGCGCGGCGGCCCACTCCTCGGCGCTCCAGCCCCGTCCGGCGAAGCCGGCGTCCGGGGCGGCCCCGACGGAGGCGAAGGAGACCAGCGCCTCGCAGGCGTCCAGGCCGGCGGCGCGCAGGGCGGTCAGGTGCCCGTCGCCGCGGTGCTCGCGCAGCACCGTGTACGCCTGCCACAGGGCCAGGTGCGGCTCGTCCGGCCAGGGCAGGTCGAGGTTGGCCGCGGCCAGCGGCCGGTGAGCGAGCTCGGCGCTCCGCGCCGCCTTGACCGCCAGTTCGGCCGCCTCCTCCAGCGCGCCCGCCTGTGCGTACAGCGCGCGGAGCGTGCGGTCCACCGCCCGCCGCCGGGCGTCGAGCACCTGCCGCGGTTTCGCGACGGCCCAGACGGCGGGCACGTACTCGGCGATCATCGACGGGCTGAAGCTGTAGAAGGTGGCGGCCACCAGTCTCGGGCCGGCGGCTCCCATCGGGGCCGTACGCCAGGCGAAGTAGCTCGGCCAGCGCGATCCGACGTCGTAGCCGAGCGCCGCCGCCTCCTCGAACGCCTGGGGGCTGAAGTAGAGCGTCGCGTGCACCGGCTCGATCTGATGCCACATGTGGCGCGCGAGCGATCTGGACGTCATCAAAGTCCTCACTGTCTATATACGCTATGACAGTGACGATAGATCCATGGCGCATCACTGGTCAACTCGAAATAGACAGTTATGTCGGCAGGTGGGTGGAGCTCGCGGTCCTCCTGGTGAACTGTCTGGCCGTCACCACGGCGCACGGCCGGGCCGTCTCCCCGCCGCGATCGGGCGCGGAACGGCTCACCGCGCTCACCGCCCGGCTGCCCGCTTCCGCCACGCTCACCGGCGCCGACGCCGACGGGCTGGCGGAGGTCGCCGCCGAGCTGCGCCCGGTGTTCGGCGCGGACGACGGCATCCACGGCGCCGCCACGCGGCTCAACGACCTCCTGATCCGGCACCGGGCCGTGCCCAACCTGCACGGCCACCCCGATCAGCCGCCCGTGCTCGCCTTCCACCCGGCTGACGCGACGCTCGTCGACGCGTGGGCCGCGGACATGGGCACGGCACTGGCCATGGTCATCGGCGTGGGTCAGTCGGCCCGGCTCGGCGCCTGCCAGGCCGGCACATGCTCGCTGGTGTTCTTCGACACCACACGCAACGCCTCACGCCGCTTCTGCGACCTGTCGTGCCAGAACCGCGCCAAAGCCAGCGCCTACCGGGCCAGGAGGGCAGGCCGTACGCCCTGACACGGGCGCCCGGCATGACGCCCGCCCCTCCCCTACTCGCCGCCGCCTCCCGCGCCGACACTGAGGACGGTCAGCACGACGCAGGCGGCCGCGATCGCCGCGACCACGGCGGGCACCCCCGCCTGCGCCGCAGCCAGCGGCAGGAGCAGGATGACGACGGCGCAGCCCAGGGCCGCGACGGGACGGGGCACCGGCTTGTCCGCGATGGGAGCGTGGACCACCCCCAGCAGGACGAGGAACACCGCGGTCGGGATCGCGACGGCGTAGCAGATGGCGAGGGGGGACGCCTTGACGTCGTGCCCCGTCTGCTCGGCCGCGACCTCGAGTCCGGCGCCGAGGGCGGCCAGGGCCGCGAAGAGACCGTAGTGGCCGTACCCCCACAGGTAGGACCGATGGCGGCGGTCGCCGAGACCCTCGCCGGCCGGGGTGAGGAAGTACAGCCACCAGAGCGCGAACAGCAGGACGAGCCCGGACACGGCCATGACGACGAGGGGAGTGCTCGTACGGGCCGCTTCGAGCGCCCCTTCGACACCTCGCGTCGCGGCGAGGACGCTCTCGCCGAGCAGGATGATCGTGAACAGGCCGTAGCGCTCGGCGATGTGGTGCGGATGCCAGGTGGTCGGTCTGGTCCGTTCCGCCCAGAGCGGCACCGCGAGCTCCAGGACGACCAGCACGGCGAAGAACGGCAGCGCGGCCGGCGACGGCAACGCACCCGTCTCGGCCAGGACCAGGCGCAGTACCCAGCCCGCCTGCATGACGGTGATCCCCACGGCGTACCGCAGCGCGGTACGGCGGCCGGCCGCATCCTCGACGCCGGCCCGCACCCATTGGGCGACCAGCGCGATCCTCATGATCAGGTAACCGATCGTGACGGCGCGGAAGTCGGAGTGCACGGCCGCGGCCGGCACCCCGGCGGCCAGGACGAGCACGCCGCCCATCTGCACCATCGTCAGCAGCCGGTAGGGGACGTCGTCGGTGTCGTACGACGAGGCGAACCAGGTGAAGTTCATCCACGCCCACCAGATCGCGAAGAACACCTGCAGGAACAGCACCAGCCGGGCCAGGCCGTGACCGTCGGCGACGTCATGGGCCAGCTGGGCGGTGGCGGCGGCGACCGCCACCACGAAGGTGAGGTCGAACAGCAGCTCCAGCGGGCTTGAGGCGCGGTGGGGCTCGTCGATCGCCCGTGCGCTCATCCGCACCCGGATCGCTGGTGGCACGGTCTTGCTCCTGTCTGTCCATGGCAGTCCGGTCAACCGGCAAGACAGCGCCGCATTCCGGTCTGTGACACCTCGGTGCCGGGATCAGCGACTTTATAAGACCTTTCATCGAAGCTGTCACAGGCCGGAGTGCTGTCCGGTCTTAGCTGGTGACCGGACGGCAATCGAGGCCCCGGCTTACAGGAAGGCTTCTCATGAAGATCGTGGTGATCGGCGGCACCGGCCTGATCGGGTCGAAGCTCGTGACGAGACTCGGCGAGCACGGCCACGAGGCGGTGGCCGCGGCGCCCGGCACCGGCGTCAACACCCTCACCGGCGAAGGACTGGCCGAGGCCCTTACCGGCGCCTCCGTGGTGATCGACGTATCCAACTCCCCGTCCTTCGAGGACCGTGCGGTGATGGAGTTCTTCGAGACCTCCACGGGCAACCTGCTCGCCGCCGAGGCGGCGGCGGGTGTCGGGCATCATGTCGCGCTGTCGGTCGTGGGAACCGAACGGCACCCCGAGATCGGCTACTTCCGGGCGAAGATCGCTCAGGAGCGGCTGATCGAGAAGTCGTCGATCCCGTTCTCGCTCGTGCACGCGACGCAGTTCTTCGAGTTCGTCCGGAGCATCGCCGACACCGCCGCGGACGGTGACACGGTGCGGATCGCGTCGGTGCTCTTCCAGCCCATCGCGGGCGACGACGTCGCCCGGCAGGTCGGCAGGATCGCGGTGGGGACGCCGTTGAACGGCAGGGTCGAGATCGCCGGGCCGCAGCGGTTCCGGATGGACGAGTTCTTCCGCGACGCCCTGGCCGCCATGGGCGATCCGCGTGAGGTGGTCACCGACCCGCACGCGCGTTACTTCGGGGCCGAGCTGACCGAGCGGACCCTGGTGCCGGGCGACGGCGCCGTTCTCGGCGAGATCACGTACGCCGACTGGCTGGGCCGGACCTCGGCCGGCGGCTGACGCGTCAGATTCCTCAAGGAGGCACATCATGTCCGGCTCCGAGCCCACGTCCCGATCGACCGCGTGGCAGACGGCGCTCACCGTGCTGCAGGAGGCCGAGCCGCCGTTCATCCCGGCGGGAGCGCACGCGATGACCGTGGTCGTCGAGTTCCCGCCCGGTGACCCCGGCACACCGCCGCACCGGCACTCCGGCCCGGCGTTCGGCTACGTGGTGGAAGGCGAGATGCTGCTGGAGATAGAAGGCCGGCCGGAGAGGGTCGTACGCGCCGGCGAGGCGTTCTGGGAGCCGGGTGGCGACGTCATCCACTACCAGGACGGCAACAACCGCGACGACGTCCCGCTCCGTTTCACCGTCACGATGCTGTGCGAGCCCGGCATGCCGATGCTCACCCTGGTCGGTGACGAAGAGCTCGCGCAGCGTCGCGAGCGCCGCGCCCCTCGCCCGTCCTGACCCGCGGCGACGCAGGCCGCGCCGCCGGTGGCGATGCAGGCCGCCGGACGGGCACGTGAAAGGCTGGGCAGGTCCATCCGGCGGACAGGGGTGATCACCATGGGGGATTCCGGACCGGCGGCGAACCACTCCGGTGAGCCGGGCGGCCTCGACCAGGCCGCAGGCGTCTTCGCCGGCGTGCGGCCGCGCCTGTTCGGGATCGCGTACCGGATGCTGAGCAGCTCCACCGAGGCCGAGGACCTGGTCCAGGAGGTCTGGCTGCGCTGGCAGACGTGCGACCGCGACACCGTGGCCGACCCGGCGGCGTTCCTGGCCACGGTGACCACGCGGCTGGCCATCAACGCTCTGCAGTCGGCCCGGGTCCGCCGCGAGACGTACATCGGCCCGTGGCTGCCCGAGCCGGTCGACACCAGCGCCGACCCGTACCTCGGCGCCGAGCGGGGTGAAGCCCTCGGCTTCGCGGTCCTGCTCCTGCTGGAGCGGCTCACGCCGACCGAACGGGCGGCGTACGTGCTGCGCGAGGCGTTCGACTACCCCTATCGGCAGATCGCCGACATCATCCAGGTCAGCGAGGTGGCAACCCGGCAGCTCGTCAGCAGGGCCCGCAAGCACCTGCTCTCCGGGCGCCGCGCGCCGGTGACCGGGGCCGAGCAGCGCAGGTTGCTCGCCGCCTTCGTCGCCGCCGCCCGTTCCGGCGACCTCGCCACGCTGGAGGAGCTCCTCGCGGCGGACGCGATCAGCTACTCCGACGGCGGCGGCGCCGTCCGGGCCTCTCGCATCCCCGTCGTGGGCGGGCTGCGCGTGGCCAAGTACGTCAGAGCGTTCGCGGACCGCTTCTGGGCCGGGGTCGAGGTGGAGTGGGGCAGCGTGAACGGCCAGTCGGCCGCCGTGCTGAGCCGCGACGGCCAGGTGTTCACGGTGCTCACGGTCAACGCCTCCGGCGAGGGCATCGACCAGGTGCTGTGGATGATGAACCCCGCCAAGATCAGCGCCCGCTGAGGCCCGGCCATGACCGACCCGGGCGCCGTCTCCCTGGTGGAGATGCTGGAGGAACGGCAGCACCTGCTGGACATCGCGGCGCGGATGTCGGGCTCCGCCGCCATGGCCGACCGCGTCGTCCGCGAGACCTACCGCCGCTGGTACGCCCTCGGCGACGACGAACGCTCCGGCATCGCGGTGCCGCGTGCCTGGCTGACCCGGGTGGCGCAGGGCATCTGCCTGAGCTCGCTCGCCTCCGGCGTCCCGGAACCCCGCTCGGCGGCGCCGCCCGTGACCGGCGTCCCCGCTCGCCGGCCCGACCCTGTCGCCGGCCCGGCACCACGCGACCCCGGCATGGTGGAGAGCCACGACCGCGTCGCGCGCCGTTTCGCCGCGGCATGCGGCGCGGGAGACGCAGGCGCGCTGAAGGCGGTGCTGGCCGCCGGCGCGGTGGCGGTGAGCGATGGCGGCGGCCGGGTGCGCGCCGCCGCGCACCCGACCCACGGCGCGGCCGCGGTCGCCCGCTTCGTCACGGCCCTGCTGGCCGGCCGCCCGGGGCCCGCCGTGGCCGTCGAGTCCGTGAACGGCCGGACGGGTCTGGTGCTGCGCCGGGACGGCCGGACGGTGGGGGCGGTCAGCGTGAGCGTCGACGGTACCGAGGTCACCGCCGTGTGGATCGTGCTGAACCCCGACAAGCTGCACAGCTGGCACCACCCGTGACCAGCGCGCGGATGGGGTCGGGCGGCATGCTCATGGAGCCCGACGGCGCCGCCGGGAGCCGATGCGCGGCAGCGGAGGCTACATCGTCGTCCCGCCTGAGACGTCCAGCCGGTGTCCGGTGATGTAGCGGCTGTCGTCGGAGGCCAGGAAGGCGACGGTGTCGGCCACGTCCTCGGGCGTGCCCAGCCGCCCGAGGGGCGTCTGCGACGACAGCCAGGCCAGGGCCTCGCCGACCAGGCGTCCTTGGTGCATGTCGGTGTCGATGACGCCGGGGGCCACGAGGTTGACCGTGATGCCGCGTGGCCCGAGCTGCTTGGCCAGGGCGGTGGTCATGACGTCGAGTGCGGCCTTGGACATGGCGTAGTCGATCGCCCTGGGCATGGCCGCGCCCCGGGTCAGCATCGTGCCCACGGTGACGATCCGCCCGCCGTCGCGCAGCCGCGGCAGGGCGAGCTGGGTGATGAAGAACGGGGCCGCGGTTGACCGCGAACAGGCGCTGGAAGCCCTCCCGGGTGACAGCGTCGATCTCGCTAGCCGCCACGACGCGGCGGATCGCGTGCGAGCTGGGCACCGGCGCCATGTCGCTCTACCGCTACGTGCCCCGGCGCGACGACCTGTCCGACCTCATGATCGACTTGGTGATGGGCGAGATCGAGCTGCCCGACGGCCCCTCCGGTGACTGGCGGTCCGATCTGACGCTGCTGGCCTGGCAGATCCGCGCCGCGGGTCTACGCCATCCCTGGCTGATCGGGCTGCTCACCGGCCGGCCGACGCTGAGCCCCCAGCTGCTGCGCGTGCACGAGTTCGCGCTCGGCGCCTTCGACCGGATGGGACTCGACATCGACGACATCACCGGATTCGTCGGCATGGTCGACGACTACATCCACAGCGCGATCCGCGGCGAGATCGGCTGGCTGGAGGAGGCCAGCCGTACCGGCCTGGACCCCGAACGCTGGAAGCGGGACTACATGGGACCGTACGTGCGCCAGGTCGTCGAATCCGGCGCCTTCCCGCTGTTCAGCCGATCGGTTGTCGAGTCCCGCACCGCCCACCTCACCCCCGACGAGCGCTTCCGGCACGGGCTCGACCGCATCCTCGACGCCGTCGCCGCGCTCGTCCCGACGCTCCGCTCCCGCTGAACAGGAAGTCACGGGTACAGCTTCCGCCCATCAGCCCCGGCCCGGCCTCCTGCTGCGGTGAGCACGGGTGAGTAGTCGTCGACGGTCATGGCGTTGTGGAGGCGTGCGCTCCTGGTGGTGAGGCGGAGGAGAGCGCGGCTGGGCCCCGCGGGCAGGGCGGAGATCAGGCGGGCGCCCTGGGCCAGTCCCTGAACGCCGAGGCGGGACGTGGGGATCAGGGTCTTCGCCGCGCTCAGCGCGGCGGCGCGGCTGCCGCGCACGTGCTCGGCCATCGCGCGCTCGTAGGCGGGGAAGGCGCGCTCGTGGTCACCGCCCGCCCGCGCCAGCTCTCCGGCCAGGACGTACGCGCCGACGACCGCCAGGCTGGTGCTGCCGCCCACGGCCGGGCCGGGGCAGTACCCCGCGTCGCCGACGAGCGTCACCCGCCCCCGCGACCAGGTGTCCATGCGCAGCTGGGTGATCGAGTCGAAGTAGAACGCCGGGGTGCGGTCGAGCTCGTCCAGCCAGCGGTCCACCTCAGGGTGCATGCCGCCGAACGCACCGCGCAGCAGCTCCTTCTGCCGGGGCACGTCGCGGTGGTGGTGGCCGAGCTCGCGCTCGCTCCGGAACAGGAACAACGCCCGCGCGTCGCCGAGGTGCCGCGCGCCGTACATGCCGGCGGTGCGGCCGACGCCGACGTGCATGAGGAGCTCGCCGTCGAGGCCGGAGGCGTTGGGCAGGGTCAGCACCCCGAGGTAGGCCCCGACGAAGGCGCTGAAACGGGACTCCTCGCCGAAGACGAGGCGGCGCACGTTGGAGTGCAGCCCGTCCGCGCCGACGACGAGGTCGAAACAGCGCGGCGCGCAGTTCTCGAACCGCACCTCGCCATCGGGCGAGATCGCGGTGATCGAGTCGCCGAAGATGTACTCGACGTCGTCGCGCGCGGCGTCGTGGAAGATCTCGCTCAGGTCGTCGCGCATGATCTCGACGTGCCGGCCGGAGGTGGCGCTGAAGATCTTGGAGAGGTCCACCCGGACGGGACGCCGAGCGCCCTCCCGGTGGACGGTCATCCGGTTCGCTCCGGTGGCCCGCTCCTCCACGCGCGGGAGCACCCCCATCTTCTCCGAGATGTTCATCGCCGGCCGGAACAGGTCGACCGCGTGGCCGCCGGTCCTGCGCAGAGCCGGCGCGCGCTCGACGACGGTGACGGAGAAGCCGTACCTGGTGAGCCAGTACGCCAGCACCGGACCCGCGACGCTGGCGCCGGAGATGAGAATCCGCATGGCATCCCTCCTTGTCGTTCAGTCCGCCCGTACGGCGTGGCGCACGCCGCCGTTCACGTACGGACCGCCGTCGGAAACAGTCGTGAGCCCACTGTCGCCGCCGGTGCCCGCCGGTGGATTGGACGAATGTTCCCTCCGCCGGCTCGTTCGGAGCGGGCCGATGGGAACGCGGAACTCGTGCGCGGGGACCTGGGCGAGGCCGTTCAGCGGCTCAGGCGGGAGCCGGGCAAGGAGCTGGGCGGTAGCCATCGGGCTGTTCACGCGACATGCCACTAGCATGAGACGGTGCGGACGTTCATGCACGGTACGGCTGTGTGGGGCGTCGCGTGCCCGCGGCGGCCCAGCCGGGTCGCCGGGGTCACCATGGCCGGGTTCCGTGTCCATGACCTGGACGCGCTCCGGATGGTCCCGCACCCGGCCGTGACGCTGCTGCTGGACTTCGGCGCCGGTTCGCCCGTCGTGGACGATGCCGCCGGGCGGCAGCAGCGGGGAAGCATCGTCGCCGGGCCCGGGATCGGATCCGGCGGCGCGGTCTGGGCGCGCGGTGAGAACGTCGAGTGCTTGCAGGTGCGCCTGTCCCCGGTGATCGCCCGTGCGGTCCTGGGCGCCTCCCCCGCCGACCTCGACGGCGCCCTCGTGTCCCTGGGCGACCTGTGGGGCCGGGAGGCGTCACGGATCCGCGAGCGGCTGGGCGATGTCCCGTCGTGGCAGGATCGCTTCGCGTTGACGGACGCGCTGCTCGCCCGCCGGTACGCGGCGGGGCCGCCGGTGGACCCGGAGGTGGCCTGGGCCTGGCACCGGATCGTCGGCAGCCGTGGCCTGGCCCGGGTCGACGGACTCGCGGCCGAGATCGGATGGAGCCGCAAGCGGCTGTGGTCCCGGTTCCGCTCGCAGCTCGGCCTGCCGCCCAAGCGCGCGGTGAAGCTGGTCCGCTTCGACCATGCCGCCCACCGCCTGGTCGCGGGTGAAGGCGCGGCCCGGGTCGCGGCCGACTCCGGCTACGCCGACCAGTCCCACCTGCATCGCGACGTCATGGCGTTCACCGGGGCGACCCCCGCGACGGTGGCCGGCGAGCCGTTTCTCGCCGTCGACGACATCGCATGGCCCAGCCGCGGAGCACCCGCCGAGCCTCCCGTCTCCGGGGATCTCTCCGGCTCGGTCACCGGCCGGAGGTGAGACGGCCACCGCTGTGAACCTCGCCGCGGCCACCTGCGCGGGCCAGGTCCGGGGTGGAGCGGCGCGGCGGGCTCAGCCGTTGACGAAGGTGAGGCTCGTCGCGTCGTAGCGGGTGCCCGCGACCTGCTCGGGCGGGGCGGCGGCCTCGATGGCGGCGAGGTCCCCGGCCGACAGCTCGATGTCCAGGGCCGCGAGGTTCTCCTCCAGGTACCGCTGCCGCCGGGTGCCGGGGATCGGCACCACGTCGTCGCCCCGGTGCTGCACCCACGCCAGGGCGAGCTGGCCGGCGGTGACTCCCCTCGCCGCGGCCAGCTCGTTCAGCTTCGCGACGATCGCCAGGTTGCGTTCGAGGTTGCCGTCGGCGAACCGCGGCTGGCTGCGCCGCACGTCGCTCTCCGCCAGCCCCTCGACCGAGCTGTACCGGCCGGTCAGGAAGCCGCGCCCGAGCGGCGAGAACGGGACCAGGCCGATGCCGAGCTCGCGGCAGACCGGGGCGATCTCCGCCTCCAGGTCGCGGGTCCACAGCGACCACTCGCTCTGCAGCGCGGCGATCGGATGCACCGCGTGCGCCCGCCGGATGGTGCTCGCGCCGGCCTCGGACAGCCCGAGGTGGCGGACCTTCCCGGCCGCTACCAGCTCGGCCATGGCGCCGACCGTCTCCTCGATCGGCACCTCCGGGTCGACCCGGTGCTGGTAGTAGAGGTCGATGTGGTCGACCCCGAGCCGGCGCAGCGACGCCTCGCACGCCTGCCGCACGTAGGCGGCGTCACCGCGGATCCGGGTGGGCTCGCCCAGACGGTTGGCGAAGCCGAACTTCGTGGCCAGCACCACCTCGTCCCGGCGCCCCGCGATGGCCCGTCCGATCAGCTGCTCGTTGTGGCCGACGCCGTAGAAGTCGGAGGTGTCCAGGAAGGTCACCCCGAGGTCGAGGGCGTGGCGCAGCGTCGCGATCGACTGCGCGTCGTCCGCGGCGCCGTAGCCGTGACTCATGCCCATGCATCCCAGGCCCTGCGCGGGGACCGCCAGTTCGCCCAGGTACCGGGTGGGGACGTCGATCATGCTGCTGCCTCCAGGGCTCGGAACCGTGTGCCCATGACGCTAGACGTTGGAGCGCGCTCGAAGGCAAATGCTCGCGTCTGTACCTACTAGTATGTACGATGACGATCGTGGACACGAGAGAACGGCTCATCGAGAGCACCCGCGAGCTGCTGTGGGAGCGCGGCTACGTGGGCACCTCCCCCAAGGCCATCCAGCAGCGGTCCGGAGCCGGCCAGGGCAGCATGTACCACCACTTCCGCGACAAGCCCCACCTTGCGCTGGCCGCGATCAGCCGCAGCGCCGAGGAGTTGCGCACCCGGGCCGAGACGGTGCTCGACGGCCCGGGGACCCCGCTGGAGCGGATCACCGCCTACCTGCGCCGAGAGCGCGAAGCCCTGCGGGGCTGCCCGGTCGGCCGCCTCACCCAGGACCCCGACGTGATGGCCGATCCCGCGCTGCGCCGCCCGGTCGAGGAGACGTTCGCCTGGCTGCGCACCCGTCTGGCCGGAGTCCTCGCGGAAGGACGGTCCACGGGCGAGCTGGACGCCGCCCTCGACCCCGCGACCACCGCCACCGCGCTCGTCGCGGTCCTGCAGGGCGGCTACGTCGTGGCCCGCGCCGCGGGCGACGCGGAGGTGTACGCGCAGGCCGTCGACGGCGCGCTCGGCCTGCTCGCCGGGCACGCCCGCCACTGACCGCACCCCTGGAGAGGACGAACATGCCCTTCGTACGCATTGACGCGATCCGTGCCGACGACAAGCGGCTGGAGGCCCTGGGCCGGGCCGTGCACGACGCCCTGGTCGAGGCCATCGGCATTCCCGCGGACGACCTGTTCCAGGTGCTGACCGGCCACGACGGCACGCGGAGCATGATCCGCTACGGCGCCGAGTACCTCGGCGTACACCGGGACGACGACGTCGTGTTCGTCGCCGTCACCATGCGCTCCGGCCGCACCGCGGAGCAGAAGCAGGCCCTCTACCGCAAGATCGCCGAGCTGGCCGAGGAGTACGCGGGCACCGAGCCGCGGAACGTCCTGGTCAAGATCACCGAGAACGAGTCGATCGACTGGTCGTTCGGCGACGGCGTGGCCCAGTACGCGCGGGCCGATCTCCGCGGTGGCGGCATCTCGTAGGGAGGCGGGGCAGAATCCAGCCCATGGATGTCACGCTGCGAAAGACGATCGCCGAGCTGAACGAGGCCGCCGCCCGGCACGACGCCGCCCGGCAGGACCGGCTGGAGCGGTGGCGGGTGCTGGAGCCCGACGCCGGGGAGTTCCTGTGGTTCCTGGCCCAGAGCACCGGGGCCAGGATCATCGTGGAGGTCGGCACGTCGCGCGGCGTGTCGACGTTGTGGCTGGCCGACGCCGCGCGAGCGGTCGGCGGGCACGTCCTCAGCCTCGACATCGACGCCGACGCCCAGGGGCACGCCCGCCGCGCGGTGACCGACGCGGGGCTGGCCGACCACGTCGACTTCCGCGTCGAGGACGGCGGCACCGCGCTCGCCCGCATGCCGGACGGCGCGGTGGACCTGCTCTTCCTCGACGCCGAACGCACCGAGTACGCCTCCTGGTGGCCGCACCCCTACCGGGTACTGCGCCAGGGCGGCGTGCTCGTGGCCGACAACGCCCTGTCCCATCCCGAGGAGATCGCCCCGCTGCACGACCTCCTCCTGCGGCAGCCGCACGTGACCGTCACCACGATCAACGTCGGCAAGGGCGAGCTGGTCGCGCTCCGACGCTGACCGGGTGCGGGTCAGTCCGTCCCGGACTCCATCGCGGCGTGGTCGAGCAGCTCGTCGTCCTCGGGGCCCTCCCCGCGGGAGGCGATCGCCTCGGCCCCGCCCTCGGGCATCGCGCCGATCAGCCCGGTCGTGGCCGCCGGCGGGGTGCCGATCAGCGTCGTCTGCGGGCTGCCGACCATGCCGAGCCTGGCGTACTGCTCCAGCTTGGCGCGCGAGTCGGCGATGTCGAGGTTGCGCATGGTGAGCTGGCCGATGCGGTCGACCGGCCCGAAGGCGGAGTCCTCGGTCCGCTCCATGGACAGCTTGTCCGGGTGGTAGCTGAACGCCGGGCCGGAGGTGTCCAGGACGGAGTAGTCCTCGCCGCGGCGCAGCCGCAGCGTCACCTCGCCGGTGATCGCCGTCCCGACCCAGCGCTGCAGTGACTCGCGCACCATCAGCGCCTGCGGGTCCAGCCAGCGGCCCTCGTACATCAGCCGGCCCAGCCGCCGGCCCTCGATGTGGTAGCTGGCGAGGGTGTCCTCGTTGTGGATCGCGTTGACCAGCCGCTCGTACGCCGCGTGCAGCAGGGCCATGCCCGGCGCCTCGTAGATGCCGCGGCTCTTGGCCTCGATGATCCGGTTCTCGATCTGGTCGGACATGCCCATGCCGTGCCGGCCGCCGATGGCGTTGGCCTCCAGCACCAGGTCGACGGCGGAGGAGAACTCCTTGCCGTTGATCGTCACCGGCCGGCCCTGCTCGAAGCCGATCGTCACGTCCTCGGCGGCGATCTCGACCTCGGGGTCCCAGAACCGCACGCCCATGATCGGCTCGACGATCTCGATGCCGGCGTCGAGGTGCTCCAGCGCCTTGGCCTCGTGGGTGGCGCCCCAGATGTTGGCGTCGGTGGAGTAGGCCTTCTCCGTGCTGTCCCGGTACGGCAGGGCGCGGGCGAGCAGCCACTCGGACATCTCCTTGCGGCCGCCCAGCTCGCTGACGAAGTCAGCGTCCAGCCAGGGCTTGTAGATCCGCAGGGAGGGGTTGGCGAGCAGGCCGTAACGGTAGAACCGCTCGATGTCGTTGCCCTTGAAGGTGGAGCCGTCGCCCCAGATCAACACGTCGTCCTCGAGCATCGCGCGTACCAGCAGGGTGCCGGTGACGGCCCGCCCGAGCGGGGTGGTGTTGAAGTAGGTGCGGCCGCCGGAGCGGATGTGGAAGGCCCCGCAGGCCAGCGCCGCGAGCCCCTCTTCGACGAGGGCCGCGCGGCAGTCGACCAGCCGGGCGATCTCGGCCCCGTAGGCGGTGGCGCGACCGGGCACCGAGGCGATGTCGGGCTCGTCGTACTGGCCGATGTCGGCGGTGTAGGTGCAGGGCACTGCACCGTTCTCGCGCATCCACGCGACCGCTACCGACGTGTCGAGGCCGCCGGAGAAGGCGATGCCGACACGTTCACCGACAGGCAGGGAGGTGAGTACCTTGGACACGAGCAGAAGTATATACACACCAATGCATGTCCATGCAAAGCAGCGCCCGCCGGATCACGGAACGACGGCGGCCGCCGTCGCGGGAGGCTGGTGAGCGAAGAGCGCGGCGGCGTGCGCACGAACGCGCCGCTGTCGGAGGCGCACCCTGGTCACGTGCGGTGGTGTGCTCATGGCCTCTTCCGGTCGCCGGACCACGGCGGTCGCCGCCCCATGAGAAGATCAACATCATGACTGGTCTCCCCGACCTGGGCCGCCGCGATCTTGAAGAGCTCCGGACGACGACCGACCCCGTGGCCGGGGCTCCCAGCATCGGGCAGATCGCCGGATTACGGCCGCGCCGCCGGCCCGGTGACGGCGGCGAGGTGAGCCATGCCGACGTAGATCTGCTGGACGCGCTGGACCCGTGCGACCGGCGTACCGTGGCGGGCTGGCTCGAGGCCGGGTCCTCCCCCGGCACGCGCCGTGTCCGCCTGCGGGAGATGGCCTCGTTCCTGCGCTGGCTGCGCGTCGCCGAGCCGGACGCCGACCTGCTCGCCGTCACCGGGCCACAGGTGGACCGTTACTGCGACGCGGCGCTCGACGGCCGCCTGCCCGGAGGCGAGGCCGGGCCGGGCAGGTCCCTGGCGGACGCGACGGTGGCCAGGAAACGCGCCGTCCTGACGTCCTTCTACGTCTTCGCCTGGCGATGCGGCGCGACGCGGGCCGGCGGCCCCCCGGGAGCCAGCACGGCCGAGGGCCGCGGCGGGGACGGGACGGCGGCGCTCACCCGTGACGAGCGGCGGCTGCTGCGCCGTGGCATCGAGCGGCTGGCCGGCGAGGGCCGCGCGGCCGAGGCGGCCGCGGTGGCCCTGCTGGACGCGACGGGCGCGCCCGTGGAGGCGCTGGCCGGGGTGACCGCGCAGGACCTTCGCACCGTGGCCGGCGTCGAGGGGGGCGACGGGGGCGAGCGGGCCGCGGTCGTCGTGGTGCGCGCCGGACGCGACGACGTGGCCGCCTTCCCGCTGCCTCCGCTGGCGTGCCGGCTGCTGCGCGAGCTGTACCCGGGACGGTCCGGAGCGGAGCCGCTGCTTCGCCGGGACGACGACGAACCCGTCGACTCCGCCTGGCTCAGCGCCGCCCTCACCAGCGCCGCCCTCGCCGGCGGCATCCCGCGGCGGCGGGCGGCCGCGCTGCATCCGCGCATGATGCTCGCCGCCCCGGCCGGTTCGTGGCGCTCAGCAGTGTGAGCCACACCACTCGGCAACAGTGACACAACGGTGTCGCGGCACGGGCACACGATGGGCGCATGAACGTACCGACCCTGCACCTGATCGGCCTCGACCCGGACGAGCTGGCCGAGACCCGAGCCGTCAACGACCACATGGAGAAGCTGCTCGACTCCCTCGTGCCGCTGCACGTCCAGGACGACCCCGTGGCCGCTCGTGAGTTCCAGCGCGCGGGCGGCGGCGGATTCCCCACCCTGGCGCCGGTTCCCGAGGCGAGCTGGCGCGCCGTGACCACGTCCGGCGGCGGCCGGCTCCGGCTCCGGGCCTTCCTCCCGCCGGACGGGCGGGCGCCGGAGGGGGTGTTCCTGCACTTCCACGGCGGCGGCGGGGTGTTCGGCTCGGCCGACGGGCAGGACCCGCGCCTGCGCGACCTGGCCGCCGGCTGCGGCGTCGCAGTGCTCAGCGTCGAGTACCGGCTCGCGCCCGAGCACCCCTACCCTGCCGGGAACGACGACGCCGAGCAGGCGGCGCTCTGGCTGCTGGCCAACGCCGCCTCCGAGTTCGGCACGGAGCGGCTGCTCATCGGCGGCGAGTCCGCCGGGGCGCGGCTGGCCGTCACCACGCTCCTGCGGCTGCGTGACCGGCATGCCGTGGCGCCCGCCGAGGCGTTCCTGGCCGCGCAGCTCTCCTTCGGCGGCTACGACCTGGGCCACGGCACACCGAGCAGCCGCGCATCGGGCGACCGGAACCGGCTGATCAACAGGCCGACCCTGGAATGGTTCCGGAGCAAGTACCTTCCGGGACTGCCGCCCGACGAACGCCTTGATCCCGACATCTCCCCTCTCTACGCCGACCTGCGCGGTCTGCCCCTCGCGCGGTTCACCGTGGGAACGGCCGATCCCGTGCTCGACGACACCCTGTTCATGGCGGCCCGCTGGTCCGCGGCCGGCAACGCGGCCGAGCTGGTGGTGGCCGAGGAGGGCTGGCACGGGTTCACGCTGCACCCCACGGCGCTGGCCCGGCGGGAGCTGGCCGCCCAGGAGGAGTTCGTCCGCCGGTGCCTGGCCTAGCCTGATGACGCGATGAACCGTACCGAACGCCTCTACGCCCTGGTCGACGAGCTGCGGGCCGCCGCACCCCGGCCGCGTACCGTGGAGTGGCTGGCCGGCCGGTACGGCGTGTCGCGGCGTACCGTGCAGCGCGACCTTCAGGCGCTGATGGAGGCGGGGGTGCCGGTGCGCGTGGAGGCGGGCCGGCACGGGGGCTGGTTCATCGACCGCGACACCGCCCTGCCGCCCATCAACCTCACCGCGGCGGAGGCACTGGCGGTGGCGGCGGCGCTGGCCGGGGCCGAGCAGACGACACCGTTCTCGGCGGCCGGCCCGACCGCGATGCGCAAGCTGGCCGCCGCGCTGAGCGAGTCCGCCGCGGAGGAGGTGCGCGCCCTGACCGAGCGCATCCACGTGCTGCCCGCCCGCACCACGCCCGGCGTCCTGCCGATCGTCGAGCGGGCGGTGGCGCTGCAACGCGTCCTGTGGATCCGGTACGCCGACGCGGCGGGGCAGGAGAGCGAGCGCGAGGTCGAGCCGGGCGGGCTGCTGACCGCCTCGGGGTCCTGGTACCTGATCGGCTGGTGCCGCAGCCGCCGGGCGGGCCGCGGGTTCCGCCTGGACCGTGTCCTGGCCGCCGAGCTGCGCGACGAGCCCTGCCCGGCCCGTACGGTGCCGCTGCTGGACCGAGCCCTGGCCGAGCGGGTCCGCCGGGCGGAGACCCTGCGGTCCCTCAGCCTGGACCGGCGACCTGCCGACACCGCTGGACCGCCTGGTGCCGCCGCACGTCCAGGACGATCCCGTGGCGGCTCGTGAGTTCCGGCATGCGGGCGGAGGCGGATTGCCCACCCTGGTGCCGGTTCCGAGGCGAGTCGGCAAGCGGGAGGGGGCCGCACCACGACGGTGCGGCCCCCTCCCACCGCATCAGCAGTTCTTGTAGTCGGCGCGGGCGCTGTTGTACGAGCACGAGTGGACGAGCTGGCCTCGGGCGTTGCGGAGGTAGCCGGTGTCCGTGCTCTGGTTCCAGATGTAGGCGTAGGTGCCGCCGCTCCTGCCCCAGTACAGGGTGGTGGAGGTGTCGCGGCCCTTACCGGTCCGCAGGGTCACCGCCTTCCCGCCCCCGAGCGTGAACGTGCCGAAGGTGTAGACGTGGTCCGCTCGGCTCGTCTTGTCGCGGACGGTCCAGCCGCTGAGGTTCATCGCGCTCCGACCGGTGTTCTTGATCTGCACGTACTCGCCGTTGAGGTTGCTGTTCGCGCCGGAGTCCGGCGAGCCGGGCGAGTCGTACCAGATCCGGGAGATCTTCACCGTGGGAGCGGCGGCCTGAGCGGGAGCCGCCGGCGTGAGAGCGGCGGCGGTGGCCACCATGGCGGCGACAGAAGCGGCAAGGCGCACTTGTGGTCCTTCTGGGAGTGGGGTGTGTGGGCCGTGTGTATGACGCCCCATGAGGGGCCGGCGTTCACACCTTCTTGGCGGGTCGGAGATTTAGCGCGCCGCCCTGCCTGAACATCCCCGTGACGTCTGCCGTCAGTGACGGAGGAGGGTGAGGCTCGCCTGGGCGTCGGTGACGGGGAGCCGGGCCTGGCCGCCGACCGGAAAGGTGGCCAAGGGGTAGGTGTGGCCGACGTCGACGCCGGCCACGACGGGGATGGCGCCCAGTGCCGGCTGGGCATCGACGATCTGTTCCAGCAAGGGGCGGGTCAGCCGGCTCGCGCGCTGGAACCGTCCGATCGCCAGTCCCCGAATGCCCGAAGCGCCGGGAACCTGTAGCAGCGAGGTCAGGTCACGGGCGAAGGTGGCCGGGCTCGACTCCAGGTCGTCCCTCGGGGCGGACGACAGCTTGCGGACCTCCACGTGGTCGTCGACCAGCGAACTGCGGCATGTTCCGGGCTGGGTCCGGCATCGCCTGTCGGCGTGGCTGGACGGGGGCGGCGGCTTGGGCCGCGCAGCGGGCGGAGCAGGCAGCGCGTAGGCGTGAATGGGAGGCGAGGGCGGCCGCGGCTGGCGTCGAGCTGACGCCTGGACCCCGGCTCAGCCGCGAGAAGGCTCTGGCGCTTGCGGCCGCGCTGGCCGTCACGAGCGGCGTCACCGGGGTCGCGATGATGCCCGTTCCCTGGCCGCTGGCGGGCAGCATGGTGGCAGGTGTGCTGCTGGCGACCGGGGCAGCGAACGTGCTCACGACTCGTGCGGTCCTGCGTCCCGCCCTGGTGTCGCTGCTGAGAACCCGCGACTGACGCTGCCGCCACGCACTTCGGCCGGCGCGGCCTGAGCGTCGTCCTGTTCTTCGTCGAGGCGGAGTTGTTCGGCGTCCAGCCGGGTTTGCAGGCGGCGCAGGACGATGTCGTCGATGTGGCGGCGATCGCGAAGCTGGATCAGGGCGGCGCGCTGCACCTGGAGCAGGGCGATCCGCAGCCGCCGGGCGTGCTCGGCCGCTTCCGCCTGGCCGTACCGTCCGGGACCGGCGAGGTCGCGGGCGAGCACGTCGGCGATGGGGGCGGGGGTGCCGAGGCGGGCGGCCTGCTCGGGCAGGGCGGTCAGGGCCGCGCGGGTGATCTCGCGGACGGCCAGGCGCTCCTCCTGGGCCTGGGTGGGGTCGGCGGGCAGGCGGGCCCAGCGGATGAGGGCGGGCAGCGGCGGTCCGAGCAGGACCAGGCTGGTCAGGATGACGATGGTGGTGATGAACACGATGGCGTCGCGGTCCTGGACGGGCAATCCTTGCGCGGTGAGGGCGGGCACGGACAGGGCTGCGGCCAGGGAGACGGCGCCGCGCATGCCTGCCCAGGCGAGCGGCAGCCGGTGCCGGGCCGCGATACGCCGTTCCCGCTGGCTGGGCCGCCGGTCGAGGAGCCTCACCAGGTAGGGGACGGTGTAGAACCACAGCAGCCGCACGCCGATGACGACGGCGCTCATCGCCAGAGCGAGCAGCAGCGCCTGCGGCAGCGCGAAGGACGACAGGCCGCGCACCGCGGCCGGGAGCTGCATGCCGACCAGGACGAACAGCGCTCCGTTGAGCAGGAACGTGGTGACCTCCCAGAAGGAGACGGCCTGCAGCCGGGCGGTCGGCGGGATGAGCCGGGGGCCTGCCTGGCTGAGGGCGAGGCCGCAGGTGACGACGGCCAGGACGCCGGAGGCGTGGAGGAGTTCGGCGGGCAGGAAGGCGACGTAGGGGGTCAGGACGCTCAGGCCGCTGTTGAGCACGGGGTCGCGCCAGCGGCGGCGGATGAGGACGATGACCGCGGCGACGGCGAGCCCGGTGGCGATGCCGCCGGCGTAGGAGACGGTGACGCGCAGCGTGGTGCCGCTCCAGGAGAACGGCACGCCCTCCACGGCCGCTTCGAGTGCGACCGCGAGCAGCACCAGCGCGGTGGCGTCGTTGATCAGGGATTCGGCGCGCAGCATGGTGACGGTGCGGCGGGGCAGGCCGCGGGCCACCGCCGCGACGGCCACCGCGTCGGTGGGGCCGAGCACGGCGCCCAGCACGAAGGCCAGGGGCCAGGACAGCCCGGCGGCGTGGGCCAGGATGGCCACCGCCGCGGTGGTGAGCACGACCAGGCCGGTGGCCTGCAGGGTGATGGAGCGCAGGTTGGCGCGAATCTCGCGCAGCGAGGTCGTCAAGGACTCGTAGTACAGCAGAGCCGGCAGGAACAGGAACAGGACGACCTCGGGGGGCAGCGGGATGTCGCCGAAGCGGGGCAGCAGCCCGATCAGGGCCCCGCCGGCCAGCAGCAGCATGGGCTCGCTGAGTCGGAATCTCCTGGCGAGCCAGGTCAGGGCCAGCACGGCCGTCACCACGACGACCACGATCTCGATGCTTCGGTGGCTCATCGGGGGTTTCCTCAAAGGGTCGTCACTGGAGGGGCACAAGGCGGATGAGGCGGCCGGATCTCGCTCTGCCGCAGGGCGCCGTCCGGGGCGTGGGCCAGGCCGTAGCCTGTGCGGTGGCCCCTGGTCCAGATCTGGCCGCGTATGCCGCCTGCTGCGGCGTCGGGGTTGTCGGCGGGCGTGGAGCCGTCGAAGTTGAGGCGCAGCACCTTGCCCGGGGAACGGTCGCCCTCCTGCCGCCAGATGATGTCGATCTCGGCGAGGCGGGCGGTGGCGCCGCTCTCGTCCAGCCGGGCGCGGGCCAGGCGCAGGCCGCCGTCGGGGTCGGGGGCGGAGTAGGTGAAGTAGATGAGGCGGTCGGTGGTGTGGCCGGGCGAGGCGGCGATGTCGAGCGGGCCGTTCTGGGTTCCGGTGGAGACGGGCGGGACCCCGTCGACTGATTGGACGGAGCCGCCGGTGGTGATCAGGAGGAGTCTGCCGGCCTTTTCGGTGACCAGGACGCGGCAGTCGGGCAGGAAGGCGAGGGCCCAGGGCGTGTTCAGGGTGGCGAGGGTGACCGGTTCGAACGGGCGGCTCTGGCCGGCGGTGTCCTGATCGGTGGTGCGCCCGTCGGAGGCGGCGGTGGGGGTCGTAGCAGCGGGGCCGGCGGGTGCCGCGGTGATGGTGCATCCGCCTGTCACGATGAGCGCCAGGGCCGTACATGCCAGGATGGCCGGCACGGTGCGTGGCATGGCTTGTCCCTTCTACGGATGGTGCGGGTCGGGCGCGGTCAGGTTTCGCGGTAGAGCACCAAGTGCTCGTGGTAGAGCACGCCGTCTCGAACGTCGCCGGTGGCTGTGAAGCCCAGGTCGTCGTGGTAGTCGAGGTGGGTGCCGCTGACGGTGTACCGGCCGGTGTAGGCGCGCTTGCGGCCGTCGCGTTCCTCCTCGTAGCGGCCGTTGGCGAGGAGTTCCTGGCGGATGCGCCCGTCCGCGGTGACCCACATGCCGACGTACGGGTGAGGGGCGGGCTCCGGGCGGCCGGCGCGCGGAGCGGCGCAGGCGAGCAGCGTGGTGAACAGTCCGAGCAGGCGCAGGGTATTTCTGAGCATGGACGGGCTCCATGGGGTTGGCAGGTGATGGGCAAGGACGGCCCGGCCGGGGCTAATGTCCGGGCGATGGCCGGGCCGGCCTTGCTGGTCGTGTCGGCACCGGCGACGGTGCGGCCGGTCAGACGCGGCTGTCGGCGTGACCGGAGGCGTGCAAGACGCGGTCGCGGGAGGCGCGCACGTCCTCGCGCAGGGTGGTGAGGTCGACGTCGAGGACGGCGCCGGCCCACTTGCGGACCTGACCGGCGATGAAGACAGCGTCGATGTTGCGGGCGTCGGAGCCCAGGACGAGGGTGCCGATAGGGTCGTTGAGCGGCATGTTGTTGAGGTCCTCGGCGCGTACGACGAGCACGTCGGCCTGCTTGCCGGGAGTGAGGGAGCCGGTGACGTCGCCCAGGCCGATACTTTTGGCGCCCTGCAGGGTGGCGAAATCGAGCACGTCGGCCACGCCGATGCGGGCGGGCTGCTCGCCGGTGCCGTAGGCGGCGTTGACGGCGCGCATGCGCTGGATGGCGTGCAGGGCGCGCATCTGCGTGAACATGTCGCTGGCGAGGGCGACTTCGACGTCGATGCTGAGGCCGGGCCGGATGCCGGCGGCGAGCGCCTCGTCGATGGCCGGGACCGCGCTCTCCAGGCCGATCTGGGCGTCGGAGGTGGGGGCGAGCGCGACGCCGGCGCCCGCCTCGGCCATCGCCTGCCACGCCTGCGGGGTCAGGCCGGTGCAGTGGATGAGTGAGACGTCCGGGCCGAGCAGGCCCTGCTTGGCCCAGCCGAGGATGGCCTCGGAGGAGGAGGGGCCGAAGACGGCGTCGATGCTGACGCCGATGCCAAGGTCGCGGGCGGCGCGGGCGAGGTGCTCGCCGTAGGCGAGATCGGGACCGGCGACCTCGTCGGTGGCCAGGGCGGCCAGGCGCAGGGTGAGCAGGGGGTTGCCGACGACGTGGGTGTCGTGCAGGCGGGTCAGGTCGGCGGGCCACTGGCCGTCCCAGTCGCCGAAGTGGGGGCGCATGGAGGCGTGCACGCCGCGGATGCCGGTGTCGGCCAGCGCGCGGACTGCGGCGTCGGAGTGGGCGGCGGTGCGGGAGTTGTGGGAGAAGTCGAGCATGGTGGTGATGCCGCTGTCGATGGCGGTCAGCGCGGCTAGCCGGGTGCCGACGTACATGTCCTGCGGCTGGTAGGCGGGGGCGATGCCGGCCAGGGTGGAGGTGACGTACTCGCCGAGGTCGTTGACGTCCGGCATGATGCGGCGCAGTTGCGCCTCCCAGGCGTGGCGGTGGGTGTCGACGAAGCCGGGGGCCAGGACGGCGCCGGTGACGTCGATGACCAGCGCGTCGCCGGCGGGCAGGTCCACGCCGACGGCGGCGATCCGGTCGCCGTCGATGAGCAGGTCGGCGCGGGGCAGGACGCCGAGCTCCGGGTCCATGGTGACGACGGCGGCTCCGGTGAGCAGGATGCGGCGGCCGGGGCGGCGCAGCTCGTCCAGGGTGGGGCTCATGGTGTTGTCTCCTCAGGGCTGGGTGAGGTACTGCCACTTGGTCATGCGGTGGCGCAGGTCCACCGTGGTGGCGTTGGCGGAGAAGGTGCCGTCGCCGCGGTGGTGGAACTCGCCCGCGCCGCGTCGGCCCAGGTCGATCCAGGCCCGCTCCGCGCGCAGGATCCACAGATGGTGGTTGTCGGCGAGCCGGTCGTCGGCCACCGTGCACTCGAGGTTGGCGAAGCACTCGGCCACCAGCGGCGCGTCCACGGTGGCGGCGGGCACGGGCGTGAAGCCGAAACGGCTCCACTTGTCGGTGTCGCGGCCGGAGGTGTTGCCGACGTCGACCACCTGCTCGGCCAGGTCGACGGACGGGATCGCCAGCACGCACTGCCCGCTCTCGCGCAGGGCGGCGTGACTGTGGTCCCACGGGCCGACGATGAGGCCGATGAGCGGCGGCTCGTGGGAGACGGGCATGTTGAAGCCGTTGGTCATCAGGTTGGCCCGCTGGCCGTCGAAGGTGGACACGAGCAGGACGGGCCCGGGTTCGATGAGCCGGTGCACCTGCTCCAGCGGGTAGGGGGTGAATCCGGCGGGATCCATGATGTGCTCCTTGGCCAGGCCCGGCCCGGCTCCTCGGGGGGAGCCGGGCGGGAGGCCGGGTCAGACCGCCTGCGCGGTGGGCAGGATGGTGATCTCGGTGAGGTTGACGTGGCGGGGTGAGGCGGCAATGAAGGCGATGGTCTCGGCCACGTCCGCCGACCGCAGCGGCTCGATCTCGGTCAGCAGTCCCTCCATGAGCGCGCTGGCGTCGGGGTCGGTGACGTGGCTGGGCAGCTCGGTGTCGACCATGCCGGGCTCGATCGTGGCCACCCGGATGTTCTTGGGACCGAGCTCGACGCGCAGCAGCCGGGTGAGGTGGCTGATGTAGGCCTTGGTGCCGGAATAGACGGAGAACTTCTCCAGGATGCGGGTCGCCGCGATGGAGGAGGTAGTGATCAGGTCGGCAGGCCGGCCGGCCTCGGCGGCGGCCGTCAGGTGCGGCAGGAAGGCGCCGAGGACGTTCATGACGCCCGTGATGTTCAGATCGATCTGGCGCTGCCAGTCCTCCTGCTTCAAGTCGGTGATCGGCGAGATGAGCTGGACGCCGGCGTTGTTGACGACCAGGTCGGCGGTGCCGAGCCGCTTCGCCACCTCGGCGGCGGCGTCTTGGACGGCTTCCCGGCCGGTGACGTCCACGGGCAGGGCGATCGCGGTACCGCCGGCGGCGCCAATGGCGGCGCTCAGGTCGTCCAGTTTGTCCTTGCGGCGGGCCAGCACGGCGACGCTCGCGCCGAGCTCGGCCAGGCGCAGGGCGGTGGCGGCGCCGATGCCGCTGGAGGCGCCCGAGACGACGGCCACGCGGCCGGCCAGCGGGGTTCCGGTGAGCAGAGTCGAGGTCATGACAAAGATCTCCTTGAGGATGAGTACGGTCAGTTGTGCTGGTGGCAACACCGGCTGGCGGCCGCCGCCTATCGGTCTGCGGGAAAGTCGGCTGCGCGGGGGTGGCCTCCCACACTTCGAACTCCGCGCGCAGGGCCGCGAGCTTGGCCATCGCGGTGTCGTACGCCTCGTTGCCGAGCAGCAGGTGCAGCGGCGGTCTGGGCGAGTGCACGGCGGCCACCACAGCGCGGGCCGCACGCTCGGGGTCGCCCGCTTGGCGGCCGACCGAGGCGTGATACGCCTCCTGGGAGGAGCCGGCCTTCGGTGCGGAAGGCGCCGGGCTCGACGAGCATGACCCTGATGCCCAGGGGTTCGAACTCGCGCCAGGCTCTCAGAAAGCCCTTCCACGGCGAACTTTGTGGCCGAGTGGTAGCCGACCGCGGTGAACCCGGCCGGCCCACCGATGGAGGCCAGGTTGACGATGAACCTCACTGATCTGGCCGGTGTCCCGGGCGGCCACCGCCACGCGGTGACCGGTGTCGAGAAGCCGCTCGGCCAGGCTACGGCCGACTCCGGTCGAGCAGCCCGTGACGAGCCAGGTGTCGTAGCCCCTGCTCATGTCTTGTCCCGCTCAGGCGGCATCGTCGTGGGCGGTGGCGGCGGACTTGTCCCGCCACGGGGCCAAATCCTGCTCGATCTGGTCGAGCTTGACCCGCAGCCGCTCCAGAGTGTCCGGGCCCAGGTACAGGTGCGTGGGCAGGCTGTCCTGGCAGGTGACCTCGTAGATCAGTGCCGCGCCCTTGACCGGGTCGCCGAGCTGAGTGTGGTTGGCGGTGCCCGCCCAATCGAGGGTCACGTGGGCCGGGGTGCCGTCGTAGGCGGCGATCCGGTCAGCGGCGACGGACAGGGAGCTGGCGTCGAGGAAGTCGGTGCGCAGCACGCCCGGCTCGACCACCATCGACTGGATGCCGAACGGCGCCAGCTCCTGCGCCAACGCCTCGCTGATGCCCGCCACGGCGAACTTCGAGGCGGAATACATGCTCACCCCGGGCTCGCCCTCGAAGCCCGACCGCGAGCCGATGTGCACGAGCTTGCCGGAGCCTTGCCGCCGCATGACGGGCAGCACGGCACGGGTCATGTCGATGAGGGCGAAGACGTTCAGGTCGAACAGGGAGCGGGCCTCGGCGTCGCTGATCTCCTCCAGCGCGCCGAGCAGCCCGCGGCCGGCGTTGTTGACCAGGACATCGATCCGGCCGAATCGATCGACGGCGGCCTGCACGGCAGCCGGGATGGCGGCGCTGTCGGTGACGTCTAGGGCGACGGTGAGCACGTTGCCGTCCTTGGCGAGGTCGTCCGGCACGCGGGCCGGGTTGCGGACCGCGATGACGACGTTGTCGCCCTGCGCGACGGCGGTGCGGGCGATCTCCGCGCCGAGCCCGCGGGATGCTCCGGTGATGAACCAGGTGGCCATGACGGTGTCCTTCGCTTCCGTTCCGTTTGGCTGACATCTGCGAGTTTGCCCAGGTCAGCGAGGTGGAAGAAGGTCGCGAGTTTCCTGGGAGTGTCATACCTAGGAACCGGGCCGCGCGGCGGACCGGCCGCGCATCGAAAAGAGGCCGGGGCATGGCCCCGGCCTCTCGTGTCGTGTGTGGCGGTGGTTGGTCAGTCGGCTCGTGCGGTCAGCGCCTCGTCGGCGTCCCGCAGCGCCTTGGACAGGGCGTCGTCGGCGCGGGCGCGCAGCCGTTCGAACGCCTGCGCGGTGGGTGTGGCGGGGTCGGCCTGGTAGACGACGAGCTGCTGGTGCGGTGCCCCGTTGACGGTGAACGCCGAGAACAGGATGTGCAGGTCGCCCACGACCGGATGGCGCAGGTGCTTGCCTTCCTGGGTCTTGGGCTTGACGTCATGGCGGCCCCACAGATCAGCGAACTCGTCACTGATGGCCGACAGGTCCGCCACGACCTCGGCGATGCGCGGATTGTCGGGGTCGTGGCCGTAGGCGGCGCGCAGCTCCGCCACGCATGAGTGCGCCGCCCGCTCCCACTCCTGATAGAACTCCCGCCCGGCCGGGTCCGCGAACACCATGCGGGCCAGGTTGTCGGGCGGATCGAAGCCCTCGTGCAGCGCCGCGGCCATGGCGTTGCAGGCCAGGATGTCCAGCGCGGGACCGAGAGCGAAGGCGGGCGAGACGGACCAGCCGTCCATCAACTGCAGCAGTTGCGGGCTGACGGTGGCGTCCTGGGCACGCCGCCAGGTGCGGGACTCCGGCGGCTGCACCAGCCGCCACAGGTGCTCGGTGGCGGCGGCGTCCAGGCGCAGCGCCCGCGCCACCGCGTCCACCACCTGCGGCGAAGGGCTGGACTCGCGGCCCTGCTCCAGCCGGACGTAGTAGTCGCTGCTCATGCCCGCCAGCATCGCCACCTCCTCGCGACGCAGGCCCTTGACCCGGCGGCGGCCGTACTCCGGAAGGCCGACATCTTGCGGCTTGAGCGCTTCACGACGGGCGCGCAGGAAGTCGCCCAGCGGGGTCCCGGTCACGTCGCGTCCCCGGCCTTGATCGGGCCCTTGATCGGCGCGGCCTGCCTGACCGTACCGAGCGGGCTCGTGCGGGCTGTCATATCCGTCCTTTCAACGTGCGGAACCGTTCAGAAAGTGATGATCACTTTCCCCTGGCCGTGCTGCGTGGCCAAGTCGATGAGCGCCCGGCGGGCGTCGGCGAACGCGTAGGTGGCGCCGATCACCACTCGCAGGGCACCGCGTGCCGCCTGATCGGCGAGCGCGTCCAAACGCCCCGGCACGGGAACGGTGCCGGTGTAGATGGCGTGCACGCCGCCGGCGAAGCCGGGCGGGCCGCCGAGCGGAGAAACCAGCCGGCCACCCGTCCTGGCGGCGGTCGCACTGCGTTCGAGCCGGGGCCCGGCGTTGGCGAGGTCGATCACGACGTCGGCGCCGTCCGGCAGCAGGTTCAGCAGTTGCGGCGCGACCTCCCCCGCGGTGTGGTCGATCACCGCGTCGGCGCCGAGGCCGTGCAGAAAAGCGAGCTGCGTGGTGCGGCCGGTGGCGATGACGCGGGCTCCGGCCTGCGTGGCCAGCTGGACGGCGAAGGAGCCGAGGCCGCCGGCGGCGCCGACGATGAGCACGGTCATGCCGGGCCTGAGCGCGGCAGCCTCGATGAGAGCCGCGGCCGTGAGTGCACCCGTCGGCAGCGCCGCCGCCCGCTGCCGGTCGAGGCCATCGGGCCGTCGCGCGCCGGCGGGCCCGGCGTCGACGACGACGTATTCGGCCAGCGCGCCGGAGCGGACGCCGTTCCAGGCCAGGACGGGCTCGCCGACCGCGAACCGGGTGACCCCCTCCCCCACCCGGGTCACCACGCCCGTGATGTCGACGCCTGGCACGAACGGGTGCGTGACCGGGATGGTCTCACGCATCGCGCCCGTGACCAGCTTGACGTCGATCGGATTCAGCGCCGCGGCCTCGGCGCGGATGAGTACCTGTCCCGGCCCCGGCACGGGAACGGGCACGTCGGCGACGGACAGTTCCTCCAGGGGCCCGTACGCGCGGGACACCAGTGCCCTCATCCGCTTCCCCCATCTCTCGCCATCACCGCTACAGCCTTGCTGACCAGGGACGATACTGGCATCGGCGAGAATTACTCATACAGACACGAACACCGCATTCGTTGAGTAACTTCCGCCGAGGCGGGCGGCGAGCGCGCCCTGCCATCCTCATCTCGCGATCCACCCCTGTCGTTGGGAGCTCAACCATGTCCGCTGATGCCGGCCCGGCCCTTCGCGGCGCGACCGGCGGGCGCGTCACGCCCCGATGGCGGCGCCCGGCGAGAGGACCCATCATGATGAACGGAGACGTGCGCGTGCCCCGAGCCGTCAGATTCAGCCGCTACGGCGGCCCGGAGGTGCTGGAGGTCGTCCAGGTGCCCCGGCCGTCGCCGGGCCCCGGCCAGGTGCTGGTCAAGGTGATCGTCGCCCCCGTCAACCCCGGCGAGATCGGCATCCGCGAGGGCGTCTTCGCCGACCTGTGGCCGGCGGCCTTCCCAGAAGGGCAGGGTAACGACCTGGCCGGCCAGGTCGTGGAGGTGGGCCAGGACGTGATGGGCTTCGCGCCGGGCGACGAGGTGGTCGGTTACGCCCCGCGCCGCGCGCAGGCCGACTACGTGGTCCACGACGCCGCCACCCTGGCCCGCAAGCCCCCGGTGCTGTGCTGGGAGGAGGCGGCCCCGCTCTCGGCGGTGGGCGTGACCGCCTGGGCCGGGGTCGAAGCCGTGCTGCCCCGGCCGGGGGAGACCGTGGTGGTCTCGGCCGCGGCGGGCGGTGTCGGTGTGCTGGCCGCCCAGCTGGCCCGCCTGCGCGGCGCCACCGTTGTCGGCACGGTGGGCCCGCACAATCTCGACTTCGCGCGCTCGCTGGGCATCACGCCGGTGCTGCACGGCCCCGGCCTTGCCGAACGGCTGCGCGCGGCGGCCCCGAACGGGGTGGACGCCTTCATCGATACCTTCGGCGCGGGGAATGTGCAGGCCGCCATCGACCTCGGCGTGCCGCCGCGGCGCATCAACACCATCGCCGACGGCGCGGCCGTGCGCCGCTACGGCGTGCGCAGTCAGGCCCAGGAGGACGCCTTCTCGCCCGAGCTGGTGGAACGGCTCGCGGCCCTGGTCGGCGAGCGGCGGCTCAGCGTGCCGATCCATGCCGTCTATCCCCTGGAACGGGTCCGCGACGCCTACGTCGAGCTGGCCCGGCGGCACACGCGCGGCAAGATCGTCCTTAGTCTCGTCCTGTCCCCGGACGACGGCCCCCAGGCCGGCTGATCTGCTCACTTCACGTGCACGACACACGTAGGTGACAAGGGTGGGCGAACCTCGCGGGTAGGGTCGGCCTCGATGGACGACCCGAGCCCCACCCGTGCCGCGCCGGTGCTGTACGGACGCCGGCCAGAGATTGAGGATCTCGACCGGCTGCTGGAGCATGCCCGCGCGGGCCGTGGGGGCGCGGTCTTGCTGCACGGGGTCGCCGGGGTCGGCAAGAGCGCACTGCTGGAGCACCTGCGGGCCCGGGCCGAGAGCTTTCGTGTCCTGCGGGCCGCCGGTACCGAGTCCGAGAGCCGCCTGCGTTTCGCCGCGGTCCATCAGCTGTTCGCCCCGCTGCTGAGCGACCTTGGCCGGATGCCGCCGTACCTGCGTACCACCGTCGAGGCCGCCTTCGCCGTCGGCGACGGCGACGGCGACGGCGACGGCGAGCCCGCCTGGTTCACGATGGGGCTCGCCCTGCGCTCGCTGGCGCAACAGAGCGCTGCGGACCGGCCACTGCTGTGCCTGGTGGACGACGCTCACTGGCTCGACCGGCCCTCCGCCCGGGCCCTCGACCTGATGGTACGAGGACTGTCATCGGCCGGTGTCGCCGTGGCGCTCGCGCTGCGCGACCCGGCGGCTCGGCCCGAGATCGAGGAACTGCCCCGGCTGCGCCTCGGCCCCCTGGCCGAGGACGCGGCAGGTGCGCTGTTCGACGCCCGCACGCTCATACCCGTCGATGGGCGGGTGCGCCGCAGGATCCTCGCCGAGGCCAGGGGCATCCCCCGCGCGCTGCTCCAGGCCCCGTCCCCGGCGGTCACGGCGGGCGCTTTCCTGCCCGTCGCTCACCCGGCCTCGGGGAAGGACTGCGACTTGCCCGCCGTCGTCGCGGCGCTGAGCGCCGCCGGCCGCATGCTGTTGCTGGTCGCGGCGGCCGACCCTACCGGGGATCGGGCGATGCTGTGGCGCGCCGCCGCCGGGCTGGGCCTGAATGCGGCCGACGGCCGAAGGGTGCAGGAGACGGGACTGGTGGAGCTGTCTGACCCGGTGCGTTTCGCGGACCCGGCCCTGCGCGCAGCGGTCTATCGCGGCGCGGGCGCGCCGGCCAGGCGCCGGGCGCATCTCGCACTCGCCGAGGCCACCGATGCCCGCGCGCACGCCGACCGCCGGGCCTGGCACCGCGCCCTGGCCGCGCTCGGCCCTGACGAACACGTCGCCACAGAACTGGAGGCCAGCGCCGGGCAGGCCGGGCGCAACGGCGGCGCGGCGGCCACCGCCGCGTTCCTGGGCCTGTCCGCCTCGCTCACCGCCGCCCCACGCCGCCGCGCCGGACGCGCGCTGGCCGCCGCCGAGGCCAAGCGGGAGATCGGCGCCGACGACGCGGCGCTGACGCTGGTGAGCCTGCTGGACGCGGATCCGGCGCAGCGGATCCGGGCCGCGACCGTGCGCGCCCGGATCAGATATGCGGCCGATCGGGACGAGGCCGCCCTCGACGCGCTCTTGAGCGCCATTGCCGCCGACCCGCCCCAGGCGCGCGCCTGCCTGCTCGAAGCTCTCGCCGTGACGATCGCGGCCGGCCACGACGCCTCCGCGGATCAGCGTCGGATCATGGCCGAGGCCGTCGCGGCGCTGCCCGAGCCGCCGCAGCCCGCCGACGGCCTGCTGACCGCGATCGCCGCCCTGCTCGTGGCCGGTCCCGGCCAGACCATGCCCCTGCTGCGGCGAGCGCTGGACTCCGGCCCGGCACCACGGGGCCCGCTGCCGGCGATCGCGGCCATGGCGGTCTGGGATTTCCCTCGCTGGCAGCAGATCGCCGGGGCCCGGGTGCGCGCCGCCGTCGGCAGCGGTGCGCTGGCCGAGCTGCGCTGGGCGCTGGACGACCTCGCGGTGGCCCGTCTCCACGCCGGCGACCTGGCCGCCGCAGAGCAGCGCGTGCGCGACGGTCAGGTCATCGCCGCCGGCATCAGCACGGGTGTCGGCGCTTCGTTGGTCACGCCGGGAGCGCTGATGTGTGCCGCGTGGCGCGGGGACGAGCCCGCCCTGACGGACCTGCGACGACGCGCCTTGGCCGAGGACGTCCCGGCCAAGGACGGCAGGCGGGCCGTGTTCGCCGAACTCGCGCAGGCCGTGCTGCTGAACGGCCGAGGCCACTACGACACGGCGTGTCAGGTACTGCTCGCGGCCATCGAGCAGACCGAGCCGGGTATGTGGCCGCTGGCGGCGATGGAGTTCGTGGAGGCGGCCGCCCGGTCCGGCCGGCCGGACCTGGCGGCCGCCGCAGCCAGGCGCGTGGACGAGCAGGCCGCTGCGGCGGGCACCGGCTGGGCGGCCGGGCTGGCGTCGTGGTGCCAGGCGTTGCTGAGCGACGGCTCCACCGCCGAGCGCTTCCACCGGGAAGCCGTCCGGTTGATGTCGGCCGAGGAGCCGCAGCCGTCCGCCTTCCTGGCCCGCGCGCACTTGTCCTATGGCGAATGGCTGCGCAGGCAAGGCCGCAGGACCGACGCGGGCGAGCAGTTGCGCACCGCTCATGCCCTGTTCGCCGAGATGGGCGCCGCGGGCTTCGCCGGGCGCGCGGAACGCGAGCTGGCCGCAGGCGGCGCTGCCCCGCCGGGGCACGGACCCGTCCTGCTGACGCCACAGGAGGAGAGCATCGCCCGGCTGGCCGCCGCGGGCACCACGTCGAAGGAGATCGGCCAGCGGCTGTTCCTCAGCCCGCGCACCGTGGACGCCCACCTGCGCAGCGTCTTCGCCAAGCTGGACATCACCTCCCGCAGGCAGCTGCGGGAGGTGGAGTTCGGGACCCCACACCAGCAGTGATTCAATATTGAACTACTATCGGCTTCGATGAGCGAGCACCTCACGCGAACCGGCCCTGACCTGCCCCTCTCTCGCCTGGCGCGCCGCGAGCTGCCGCGTCTGGCCTGGCTGCTGGAGCGGGCGCGGCAAGGCGCCGGCGCGGCGACGGTCGTCCATGGGCAGGCCGGGCTGGGCAAGTCCGTCCTGCTGGACAGCGCGGTGTCGGCCTCCGGGCCGGGCGATACGATCCTGCGTGCCGCCGGCGCCGAGTTCGAGCAGGAGCTTGCCTTCACCGCGCTGCATCAGCTCTGCTTGCCCCTGCTCCACCTGGCCGACCGGCTGCCCGCGCCGCAGCGCCTGGCGCTGAAGACGGCGTTCGATCTGGAGGAGGGGGCAGCGCCGGATCTGCTCGTCATCGGGCTCGCCGTCCTCGGCCTGCTGGCGGAGGCAGGCACGAGCGGGCCGGTGGTCTGCGTCGTGGACGACGCCCAGTGGATGGACGCGGGCTCGGCCCAGGTGCTGGCTTTCGTGGCACGCCGGATACAGGCCGAGCCCGTCGCTCTGCTGTTCGCCATGCGCGACCCGGATGCCGTGCCCGCCCTGGCCGCCCTTCCCCGTCTGCCGCTGTCCCCGCTCACCGACCAGGAGGCCGGCTCGCTGCTGGCTTCGATGCCGCACGCCCCGCTGGATGCGGAGATCCGCCGCCAGCTCATCGCCGAAGCGCGCGGCAACCCGCTCGCCCTGCTGGAGCTGCCCCGCGGCCTGGGTCCCGCCGGCTACCCCAGCCACCTCGGTCTGCCGGTGACCGACCTGGTCGAGCAGAGCTTCCAGCGCCGCTTCTGCGCGCTGCCCGAGCGCACCAGACGGCTGCTGGTGCTGGCCGCCGCCGAGCCTCTCGGCGACACCGGGGTGCTGCGGCGCGCCGCGGAGTCGGAGGGGCTCACCCTCTCCGACGTCGAACCCGCCGAGAGCGCCGAGCTGGTGCAGGTCGATGTGTGCGTCCGCTTCCGCCACCCGCTGGTCCGATCGGCGATCTACCGGCTGGCCGACGAGGCTCAGCGCCGCCGTGCCCACCACGCGCTGGCCCGCGCGTTCGATCCCGAGCACCGCCCCGACCGGCGCGTCTGGCATCAGGCCCAGGCCGCGGACCAGCCACGGGAGCACCTGGCCGGCGAGCTGGAGCGTCTGGCCGGCCGGGCCCGGCGCCGCGGCGGGGTGGCGGCTGCCGCCGCGTTCCTCGAACGCGCCACCGAACTGACCCCCGACCCCGCGCTCAGGGCCGAGCGCGCGCTGGCCGCCGCCCAGGCCAAACACGAGGCAGGAGCCTCCGAGCAGGCCGGCGCCCTTCTCACGGCCGCCGACGCCGGGCCGCTCACCGGCGCCGGGCGGGCCCGCGTGATGCGGCTGCGCGGGCAGATCGCCTTCTCGCTGCGCCGCGACGACGACGCCCCCGTACTGCTGCTGGAGGCGGCCAAACAGATGGCGCCGCTGGACGCGGCCCTGGCCAGGCAGACCGCGCTCGAGGCTCTGTGGGCCGCCACCGGCGCCGAACGCAACGGCGACGCGCACGGCATCAAGGCCGTCGCCGCCGCCGTGCTGCGCGGCCCCGCCGCACCGCGTGCGCCGCAACCCGCCGATCTGCTGCTTGACGGCCTGGCCACGCTGTTCACCCAGGGCCAGAGCGCCGCCGCGCCGCTGCTGCGCGCAGCCGTCGACGGCTTCCGCCAGGCCGACGATCCCAGCTGGCTGCCCGTCGCCTGCCGCGCCGCCTGGGACCTCTGGGACGAAGTCGCGCTGGAGGAGCTCGCCACGCGCTGCGTCGAACTCGCGCGAGAGGCGGGAGCGCTGACGTTCCTGCCGCTGGCGCTCAACTTCCAGGCCGTTGCCGCCACCTACGCCGGCCGCTTCACCGCCGCCTCGGCCATGACCGAGCAGGCCCACGCCCTCACCGAGGCCATCGCCGGGGCCTTCGTCCCCTATGCGGCCATCGTACTGGCCGCCCACCAGGGCAACCGGGGCCAAGCCCGCGCGCTGTTCGGCCAGAGCCTGCGCGCCGCCGCCGACGGCGCGGGCGGATTTGTCACGATCGTCGAGTACGCCACCTCCGTCCTGCACAACGGGCTGGGCGAGCACGAGGCCGCACTCGCGCCCGCCCGCCAGGCCGCCGGCCGCACCCACCTGTTCTGGAGCGCCGCCGCGCTGCCCGAACTGATCGAGGCCGGTGCCCGCACCGGACGGCTCGACCTGGCCCAGCCCGCTTTGGACGAACTCGCCGAGCTCACCGAGGCCGCCGGCACCGGCTGGGGGCTCGGCGTGCTGGCCCGCTGCTGCGCCCTGCTCAGCGACACCCCGGACCAGCTGTACGAGGAGGCCATCGACCGCCTCGCCGGCACCCGCGTCACCGTCCAGCTGGCCCGTACCCACCTCCTGCACGGCGAGTGGCTCTTTCGTTCCGGCGCACGAGCGCAGGCACGCGCGAGCCTGCGTGAGGCCCACCGCATGTTCGACCGCATGGGCGCCGCCGCGTTCGCAACCCGCGCCGCCCGAGGGCTGCGCGAGCTCGGGGACCGGCCGGCCAGCTCCGCCACCTCGGTCCTGGACGCCCTGACCTCCCAGGAAGCCAACATCGCCCGCCTCGTGGCCACCGGCAGGACCTCCCGCGAAGTGGCCGCTGACCTGTTCCTGAGCCCGCGCACGATCGACAACCACCTGCGCAACATCTACCGCAAGCTCGGCCTCAGCTCGCGCCGCCAACTGCGGGAGCTCGACCTCGGCGGATGACCCGCGTGGTTGCGATCAGCCAACCTGGGAGTAACGCACCCAGGCAGCCGGACCCGCGTTTGCCTAACCTCGGATGTCATGGACAGTGAACGCAACGACCTGCTGGGGAGGTTCCTGCGAGAGCGCCGCGCACTCGTGCGGCCCGAGCAGGCCGGGCTGCCCCCGGACGGCCGCCGCCAGGTTCCCGGGCTGCGCCGCGACGAGGTCGCCCACCTGGCCGGCCTCAGCACCGGCTACTACGCCCGGCTCGAACAGGGCCGCGAGCGCCCCACCCGCCAGACCGTGGAAAGCCTGGCCCGAGCGCTGCGCCTGGACGAGCACGCCCGGGTGGAGCTGTACCGGCTGGCCCGGCCCACCGCCCGGCGCCGCCGTCCCGGCCGCGTCGAGCGGGTCGCGCCCGAGGTGCTGGCCCTGCTCCACGACTGGACGGTGGCCCCGGCGTACGTCCTGGGCTGGTCGGGCGACGTGCTGGTCCGCAATCCGCTGGCGAACGTGCTGCACGACCGCTTTGTCTTCGGCGACAACCTGCCGCGCATGATCTTCCTCGATCCGGCGGGACGGCAGTTCTACCGCGACTGGACCAACACCGCCCGGGCCGCCGTGCACGACCTGCGCCACGTGGCCCGTCAGAGCCCGGACGAGCACCACCTGCGCGAACTCGTCGGCGAGCTGGCGATCGCCAGCCACGACTTCCGCCGGTTGTGGGCCGCCCCCGAGCCGCGCGGCCCGCTCAAGCCCGGCAGCAACTTCTACCACCCCGACGTCGGCGACCTGCATCTGCGCACCGAGATCTTCCCCATCGCCAGCGGGCCCGGCCTGCGGCTCGTCACCCACCCGGCCGAGCCGAACTCGCCCTCCGCCCAAGCCCTGGCCCTCCTCGGGACGCTGGCCACCCAACCTGCGGAGTAGCCCACATCAATGACCAGTGATTGACGTATGCCTGCTCTGGCTGCTGACGTGCCATCGCGCCGAACATACCGGTCATGACCATCCATGACCATGACCTCAACCTGGTCGGCACCACCGACTTAAAGGCAGACGCCCGCGCCCGCCACGTCGCACTACGCGCCCAGGGCCCCATCCACCGAGTGCGCTCGGCCGACGGCACCACCTCCTGGCTGGTCATCGACTACGAACTGGGCCGCCAAACTCCCGCCCACCCTCAATTGAGCAAGAACCCCGAACCGTCCACCGAGCAACTGCGCGCCTCGGGACGGCACATACTGCTCGCTGGTTCCGGCTTCTGCGGCAACATGCTGATGGCCGACCCGCCGGAGCACACCCGGCTGCGCCGCCTGGCGTCCAAGGCGTTCACCCGCACCGTCATCGAGCGGCTGGCGCCCGGCGTCGAACAGCTCGCGCACGAGCTCATCGACGCCATCGCCCCGGCCGGCATCGCGGACCTGGTCGCCGCCTTCACCGGGCCCCTGCCCATGGCCGTCATGTGCGACCTGCACGGCGTGCCCGAGCAGCACCGTGACGACCTGCAGCGGTGAACCCGGCGCGGCATGGGCAACCCCTCGCCCGCCCAGCGCGAGGCAGGCCCTGCTCGCCCTGAACACCTACCTGCGGGATCTGCTGGAAGCCGCACGCGCCGCCCCCGCCGACGACCTGCTCCCACCTGATCAGCGTGCACGACGACGACCACGGCCGCCTGTCCACCACCGAACTGCTCGGCGCCACCGAGGACCTCCTCCTCCGCGGCCGCCGCATCAGACGCGGCGAGCCCGTCACCGTGGCCCTCACCTCCGCCAGCCGTGCGGCGGGCCCCGCCGAGGCGGCCGACCGCCTCGACGTGACCCGTCCCGACGCGCGTCACCTGGCCTGGGCTGACCCGTCGGCGCAGCGCCACTGGCTGCCTGCCGGCATCACCCGCGGACCGGTGACGCTGCCCGCGCGCTTCACCCCCGCCGGCGTCACAGCCCCTCGACGACCAGGGCATGAGCATCGGCGAAGGTCTGCCGGAACGCCTTCAACGGCGCGTAATCCTCGGAGTGGTAGAACGCCTCGGCCGCCTGCTTGCTGTCGAAGCGCAAGATGACGGCCAGCGCCGGGTTGGCATCGCTCTCCCAGACCAGCGGCTGCGCGTCGCGGGCGACCGGCAGGCCCCCGTAGCGGCCGACGACCTCCAGCGTGGCGGCTTCGTACTGGCGGAACTTCTCTTCATCGTCAGGGGTGACGCTGATGACCATGTATGCACTCATGCCGCCAATATAACGCACAAGAATCTTGTGCACAAAATATAAGTGCGGCTGATAGATTGGATTCATGCGGCTTGACGACCAGATCTGCTTCTCCTTGGCGACCGCCTCTCGGTCGGTAGCGGCGCTTTACCGGCCCCTGCTGGAGGATGCGGGACTGACCCAGCCGCAGTACATGGTGATGCTCGCGTTGTGGGAACGGAGCCCTGCCACCATCAAGCAGATCGCGGCCGCCGTCCGGCTCGACCACGGCACCCTGACACCCCTGCTCAAACGCCTGGAAGCGGCAGGCCACCTCGTCCGCCGCCGCCGCACCGACGACGAACGCAGCGTCGAAGTCGATCTGACTCCCCAAGGCCGGGCGCTGCGTCAACGGGTCGAGGCCATCCCAGGCAAGATCAGCGAGGCCCTCCCGCTGACGCCCGAGGAAAGCCGTCACCTGCGCGAACTGCTCGCCAAGCTCGGCGGTGAACCCCTCTGAGGTGCCCCAAGCGGCGATGCAGCGGTGCGGTCGGCGGGACTGTCGCTGGATCGCTACGTTCTGTCCAGGTCACCGGTCACCAGGGCTGACCCGGCGGCGAGGCCCGCAGCTCGCCGAACAAGAGAATCTGGCCCGGGATTGCCTCAGCCGGCCTAGGCGCCGGAACGCACGGGTAAGCGGGGTCACGGGTTGAGCAGGAAGGGCAGGCCTGCGTCATGAACACCGTCGCGGGGATCGGCGTCGCCGCGGGCAACCTCATGGTAGGCGCTCTGACCGGCAGCGCCGTGGTCTGGATCACGCTGACCGCCCTCGGGGCTCGTGCTGCGTGCTCGCCGTAGCGCTGCTTGACCGCGAAGGAGTGCTGGCAGCCGACTCCAGCCAGGTCTTGAACATGGGCGCCGTGTGCCGATACAGCACGCGGCGTCCATCCGCAGGGAGGGCGGCGTCGTCGAGGTAGAAGAACGACTAAAGATCTGCCTACGACACCGAGGCGCCTTAGCTGCCATAGGCGGCTGCTTCCTGATCACTGAGGAACTCGGCCGGCATGGCCCGCACCATAGGACCCAAGTGCCACGGGCCGGACTGCTGGAGTGCGTCGAACCAGGCCTTCTCGGGCGGGATGTGCTCCAGCGGCAGGATCAGCCGCCAGGCGATCGGCTTGTGCCGCGCGGCGGTGGCGAGCGACTTCTCGATCTGCCGCTTCCGCGAGGAGGTGAGGCGCGTGGTGAACGACTTGACCTCGAAGATGACGGGCCCGTGCTCGGTCCGCAGCCAGCTGTCGACGCCGTCCTTGGTCGAGGAACCAGAGATCGTCGCTCCAGTGCGACGCCGGGGTCAGGGTGACCGGAGCGGTGTCGAACATCACCGAGGTGAACCAGCGCAGGGTCTGCTCGAAGTGGTCGCGCATCCCGAACGTCGACCAGTGCGGACCGGAGTAGGTGGCCAACCCGGCTCTGGCCAGGATGGCGTTCTGCAGTGCGGTGATGTCGGAGTATCCGCAGAGGATCTTCGGGTGGGCGCGGATCAGCTCCCAGTCCAGGAACGGCAGCAGCTCGTTGCTGTTGTACCCGCCGATGACCGTCAGGACGGCCGCCACGGACGGGTCCGAAGGCCTCGTGCAGGTCGGTGACCCGGGAGGCGACGCTGGAGGAGCCGAACGCGTCGCGCTCATCGACGTGGCGGCCGTAGAGGGCTCGCGGGTTTCGGACCCGGGGCGATGGCGCAGGGGGATCGCGCCGCGGGCGTCCGGCCCGGCCATCATCAACTGGCGTTCCTGGGCGTCGAAGCGCTGGTCCCACAGCCCCGGTTGGGGCAGCCGGCCATGTACGGCATGCGTGGGTCTCTCCATGCCGTGCGGCGTGTCGCGGCCGCTGCACGATCTGCGCGACCCCTCCACCGGCCGCCGGGTGCTGCACCAGAAGAACATCGCCGCCGAGCCGGGCGTGAGGGTCCCCGTGGGTGCGGGGGAACGGGGTTTGTGACGTATCTTGTGAGCCATGGCCGCAGGTCAGAGGCACACTCGGACTGTTCTGCCAGGGGTGAACTCTGCCAGCGGTGAACACCGGCCCGACAAAAGTCGACGGTCACTACAGTCCAGGCTCATGACGACGATTACTACGCGCACGGTTGAGTACCCGGCCGACGGCCTGACGATGATCGGGCACCTCGCGCTCCCGGCCGGTGTCGACCGCCGGCCCGCGGTCCTGGTCGGGCCCGAGGGGCCGGGGCTCAGCGACGTGGAGCGCCGCCGAGCCGACGCGCTCGCCGAGCTGGGATACGTGGCGCTGGCCTTCGACATCCACGGCGGGCGCTACTTCGCCGACCCCGAGGAGATGCTGGCCCGTTGCATGCCGCTGCTCGCCGACCCCGACCGGATGCGGGACATCGGCCACGCGGCGCTCGACGTGTTGCGAGCCGAACCGCGGACCGACCCTGACCGGATCGCCGCCGTCGGCTACGGCACCGGGGGCGCCATCGGGCTGGAGCTCGGGCGCGACGGCGTCAACCTGCGCGCGATCGGGACCGTCAACGCACTGACCACGGGCCGGCCGGGCGAGGCGGCGCACATTCGCTGCCCGGTGTGGGCCGGGGTCGGCTCGGAAGACCCGATCATGCCGGCCGCGCAACGGGACGCGTTCACCGCCGAGATGCAGGCCGCGGGCGTCGACTGGCGCCTCACGGTCTACGGCGGCGCCTTGCACGCCTTCCACCACCCGCCGGTCGACCAGCCCGTGGTTCCCGGCGTCGGCTACCACCCACGGCACGCGCAGCGAGCGTGGCGCGACGTCGTCGACCTGCTCGCCGAGTGCCTGCCCGTAACGGAGTGATGTGGTGAGTCCGAGCTCGGCCGGTAGCATCAAGGTCGCCACCGACGACCGGCCCGCGCTGCTGAGCGCACTGTCCCGCATCCGCGACGGCGACCTGCTGACCGTTCAGGAGGTTGACCGCCTCGGCCGCAACCTGCCGGAAGAGCTGATCGTCCGCAACGATCGGTTCCTGCACGGCATCGGCGTCGTTCACAAGACCCTGGCAGAAGATCCCGCCAGTGGCTCAGCAGGAAAGGTGACCCGCCGCTCGGACTCCGACGGCTCGATCGGAAGCGGCGGTAGCGAGGCTGCGCAGGGTGTGGGGTCCAGTGGAGTGGTATGAGATCGAGACGTTCCTGGCCCTGGCTGAGGAGCTCAACTTCACGCGCACCGCCGAACGTCTACTCGTCTCGCCGGGTCGGGTCAGCCAGACGATCAAAAAGACAGAACGTCGTATCGGCGGCGCGTTGTTCGAACGCAGCAGCCACCACGTGGCCCTCACCCCGGTCGGCCGGCAGCTCTACGCGGAGCTGCTGCCTGCATACCAGCAGATTCAACGTGCCCTCGGCAACGCTTCGGCGGCCTTCGCGGGGATCAGCGGTGAGCTGCGCGTAGGATACACCGCCCCATGGTCCGGTGCCCTCATCGTGCGGGCGGCCGATGCGTTCAACTCGCGCCAGCCCCGGTGCACCGTCGAGCTGCAGGAGCTGACGTACAACGCGGCCATTGCGGCGTTGCAGAGCCAGGACGTCGACCTGGTGGTGGCCGAGCCGCCTGTCGAAGACCCTGCCATCATCGTGGGCCCCGTCCTGTTCTCCGAACCCCGCGCCTTGGTCGTGCCCGCCGATCATCCCCTGGCGACACGGGAAACGGTGTCGTTGGAGGCCCTGGCCGTCCTGCCGCTGATCACGGCTGTCGGGGTATCCCGTACCTGGCGCGACGCCTTCTTTCCCCGCCTCACCCCCCAGGGCCGCCCCATCAGGCACGGACCGGCCGCCGTCGGATGGCAGGAGGTGCTCTCACTGGTCGGGGCGGGCAAGGGGGCAACGGTGGCCACCGTCCGGGCGGGGCATTACCACGGTCGGCCCGATATCGTCTATGTCCCGTTTGATGACGCACCGCCCGTCGACTACGCGCTGATGTGGCGTAACGCAGGCGACACGGTCGGGCTGCGGGCGTTCATACAGACCGTCCTGGAGTTCGCCCCGCAGGCGGTCGGCAGGGCGTGACCTGGCGCGCGGGCCCGGGGCAAGGCTCACGCCTGCGCGTCCCGACGTCCGCCCCGCGGCAGTGCCAGGGTCGCGGCCGCCGTCAGGACGAGCCCGGCCGCCGCGAGCAGCATGCTCCACCGCATTCCGGTCAGGAACGTGTCCGCCCCTGCCAGCAGCGCCCCGAAGATCGCCACCGCGAGCGCCCCGCCGACCTGGCGGGCGGTGTTGAGCACGGCGGAGGCGGTGCCTGCCCGTTCCGGGGGTACCGCGTCGAGCAGCATCGCGGTCAGCGCCGGCACCGCGAGTGCCCCGCCGAGGCCGACCGGCACCATCAGCGCCGCCACCGCCCACACATCGGTGTGCGCGCCCACCGTGGTCAACGCCGCCAGCCCGGCCGTCCCGACCAGTTGCCCTGCCACTATCGGCACCCGCGGGCCGAACCGCCCGGCCAGCTTGGCCGAGGCCAGGTTCACCACTGCGACCAGTGCTGTCATCGGTATGAACATCAGGCCCGCGTGCAGCGCCGACTCACCACGCTCCTGCTGGAAGTACAGGCTGAAGTTGAACACTCCGCCGTAGTAGGCGGCATTGAGCATGAAGCCGACCACCACCGACACCACCACGACCCGTGAGCGGAACAGGGGCAGCGGGAGCATCGGATGCGCGCCCCTGGCCTGCGCGGCGAGGAAGGCGGCTGCCGCGACCGCGGCCACCAGGAGCGACGCCACCACGAGCGGCCGGCCGAAGCCCTCGGCGCCGCCCTCGATCACGCCGTACGTCAGCGCGCCCATCGCGACCACGGCTGTCACCTGCCCGACCGCGTCCAGCCGCGCGGGCAGTCGCGGGGAGGCCGGGACGCGGGAGAGCAGGGCGAGTGCCAGCAGACCTGCGGGGAGATTGACGAAGAAGATCCACCGCCAGCCGACGGAGGCGGTGAGTGCCCCGCCGAGCACCGGACCGACCGCCACCGCGACCGCGCCGCCCACGGTCCAGACGGCGATCGCCCGCGCCCGCCTGGCCTGGTCGGGGAAGCCCTGTCGGACCAGGGCAAGGGACGCCGGCATCATCACCGCCGCCGCGGCCCCCTGCACCAGCCGCGCCGCCACCAGCACGCCGAGGTTGGGGGCGAAACCGCACGCTGCCGAGGTCAGCGCGAAGAGCACCAGCCCGCCGCCGAACGCCCGCCGGGCCCCGATGCGGTCGGAGAGGGCGCCGGCGGAGAGCATCAGGGCGGCGAACATCAGCGCGTATCCGTCCACCACCCACTGCAGGCCGGACATGCCGCCACCAAGGCTGCGGCCGATGTCGGGCAGCGCGACGGTGACGATCAACGCGTCCAGCGAGATGAGAAAGAAGCCCAGCAGGGCGGCGCCGAGCACCATGGGGGATCCGCCCCGGGCCGCCTCCGGCGCAGCGGCCGCGGCGCGGACGGCAGGGGAGGGCTTGGACAGGGATTTCATCAGAGCACTCCTGAGACATTTCGATAGGTGCGCAACCGAGACCGGGAGCCGCGGGAAGACCACTGACAGACGGGCCTGCTGCCGGCAAGCCGTGTGCCGGGGTGTGACAGAGCCCCGGCGCACGGCGCATGCGTGCGGTCAGCCTGCCGCCTGTGCGGGCAGGTCCTTGTTGCCGTCACCCCACGTCGCCGTCATCACCACCGAGTTGATCAGCCATCGGCCGCCGGTCCGTGCCAGTTCCCACCGGTAGTCGCCGCCGAGCGTCCACAGCGGAGCCCCATGCGGGGTGGCGAGGCGGTGTGTGGCCTGGAAGGAGGCGGTGCACACAGCATGGACCCCGTCGATGCGGACCAGGTGGTTGGCGATCAGGTGCTGGGTGGCGTCGAAGCCACCGAGTGTCGCCGACCAGGCATCGACGATCTCCTGAGGAGTGAGTTGGATCGGGTCGCCACCGTTGAGGCTTGTGTAGTCGAGGAGCACCTTTTCGGCGAACAGACCGCGCAGGAGCGTCCATTCCCGGCGGTCGGCGTGCACCGCCATCCGGGTGCACGTCTCGACCACCTCGATCCTGGCCTCGGACAGGGACGGTGCAACGGCCGCAAAGGACTCGGACATGACGAGGTGACCTCCTGCTGTAGGGGCGATGAGTGGGGTGGCCGGGGGGCGGGGGTGCGAGCGCCGGGCGCTCACAGCGTGCGGGCGAAGTGCTCGGCCGCCGCATCCGCGGCGAAGCCGACCTGTGGTGACTGGTCGTAGAAGTCGAACTGGGTGCCCTCGGTCCACAGGAATTGCCTGGACCCGGCGAGATCTGCGTGGAAGCGGCGGGCTCCGTCCGGGATGGCGGCGTCCTCGCTGTGCACCAGCAGCACAGGTGCGGTCAACCGCGGCGCGATCGCGACGGCGTCGAAGTCCAGCCACCCGGTCCAGGCCATGACCGCGAACCGGTTGGACCACTGCGGGATACCGCCGCGCTGCGGGTCGAGGTAGAAGTCGATGTCGAAGGGCATGGCCGCGTTCGGGTCGCTGCCGCTGACCACCGGCACGTAGTCGACCTCCCCGGTCTCCTCGTACCTGCGCCGAGCCTCGGCCGCGGCCGCCTTCTTCGCCTCGATGCCCTCCGGACCGCCATAGTTCTCCTCACAGATACGCCGGTCGTGCAGCCACGGCGCCACCAGGGCAAGCGACCCCACCCTCGCGTCCTCGGCGGCGAGGGCGCTCGCGTACATCGCGCCGGCGCAGACGCCCAACGCGCCCAGGACCCCGTCACCCACCGCCGGATGCCCGGACAAGAAGTCGGCCGCCGCCCGGAGGTCCCGGACCTTCAGCTCCGGCGACTCGAAGTCGCGCGGCTCACCGCCCGATTCGCCGTAGCCGGTGAAGTCGAACGACAGCGCCGCAAAGCCACGCCGGGCCAACTGCTCGGCATACCGGTCGGCCATCTGCTCCTTGACGCTGGTCCAGGTACCTGCGACCACGACCCCCGGCGCAGGGGCGGCGTCAAGGTCAGCGTTATCAGGCAAAAAGAGGTGACCGGCGAGCTTTGCCGCATCACCGGTGAAGCTGACCTGTTCTGGTAGGGGCATGTCGAGACTCTCTTTCGAGGCAGGAAGGGATATGGCACGTCAGCCGACGACCAACCGCCTCGCGACGGCCACCTGAGGAGACCGTCGGTTGAGCACACCGCGTGGACCGCGCTGGCCGCAGCCGCGTTGATGGACGGGCAGCATTGCCCGCTCGCCGTCCCCCACACGCTCGCACCTGACGCTCCGGCCGGGCAACGCCCAATCTCTCAAGGCACGTTTAGCGCGGCTAACAGCCTGCGGCCGGATGCCGACCTGACCTCCGCCCGATGGGAGCGCCGCGCCGGCAGACTCGGTGCCTGGTGGCCGCCGGTGAGTGAGCACTCCCGCCGCCCGGACCGTGAGTCGAAGCGGGCGGTGCGGCACGGGAACGATCGTTGGGCGCACCCGGCCTTACGGTGGCGCCATGAGCAATCACTCCGAAGCGCCTGTCACGCCCGTCGAGGCCTACGAACCCCCCTACTACGTGGCTGTCTTCACGACGGTGCGAACCCAGGAGCAGAGCGGCTACAGCGAGACCAACGCACGCATGGAAGAGCTGGTGAAGGACATCCCTGGGTTCCTGGGGATGGATCACGCGCAGACTCCTGGTGGGCTGGCCATCACCGTCGGGTACTTCCGCGACGCCGACGCTCTCGCGGAATGGCGGTCCAACCCCGAGCACCGCGCGGCGCAGAAGCGCGGGCAAGTCGACTGGTACCAGAGCTACACGCTGCATGTGGCGAAAGTGGAGCGCAGCCACGGGTTCATCCGAGCGTAGGTCCCGCAGCGCCCGACAGCAGGCCGACCCAGCGAAGTCACCTCAGCGACCGTCCCGCCACAGGCTCTCATCGAACGGGTCGGCGTGCCCTCGTGAGCCCGATCCAGCGGAGTCGGGCCCGGCCTGGTCCCGGTCACCGACTGGCACCCTGACGGGATCTCCGAAGGTGTCAGCGGCGACCGGATCGGCCTCTTGGCCGGCGTCGGCCCCGTCCCCTGGCTAGCGGGCCTTGACGGTGGTCGGCAGGCTGCTCAAGCCGTGAATGTTCGGGTGGTGCACGCGCACGGGTGTCCCTACGCCGTAGTCCTCGTGTACGGCGGCGACCAACTCCTCCAGCACGATGCGGGCTTCGAGGCGGGCCAGGCTCGCTCCGAGGCAGAAGTGCGGGCCAGTCCCGAACGCCAACGTGCGGGAGGTGTCGCGGTCGAGGTCGAACATCTCCGGGTTCGGGAAGACGCGCGGGTCGTGGTTGGCGGCAGCGAAGATCAGCAGTAGCCGGGAGCCGGCCGGGACCACGGTGTCATGCCACTCCACATCGCTGGTGACGAGCCGTGCCGTCATCTGGCCTGAGGAGTCGTAACGGAGCGTCTCCTCCACCCAATCGCCGATCCGGCCGGGCTGAAAGGCGATGCGCCGCTGGCCGGGGTGGACGGCTGCCTGGTACCAGGCGTTGCCGAGGATCTTCGTGGTGGACTCGTTGCCGGCCACGCCGAGCAGCAGCAACACCGCGCCGATGTCCTTGTCGGACAGCCGCTGCCCGTCGATCTCTGCGGCGATGAGGGCAGACACCATGTCGTCGCCCGGGTGGGCGCGGCGATCGGCGATGAGCTGCCCGTAGTAGGTCATGAGCTGGATGGTCGCTGCGACGGAGGAGCCCGGGATGCCGGAGGTGCCCTCCTCTCGGTTCAGGCTCTCGTTCGACCAGCGCAGGACCTGCGCGCGGTCCGCAGCGGGGACGCCGACCAGTTCGCTGATGACGTCCGCGGGGATGTTCTGGGCCAGGTCGGTGATGAAGTCGAAGTCGCCGCCGGCCGCGAGAGCCGCGTCGAGATGGCCGCGGGTGATCTGCCGGATGCGGGGCTCCAGCTCCGCGACCCGTCGCGGGGTGAACGCGCGGGAGATCAGCGCTCGGAACCGGGTGTGGTCGGGCGGGTCCATGGCGATGAACGAGGAGCGTCTGGCCATGTCAGGTGACCATAACTCCAGGTTGACGCCGTGGCTGTTGCTGTAGGTGGTGAAGTCCCGGCCGGCGGCGTACACGTCGGCATGCCGGGTCAGGGCCCAGAAATCCAGCTCGTCGTTGCGGTAGATCGGCGCCTTCTCACGCAGCAGCTCGTACGTCGGATACGGATTCTCGTGCATGGCGTAGTCGTACGGGTTGTAGATCAGAACGTCGCTCACGAGACCCCTATCGGAAGTGAAGGGAAAGTGGGGAGTGGGCTGCGACCCCAGCTTCCCAGCCGATCCTGGGCCCGGGCAACGGCCCCGAGGGTCAGCCGCAGCCCGGCGGGCCAGAGCGGTGAACCGTAGACGCCGGCCGGTGCACGACCCGAGGGCAACTCGCGCGTAAGAGCGACAACCTGAACGAGCGTCCCGTTGCGCGAGAACCGCCGCATGAAGCGGACTCTGAGTCGTGATCACGTGGAGGGAAAGGGTTGGACGAGGTCGCGGGCGGCCTGGTAGCTGCAGCCGACCGCGACACCGTCCGAGGAGGTGAGACCCATGAACGTATCCATTGTGGGTGCTCCCCCTGTCGTCACGGTCGGGCGATTGACGTAGGTGTCGCCGGGAGCGCCTCGATGACAAGGCACTCCCGAAAGGCAACACCTGTGCACTCACTGCAGTTCACCGCCGAGTTGTTCCGGGCGAGGGCGGCGGGCGAGCCGGAAGGCCCGATCGTCGTGCGCTACAACGACCACCTGGCGGAGCTCGCCGTGCCCGAGTACCAGGCGACCCTGGATGCCCTCCAGGAACTCCCGGAGATCGGCACCGACGGGCTGGTCGGTTTCTGGGGCATCAACATGGGCACCGCCATCGGCATGCCGTTCGTGGCGATCGAACCCGGGATCACCGCCGCGGTCTTCGGTCAGCACTGGCCTGATGTCCTGGCCGAGAAGGCGAAGCAGATCACCATCCCGATCGAGTTCGACATGCAGTGGGACGACGAGCACATCTCGCGTGAGGAAGGTCTCGCGCTGTTCGACGCCTTCGCCTCGAAGGAGAAGTCGTTGCACGTGAACTCGGGCAAGCACAAGGAGCTGCCTCGGTTCGAGGTCGACAGCGCGGTCCGGTTCTTCGCCCGGCACCTTGGCGGAGCGGTCACCGCGTCGGCCTGACCTGAGCGGTCGCGGCGTCCGGCTTGCCGGCCGGGCGCCTCGACCGCGGCCCGGGTTCTGGCTGCGTATCCATCCGCGTAGTTGGAGTCCGCATCCGGCAGGCGCGATCGACCTCGGGCTGAGGAGCATTCCCGGAAGGGGTGGGCCTGGCTGACCGCGCTGCTGTACGGGCCGGAGTGCGACGAGATTCCCGGCCGCGTCAGACCATGGCGAGGTACGCGGCGAGCTCGTCGGAGGAGTCAGTGGAGATGCCGACATATCCGTCCGGCCGGATGAGGGTGTGCCGTACCCCGCCGTACGGGTCGGCCGGCACGTACGCCCGTACCCGCGGCCCGTCCGGCACCCGGGGCGCGGGATCCGGCGAGAGCAGCGTGAAGTGCGGGCCCCGCAGCAGGTCGAACATGCGCGCCCGGCTGCCGTCGGCCAGGCGCAGCGGCCCGTCGGGCACCCGGTCCCCGCCGCTGCGGGCCAGCGCCGAGCCCCGGTAGCCGACCTGCAGCTGGTAGGTCTCCTCGTCGCGCTTGAAGGTCTTCTTGTCGAGCAGGTCGGTGCTGAGGCCGAGGACGCGGGCCGCGATCGGGCGGCGTTCCTCCTCATAGGTGTCCAGCAGCGACCGCGGCGCCCCGTCCAGGACGCGCGCGAGTTTCCAGCCCAGGTTGTACGCGTCCTGCACGCCGGTGTTGAGGCCCTGCCCGCCCGCGGGCGAGTGCACGTGGACGGCGTCCCCGGCCAGGAAGACCCGGCCGTCCCGGTACCTGTCCGCCAGCCGGATGTTCACCCGGTAGAGCGAGGACCACAGCACCTCGGTGACGCGCACCCCGCGCAGCATCGACCGCTCGGCGAAGATCCTCTGGAAGCCGGACAGCGTCAGGTCCGGGGTCACGCCCGGCCTGAGCGGGGCGAGCAGCTGGAACGTGTCGGTGCCGGCCATCGGGTACAGCGCCACCATGCCCCTGCCGGGCCGGACCCAGACGTGGATGTGGTGCCGGTCGAGCCCCTCGACGCGTACGTCGGCCAGCGCCATGCGCTCCTCCTCGCGGGTCTCGCCGGCGAACCCGACGCCGAGCGCCTTGCGCACGAAACTCCTGCCGCCGTCGGCTGCGACCAGGTAGTCGGCCCGCACGGTGCCCCCCGTGCGCAGCGTGGCCGTCACCCCTCCCGTGTCCTGCTCGAAGCCGGTCAGCTCCGCGCCGTACTCCACCTTCCCGCCCAGCTCCGCCAGCCGTTCGCGCAGGACCCGCTCGGTGCGCCACTGCGGATGCATCACCACCATCGGGTACGGCACCGCGTCCGTCGCCGTGCCCGGCTTGTGCATGCGCCCCTGGTACACCGGCACCCGGCCGACCCGCACCCGCAGCGGCGGGTAGACCGTCGCGGACGCCAGCACGCGGTCGATCACGCCGAGGTCGTCGAAGATCTCCTGCGTGCGGGGCTGCAGCCCCTTGCCCCTGGAACCGAGCGAGGGCTCCGGCGCCCGCTCCACGACGCGGTGGCCGATCCCGCGCCTGGCCAGCTCCACCGCGAGCGTGAGCCCCGTGGGGCCGCTGCCGACGATGAGCACGTTCGTCTTCTCCGTCATGCCCCGACCGTGCCAGGGCGCGCTGCCATATCCCTGTCACCGCCCTGCCGGTCGGCGGCGGGCCAGGTGGCGTGGTCACGGCAGGATCGAGTCGACGTAGCCGCCGTCGGCGCGGACGGCGCCGCCCGTGGTGGCGGAGGCGTGATCCGAGCTGAGGTAGACGACCATGTTGCCGACCTCGGACGGCTCGATCAGCCGCTGGATGAGGGAGCTCGGGCGGTGCTCGCGCATGAACCGCCGCTGCGCCTCGTCCCAGGGCAGGTCGTCGCCGACGAGGTCCTCGACGAAGATCTCGACGCCCGGCGTGTGCGTGGGACCGACGATGACCGAGTTGACGGTGACGCCGCTCCCCGCGGCGGCCTTGGCGAAGCCGCGCGTGACCGCCAGCAGCGCGGTCTTGGTCATGCCGTAGTGCACCATCTCGACGGGGATGACCACCGCCGAGTCGCTCGCGATGTTGAGCACCCTCCCCCAGCCGCGCTCCATCATGCCGGGCAGGTAGGTGCGGGTGAGGCGGACGGCCGACAGGACGTTGACCTCGAAGTAGCGGCGCCACTCGTCGTCGTCGATCTCCAGCACGGGCCTGGCGCCGAAGATGCCGAGGTTGTTGACGAGGATGTCCACGTCGGGCACCCGGCCGAGGAGCCCGGCCGCGCCGTCCGCGGTCGCCAGGTCGGCGGCCACGGCGGTCACGTCCGCGTCCGGCAGCCGGCCGGTGATGGTGGCGGCCGCCTGCTCGGTCTTCTCCTGGCCGCGCCCGTTCACGACGACGGCGGCGCCGGCGCGGGCCAGCTCGGTGGCGATGGCCAGGCCGATGCCCTGGCTGGATCCGGAGACCAGGGCCCGGCGGCCCGACAGATCGATGTTCATCGGTTGCGTCCTTTCCGGGTCGTCTTTCGACCGACCGGCGTAGGACGTGCCCAGAGATGGGCGGTGAATGTCGGATCCGATGGGGTCAACCGAGTGTGCAGGTCACCTGCGGCGGGGTGTTGACGCTGCCGTTCCAGCTCGCGATGAAGCCGAACGTGGCGGACGCGCCGGCCGCCAGAGCGCCGTTGTAGCCCGCGTCGCGTGCGGTGACGGCGGCTCCGCTCTGGGTGAGCGTGGTGTTCCACGACTGGCTGACCCGCTGGCCGTCGGCGAAGGTGAAGGTCGCCGTCCAGGCGGCCGACGCGGCCGGGGATTCGTTCCTGACCGTGACCTCGGCCTGGAAGGAGCCGCCCCACTGGGAGATCAGCCGGTAGGTGGCGGCGCATCGTCCCCCGGTCGGTGAAGGCGACGGCGAGGGGCTGGGTGAGGGCGAGGACGAAGGGATCACGCCGTCCAGGACCCGCGCGAGCGCCGGGTACCAGCGGTCGGCCATCTTCTGGAAGCCGGTGTCGTTGGGATGCACCCCGTCGCCGGTGTCGGTGGCCGTGTCGAAGCCGGTCCACTGGTCCACGACGACGATCGGCGACCGGGTGGTGGTGAGGCCGGCCGCCCAGCCCGGGATCGCCTTGTCGAGCGCCGTCACGTCGGCGGCGCAGGTGGTGCAGCCGGACGGGTTCATGGGGATGATCTGCGCCACGATGATCTTCATGTCGGGGTTGTTCGCCCGCATCTGGCCGACCAGCTTCGTGTACGCGGCCAGGACGGTGGAGGTGGGGAGGTAGCCGCCCCACATGTCGTTGGTGCCCAGGTGCATGAGGACGATGTCCGGTCTGGCCGCGTCCAGCCATGGTGGGAGCTGGTTCTGGTCGGCGATGCCGGTGGCGGCGTACCCGCCGTGGCCCTCGTTGTCGCCGTCGTAGGAGTAGCCGTAACCGCAGCCGCCGTCGGGGACGCTGCCGACGAAGTCGATGTTCGCGTATCCGGCCGTCTGCAGATGGTGCCAGAGCATGGCGCGCCAGCAGCCGGGCCCCGCGGTGATGGAGTCGCCGAGCGGCATGATGCGGACGGGCGCCGCCGCGGCAAGGGCGCGTACGCCGGCCGCCGGAGGCGCGTACAGGCCGGCGCCGAGGGTGAGTGCCGCGAGGAGGGCGGCCAGGGCGGCGTACAGGTGGGATCTGCGAAGCATGGCTCACTCCCGATGGACCCGGCCGGGCCCGCCGGATCGCGGCGGGCCCGGCCGGAAGCCGGTTCTAGGACGGTTCTGTCTAGGACAGGGGGTTCTGGGTGAGCAGGTGTGCCTTGAAGCCCGCGCCGTAGGTGCTGGTGGGGGTTCCGTTGTAGTCCTCGATGAGCACGTTGCCCTGGCTGCAGCCCCACGGGTTCCACGTCCAGGCCGTGTATCCGACGCCGTGCGCGTCGGCCCAGGCCATGACCTGGTCGATGTAGTCGTGGGCGCAGGAGTTCTGGCCGATCTCGCCGGCGTGCACCGGCACCTGCGCGGCGACGGCGCCGACCTGGCTGTCCCAGCAGGAGACGTTGGAGCAGGTGTTGAAGTTGTAGGTGTGCCAGGCGGCCATGAGGTTGCCGGCCGGGTCGGACGGCTTGTAGGTGAGCCACTGGCTGAGGTCGTTGGACCAGGCCAGGCCACCGAGCATGATCACGTTGGTGGCTCCGGTGGCGCGCACCGTGTCCACCAGTGACTGCATGCCGGCCACCTGGTAGCCGATGCCGGTGCAGGTGCCGCCGTCGCGCCAGCAGGTCCATCCCGCGGTCGCGTTCCAGTTCGCGGCGGCGTCCGGGTACGGCTCGTTGAACAGGTCGAAGACGACCGCGTTGTTGCCCTTGAAGGCGGTGGCCACGCCCTTCCAGAACGTCGGCGCGTACTGCGCGTCGGGCATCGGCTTCTGGCAGGTCGCCGTGGTGTCGGAGCAGCCGGCGCCCTGGCCGGTGTACTGGCCGTAGTTCCAGTGCATCTCCACGATCGGCGTGATGCCGTTGGCGACGAGCAGATTCACGTAGTCCTTGACGTTCTGCTGGTACGTGGCGCCGCTGGGCGTGCCGTTGGTGCCGTTCCAGCACTCCTCGTTCAGCGGGATGCGGACCGCGTGGATGTTCCAGGCCTTCATCGCGTCGACCGACGCCTGGTCCGCGGGACCGCTGTCCCACATGCCCTTGCCCTGGACGCAGGCGAACTCGCCGCTCGCCCGGTTGACGCCCAGCAGCCGGTACGTGGCGCCGGCGGAGGTGACCAGCCGGTTGCCGGAGACGCGCAGAGCGGGCGCCGCGCCGCCGGTGACGGCGTCGTTGTCGGCCTCGGTGGCGTTGACGGTGACGGAGGTCAGGCCGGAGGAGGCGACGCTGATCGGCCGGGTGCCGTTGGTGCTGTCGGCGTCCTCCGCGGCGCCGAGCGTCACGGTCTGCGGGGTGCTCCAGTTGGCGGCGGTGAAGGTGAGGCCGGCGCCTCCGGTCACGGTGATGTCGCCGTCGCCGGCGCCCGCGGTGCTGGTGACCGTCACGTTGCCGGACGGCTGGGACTGCAGGCGCACCGTGTAGGCGCCGGTTCTGCCCTCCGGCACGCTCACGCTGGTGGGCGAGACCACCAGGGCCTGCTGTGTCCCTCCGGACCCGGTGCCGGTGCACGACACGGTCGGGGACGTGTTGGCGCCGGTGTAGGTGCCGTTGAAGCCGACGGTCCAGGTCGCACCGGTGCCCTTGGCGGCGTTGTACGACTCCGGCTTGACGGTGACGGCCGCACCCGCGGGGGTGGGCGCGGCGGGGGTCGGCACGCCGCCCCACATCTGGGTGATCACCTGGTTGCCGGGGAAGTCGAAGCTCAGGGCCCAGCTGGTCAGCGGGTCGCCGGTGTTGGTCACCGTGATGGAGGCACCGAAACCGGTGCCGTTGTCCCAGCTCTTGGCGTAGGTGGCCGAACACGCCACGGCGGCGTCGGCGGCGGTCTGGACGGTGGCGAGTCCGGATCCGGCGAGCAGCACGGCGGCTGCTGCCATCAAGGGTCTGCGCCACGGGTTCCGGGGCATGTGCATGAGGGTTCTCCGTGACGGCATCGGCCCTCCAAGGGGGGTGGGAGCGCTCCCAAACGATCTGCCCCTTTGCGGAGCCTCCGCAAGCCGGCTCCGGTGGCCTCCAGGCCGGCATCCGTGCCGACCTCGGAGGACACCGTCGGCGCCGCTGAAACTTTCACCCCTCTCAGGTCATCGGTCGCCCGCCGCCGCCCGCTGGACGACCACGATCGGGATCCGCCTCGACGTCTTGCGCTGGTAGGCCGTGTACTGCGGCCAGAGCCCGGTCATCGTCACCCAGAGGCGGTCCCGTTCGTCCTCGGCCGCCGGACGGGCCACCGCGTCGAACACCTCGGCGCCGACCTGCACCGTCACCCGCGGCTCGGCGAGCACGTTGTGGAACCAGAGCGGATGGACGTCGGCGCCGCCGTTGGAGGCGACCACGAGGTAGCGGCCGGCGTCACGGCCGTAGATGAGGGCGGTGCGGCGCGGGAGCCCCGAGCGGCGGCCGATCGTGGTGATCAGCAGGGTGGGCGCGCCGTGGAAGAGGTGACCGCGGGCGCCGCCGGACTCGGTGTAGCTCCTGACATGCCGGGCCACCCACCGGGTCGGGCTGTCGATCGGCTCCCGGCTCATCGGGCCGCCCCGCCCACGTGCCGGTCGGCCCACGCGCGGGCCTGCGCGAACCAGCGGGGCGCGGTGCGGTGGCCGTTGAGCACGTGCCCGGCGCCGGGGATCACGACGGTCTCCAGCTCGGCGCGGGGACCGTAGAAGGGGGCCTCCTGGGCGTGCAGCGCGGCGGACGTACGGGCTCCGGCCAGCAGCCGGTCGTGCTCGCCGTTGACGATCAGTACGGGGACCTGGATGCCCTTGTTGATCGAGGGCGGGGTGTAGGAGTCGCCGGGCGGGAAGACGTCGGTCGTCTTGGCGGCCTCGTCGGCGGCGATGACCTCGGGGGCGGCGTCGGGCCGGTGGTAGAACCAGGTGGCCCGCAGGCCGGGCCGGGTGGTGAGGTAACCGTCGTCGAGCCCGCGCCCGGCGAAGCGGGGATCGTCGGCGGCGCGGTAAATGCCCGCGCCCATCTGCTCGAAGGCGGCCGTGTCGGGCATGCTCGACTCGCCGGTCAGGATGACGCCGTCCACGTCCGCCGGGTGCCGGGCGGCCAGAATGCGGGCGAGTGTCGAGCCCAGCGAGTGCCCGACCAGGACGACCTTGGCGAACCGGCGGCCGCCCAACCGGCCCTCGCGCAGCCGCCGGATGAGCTGGCGGATGACGATCTCGTGGGTGTCCTGCCGGAAGCGGGCGCTCGGCGGGTAGGAGCTCGCACCGGTGCCGAGCCGGTCGATGGCCAGCGTGGCGTATCCGGCGGCGGTCATCGTCTCCACGTACGAGGGCCGCCGCTGGTCGCCGCGCATCCGCCAGTACGCCTGGCCGTAGAAGCCGCCGGGGATGAGCAACTGGACGGTGGTGGCATGGCCGCGCGGGAGGCACAGGGTGCCGGCCAGGCGCTGGTCGGCGGGGCCGTCGGCGGTCATCGCCACCTTGGCGCCGATGGATCGGCAGACGGGGGCGGCGTTCGCGGCCGCGGGCGCCGAGGTGACGGGGATCGAGGCGAGCGCCAGAAGCACCGCGGTGGTGATGCGCATAGAACTCCTTCGGGTAGCCAAATTTGGTTAACCAAATTTGGGTATCGCACTATGGCGCACCCACGTCCCCACCGTCAAACCGGTTCCCTACCGTTCAGGTCGGCCGTTCCAGCCGCCTTGCCGTCCCGTTCAGGCGGGCTTGTCGCCCCGTTCCAGCCGTCCGATCAGCTCACGGGTCCACGACGCGTCACCCTCGGCCTGCGCGGCGCGCAGTGCGAACAGCTCCGCCACATGCCCTGGGCGCTCTCCCTCACCGGCCGTGGCCACGATCCGCGCCCGTTCGTCCTCCAGAGCGCGTACCCGCTCCCTGAGCAGCGCGATCACTTCCTCCACGGGCAGCGCGGGCAGCATGACCAGGGCCGCGCCCAGCAGTTCCGGGCGTCTGTCGGGCACGCGCAGGGCGCCTCTGAGCAGCTGGAGGAACTCCGCCTCGCCCTTCTCGTTGATGGCGTAGTCGACGCGGCCCGGCCAGTCGTGCACCTCGCTCGCGTCCAGCAGCCCCTCCTTGGCCAGCTGGCGCAGGGCGTGGTAGATCGAGCCGGACCTGAGCCCGGCCCACCTCTCCGTCTCCCACGACTCCAGCTCGGAGCCCACCAGGTAGCCGTGCGCCCGGTCGTGCTGCCGCACCACGCCGAGAACCAGCAGTCGCGTCGCCGACATCGTCTCCCTCACTCGCCGCGGTACCTGGCATCCCGGACCAGGTTAGCCGTCACGCTCGGTCTGAGCCGGTCGGCGGGCGATCAGGCCGGCCGACGGAACCCCCGTCCGGGGCCCTCCACCAGCAGGGCCGCGAACACCTGATCGGACCCGATCACCGGTAACATCTGCTGACAGTCCCACGGCGCCCGTGCCGCCGCCGAGTTCGGAGTTCCGGCAGTTGCTTTTCGACGTCACCCGCAGCGAACTCGCCGACATCTTCGGCGACGACCGGCTCGCGACCCTGCCCGCCACCGCCTTCCCGCCCTCCATCGCGGACCTCGAGGGCGCCCGCCTCCTGCAGACCGTCGGCGTCCCCACCGGGACGCTCTGGCTGCGCGAGCCCGACGAGAACTCCGGTCGGCTGCCCCTCGTCCAGGACGTCGTCTACACCGAGGACCTCGAGGACGCCCCGGGGGACGCGGGCGAATGGCCCGTCATCGGCTGGCTGCTCAACGCCCACCTCGCCCTCGACCCCGGCTCCGGCAAGGTGCACGCCTTCGACCCCGACGAGGAGACCGTGCAGGAGCTCCACACGGACGTCTCCTCCCTCCTCCAGGTCACCGTCCGGTTCCAGCGCCTGCTCGAGGAGTTCACCTTCAGCGGCGGCGACGAGGAGGCCGGCTTCGAGCGCTTGGAGCGCGAGATCGAGCGTATCCGCCAGGAGACGAGCGGCATCGACCCGCTCCCCTTCCAGGACGACGAGACCCTCTGGTCGGTGGTCGGCGACGAGATCGCCGCGGGCCAGCGCTTCACGGGCACCAGCCCGGGAGCCCGCTCGCTCTACGGGTGATGCCGACGAAGGCGAGGAAGTGCTCAGCCTTTCGCGCGTGAAGCTCTCCTGCGGTGCACGGCTGTCGCCGCCCCGAGGGCGAGGGCGGCGTACCCGCAGGCCACGGCCAGACCTGCCCATGGCGGGAGCGGGTAATAGCCGCCGAGCAGCGACCGGTCCACGTCCACATGCGCGAACGTGGGGACGCTCTGCGTGATCGCGAACCCGGCGGCGGGGGTGATCGTCAGCAGCCATGGCGCCAGCCCCGCGGTCGCCAGCAGGTACGGGGCGACGACCAGCGCGATGGCCAGCCCGATGGCGACGATGCCCCGCTCGACCAGCGCGGCGAGGCCCAGGGCCAGCACGGCGGCGGCTGCCGTCAGCGCCGCGTAGCCGACGATCACCCGCAGCTCGGTGCCGGGAGTGATCGGCTGGACCGGGTTCTGATGGGCACGCAGCATCGCCAGGCCGGCAGGGACCACGACCCCCGCGGCCACCAGCCCCGCCACGAACGCGACCGCGCCGACCACCGCGGCCTTGGCCGCCAGCAGCCGCGCCGGCCGCGGCTCGGCCGGCGGGCCGGTCCCGATCGGCCCGCGCCGGCGTTCCGCCGTGCAGAACGTGACCCCCGCCACGAGCACCGGGATCAGCCCCAGGGCCCCGCCGATCAGCATGAGGTCGGCGCGCACACCGCCCTCCACCGTGGCGGGCCCGATGTCGCCACCCCCGGTCACGATGAGCTTGTCACCGGACTCGACGACCCCGCCCGGGTGATGCGGGGTCCTGCCGTCGGACTCCAGGGAGACGCCGACGTCGTCGCGGCGCCACGAACCGTTCGCGCCCTGCACCTTGATCTGGTCGAAGGTGGCGGTGGCCTGGGCGAAGGCTCGCGCCGTCTCCCACAAGGCTCCCGGTGAGGTGGCGAACAGCCCGATCTCGACCGTCTCCGGAAGCCCGGTCAGCTTGACCGCCCCGACCTCGGTCCACGTCCCGCCGTCGTCCGACTCGTAGCCGGTGATGGTGTCGCCTGACCTGATCAGCCGCAGCCACTGCGGGCCGTTGTGCGGGCCGCCGGGCACGTCGTGGGTGAAGTTGTACTGCATCCGCACGCCGTGCTCTCCGGTGAGCATGACGGCGGCATACGGTGTGCCCTGCTTGAGGCTCTGCCTGACGAGGATTCCGGCCTTGGCCCACGGCACCACTCCCTCCTTGATGTTGCGCACCCCGGGTACGGCGTCCGGCAGCCGGATCTGCCCCGTCATGTCCGACACACGGGCGGTGAGGCTGCCGTTCCCCTTGAGTGGCTGGTGCACGAAGTAGTACTTGTCCTTCACCGCGGTGCCGTCGGGACCCACCAGCGGCGCGGGGCAGGGGCCCTCGCCCTTCCCCGTCACGCAGCTGCTGCGCACTCCCCCGGCGATCAGCAGGCCGAGCGACACGGTGACCAGGACGGAGGCCGCCATGGCGAGCGCCCAGCCGCGCGAGGCACGAAACGTGGTCCACTGCTCGTGCAGCAACCGGGGGAAGCCGTCCCACCCGGCCCGCCGGCTGGAGCGGTGGGGCGTACCGGAAGGGGTCACCGTGACACCTCCGTGGACGTCGCGGCGCGATGGACCGGCACCTCGGTCCGATCCGCAGGGCGACCCGCCGCCGAGGCGGACTCCCCCGCTCCGTGCGGCCGCACGGAGCCGGTCGCCGGCCCCGCCAGGAACGCCTCATATCGCTTGCGCGGCCCGGCGACGATGTTCCCCGGGGCGCTCATGGGGTTGGTGGATGGACTCATGCCGACGGTTGTACGCGGCCTCCGGTTCCACCCGGGTCGCAGCGGCTGCGACCTGGCTGAGACCCGGGATCTGGCATCGTTGCACCATGGCACCTCGACCGGGCCGCCGCGCCCGCACGATGACCGGCGGTGAGCGGCGGTGAGGGTCCTCGTCGTCGAGGACTTCGAGGTCCTCGCCCGCTCCATCGGAACGGGGCTGCGCCGCGAGGGCATGGCCGTCGACGTCGTCCTGGACGGAACCGCCGCCCTCGACCGCCTGGCCGCCATCCGCTACGACGTGGTGATCCTCGACCGCGACCTGCCCGGCGTCCACGGCGACGAGATCTGCCGGCGGCTCGCCCACGGCCGCTGTGAGACGCGCGTCCTGATGCTCACCGCCTCCGGCACGATCGAGGACCGCGTCGACGGGCTCGGCCTCGGCGCCGACGACTACCTGCCCAAGCCGTTCGCGTTCGCCGAACTGGTCGCCCGCGTCCGTGCCCTGGCCCGCCGCGCCGCCCCGCCGCTCCCGCCCACCCTGGCATACGGGGACATCACCCTCGATCCGGCCCGCCGTACCGCGTCCCGGGCGGGCCGGCGCCTTGACCTGAGCCCCCGCGAGTTCGCGCTGCTCGAATGCCTGCTCGCCGTACCCGGACTGGTCATCTCGGCCGAGGAGCTGCTCGAACGCGTCTGGGACGAGGCCGCCGACCCCTTCAGCAGCGCCGTCAAGCACACCATGCACCGGCTGCGGGCCAAGCTCGGCGACCCTCCTGTGATCGAGACCGTCCGCGAAGCCGGCTACCGGCTCGGTGCGTAGTGCTCCGGCCTTCAGCTGGGGTGCAGCGGAGCGCGTCAACGCGTAGGACCGTCATGCCCCCTCAGACGCTCGCCAGAAGGTCCCTGCAGACGCGGCTGGCGCTCGCCTACGCGGCGGGCATCTACGCCGCCGGAGTCCTCGTGCTCGTCCTCGTCGCCGTCCCGCTGTCCAGCATCGATGCGGCCGTACCCGAAGGCGGCCCCCCGTCGAGCGCGATGCCCCAGGCCGGGCCCGGGATCAGCCTGCCCCAACTCCTCATGGGCTCCGCCGTCGCCCTGGTCGTCCTGATTCCCGTCGCCCTGGCTCTCGGCTGGTTCGTCGCCGGCCGGTTCCTGCGCCCGCTGCGCGCCATCACCGCCACCGCCAAGAGCATCTCCGCCGGCGACCTCCACCGGCGACTCGCTCTCGGCGAGCCCGCCGACGAGCTGACCGAACTCGGCCACACCCTCGACGACCTGTTCGCCCGCCTGCAAGCCTCCTTCGACGCCCAACGCCATTTCGTCGCCAACGCCTCCCACGAGCTGCTCACCCCACTGGCCGGCCTGCGCACCCTCCTCGAGGTCGCCCTCGCCGACCCCGACGCCGGCGCCGACACCCTGCGCTCGGTCTGCCAGGAGGCCCTCGCTCTCGGCGGCCACCAGGAGCGGCTCGTCCAGGCACTGCTCGCTCTGGCCACCAGCGAGCGCGGCGTCACCCGCTGGGACACCCTCGACCTCGCCCAGGTCGTCGAAGGGGTGCTCGCCACCCGCCGCGACCAAGCCACTAAAAAGGGCATCGACCTCGCCGGACACCTGGCGCCCGCAGTGACGGCCGGAGACCCGAGACTGGTCGAAAGCCTCGTCGCCAACCTCGTCGACAACGCCATCCGCCACAACCACGCAGGCGGGCATGTCGAGGTCACCACGCAGACCTCCGGCACGGAGGCGACTCTCACGGTCACCAACAGCGGGCCGACCGTCCCCGGCGACCAGATCCGGCGCCTCTTCCAACCCTTCCAGAAACTGGCACCGGAGCGTCACGGCCACCACGACGGCTACGGCCTCGGCCTCGCCATCGTCAGCGCCGTCACGCAGGCCCACCACGCCACCCTCACCACCGGTGCACGCCCTGAAGGCGGCCTGTCCGTCACTGTGCGGTTCGCGCACACCTCTCCTGCGAGCGACTTCTGATGTCGGGGACGGCTCCTGCGCGGGTCCTCCCCTGCAAGCCCGGCCCTTTACATTGTAGATCACTGTCGCCCTCGGGAGGCGATGTCCGCCAGCTCGTGCCCGGTCATGGGCAACCGGTGCCGAAAGTCCGGATGAGGTCCTCGAAGGACGGCCTCGCGCGTCTCGATAGAAGAGATAAAAGCGACATATGGGCATATAGAGGGTAAACTGCCAGGGCGTTTACCTCTCCCTGGAGAAATCCGATGCACCAGATTGTTCACGTGCGACCGGTCGACGACGCGGTGGGGCATGAGATGTCCCCGCAGTGCGTGTGCGGCCCCGTGAGTCAGGAAGTCAGCCTGAAGCTGAGCGGAGAGGCCGTCGGCACCATCTACCGGCACCACCCCCTCAGCCCCTGTCACGAATGGGAGGCCTCCGCCGCGTAGCCCCTGGACGAAAGCCTCATGGCCGTCCGCGCGGGCGCAGCGCGCTGACGACGATCGTGATGGCCGAGGTGACGATGACCAGGTCGAACACCGTCTGCACGATGACCGCCGCCTTCGCCGCCTGGCCGATGGGAACGATGTCGCCGTACCCGATCGTGCCCAGCGTCACCACCGCGAAGTACAGCGCGTCCAGCCTGGTGCGGATCCCGGCGAACTGGTCGGCCATCACCACGTACGTGGCCGCGAAGAAGACCACCACCAGGTTGACGCCGGTCAGCAGCATCGTGACCTGCTCCACCAGGAGCCGTTCCGGGCGCAGCGCCCGCTGCACCTGCCGCGTGAGCAGCCAGGTCAGGACGGCCAGACCCGCCAGGGACGCGAAGGAGCGCCACTGGAACAGGCCACCTCCCGCCCCCGCCTGCGGCAGTGGCACGACGAAGTAGAGGCCGGTGACGACCGCGATGGCGCCCGCCGTCCGCGTCCATGCCAGCATGCGGGCTCCGTAAGGGGACATGCGGTCAACGTTCCGCGGTCGCCCGGCGCGCAACGCGGGACACGGTATGGAATCGCCCAAGAATGTCGGGGATCTTCTCCGTCTCGGAGGTGACGCCCCGTCGCCCCGCAGGCGGACGACGGCAGGCGCCCCCGACTTCTAACGTCAGCGGCATGTTCAACGACCAGGTGACATTTCGCCGCGTGGCGGCCGGCACCGTCCTCATCGTGGCCCCGCTGCTCCAGGCCGTGGCCGTCGTCGTCGATCCCGGCACCTGGGGCGACGACAGGGAGGCGGTCAGCTACGGCGACAACCCCGCGCTCGCGCAGACCGAATCGGCGCTGTACCACTGGAGCTGGATGCTGATGGCCGTCGCGGCCCTCGGCCTGGCCCATCTCACCCGGCGCAAGGCGACCAGGCTCGGCCACATCGCGGGCGCGGCGACGGTCATCGGGTACATCTCCACCTCCGCGCTGCTGATGAGCGACCCGGTCGAGTGGTGGCTGGGCCGGCACTACCCGCCGGAGCAGGCGCAGAAGATCCTCGACGAGATGCTGAACCTGCCCGGCGTCGTCATCGGCTTCCACATGCCGTGGATCTTCTTCGCGGTCCTCGGCCTGCCGCTGCTGACCGTGGCCGTGTGGCGGGCGGGCTTCGTCGGCTGGTGGGTGCCGCTGCTGGTGTTCATCGGGTACGTCGCCTCCTTCCCCCTTGAGTACGGGCCCGCGACCGTGGCGTTCTGGGCCCTGCCGGTGATCGGCCTGGGCTGGACGGGGCTGAAGATCCTGCGCATGGGTGACGAGGCGTGGGTCGCCTACTACCCGTCCGCCGTCCACGACAGGACGGCCGTCCCGGCGCAGGGGTAGGCCGTCACGTGGGCAGGGGCCGGTCGTCCACCACGTGCTTCATCACGAGGGTGGAGTTCAGCCTCTGCACGCCGGGGAGCGCGGCCAGGACGTCGTCCTCCAGCTCCTGGTACGCGGTCAGGTCGGCGGTGACGATCCGCAACAGGTAATCGGGGTCGCCGAACAGCCGCTGCGCCTGCACCACCTCCGGCACCCGGGCGACGGCCGCCTCGAACCCCAGGAGCGTCTCGCGGTCCTCCTGGCGCATGGTGACGAACACCAGCGCCTGGAACGTCAGCCCGAGGGCCGCGGCGTCCACGATCGCCCGGTAGCCGCGGATCGTCCCGCCGCGTTCGAGCTCACGGAGCCGGCGATGGCACGGCGACACGCTGAGGCCCACCCGCGCCGCCAACTCGGTGACCGTCAGACGGCCGTCCTGCTGCAGCAGCGCAAGAATCTTCCGGTCGATCGCGTCCATGGAGCAGATTCTTCCACCGAAGCGCCTTGGACGGGCGGAAGTTGGAAGCCTCTTCGGCGCGATGAGCACTATTCTTCCCGTATGACCAGCTAGCGGGGGGATTCTGCTCCATGGCCGCCAGTTCCGTGCTCGCCTTCTGGGCGGTCGCACTCCTGCTCATCGTCGTCCCGGGCGCCGACTGGGCGTTCACCATCGGCGCCGGGCTGCGCGGCCGCTCCGTGGCCCCGGCGGTTGGCGGGCTGGTCGTCGGCTACGCGGCCATCACCGTCGTCGTCGCGGCCGGCGTGGGCGCCCTGGTCGCCGGGAACCCGGTCATCCTCACCGGCCTCACCCTGGTGGGCGGCCTCTACCTGGTGTGGCACGGCGCCATGACCTTCGCCCGCCCCTCCACCCCCGCCTCCCCGCGGGAGGCCGCCGCCGGCACCGACCGGGCCGTCTTCCTGCGCGGCATCGGCGTCAGCGCGCTCAACCCCAAGGGCCTGCTGATCTTCCTCGCCCTGCTCCCGCAGTTCACGAACCTGCACGGCGCCTGGCCGGTGTCCGCGCAGATCGGCGTGCTCGGCCTGACCTTCATGATCACCTGTGGGCTGTTCTACCTCGGCGTGGGCCGGCTCACCCGGGTCGTCCTGCACGGCCGCCCCGCCGCCGCCCGCCTCATCAGCCGCCTGTCGGGAGCCGCCATGGCCGCCATCGGCGCCTGGCTCATCATCGACCACCTGCTGCGCTGACGGCGTACCGCGGAAACCTCGGCGCACGGCGGGCAAGCGGCGAGCGAGCGCCCGACAAACCGCTTGCCGGAGGTCCGGGCCCCCGCACATGATCGGGTATGACGGTGACACGGGAGCTGCTCGCCTACTACGAGCAGGACAGGGAGCACGGCAGGCTGCGCGAGGGGCGCGGCCGGTGGGAGTTCTGGCGCACGCAGGACGTGCTGCGCCGCACACTGCCGCCGGCGCCGGCGCGCGTGCTGGACGTGGGCGGCGGAACCGGGGTGCACGCCGAGTGGCTGAGCGCCGACGGCTACGACGTGGAGTTGCTGGATCCGGTCCCCCTGCACGTCGAGCGCGCCGCGGAGCTGCGCGGGGTGAGCGCGCGGCTGGGCGACGCCCGCCATCTGCCGGTTCCGGACGCGGGCGTGGACGCGGTTCTGCTGCTGGGGCCGCTCTACCACCTTTCCGAGCGAACCGACCGGGTGCGAGCCCTGTCGGAGGCCCGGCGCGCCGTACGGCCTGGCGGCCTGGTGGCAGCCGCCACCATCAACCGCCACGCGGCCGTCCACGACACCGTGTACCTGGGCGACTACCTGGGCGAGCGTGAGCGGCAGGCGGCGCACGCCGCCGCGACCGACGGGATCATGTTCTCCCCCGGGCACGGCTTCACGGCCTACTTCCACGATCCGGACGAGGTTCCGGGCGAGTTCGCCGACGCCGGGCTGCCCGAGGCCCGGCGGTACGGGCTGGAGGGCGCCTTCTGGCTCTACGGCGACATCGACGACTGGCTCGACGACCCGGAACGCCGCACGCTCCTCCTCGACGCCCAGCGCTCCATGGAGAGCGTGCCGTCGCTCCTCGGCGTCAGCGGCCACATGCTGACCGCCGCCTACCGGGATCGTCACAGCTGAACGGCCACCTGCCTCGTGGTCAGGGCTTCCTGGGCGTCGGTGATGCGGCCGATCATCGACGCCGCCAGGGCCGCGACGACGATCCACAGCGCGACGCTCCCCATGTCGGCCATGGCCACGACCGCCAGGCCCTCCAGATCGTCCAGAGACTCCACCTCGTCGGCCTGGCCGAGGACGCGGCTCGCCACGTAGGTCACCGCCGAGGTGAGCACCCAGAGCGTCCACCAGGCGGTGATCACCCGGAGCCGGCGCGGCGGGGCGGCCGGCCGGGAGGCGGCCCAGATGTCGTCGACCAGCTGCTTGGGATACCACCAGCAGACGATCGGCACCGCCCAGGCGAGGACGAGCCAGGGCCTGGGATGCCGGTGCCCGTCCGGCGCCAGCAGCTCGGCGTTCGACCGGACCCGGAAGAGCCAGACGAGGAACGCCACGGCGGCCACCACGAACGTCCCCTTCTGCACGAACGCCGAGCCGGTGTAGACGAGGTCGCTCGCGTCGAGCTCGGCGTCGCTGACCGAGTAGGGGTCGGTCAGCAGGCGGTCGATGACCGACACCTCCCACACGTCCGACGCGGCGGACGCCACGCCCGCCAGGCAGTCGAGCGCGAGCGCGCCGAGAGCGAGGTTGGCCAGGCTGCGTACCGGCCGCAGCGGCAGCGGTGGCTGCCATGCCGATGGCGATGGCGACGATGGGGGGTACACGTCACGCCCTTCACAACGGATCCATGGGACGACCCGCCAGTATCACCGGCACGGCGGGCCCTGCGGGAGGGCGTCTTCCACCCCGCACCCTTTCGTGATCAACTTGGGACTCCCCGGCCGCGCCCGCTCGCACCGTAGGAAAGCCTTAAGGAAGCCGTAAACGGGCTGCGCGAAGCTGAAGGCACACGAGGACGGCGGCCCTCACGGGGGGCGCCGCGACGAAACGCGACACAGGGAGCAGAAGATGGCGAGCAGGCTGGTGGTCTCGGCGTTCCTTTCACTGGACGGCGTCATGCAGGGTCCCGGCGGCCCCGGCGAGGACGACTCCCACGACTTCCCGCACGGCGGATGGCTGCCCCCGCACGTGGACGAGGGCTTCGGCGAGATCATGGGCGAGCAGCTCGCCCGCGCGGACGGGATGCTCCTGGGCCGCCGGTCGTACGACATCCTCTCCTCGCACTGGCCGAACGTGCCCGACGAGGAGGGCAGCGCCGAGATCAACAGCATGCCCAAGTACGTCACCACGAGGACGCCGATGGACGCCACGTGGCGCAACACCCGGGTGCTGGTGGGCGACGCCGCCCAGACGGTCGCCGACCTGAAGCGCGAGACCGACGGCGAGATCCTCGTCCAGGGCAGCAGCGACCTGCTGCGCACCCTGCAGCGGGCCGAGCTGGTGGACGAGTACCGCCTGCTGGTCTTCCCCGTCATCCTGGGCGAGGGGAAGCGCCTGTTCGCCGAGGGCACCGCCCCTGCCGGGCTGAAGCTCACCGGATCGAGGACCACGGGCGCCGGCGTCGTCTACGTCACCTACGACTGGGCGGGCAAGCCCTCGTACGGCTCCGTCGTCTGACGCGCACGCGGGCCGGGCCGTTCAGGGGGTCCCCCCGACCGGGCGCTCCCCCTTCCCGTCGCCCGCGACGGCGGACGGGACGGCGGACGGGACGAACCTGCTTTGCGCTCGCTTGCCGGCCTCCACCGCGGCGTTCCCGCGCTCCAGCAGCTCCGCCTGGTACTCCGCGAGCGCCGAGGCGAGGTCGCGCTCGCCCCGGCCGGCCTCGGCCAGCAGCTCGGCCAGCAGGACGGCGTCCAGCAGCGCGGTGTTCGCCCCGTTGCCGCCGCTGGCCAGGGTGAGGTGCGCGGCGTCGCCGAGCAGCGTGACGCGGCCTGCCGGCCAGGGCGGCATCGGCCGGTCGAAGACCTTGGACCGGCCGACGGCGCTCATGTCGGCACCGCGCACCAGGTCCCGCAGGTCGGGGTGCCATCCGTCGATGAGCTCCAGCGCCGGCTCGCGCGCGTCGCTCCAGCCGCTCTCGCGTGCCGCCGGGTGCCCCGGCGGCACCAGCAGCACCCATCTCACATAGCTGTCCCGGTACGGCATGTCCAGGCCGGGGGCCAGCTCGGCGGCGGCCGCGGACGGCTCCCGGCCGAACTCCATCCGACCCAGCATCAGCGTGGTGCCGGGGCCCTTCACCATCGTGCCGCGCCCCGGGACCAGCTCCAGGAAGCGGCCGGTGAGCGGGGTGCGGCCCATCGCCCCGCACAGGTCCGCGTCGACGAGCCCCACCTCGGGCGCCAGGTACCGCCGCACCACGGAGTTCCCGCCGTCGGCGCCGACCAGCACCTCGCCCGTGGCCCGCGTGCCGTCGGCGAAACGCGCGGTCACGGTCCCGTCCGCCTCCTCGGCGACGCCTGTCAGCCGCTTGCCGTGCTCGACCCGCCGCCCGAGGTCCCCGAGCAGGATCCGGCGCAGCACCTGCCGGTCGAACGCCCTCGCCTCCTCCGGCGGTCCCGGCAGGTCGCCGCTCAGCAGCGTGAGCTGCTCGTCGAACAGCAGCCCCGGCCCGGCCAGGCTGCCGCTGGTGGCCTCGACCAGCTCGTACAGCCGCTGCGGCAAGCTGCCGCGCAACGCCTCCATCGCCGGCGGCGCGAGCCCGATCCGGTAGCCCTGGGCCCGCTCGCCGCTGCCGTCGTCGGCCTCGTACACGCGTACGTCCAGGCCGGCGCGAACCAGCGCGTGCGCGAGCGTCAGCCCGCCGAGCCCTGCCCCGATCACCAGAATCCGTGTCACCGTGACCCTCCCGTCTAAGTGAACAACGTTCACGTGTACATTGTTCACGTGGGAGGCACCGGCGTGTCAACCCCCGGCGGCGCGGCATGCATCGACCAGGGAGGTGTGTGTGGACCGGCCGACGCGGCGACGTCGCGCTGGTCGAAGACGTACGTCCGGCCTGCGGCGGGTGCTGGGCCTCCGGTGTCAGCCGGGCGCTCGCCGACGGAGCCGGCGCGTCACCGGCCCGGCGCGCCCGGAGGCCGGGTCCGGCCGAGCTCGGCCAGGCGGGCCAGCGCGGGCAGGGCGCCGGCGATCGCCCGCCGCTGCTCGGCGGTCAGCTGCGCGACCAGCGGAGCCAGGTGGCGCGTGCGGTCCTCGTGGCGCGAGCGGCCGATCCGCCGGCCGGCCTCGGTGAGGTGGACGAGGACGGCGCGCCCGTCGCTCGGGTCGGGGCGGCGCTCGACCAGCCCGTCGCGCTCCAGCCGGGTGACGAGCTGGGTGATGGCGGGCTGGCTGACCTGCTCCGTCCGGGTCAGGTCGGTCAGCCGCATCGGGCCGTCGGCGCACGCGAGGGTGTCCAGCACCGACAGCGTCGTGAACGACAGCTTCTCCAGCGTCGGCAGCCGGATGTAGAAGCGGTTGAAGCTCTCGACGGCCGCGGTGAAGGCCTCAACGTCCAGGTCGTCGTCCGGGGTCTCGTCCACGCCCCCATTATATATATCGCGAACTTATATAAGATGCTTATGATGTTGGCCGACACACCTGTCAGCGCGAGAAGAGGTAAGCATGACTGTTCGTATCGGCATCAACGGGTTCGGGCGGATCGGCCGCAACGTCTTCCGCGCCGCCGTCGCGCGGAACGCGGACGTGGAGATCGTCGCGGTCAACGACCTCGGCGACGTGGCGACCATGGCCCACCTGCTGGCCTACGACTCGATCCTGGGCCGCTTCCCCGGCGAGGTCACCGCCGAGCCGGGCGCGATCCACGCCGGTGACGCCACGGTCAGGGTGCTGGCCGAGCGCGACCCCGCCGATCTGCCCTGGGGCGACCTGGGAGTGGACGTGGTCATCGAGTCCACCGGCGTCTTCACCCAGGCCGCCAAGGCCCGCGCGCACGTGGAGGGCGGCGCGAAGAAGGTCATCATCGCCGCCCCCGCCAGCGGCGAGGACGTCACGATCGTGCTCGGCGTGAACGACGACGCCTACGACCCCGAGCGCCACACGATCATCTCCAACGCCTCCTGCACCACCAACTGCCTCGGCGTCCTGGCCAAGGTGCTGCATGACGCCGTCGGCATCGAGTCGGGCATGATGACCACGGTCCACGCCTACACCCAGGACCAGAACCTCCAGGACGCCCCGCACAAGGACCTGCGCCGCGCCCGCGCCGCGGCCCTGAACATCGTGCCCACCTCCAGCGGGGCGGCCAAGGCCATCGGCCTGGTCCTGCCCGAGTTGCAGGGCCGTCTCGACGCCTTCGCCCTGCGGGTGCCCGTCCCCACCGGCTCGGTCACCGACCTGACCGTCACCACCCGCCGCCCGACCACCGTGCAGGAGGTCAAGGAGGCCTACGCCGAGGCCGCCGCGGGCCCGTACAAGGGGCTGCTGTCCTACACCGAGGCGCCCATCGTCAGCACCGACATCGTCACCGACCCCGCGTCCTGCGTCTTCGACGCCGAGCTCACCCGGGTGCTGGGCACGCAGGTCAAGGTCGTCGGCTGGTACGACAACGAGTGGGGCTACTCCAACCGGCTCATCGACCTGGCCCTCCTCGTGGGCGGCACGCTGTAGGGGCCACCGTCACCAGCGCCGCCATCAACGTGTGGCTCCGCGCCTCATGAAACGCGACGGGCCGGGAGGTAGGAGCCGTCGCGCAGGTCGGCGACGGCGTCGGGGTGCCGGGGCTGCCAGCCCAGCCGGTCGCGTGCCCGCTCCCCGCTGACGGACTGGTCGAGTGCCAGGGCGTCGGCGAACAGCGCACCGAGTTCCTCTCGCGCCTGGTCCAGCGGCCAGACCCGCGGCTCGGCGAGGATTCCGGCGGCCTGGCCGGCGGCGATGGCCAGGTCCCGGACGGGAACCGCCGGCTGGCTCACGCCGTGCCACAGCGTTCCGGCGGGCGCTTGCTCGACCACTCTGGTGAAAAGGTCCGCCAGGTCGTCGAGGTGGACCATGGGCCAGCGCACCGTCGAGTCCGCGATGATCAGGGGCGCCCCATGCCTGCGGGCCAGGTCGACCAGCAAGGCGGGGATGCCGCCGCCGCGGCCGTGCACGATGCCGGGTCGGATGACGGTGGCGCGGACGCCGTTCTCGGCGGTGGCGAGCACCTGGTGCTCGATGCCGGGCCGGTATCCCACGATCGGGATCGGGTCGGTGGGCGTTTCCTCATGGGCGGTGGCCGCCCCCGTGGCGCCCAGGACCCAGACGCCGCTGGTGTAGACGAATGCGCGCCCAGTGCCGCGCAGCGGGCCGGTCAACGCCGCGACGGCCGCGGCGTCGGCGTCGGCGTCACCGGTGGGCGTGGCCAGATTGATCACCGCGTCGATGTCGGGGGTGACCGCCGCGGTGAGCGAGTCCGGGTCGGTCAGGTCGCCGATTCGCCGCTCGTACCGCCCCTCCGGCCGATCGCCGCCCGGACGGGCGAGTTCCACGACCTGGTGGCCGGCTGCCGCCAGCCTTTCGGCGACGGCCGAGCCCAGGTAACCACGAGCTCCTACGATCAGAGTACGCATCTCAACACTCCCTCGAAAATTTCGATGTCGAAACTTTAGGTCGAAACTCTCCAATGGTCAAACTCTTCGACATCGAAGACTTAGACTGTGAGAGAAGCCGCCTGACCCGGGAGGGAAGACCGTGACCGACGCGACCGAGCAGGACGGGGTCGATGTGATCATTCGGGAGTGGCAGGCGGTGCGGCCCGACCTGGACTGTTCCCCCATGGCGGTCGTCGGCCGCCTTTCCCGGGCGTCACGGCTGCTCGAACGCGCGATCAAGGACGAGTTCGCCGAGCACGGCCTGGAGTCCTGGGAGTTCGACGTGCTGGCCACACTGCTGCGCGCGGGGCCGCCCCACGTCCTCAGCGCAGGAGAGCTGAGCAGCGCGGGCATGGTGAGTTCGGCGGCGTTGACGAACCGCGTCGACCGGCTGGTGAGCAAGGGACTGGTCGAGCGCGAGGTGGACCCGGCGCATCGGCGACGTGTCCTGATCTCCTTGTCCGAACAGGGGCTGCGGCTGGTGAACCAGGTCGTCGAACACCACCTCGCCAACGAGCGCCGGCTTCTGGAGGGACTGCCCGTGGCCGGACGCGATCAGCTCGCCGCGCTGCTACGCCGCCTGCTCGTCTCCCTCGGAGACAACGGACGGCAACCGGCCGACACCTGATGCCGGAACCTACGTTCCTGCCCGAACCGCTCCATCCCCGACAGCCGGGACCGGTGTAACGATTGGCTGTGAACCGGGTCCGGGATACGACGGCCTTACGCCACGCGTGGAACGCTACATCCCCGTCGTCTACACAAGGATCGGATGGGGATCACGTGTCATCGGGTTTCCCTGCGTCGTCAGGGCGGGGGCGTTCCAGGTGGATGGCCGTGGCGGTCGTCGCGGCGGCGCTCGTCCTCGCGGGCTGCACTCCGGAGAGCACCACGGGCAACGGCACCGGCGACAAGGCGCCCACCTCGGAGGCGTCCGGCGCCTCCTCGCCGCCCGCGGCCGGTGAGATCCGCAAGCCGCCGCCGGTGGACGCCGCCTGGCCGCGCTGGGGCTTCACCCACACGGGCGTCAGCGCGAACAACGTCAGCCCGCGCTTCGAGCAGGACGTGGCCGGGGCGCTGGCGCGGACGCCGATGCTGCAGAACCAGCACATCATGGGCTTCGGCGCGCTCAACCCGGAGCCGCGGCCCGGCGAGTTCTTCTGGGAGGACCTCGACAGCCGGATGAACCTCATGCGCGAGTCGGGCGCCACCCCGGTCATGACGCTGTGCTGCGCCCCCGACTGGATGAAGGGCGGCCCCCAGGGCCCGACCGAGGAGTCGGCGTGGAAGGAGCACCTGGAGGACGCCCCGTACCCGGAGCACTTCGACGACTTCGCCAAGCTGGCCGCGGCCGTCGCCACCCGGTACACCGACGTGAAGTACTTCATGGTCTGGAACGAGCTGAAGGGCTTCTGGCGCGACCACGCCAAGCCGGCGGACGTCAAGGGCTATACGGCGCTGTACAACAAGGTGTACGACGCGGTCAAGGCGGCCCGCCCGGACGCCCAGGTGGGCGGCCCGTACATCGGCTTCGACAGCGACAACGAAGGACCGTCGGAGCTGCGCGGCCCGTGGGGCGTGGTCAACCAGAACGCGCTCGACGCCTTCGAGTACTGGTTCAAGAACAAGAAGGGCGCCGACTTCGTCGTGGTGGACGGCGCCTCCCCCACCGAGACGCACGAGCTGCGGCCGGACGAGTTCGGGGCGCTGGCCAAGTTCGGCGCGATCACCGCGTGGCTGCGCGAGCGGACCGGTGACCTGCCGGTCTGGTGGTCGGAGTGGTACGTCGTGCCGGAGGACGGCACCACGTGGCCCGAGCCGAAGCGCCTGGCCGTGCAGGCCGTCTCGATGATGGAGTTCGCCCGCAGCGGCGCCGCCACCGCCCTGTACTGGAACCCGCAGGCCAAGGAGGGGGAATGCCGGGCCTGCATGTGGGCGCCCGGCACCGGCTCGATGCTGCCGACGGGGCAGCTGGTGAGCGAGTTCGCCCGCTGGTTCCCCGCGGGAGCCGAGCTGGAGGACGTCACCTCCTCCGACCCGCGGGTCCGCGTGCTGGCGCAGGAGCAGCAGCTGCTGGCTGTCAACACGGCGGACAAGGCCGTCACGGCGACCGTGGACGGCAGGCAGGTCACGCTCCAGCCGTACGAGATCAAGTGGAGCGGCCGCTAGAACCGCTCAGCCCCCGGCGGGGCATGGTTGTCATCGGGCGGCCGGTCATGGCGGCCGCGCGACCGCTGTCGGCACTATGCCCAGCAAGATTGTTGACAATATTGTCGCCCGAGACGGGGGGACATGGCTCCCGCCCAGCGGGAGGCCGAGCTCGCCGAGCAGTTCGGGGTGACCCGGGCGAGCATCCGCGCCGCGCTGATCGACCTGACCGCCGCGGGCCTGGTCGAGCGCATCCCCAACCGGGGCGCCCGCGTACGGGTCGTCAGCGTCGAGGAGGCGGTCGCCATCACCGAGTGCCGGATGGTGCTCGAAGGGCTGTGCGCGGCCAAGGCGGCGGCGCGGGCCACCGACGAGCAGGGGGCCGAGCTCGCCGCGCTGGGCGAGGCGATGGCCAAGGCGGTCGCCGACGGCGAGCCCCTGACCTACTCGGAGCTCAACCATCGGTTGCACGCCCGCATCCGCGACATCTCCGGGCAGCAGGTGGCGGTCGAGCTGCTGGAGCGGCTCAACGCCCAGCTGGTCCGGCACCGCTTCCAGCTCGCGCTTCGCCCCGGGCGGCCCCAGCGGTCGCTCGACGAGCACCTGGCGCTGATCGAGGCGATCCGCGCCCGCGACCCGAAGGCGGCCGAGGCCGCCGCGCACGCCCACCTGGCCAGCGTCATCGAGGCGCTCAGCGACACCTGACGCCGTCCGGTGGCACGGCTCCCCCACCCGTCGAGGAGGACAACCCGATGACAGACGCCGTGAACCAGGCAGCTCCGGCGCAGCCACCCTGGTCGTCAGCGCGCACGCCGGCGACTTCGTCTGGCGCGCGGGCGGGGCGATCGCCCTGGCCGCCGCGCGGGGCAAGAAGGTGACGATCGTGTGCCTCTCCTGCGGCGAACGCGGCGAGTCCGCGAAGGCCTGGCGCGAGGGAAGATCGCTCGACGAGATCAAGGAGCTGCGGCGAGGGGAGGCGGAGCAGGCCGCGGCCACCCTGGGTGCCGGCATCCGCTTCCTCGAGGCCGGCGACTACCCGCTGCGGGAGACGCCCGAGCTCGTCGACGAGCTGGTGCGCCTCTACCGGGAGGTGGCGCCCACGGTGGTGCTCACCCACCCGCCGGAGGACCCGTACAACGGCGACCACCCCGCGGCGGCCCGGATGGCGCTGGAGGCCCGGGTGCTGGCGCAGGCCGCCGGCTACCCGGCGCCGGGCGAGCCGCTCGGGGCGCCGCCGGTGTTCTTCTTCGAGCCGCACCAGCCCGAGATGTGCGGCTTCACCCCGCAGGTCCTGCTCGACATCACCGAGGTCTTCGACACCAAGCGCAAGGCCATGGAGTGCCTGCCCGCCCAGCGGCACCTGTGGGACTACTACACCGACCTGGCCACGCGCCGGGGCGTGCAGCTCAAGCGCAACGCCGGTCCCAACCTGGGGCTGCCCCACACCACGTACGGCGAGGCGTACATGCGGCCGTACCCGCAGGTGACGGGCGTCCTGGCATGAGCGGTGTGATCGTCACCGGCGTCCGCCGGGCGGACGCGGACGCGGTGACCGCGCTGGCGGGGTTCGGCGTGGCCACCGTGCACGAGGCGCTGGGCCGGACGGGAAGCCTGGGCCCGGGACTGCGGCCGATCCAGCAGGGCGTGCGCGTCTGCGGCACCGCGGTGACCGCCCTGTGCCGGCCCGGCGACAACCTCATGATCCACGCGGCGGTCGAGCAGTGCCGCCAGGGCGACGTGCTGGTGGTCACCACCACCTCGCGCTCCCCATGCGGCCCGCACCGCCGTCGTCCGGACGGCCCGCAAGATCTTCGACGGCACGGTGTTCCCGCGCCCGCCCGCATCCGGCTCCTGAGGAGGCTCCCCGATGGCCCCACCCCTGGGAGACATCGCTCATCTCGGCCATGTCGAACTCTTCACCCCCGACCCCGACCGCAGCCTGTGGTTCTTCACCCAGCTGCTCGGCATGACCGAGAACGGCCGCTCGGGCGAGTCCGTGTACCTGCGTTCGTGGGACGACTACGAGCACCACAGCCTCACGCTGACCGCCCACCCGACCTCGGGCCTGCGCCGTACGGCGCTGCGCACGTCGAGCGAGCAGGCGCTGAACGCCCGCGTCAAGGCCCTGGAGGAGGCCGGCATGGGCGGCGCGTGGGTGGAGGACGAGCCCGGGATCGGGCCGCTGTACGTCACCCGCGACCCGGACGGCCACGAGATCGCCCTGTACTGGGAGAGCGAGTGGTACGAGGCGCCGCCCGAGCTGCGCCCCGGGCTGAAGAACCAGCCGCAGGCCAAGCCGTGCCAGGGCGTCGGCGTGCGGCGGCTCGACCACGTCAACTTCCTGGCCGCCGAGGTCGCGCCCAGCTCCGGCTTCACGCACCGGCTGCTCGGCGCCAGGCCGACCGAGCAGATCGTGCTCGACAGCGGCAGGCTCAGCGCGCAGTGGCTGACCTTCACCAACAAGTCGTACGACATCGTCTACACCGAGGACCGGTCGGGGTCGCGAGGGCGCCTGCACCACGTCGCGTTCGCCACCGACTCCCGCGAGGACATCCTGCGGGCCGCCGACCTGTGCCTGGACAACGGCGTGCACATCGAGACCGGTCCGCACAAGCACGCCATCCAGCAGACGTTCTTCCTGTACGTCTACGAGCCGGGCGGCAACCGGATCGAGCTGTGCAACCCCCTGACCCGGCTGGTGCTCGCCCCCGACTGGCCGCTGATCACCTGGACCCAGGCCGAGCGGGCCAAGGGCCAGGCGTGGGGCCTGAAGACGATCGAGTCGTTCCATACGCACGGCACCCCGCCGCTCGACTGAGCCCGCCCTGCGAACCCACCCGGGCGGCGGCCAGGACGGTGACGACGACGTGGGCGGTGGACATCGGGGGGATTCTCTGGGGCGGTGATGGGGCCAGCACCGAAGGCGCGGATCCTTCGGGCGGCCAGGCCAGGCTCACGGCCGTCCCAGATCACCGGTGAGGTGGTGCCGCACGAGGGGGGCCAGGATGGCGACGAGCGCTTCGCGTTCGAGCGAGGCGAGCGGCTCGACCTTCAGCACGTACCGGGCCGTCGCCACGCCCAGCAGGTGCGCGCCCGTGAGGTTCGCGCGCAGCTCGGCCCGGTCGGGCCCGATGGCGCGGGCGAGGGGCAGCATCACCTCGTCGGTCATGAACGAGGCCACCATCGCCGACGCGCTGGGCGAGGCCGACGCGCCGCGTACGATCGCGAGCAGCCGGGCTCCGGTGTCCGGGGCCTCCCAGAGCTCCAGATAGCGCCGCACCAGCCGCTCCCCCAGGTGGTCGACGTCGCCGTCGCGCACCAGCGCCGTCAGGGGTCGGGTGGGCGGATCGGCCCGCAGGGCGGCGTCGAACAGCCCGTCCTTGCTGCCGAAGAACTGCAGGACCAGCGCGGGATCGACGCCGGCGGCCGACGCGACGCCGCGGATGGTGGTCGCCAGGTATCCGTGCTCGGCGAAGCTCCGCTGGGCGGCCGCCAGGATCGCCTCGCGCGTTCCCGACACTCCCGGCCGTCGCCCGCCGGCTCCCTTCTGACGTGTCTCGGTCACCCCGGCAGAGTAGCTCACCCTTGTTGAGTTCGGCGCCGGCGTCGTCTACGTTCAACTCACCATCGTTGAGTTATTTCGTGAGGGGTGCGGCATGTCACCAGCCGTAGTGATCACCGGAACGTCGTCAGGGATCGGCCGGGCCTCGGCGCTGGCCCTGCATGCCCGGGGCTTCACGGTCTTCGCCGGAGTACGCAAGGAGGCGGACGGCCAGGCGTTGCGGGCCGCGTCCGGTGGCGGGATCGTCCCGGTCCGCATCGACGTCACGGACGAGGAGTCGATCGCGGCCGCCGTCCACCGGGTGGAGCGGACCGTCGGCGCGTCGGGGCTGGCCGGCCTCGTCAACAACGCCGGCATCGGCGCGCCCTGGCCGATCGAGCTGGTGCCCCTGGAGGAGTTCAGGCGTCACCTCGAGGTCAACCTGACCGGCCAGCTCGCCGTGACGCAGGCGTTCCTGCCGCTGGTCAAGCGCGCCCGGGGCCGGATCGTCAACGTCGGCTCGGAGGGCGGGCGCATCACGCTGCCGTTCCTCGGCCCGATCACCGCCGCCAAGCACGGCCTCGTCTCCGTCACCGACGCGCTGCGCATGGAGCTGCGCCCGTGGGGCGTGCACGTCAGCATCGTCGAGCCGGGCGCCACCCGCAGCGACGCCCCGGCCAAGCTGGTGGCCAGCGGCCGGCGGGCGATCGCCGACCGGTTCTCCCCCCAGGGCCGCGCCGACTACGGCGACACGTTCGGACACGTCATCGAGCGGATCGCCGCGAACCACCGGCGCAGCGGCAGCCCGCCCGAGACGATCGCCCGCGCCGTCGTGACGGCGTTGACCGCCCGCCGGCCGCGAACGCGCTACCCCGTCGGCGGCCACGCCAAGCTGCTCACCCGGCTCCAGCGCGCGCTGCCTGACCGTGCCGTGGACGCCCTGTTCAGGCGCATGCTCGGCCTGGGCGGGTGAGCGTGAGACCGTGCCCGCCGCTCCCCCGCGGCCTCAGGCGGCGGGCCCGCACCACCGGGTGAGGGCTTCGGCGAGGCCGGCGTTGTCGCCGCGGTCGCCGGCCCAGGCGAGGTAGCCGTCGGGACGGACGAGCATGCACCTCGCCGCAGCTGAAGCCTCGGCCGGGGCGACGTGGTCGACGCGGTCGCTCCACCCCGCCGGCGGGCCGAGGCGGGCGACGAGCACGAACCTCCCGCGGCGCAGCGCCTCGTACAACCTGCCCGGCGCGCCGCCGGCGAGCGCGAGGTCGGGGACGCGTCGTCCCACCCACGCGTGGGCGCCGTCCGGCGCGGGGTAGCGGACCGCGATGCCGGAGAGCATGTTGAGCGCCACCGCGCGGCGCAGCGGCCGGATGTTCATGACGGCGCCGCTGACCTGGTTGCGCACCGCGCGCGCCACCGGCGAGCGCAGCAGCGCCAACCGGGTGAGGAGGCCGCTGGTGCGCAGGACGGTCCGGCCCACGGGGTGCCGCTCGGCCTCGTAGCTCTCCAGCAGCCCGGCCGGGGCCCGGCCCCGAACGGCCGCCGCCAGCTTCCAGCTCAGGTTGGCGGCGTCCTGCAGGCCGGTGTTCATGCCCTGGCCGCCGGCGGGCGCGTGCACGTGCGCGGCGTCGCCGGCGATGAACACCCGGCCCGCGCGGTAGCGGGTGGCCTGCCGTTCCTCGCTGTGGAAGCGCGACATCCAGCGCGGATCGTGCATGCCGAAGTCGGTGCCGTAACACGCGCGGGTCAGCCGCTTCAGCTCCTCGAAGTCGACGGGGACGTCGTCCGGGAGGTCGCCGTTCGCGTGGTCGCGGCCGATGATGCGGTACCAGCCGTCGCCGAACGGGGCGATGAACACGAAGCCCTGGCGAACGCCGTTGACCGACAGCAGCTCCCGGGGCTTCTCCGTCAGCCTGACGTCGGCGAGCATCACCGAGCGGGCGACGGCGTGGCCGGGGAAGTCGATGCCGGCGGCCTCGCGCACGGTGCTGTGCCTGCCGTCGGCGCCGACCACGTACGACGCCCGCAGGGTGCGCGTGTCCCCGTCGAGCGCGCGGACGCGCACGGTGACGCCTTCGCCGTCCTGCTCCACGCCGGTGACCTCGTGCCCGGACAGCAACTCGGCGCCGTTGCCGAGGGCGCGTCGCATCAGCAACCGCTCGATCTCGTACTGCGGGGTGACGAGCATGTACGGGTGCCGGCCCGGCAGGTCGGTCATGCCGATCACGACGTGGTCCCAGATCAGCAGGCCCGGGACCGTGGTGCCGCCGGCGAGAGCCTGGTCGGCCAGGCCACGCATGTCGAGGAGCTCCAGGGTGCGCGCGTGCACGGCGAAGGCCCGCGAGAGCGGCGACTCGCCGGTACGGCGCTCGACCACGGTCACGCGCACCCCGGCGCCGGCCAGGTCTCCGGCGAGCAGGAGCCCTGCCGGGCCGGCTCCGACGATGATGATGTCCGCGTTCATGATGCTTCCTCCGTGAAGGGGATCGCCCTGAGGAACAGGGCCACGTGCACGTCGACGTCCAGCGCCTCGGGGGGCCGCCCGACCGAGGGAGCGACGAGCAGAACCTGCAGCAGCGCGTGGGTCACCAGGGGTGAGACCAGCAGGAGTGCCGCGGCGTCCAGATCGACGTCGTCGATGAGCCCGGCCTCGCGGGCGGCCGCCAGCAGACCTCTCGCGCCGGCCAGCGCCCGCTCGGGGACGGCGTTCCGGAACGTCTCGCCGACGTGCGGCAACCTGGGCGTCTCGGCGATGACGATGCGAGCCAGCTCCATGTACTCGCGGTCCATGAGTCCGGCCAGGAGCCGGCGGGCGAAGACGTACAGCGCGCTCTCCAGGGCGGCCCTCGACGCGACGGCCGGAGCCGCCTCCGGCGGGTCCTCCGTGGTGGTGATCAGGTGTTCGAGCACGTCGGCGAGGACCGCCTCCTTGCTCGGGTAACGCGTGTAGAGGGTCTCCTTGGACACCCCCGCCTCCTTGGCCAGGGCCGCCGTGCTCACCTGGGCGAAACCGTGCCGGAGGAACAGCGTCTTCGCCGCCGTCCGGATCTGGCGGACCTTGGCGTCCTCTTGCTCCATCCGAGCCTCTCTCCCTTGCCGAACCGTACCGTACGGTTCGACCGTACTCCGGACTGCTCGCCATCACAAGGCCGGATCGCACGCCGGGCCCGGGACCCAGCGGTCCCCGGCCGGTCAGCGGGCGGGCGCGACCAGGCCGGCGTCGTAGGCGGCGATGACGAGCTGGACCCGGTCGCGGGCGCCGAGCTTGGCGAGCAGGCTGGCCACATGCGCCTTGGCGGTGCCGGGGCTGATGTGCAGGTGCGCCGCGATCTCGGCGTTGGACAGGCCGCGCCCGACCAGGGTGAGCACCTCGCGTTCGCGCCCGGTCACACCGCCGAGATCCCGCGAGCCCGGCGTGGAGGGGGGCCGGGCGGCGAACTCCCCGATGAGGCGGCGGGTGACGCCGGGCGCGATCAGGGCGTCCCCGGCCGCGACCACGCGGACGGCCGCCAGGATGTCCTCCAGCGCCATGTCCTTGACCAGGAAGCCGCTGGCCCCGGCCCGCAGGGCGGCGTAGACGTTGTCGTCGTCGTCGAAGGTGGTCAGGATGACGACCCGGGGGGCCGGCTCGCCGGTTGTGATCATCTGGGTGGCCTCGATGCCGTCCATGCCGGGCATGCGGATGTCCATCAGCACCACGTCGGGGCGCAGCTCCCTGGCCAGCCGCACGGCCTGGGCGCCGGTCCCGGCCTCCCCGACGACGTCCGCGTCCGGCGTCCCGGCGATGACCGTGCGCAGCCCGGCGCGGATGAGCGGCTGGTCGTCGGCCAGCACGACCCGGATCGTCACCGCACCCCCTCGGCGCTCGTCATCGCGCCCGGCGCGTGGTCGTCGTCGGGCCTGTCCGGGACGGGCAGCCGGGCGGCGACCCGGAAGCCGCCTCCGGGCCGTGGGCCGGCGCTGAGGTCGCCGTCCAGCAGCGCGACGCGCTCCCGCATCCCGGCGATGCCGTACCCGCCGCCGGCCGGGGCCGCGGGGGCGGGGCCGTGCCCGTCGTCGACGATCTCGACGCGCAGCTCCTCGTCGCGGAAGTCGATCGACACCGCGCAGCGGGCGACGCCCGCGTGCCGGACCACGTTGGTCACCGCCTCCTGGACGATGCGGAACGCGGACCGGTCGACGGCGGCCGGCAGCGGGCGGCGTTGGCCGCTCCAGCGCACGTCCACGCGGACACCGGCGGCGGCGGTCATGGCCACGACCGCGTCGAGGTCCGCCAGCCCCGCGAACGGCGCCGGCTCCGCGGGCCGCGGCTCCGGCCGGCGCAGCACGCCGAGCAGGCTCCGCAGCCCTCTCAGGGTCTCGCGGCTGGTGGTCTCGATCGCGGTCAGCGCCTCGCGGGCCTTCGCCGGCTCGGCGTCCATCACCCTGGCGCCCGCGCCGGCCTGGATGGCGATGACGCCGATGCTGTGGGCGACCATGTCGTGCAGCTCACGGGCGATGCGCAGCCGCTCCGCCGTGACCGCCTCGGCGGTGGCGTGCGCGCGCAGCGCCCGGCCGTACTCGCGCCGCTGGCGGATCGAGGTGCCCGCCAGCCAGGCGACCAGGACGCCCAGGGCGAGCACGAGCGTCAGCCCGACGAAACCCGGCGCGAGGGCGCGGTGGCCGCCGCGCCACAGGTCGAACTGCCAGGCCACCTGCTGGACCGCCAGCGCGGCGACCGCGGCGACGACGCCGGCCCGGCGTGCGCGTCCGGCCGTGACCAGGCCGGTCAGGATGTCGGCGGCCAGGAACACCGGCCAGATCCGATCGGCCATGACCCCCGCGGCCGTCGCGACGGGGATCTCGGCCAGCAGCACCGCGAGCACCGCCGACGGCCGGCGCCGCGACCCGGCCAGGGGCAGCGCCATGACGGCGGCCGCGGCCGCCGCGGCGGGGGCCTCCGGGTGGACGTCCCGGTCCTGGTTCAGCAGCGTGACGAACAGCACGAGGGCGAAGACCGCCACCGCGCACCAGGTGAGCGCCGTCCACGCGCCCGGCGGCAGCCGCTGCGTCAGAGGCGGGCGGGGCGGGTCGTGATGCACGCGGTCGATCGTAGCCACCGCCTGCCGGCCGGGCATCGGCCCAGGGGCGTACGCCCGCGGGCCACCTTCGTCGCGCCGGAACGGGCCCGTGGCCCGATGCCGCGGGAAGGCCGCCCACGGCAGCGTTGACGACGTGATCGAAGTCAATGGACTGACCAAGCGCTACGGAGGCGTGACGGCCGTGAACGACCTGACGTTCACGGTGCGGCCCGGGCACGTCACCGGGTTCCTCGGCCCGAACGGCGCCGGCAAGAGCACCACGATGCGCATGATCCTCGGCCTGAACCGGCCCACCGCCGGAACCGCCACCATCGGCGGCCGCCCCTTCAGGCGGCACGGCGCCGGGCTGCGCCACGCCGGCGCGCTGCTGGACGCGGGCGACGTGCACCCGGGGCGCGGCGCCGCCGCGCACCTGTCGGCGCTGGCCCGCGGCAACGGCCTGCCCCGCCGCCGGGTGGCCGAGGTGCTGCGGGAGGTGGGGCTGGAGGGCGTGGCGCGCCGCCGTGTCGGCGGGTTCTCCCTCGGCATGCGGCAGCGGCTCGGCATCGCCGCCGCCCTGCTGGGCGACCCGCCCGTGCTGCTGTTCGACGAGCCGGTCAACGGCCTCGACCCCGAGGGCGTGCGCTGGGTACGCGGCCTGTTCCGGCGGCTGGCCGACGAGGGCCGCACCGTCCTCGTCTCCAGCCACCTGATGAGCGAGATGGAGAACACCGCCGACCGCCTCGTCGTCATCGGCCGGGGAGAGCTGATCGCCGAGGAGAGCCTGGCCGAGTTCGCGGCGCGCGGCGCCCGCGACCGCGTGACCGTGCGCACCCCGGACCCCGCCCGGCTCGCCGCCGTACTGACCCGTGAGGGCGCCACCCTCCTGCCGGGCGCGGACGTGCTCACGGTGACGGGGATGGGCGCCGCGCGGGTCGGCGAGCTCGCCCACCGGGACGGCATCGTGCTCCACGAGCTGGTCCCGCGCGCCGCGTCGCTGGAGGAGGCGTTCATGGAGCTGACCGCTGGCCACGCCGAGTACCTCGCCGGTGACCGCCGATGACCTCCGGAGCCTCCGGCGCGCCGCGTGCCCGCCTGCGTGACCTGCTCGCGTCGGAGTGGATCAAGCTGTGGTCGCTGCGGTCCACCCGCTGGGTCCTCGGGCTCGGCACGCTGGCCGTCATCGGCCTGGCCGCGCAGTCGAGCCTCGAGACGTACGACGCGTGGCCGGCCTTCACCCCGATGGAGAAGGCCATGTTCGACCCGATGACCGAGGCCTTCAGCGGCCTGGCCGGGGTCATGGTGATGATCGGCGCGGGCGCCGTGGGCGCCCTGACGATCGCCGGGGAGTACGCCTCCGGCCTGATCCGCGGCACGTTCACCGCGGTCCCGGCCCGCCACCGCGTGGTCGTGGCCAAGGTGGCCGTCACGGCGGGCGTCATGCTCGCCACTGGCGCGGTCGCGGTGACGGCCGCGTTCGGCGTGAGCCAGGCCATCCTGTCCGGCAGGGGCGTCGCCGCCGCGCTCGGCGATCCCGGCGTCGCCCGCGTCCTCACGGCGAACGCGCTGCTCGCGCCCGTGTCGGCGCTGGTCGGCATGGGCATCGGCGCGCTGCTGCGGCACACCGCGGCGACCGTCGTCACGGTCTGCGCCGTGCTGGTCGTCCTGCCGATGTTCTTCAAGCCGACCGTGCACCAGTGGGCCAACGACCTGTACGCCCTGTTCCCCTTCTACGTCTGGCGTACCTGCCTGTCGCTGGTGGCGCCCCGCGACAGCCCCGCCCTGCCCACGGTCACGGGCTCGTGGCTCGTCTTCGCGCTGTGGCCGCTGGTGGCGGCGGCCGTGACCCTGCTCGTCGTCCACCGCCGGGACGTCTGAACGCCCTCCGACCCTCAACCGATCGTCCTTCGACGAGACCCTCCGACGAGAGAGAGACCATGCGACAGCACCACGCCCAGGAGCCCGCCCGTCGTGCCCGCCGGCCGCGCCTGGCGGCGGCCGTTCCCCTGGCGGTGGCGGCCTGCGTCATGACAGCCTGCGTCGTGACCGCCGCCGCACCGGCGGCACCCGCCCTCGCCGCCCCCGTTCCCGCGGCTGCCCCAGCGGCCGGGCCCGTCTCGGCCGTGCGCCTCGAACTGCCCCGGCCGACCGGCCCGTACGCGGTCGGCCGCGACACGCTGCACCTCGTGGACGAGGACCGCAAGGACCCCTGGGTGCCGCAGGACGGCCCGCGGCAGCTCATGGTGTCGATGTACTACCCCGCCCGGTCCGACGCCGGCCCCTCCGCGCCGTACATGAGCGTGGCGGAGGCCGAGTCGCTGCTGCGGCGCAAGGCCCCCGGCGTCTCCATCCCGCCCGAGACGGTCAGCGCCACCCGCACCCACGCCCACACCGGCGCCGCCCCGAAGCACGGCCGGTTCCCGCTGGTGGTGCTCTCCCCCGGTCTGGGGTTGCCGCGCGCCAGCCTCACCTTCCTGGCCGAGGAGCTGGCCTCCCGCGGGTACGTCGTCGCGCTGGTGGACCACGCCTACGAGTCCTCCGGCACGACGTTCCCCGACGGGCGTACCCTCACCTGCGCCCCGCTCTGCGACCAGCCCAAACCGCCGGAGGGCGGGCAGGCGGCCATCACGAAGAGCCGCACCCTGGACGTCTCCTTCGTCATCGACGAGCTGACCGGCCGGCGACCGGCGTGGAAGAAGGCCGCGATGATCGCCCCCGGGCGGATCGGCATGGCCGGGCACTCGCTCGGCGGCGACGCGAGCGCGGCCACCATGGCGGCCGACAAGCGCGTGCGGGCCGGGGTGAACCTGGACGGCACCTTCCATCCCGCGATCCCCGCCGGCGCCCTCGGCGGCCGACCCTTCCTGCTGATGGGCAGCCAGGACGACCACGTTCCCGGCAAGGACGACACCTGGGACGCGAGCTGGCCCCACATGGACGGCTGGAAGCGCTGGCTCACGGTCGCCCACACCGACCACACCGCCTTCACCGACCTGGCCCTCCTGCAGCAGGCGGCCGGCACGTCCGCGCCCGGTGCCCTGTCCCCGCAGCGCTCCCTGCAGATCACCCGGGCCTACGTCGGCGCCTTCTTCGACCTGCACCTGAAGAGGAGGAAGCAGCCGCTGCTCGACGGGCCTGCCGGCGCCGACCCGGAGGTCGCCTTCCACACCCCCTGACCTCACCGGACGGCTCCAGCCGCTCAGCCGGCATGCTCGGCCGCCCACGCGCCGAGGCCCTCCTCCGTGAGGACGTGGTCGAGCGCGGTCGCCGCCGCCCCGTGCAGCGCGCCGTCCCCTCCGAGGGCGGCGGCCACCACGGGCGGCGGCTCCGCGCGGCGGAACCGCATCAGCCCGTCGGCCAGAGCCGCCGCGAACTCCTCCTCGGCGGCGGCCCGCAGCGGCTCGGCGAACCCGCCGAGCGTGACGATGCCCGGGTCGAACGCGTTGATCAGCCCGGCGAGGCCCCGCCCGAACCCGCCCGCCGCGCGTCCCACCGCCGACCGCACCGCCGCGTCGTGCTCCGCCCTGGCCAGGGCCGCCTGGGCGTAGCTGCGGGGGTCGCCGGGCGGCGGCTCTCCCAGGTGGCGGGCGATGGCCCGGCCGTCGACCGCGAGGTCCCAGCAGCCCAGGGCCCCGCAGGGGCAGCGCAGCGCGGGGTCGCCGAGCGGCAGGTGGCCGAACTCGCCGCCGGCTCCGGTCGCCCCCTGGACCGGCAGGCCGTCCACGACCAGGGTCCCGCCCACGCCGACCTCGATCGTGACGTGCAGCGCCGTACCCGCCCCGGCGGCGGCGCCGTAACGCGCCTCGGCGGCGCCCGCGAGCGTCGCGTCGTTGCCGACCAGCAGCGGCAGGCCCGGTACGGGCGCCAGCGCGGTGAGGTCCACCGCGTCCCAGCCCAGCGTCGCCGACTGCACGACCCCGCCGTCGCGCACGGTCGCGGCGACCGCCACGGCCACGGCACGGACGCGGTCACCGAGCCGGGCGTGGACCCGGCCCACCGCGTCGGCGATCGTGCCGATCACGCGGTCCGGATCGCGGCTGCCGTGCCTGCCCCGCTCGGCGACGCGCGGCGTGCCGTCGAGCTCCGCGACCGCGCACCGCCAGTCCTCCTGGCGGAGGTCCACGGCGATGACGACCGGGCCGTGCGGGTGCGGATGGAGCACGGTCGTCGGACGGCCCCGCCCGGAGGCGGCGGCCGGGCTCTCGGCGAGCAGCGCCAGGTCGCGCAGCCGGGCGGTGATCTCGGTGGCCGATCCGGTGGACAGGCCGAGCCGCCGGGCCACGACCGCCCGGGTGACGCCCGGCCCTCGGCGCATCTCGTCCAGGACGGCCAGCGCGCCACGCCACCGGGCGTCCCGCGCTCGTACGGAGGGGGCGCGGACGGGCCGGCCGCGACCGGCGGGGCTTGCCATGGGCGGTGGTGCCTCCTTTATCCTCGTTTGACGAGTTTAACGTGAGGAGACCCCGTGCGGCGACGACCACCGGATCCCGGCCCACTCCGAACAGCATGCCCTGACGGCACCCCACCGGGCCCCTGCATCGCCCCGGCGGACCGATGACCGGCTTCCGGGACGACACAGACCTCCCGGACGAACAGCGGCTTCCCGCCGGGCAACCGCCCACCGGCCGGCCGGACGTGGCTCACCCGGGCGCGGGCCGAGCGGACATCGGTGGAGCGGACATCGGTGGAGCGGGCACCCGGCGGACCGTGCGGCAGGTCGCGCTGGCGCAGGTGGCGCTCGGGTTCACCATCAACAGTCTCGGCGCGTGCCTGGTGCTGCTGGCGCGCGACCTGGACACGCCCGCCGGGGAGCTGGCGTGGCTGTCGTCGTCGTTCGGGGCGGGTCTGCTCGTCGTGGGGGCCGCCGGGCGGTGGGCGCTCAGGCGGGGCCCGCAGCGGGCGCTGCTCGGCGCGGCCCTCGTCGCCGCCGCCGGGGCCGCGCTGCTCGCGACGGCGCCCACCGCCCCGACGGCGGCGGCCGGAGCGCTCCTGCTCGGGCTGGGGGCGGCGGGCCTGGTGCTGGTCACACCCGCGCTGCTGAGCGGTCCGGACGCGGCGGCCCGGTTGACCCGCGCCAACGCCGCCGCCAGCGTCAGCGCCCTGCTCGGCCCGCTCGCCATCGGCACCCTCGACGCCCTCAGCGGCCCGGGCCGCCTCGGCGGGCTCGGCGGTTCCGGCGGGCTCGGCGGTTCCGGCGGGCTCGCCGTGAACGGCCGGCTCGCGCTGCTGCTGGCGGTTCCGCCGCTGCTGTTCCTCGCGGCCGACGCCTGGCGACGTGGACGGCCGCCCCGTGACGCGCCCGGCCCGCGACGTGACACCACGGCCGGCGGCGAACCTTCGACCCGCGGGTCAGGCGGCAGGCCGGGCGGTGGAGCGGAGTGTTTCGCGCCGGGGCGGGGGCGGGTGGTGAAGGCGTGGGCCGTGATCGTGGTGGCCGTGTCCATGGAGTTCTGCTTCACGATCTGGGGCACGGTCCGGCTGCAGGTCACCGGGCTGGCCCCGGGGACCGCCGCCGCGGCGGCCACCGCGTTCCTGGTGGGGATGGCCGCCGGTCGGCTGGTGGCGCCGCGGCTGCTCGCCCGCGACCTGCCGGTCGTCCCCCTGGGGTGCGGCCTCACGGCGGCCGGGACGCTCGCGGTCTCCCTCACCGACGCGCCCCTGCCGGTCGCGGCGGGGCTCGTGGTGGCCGGTCTGGGCATCGCGCCGTTCTACCCGGTGACGCTGGCACGGCTGGTCCAGGTGCCGGGGCTCACGGTGGCGCGGTCGTCGGCGTACGGAGCACTCGCCTCCGGCACGGCGATCCTGGCCGCGCCCGCGGTGCTCGCCGCGATGGGGGCCGCGCTCGACCTGCGGGCGGCGTACCTGGTGACGGTGCTGCCCCTGGCGGCCGTGCTGGCCGTGGCCACCCTTCCCGCCGCGCGCGCCCGGCGGTGAGGGCGAGCAGGAAGGCGGCACGGTCCCGGTGATGGCCCGCCTCCGTCGCTCCCACGGTCCGGCCCGCGAGAGCACAGCATGACGGTGTGCCCGCCACCGGGACCCTGCCCCGTTTCGCCGCGCCGGTGCGGGTGTAACATCCCACTGTCCCTACCTGAATGTGGGAAGTCCCCCCGGTGCGTCGCCGAGCCGACGGAGGTCTGACCATGCCCGCGCCCGGAGCCTTCACCTGGGAGCCGAGCGAGCGCTGGGTGCGCGGCGTCCGCGGCGACGTCGTGGTCGTCGACAGCCGCGCTCCCGTGCTCGTCCGGGAGCCTGGCCGGCCGACGCCCCGCTACGCCTTCCCGGCCGGTGACGTGCGCACCGACCTGCTGCGCGCCGCCGAGGAACCGCCGGACGGCGCGCGCACCTTCTACGACCTCGCGGTCGGGGACGCCCTCGTGCGCAACGCCGCCTGGCGTTATCCCGAGCTGCCCGGCCACATCGCCTTCGCGTGGTTCGGGCATCCGGAGGTGGTGCTCGACCACTGGTACGAGGAGGACGAGGAGATCTTCGTGCACCCGCGGGACCCGTACAAGCGGGTGGACCCGATCCCCAGCTCCCGGCACGTCGTCGTCGAGATCGGCGGGCGGGTGGTCGCCGAGACGCGCAGCCCGGTGCTGCTGTTCGAGACCGGACTGGTGACCCGCTACTACATCCCGCCCGGCGACGTGCGGTTCGATCTGCTGGAGGCGACGGCGACGCGGACGCGGTGCCCGTACAAGGGGCTGGCCTCCTACTGGTCGCTCAAGGACGGGGGCGCGCCGCCCGACATCGCCTGGTCCTACCCCGACCCCGTGCCCGCGGCCTCGCCGATCCGGGGGTACGTGGCCTTCTACAACGAGGCCGTGGACATCGTCGTCGACGGCGTCAGGCAGGACCGCCCGGTCACCCCGTTCAGCAAGGGACCGAAGCGCTGACCACGACCGCGCCCGCCCGCCCTCCCGCCGGACGACGGGCGGGCGGCTCAGGCACGCCTGCGGATGGGCCGGCCCCACCAGCGCCCAACCATTCTGTCCCGTCGGTAGTCGAAGGACGATGAGGTCTGCACAGACGGGACAGGGGGCAGGAAGTGTTGCGCATCCACTTCACCAGCGAGGACCTGCGGCGTATTACTTTGGCCGAGGACACGGACCCGTTGTGGGACGTGTTGCTGAGCCTCCATGTGCTGCAGGAAGGCAGGGAGCTGACTTATGGCGAGTGGTGGCGGCGGACGCGGCAGGTGAAAGTCACCGATATGCGCCTGCTGCTGTCGTTGACGCCGCCTCAAGGATATTCACCGGACTTCCTGACACCGGGGCGCGGGGGCGACCCGCTGGAGGAGCAACTGGATCGGCTGCTTTCCACCCCCACACCACGGTTCCGCGAAGAGCTGAGCTATTTCAATGACAAGCAACCGAACTCCGCGTCGATCAGGGCACTGCTGGACGGAGGAGCTCCGATGCTCCGCCGGTTGGGCGATGCCATCACCGAGTACCACCATGCCGGAATAGCCCCGTACAAACGCATGCTGCGCCCGCACCTGCAGGCTGACCACGCCCGGCGGCTGCAGGCGCTCGCCGACGGCGGCGTCGATCGCCTGCTGAGCGAGCTTCATCCGGACGTGGTGTGGGAGCCACCGGTCCTCTGCGTGCTCGACTATGTGGAGCACGACGTGCACCTTGAGGGGCGCGGGATCGTTCTCCTGCCGTCGGCGTTCTGCCGCCGCCACCCGATCACGTTGCGGGACACCGATCTGCCGCCTCTGCTGTGCTTTCCCGTGCAGCCGCCCGTCGGCTGGCTTCCGCGCGTGCGAGCGGACGACGCGCCGGAACACGAACCGGTCGTGGCTCTGCTCGGGCGGACCCGCGCGTACGTCCTGGAGCAGGTCGCCCGGCCCACGACCACGACGGAGCTGGCCCAGCGCCTGGGCATCTCGCTGGCCATGGCGAGCCGGCACGCGGCGGTGTTACGCAATGCCGGCCTCGTCGATTCCAGGCGTGACGGCAACACCGTCTTCCATCACATCACCGCTCTCGGCAGGGCGTTGCTCAACGGCCGGTCGTTCTCCTGAGGTGCGGACACCGGGAGCGCTGATTGATGGAGATCCAGCGACAAGGAACTCCACGAGGTGATGAAGTCGTACCGCCGGAGTTCGATCCCGGCGGCGCGCCACCGCACCCTCCGTGCACGATCGGGCTCGACGGGTACGTCGCCGCGACCGACCTGGTCGCCAAGCTCGGCGTCTCCGCAACACCGTACGGCGACACATGCGCAGGCTGGCCGGCGACGGCCTGGTCAGGGCGGTAGGGGGGTGGGACCGTGTGCGTTACCGGGAGGGCCGGCGGTCCCCCGACGACAGCCCGTGCAGGTACCGCAGCCGCAACACCTCGCTGATCTGCGGAGCCTGCGTCCTCGGGCCGGCAGAATGGCCGAGAATCGCTTGCGCTCGCCCGTGACCGCATCGACGCGCTTGTCGTTGATCCCGGGAGCGGCGACCTCGATCGCGCCGGCGCGGTGAGAATCTCGCGCGGCTGGTGACAGCCGATAAGAACCACCAGGTGGCGGCCGTTCTCGTCGCGCTCGTCGACGAACGCGGCGATGTAGGCGTTCATCTCAGCCTGCAACGCCGCGGCCAGCGTCTTGCGGGCGCCCTCGCGGACGACCTGATCGAGCAGCGAAGACGACGCGGGCGCCGGACTGTTGTCGTCAGCGGGCGGCTAGGGCACCACGGTAAGCGGCACGGGTGTGCCTTCCCGACTGACGTTGGCGCGTCGGCCTCACCTCGAAACCGTCATCGGATGATCCGGAAAGGTACCCCCTTCCCGGCAGATCCATAGGTTTTTGCTTGAAACCACCACCCACTCATCCAGGAAGATACGAAAGTGCGATCTCAATAGCGTCCTCCACCGAGCCGACTTCTCTCCTTGAGTCGCGTGAGTTCGTGGACTCGACTCGGAACCTCCCGTCGGCGAGCGGAGCGATCCAGATCTCCCCCGCCCTCCTCTCCAGATGGTCGAGGGCAAGGCGAATCGTTCCGTGACTGACATAGGGAAACAACATCCGCAGCCGATCCGCCCGGTGAACCGCCTGCAATACGTTGGCCTGCTGCCGGAATGCTGCATCGCCGAGGAGATGATCCCACTGGACCGATACCGGATCACCGCTTTCATACGCCTCGGACAAGCGGCTGTAACTCATGAACGGGAATCGATCGGCCAACCCTCTCAGCGTTACCCCCTGCCGCCAGGAATCGGCCATCTCCACCACGGCGAGAAGATCATTCGTGCCGCCGCTCGCCCAGACGTGCGCGTTTCCTTCAATCGTCACCGAGAACCAGCGCCGCTCGGCGCCGAGCAGCACAGAGATGCGCCCTCGACTCAAGGGTATCTTTGCAGTGATGTATCGGGCGGCCCCGGGCTCGGCATCCACTTTTTCCAGCTCAATACAGTTATCCCTTGCGAGTTGACGTATCGCGGACGCAAGACCGCCGAGCTGTGTCAGATCCGGATACAACTCGGCATCCAGATATTCGGAAGGGTCCGCAGCGGGGAAATCCATGCCGTCCGTCATTCGAGCCACACCCTCAGGTTTCAGAGCCCTCTCCCAGTGATTCTAACGTGAAGAGCAGGTCCAGCTCGCACGGACGGGAGCTGGACCTGCGACCCCGAGGTCAGGAGAAGGGGAAGTCGGGCAGTCTTCCGAAGGAGCTCCAGTCCGGCTCGGGAATTTTTACGACCTCGCCGGCGCCATCATAGAATCTCACTGAACTCCATGTGCGTCGTCCGTTCGCCACCGCTCTGGCGATCCAGCCCATCTCTTGCTCGGTCGCTCGAGGCGCCATGCCTCCGGCTTTGCCGAGTCCGCGCATCGCCATTTCGTTGAAGCCGCCACCAAAATCTTTCATATTGACGTGCAGAGTCTTGCCGCCGTCTGCGATCGCACGTTGCACCGGCGCTACCCATTCATCTGGCCCGAGGTCCAGGAAATGGGTGAATCCTCTGTCTTCGGCGAATTCTTTTGTTCCTGCATCCCTGTATCCCAGAGCCACATCTCCGCAGTTGTGAACGAGAACCGTCGCGTCACCGGCGGCTACGTAGAAGGAGTGGAAGTCTGCGACCGTGAGGTCGTGCGCGGTGGGGTGGCCGTGCTTTGTGCTGACTCCGAGTACATCAACCGTGGCGCCGCCGGGCGTACGGAGGTGATCAGCCGGTGTCAGGTGGTCGGCGCGGACCCACTGGTGGTCCTCGGCGTCCCAGAACAGGTGGTGTTCGGTGGCGAGGATGACGCCGGTCTCGTCGCCCTTCTTGCCATCCGTGTCGACCGTGATCTGGACGACATTGAGGTAGCCGATGCCCGAGAAGGCGGCCAGCACGAGCTTCGGCGCGGTCCTACCCGTGAGGGGGTCGGTTGCGAGGACCTTTTCGCCGGGCTTGATCTTCTCGATGGCCTTGAATGTGCCGTCGGCGAGCTGGACCTTCGTGCCGGCGACGAAGCTGTTACAGCTTCCACGAGATCCGGACGACGCTTGCGGGCGTCCGGCCTTGCTTCCGCCGGCTCTGGCGGCAGCGCCGTCCGCTCCGGCCGCGTCTTCGGCGGCGCCGCCCATCTTGCCCAGCGCGGATCTCGCCTTGCCGGCCGCCTTGGCTATCGCACCCGTGACGGCCTTGCCGGCCGCCGTGCTCGCGACCTTGCCGAGTACCGCCGATGCGGCCTTGCCGAGGAATCCGCCCGCTGCGCCTGTGACGGCTCCTACCGCCGCCGCGTGGAAGGCGCCGCCCATGCTCCACTGGTCGCGTGGGGTGGAGACCAGGTAGCCCGCGAGGTTGCCGGCGGCTCCGCCGGCCGCGGCGCAGCCGATGCTTCCGGCTCCGGCCGTCGCCGCCTCGCATCCGATCGTGACGACGACCGTGACGGTGACGTTGACGATGGTGGCCTTGTGCTGGTTCCAGAAGTTCTGGGCCTTGCAGCCGAAGTCCCAGGTGCCGCAGTGTCGCGGGCCGGACGGCGGGGGCGGCGAGGAGCCGGCACCCGGGCTGCTGGGAGCACTGTTGTTCTTGCCACCGCTGCTCGGCTTGCACTTGTTGGCGTACAGGCAGTCGGTGTCGCCCGTCAGCGGGCCGTCGAGGCCGGTCGGGTCGCTGATGTTGACCGGGTTGTTGTCGGAGTAGCCGTAACCGTTCCAGCTCTGCGGATCGCTCGCGTTGAACACCGGGTCGACGGAGATGAAGCGACCGGTTTCGGCGTCGTACTCGCGGGCGCCGAGGTGGGTGAGGGACGTCGCCTCGTCGATGGTGCCGCCGACGAAGCCCTTCTGGCCGGGCCAGGACGACGGCGGTGAGCCGCGGAGCTGGCCGAACGGGGTGAAGTACCGGCGTAACGGGGTCTGGGTGTCGTCGTCGCTGACCGAGGCGTCGGTGGTGCCGTGGTTGTCGGAGGCGAGCCAGGTGACGCCCTTGCTGGTGCGGGCGGCGACGATCTGCCCGCCGTGGGAGTAGTAGCGGGTCGCCGTCTTGGCGCCGCTCTTGGTGTCGAGCCGGATCTCCATCCCGGCGACGTACAGCGTCGTGGACGTGGGATCGCGGCGGATCAGCCGCTCGCCGTTGGCGTCGTAGAGGAAGGTGCTGACGCCGGACGGGTCGGTGGACTTGGCGAGGTGCCCCTCGACGTCCCACTCCAGCGCCCGGCCGGAGCCGCGCTCGGTGGTGTTGCCGGCGGGGTCGTAGCCATAGCTGTCGATCTGCCCGTCGCGGGTGCCGCCCTTGTACTCGACCGAGGTCAGGGTGTGGGGCTGCGGCTTGCCGGCCCCGGCGTAGGTGTAGGTCTTCGTGACGTCACCGGACGCCTGGTGGTCGACCTCCTTGGTACGGTTGCCGGCGATGTCGTACGAGAAGGACTGCCAGTACGGCGCCGGTCCGCCGACGACGCTCTGTGAGGGGTCCGAGGCGCAGTCGTCGGTGGCCGTCCATGCTTCGGCCAGGCGCTGCAGGTAGTCCTGGCGGAAGCACTGCACGTCGGGCGTCTGGCCGGACGGGCTGTCGGCGATCTTGGTGATGTTCCCCGACTGGTCGTAGGTGTAGGTGGTGTCCGCGACCGAGATCGGCGACGTCTCGCGCTCGTACAGGGAGCGGGTGAGCCGGCCGGTGCCCTCGTCGTAGAAGTTGGTCTCCTTCACCCGCTTGCCGCCGGTCGACATCATCATGTCGAGCAGCTGGCCGACCTTGGAGTACGAGGTGGAGGTGACGTAGCTGGTCAGTCCCCGCATGGTGGTGGGGTTGCCGAGCTCGTCGTAGTCGTAGAGGAGTGTCTCCTTCAGCAGGCCGCCGGCCGCGGGCAGCACGGTGCGGTGGACGGTGCCGTCGAGGTTGTAGTCGGTGCTGGTCTCGTAGGTGCCGGTGAGCCCTCCCTCGGCGGCCGGGATGGTGGTCTTGGTGCCGAGGGTCCGGTAGGCGTCGTCGAAGCCGGTGACCGCCGTGGTGTAGGCGTCCATCGCCCCGGTGGTGGCGTTCTTGACGTACCGGGTGGAGGCGGTCGGCTGGCCGTCCACGACGGTGCCGTCGGCCAGCTTGTCGTAGGTCCACTCGGCGAGCTTGGTGCCACTGGCCGAGGTGCCCTCGTACTCGGCGCTCTTGCGGCCGAGCGCGTCGTAGCTGAAGAAGATGCTCTTGCCGCGCGCGTCGGTCGTCGTCAGCAGGCGGTCGGTCTTGTCGTCGTAGGTGAGCTTCGCGGTGCCCTTGTCGGGGTCGTCGAGCTGGGAGAGCCGGCCGCGCAGGTCGTAGTGGTAGGTCCAGGTGGTGCCCGCCGCGTCCTTGATCGTCGCAGGCTGCCCGGTCGGCGTGTAGGTGTAGGTGACGGCGTCGTAGTCGCCGGTCGGGCCGTCGCCCTTGTACTGACGGAGCTCGACCAGCCGGCCGTCGGCATCGGTGATCTTCGTGATGGGCGTGGATCCGGCGGGCGGGTCGACGCTGACGCGGTCGCCGCCGTACGTCGTGGTGGTGCGCCACTGCTCGCTGCCGCGCTTGCGGAAGATCTGCGCGGTCGGCCACTCCATGCCGTTGAAGACCGTGACGTTCTGTCCGGGGACGTCGTCGTCACTGGCCGGAGTCCAGAGCGTGCTGCCCGGGTCACCTTCGGCGTAGTAGTCCTCGTTGGTCTTGTGGACCAGGCCACGCGTGTCGTAGAGGGTGTCGTCCACGACCCGGCCGCCGCCCGGCGCGGGCTGCTGGGTCTGGCGGGGACGCAGCATGCCGTCGTAGAGGGCGTAGCCGGTGGTGTAGTGGACGCCGTCGTTGCGAAGCGTCGAGGTGGACACCGTGGTCGAGCCGCCGGTGCGGATCTGGTAGCCGAACTTCATGTTCGGGGCGGACGGGTACGTTGACTGGGCGTGTCCCGGCAGCCAGACTCCGGTGAGCCGGCCGAGAGGGTCGTAGGTCAGGTCGGTGCGCTTCTGGTTGACGTCGATGGTGGCCGTCGGGACGCCCCACGCGGGCTCCACCTCGGTCCTGGTGACGTGGCCCGCCGCGTTGGTGACCTCGGTGCCGGTGACGGGGCCGGTCGCCGGGGTGTACTTGGTGGTGGTCCTGCCGCCCGAGGCGTCGGTGACGATCTGCGGCCTGCCGTACACGTCGAAGGTGGTGGTGCCGACGGTGACGTACTGCGGTCCGCCGTTCCACGATCCGAGCTTCTCGGTCTTGCTGACGTCGCCCCTGGTGGGCGCGGCGCCGTAGGCCTGGTTGTCGTAGTACTTGCGCACGTCGGAGGCCACGTCGTCCGGCCGGTCAGGCGTGACGGCGCAGGCCTTGGTGACCGTCTCGACGCGCGAGACGTACGAGATCATCCACTTGGCGGCGTTGCGGGCGTACTCGGTGCGGGTGCACTGGTCGTCGCTCGCGGTCGACTCGTCGCCGAGGTCGTCGACCTGGGTGGGCAGGCCGTCGGCGTTGTAGTCGGTGTCGGTGGTGGTGTACCGCCAGCCGCCGGAGGCCAGCGCCGTGCGGGTGCGCACCTTGTCCACCTCGACCAGGTGCGCGGTGGTCGTGGCCCACGAGCGCACGCGCTTGGCGGTCTGCCTGGTCCAGTAGCCGGTGATGGTGCCGCTCATGGCGGGTCCACCGGGCCCGTCGTAGTGGATCTCCTCGCGGACGCGTCCCTGCAGGGGCTCGGCGTCGGGCACCGCCGCACCCTCGGAGTCGGTGACCTGGACATCCTTCGTACCGCCGCCGGACTTCTCGTCCCCGTCCATGCCGCGGAAGTAGGTGTACTCCGACTGCGAGCGCTGCTCGGGGGCCTCGCCGTGGACGACCCGCACCTTGCCGTAGCCGCGCCACTGCGACCAGGTCTTGTACTTCTCCTTGGTCAGTCCGTCGTCGTCGTCGTGGTGCCAGGCGCCGCCGCCGAGGTACTCGTAGCCGGTCACCTCGTCGGGCGCGCCGCCCGTGCGGTCGATGGCGCGCACCTGCGTGACGACGTATTTGTGGAACCAGTCCAGCTTCGGGCTGGTCGCCCCCTCCGGTGACCAGTACTGGGGGTAGCAGCGGCGGGTGTTGGAGTCGGGTTCGGGCGTGTCGCCGGCCTTGCAGTCCGGGTCGGAGTAGGCGATGGACAGGGAGCCGCCGGTCTCGTTGTCGATGGCGGAGATGCGCCACTTGGTGAGCGGCGGCCGTCCTTCGAGGGCGTCGACACGGTTGGGCTTCTGGACGCCCGCGAAGTGCACCGACGGCAGCGACGCCGTACCGTTCACGTTGCCCTTGTGCTGGATGCCTTCGAGCCAGACCGTCGCGGCCGTCCCGTCGCCCGGGTCACGCATCTTCTGCTGGAGCGTCCAGGTGTCGACGTCCTTGTACGTGCTGCCCGACGCCAGGACCTGGGTGGTCACGGAGGCGAGCCGCTTGCGCGTCCAGAAGGTCGGCGAGTACTTGTCGATGCACTTCTCGCCGGAGTCGCAGTTCTGGTCGTAGGGGACGTCGGGCCAGTACTTGGCGTTGTCCTTGGTGAACTTGGTCTCGGCGCAGTCGAAGCTCGAGGTCGGGTCGCAGCGCTCCTTGGCGTCGAACACGACCCGCGCGGGCGCGGAGGAGGAGAAGATCGCCTCCGAGCGCTGGCCGTAGTCGATGCGCTTGAGGTAGCCGCCCCGGTCGTACACCGTCGGGGTGCCGTTCGGCACGCCGTCGGTGATGGTGGTGACGTCGCGGCGGTAGTAGTTGGTCTCCTTGCCGTACCAGAACGTGCTGACCGTGCCGTGCGGGTCCACGACGTAGTCGAGGTTCCACCGCCACGCCTGCTGACACCAGGAGTCGGCGAAGGTGTCCTTGTGGCAGGGCTCGCCGGAGTCGTCGCCGAAGACCGGGACGGTCCAGGTGGAGTTGGTCTCCGCCTTGCCGCTCGCCCAGCCGGGCAGGTGGTTCTGGCCGAAGAAGTACTGCGTGCCGTCGGGAGTGGTGACCCGCCAGTACTCGCCGTCGTTGTCGCCGTTGTCGGCGCCGGACAGCTTCTCGACCTTGGTGCCGTCGTCGTCCTTGGGCTGCCAGGTGCCGGTGGCGTCGTCCAGGACCAGCTCGGTGGCCTGGCCGTTGAGGGACATGGTGGCGTTGCTGTAGCGCCAGCACTGGTCGTTGCGCTTGGGTGTGACGTCGTCGTCGGCGCACTGCTTGTAGCGGCGCTCGATGAAGCCGGGCCAGTAGTCGAAGCCCTCGCCGATCCAGGAGGCCTGGTTGTTGGTGGCGACCGTGCGGCCGTCGATGCCGCCGGAGGAGTAGACGAAGGCGACGTTGGGGGTGGGGCCGCCCGGGGTCGGGGGCAGGCGCAGCGGATAGGACCAGGAGAAGGCGCCGCTCTGGTTGCTCACGTTCCAGGTGGCCGAGGGCGACAGGGAGGTCGCCTCGTACGTGCCCGCGGAGCCGGACGGCCCCGCCTCTGCCGCCAGGGTGGTCGCGCCGGCGGCGGCCAGGTCGACGTCGGCGACCAGGCGCCCGGTCTTCACGTCGTTGCTGGTGGGCAGCGGCGTCCGGGCCTGGCATTGCGGCAGGTCGGGCGTGGTGGCCGCGCACGCGGGGAGCCGGACCAGGCGCAGACGGGACGCCCAGTCGCCGCCGTAGGCGTACCGGAAGCCCGAATAGTCCACCTCGACCGCGGCGCGGTGCGACGCGTCGCCCGACGTCCCCTGGGGAGTCAGCTGGATGCCGAGCCCGGTGATGCGCGACCGCTCGGCCGTCCGCGCGTCCAGCACCCGCACCTGGACGTCCGGCACCACGGCCGCGGAGGACGGTTTCCCGGACGAGGACGCCGACGGGGTACCGGACGGTTTCACCGTCGCGTTCCCGGAGGTGGCGGCCTCGCCGGAGGTGGACGACGGCGGGCCGACCCAGACGGGGAGGCTCCCCGCCCGGACCTTCGGCGGCCGCCCCGCCAGGGACTTGTCCGCGGCGGCGCTCGCCTGCGCCGGCCGCGCCACCGCCGTACCCGGAGGTGGCCAGGTCACGGCGGGGGCGCCCTTGAGGTCGAACGCCGCCCCCGGATCCGGCGGGGCGGGACGGGCCTTGCTCTGATGACCGGGTACAGGATGCTGGTCCTGTGCCTGGTGCCACGCCGGGTCGCCGGAGGCCTGGGCCTCCGGCAACGGGACGGCCAGCGTGGCGGGCACCACGACCGCCAGCAGTCCGGCGATCCGAACCCAGCCTCGCCAGGAAGCGAGCACGACTTACCTCCGGATGAACGTCGGTGCAGAGGGGGGCGGAAAAGCGGCTTGCTCAGCCGTCCAGCGGCTGACCCATGGCGAGGTTGACGATCTGCCGGTCGGTGAGAGTCCCGGCGTAGGTCTGGACGTCGTCCACGTCGCCGGTGAAGTAGTCGACGACGTCGCCCTTGTACTTCGCGCGGCCGATCTGCAGCGGGCCGCCGGCGTTCCAGGCCGTCGCGAAGGGCCGCACGTCGGCGAGCTGGCCGTTGACGTACAGCCGGAGCTCCTTGGCGACCTCGTCGTACACGCCGGCCAGGTGGGTCCAGGTGTTCAGCGACATGCAGTCGACCACGTCGACCGACTTGGTCTGCGTCATCACCTCGGTGCCGGCGTCCTCGCTCGTCGTGGCGAACGACCAGTGGTAGACCTTCTGCCCGTTGTCGAGGAACCAGCGGTAGCCGAGGTAGAAGCCGCTGAACTTGTCGCCGTCCTGGCTGACCATGGTCATGTTCTGGCCCGGCACGGCGCAGCTGTCGTCGCCGGTCAGGCGCACCCGGGCCGTCACCGTGTAGCCGTGGTCGGTCCGAAGGGGAGGGGACGCGGTGGTCGCGTACGCCGTGGTGCCGTTGAGGCTCAGCACATTCGAGCCGTCGAAGCCGTCGCCGGACCAGCCCGCGTTCCCCTTGAGCGTCGCGGTCCTGGCGTAGCCGGAGGAGTCGGCCGCGGTGGTGCCCGTCCCCTCGTCGAACATCCAGCGGCCGAGCTGGGCGGGCGGCTGCTTGGCCATGGCGGCGATCTCGTTGCCGAGTGCCGAGTCGTTCACGGTGCGGGGGTCGTCGGACAGGATCCGGTCCCAGACCTTCACCTCGTCGATGTCGCCGGCGAAGTTCTCCTGGAAGGTCCCGTTGGCCTTGACCCGTCCGACCTGCAGCGGGCCGGTGGCGTCCCAGGGCGTGTAGGTGTAGGCGGCGGGGGTGGACTGGCGGATGCCGTTCACGTAGAGGCGGAGCTGCCTGGCCGGGGCGTCGTAGACGCCCACCAGGTGGGTCCACACGCCGACCTGCGGTTCGGCGTCGCTGAAGGCCCGGGCGATCGCGGGGTTGTCCTTGTCCGCGTCGTACTTGTTGAAGATCCAGCGCTTGTAGCCCCAGGAGTAGTACAGCTGGAAGCCGGCGCCCCGGTTGCCGGCCTGGCTCACCACCGTGGAGTTCTTGGAGTTGTCGTTCAGCCGCACCCACGCGGAGACCGACATGCCCCTGTCGGTGTGCACCACGGGCTCGCTGGTCGTGCCGTAGCCGGTGGCGCCGTCGAGGTGCAGCGCGCCCTTCACCCGCCCGCCCGTCCAGCCGGTGGTACCGGCCAGCGTCACCGGGTGCGGGCTCTCGGCCGAGTCGGCGGCTGTGGCGCCGGACGTCTCGTCCAGGTGCCATTGGCCGATCGCGTCCTTACCGGCCTTGACGTAGAAGGTGTAGACGGCGGGGGTCTTGCCCACGTTGCCCGCCGTGTCGACGGGGTAGACGTACAGCGTGTTCAGCCAGTCATGACGCGGCGCGACCCGCACGGTCACCGAGGTCTGCCCGGCGGGGACGCTCACCTGGGTCGCGGCCGTGGCGAGGCCGGGATCGTCGAGCGCGTACCTGAAGCGCGTCACGTCGCTCTCGCCGTCACCAGGGGCGAGGGTGAACCCGCCGGCCGAGCCGACGCCGCCCTTCCAGTCGTCCGGCGTGCCCGCCGGATAGTCGGGCGAGGTGACCTTGGGGAGCTTCGCCGGGTCGACCGTGTCGACCGTGAACTCGCACCACGCGCTCCACGCGCTGGCGTCGGTGCCGTCGAAGGCCCGCACTCTGTACGAGTAGGTCTCGTTCGTGGCCAGTGCGGACAGCGTGATCTCGTGGTCGGTGGCCGTGGTCGTGTACTTGTAGGCCGTCTTGCCGCCTCCGGGCAGTGAGGAGGTGACGCTCTCCCACGCGCCGGTGGAGGCGTTGTAGCGGTTCATCATGAACTCGGCGCGCACGCCGTCGTTCGCCTTGTCCGGGTCGTAGATCTTCGCCTTGAGCTTGATCGGGTTCTGGGCGTCCCCGGCGTTCACGGACGGGCGGCCGGCGCCCGTGACGCACGGCGTGCCCGGGTAGGTGCCGACTCCGGACGGCGCGGCGGGCGGGGTGTTGTAGTCGATCACAAGCTTCGGCGAGCCGCTGAAGCCCTTCCAGCCCCACACGCTGCCCGCGTCGTCGTTGTAGTCCCGCAGCCCGAAGGTGGTGTTCGACCAGCCGTTCCTGGCGGCTTTGACGATCGCGCTGGTGACGTCGAACTCGATGCCCTTGTCGGGGCAGGAGGAGCTGTAGCCGGCGTCGGAGGCGACGCTGTCCAGGTGATCGGCCCAGGACGGCTGGTGGCTCCAGGTCGTGGACGTGGAGATCCCGCCGGTCAGCCAGATCTGCGCCGCCTGCGGGTCGTCGGTGCACCCCCATGACTTGTTCTGGGTCATCCGGAACGTGGCCTTCAGGATGTGCTTGCCGTTGACGTTGTCGGAGTCCATCCGGAAGAACGACCGCTTCACCCCGCCGCCGTAGTACCCGATCTCGGGGGCGTGGCTGGAATCCCAGTACGACTCGGACGGATATGACTTGTCGACGTAGGTCCAGTGCAGCTTCGATCCTGACCACTGGGGATCGATGTAGACCGGGTAGGTGGTGTCGGGAGCGCTCAGCAGGCTCCGGTCCGGCGTGAGCGCGATCTGGTTCCGGGCCACCTCGACGCCCATGACGGCCTGCCGCGCCTCGCGTTCCGGGCCTGTGGCCAGGGACGGGCGGGCGGCGGAACCGGAGGAGTCCCACATGCGCGGCGCCGGCGCGTGGAACATCTCGATTCCCTGGTCGTTGACCGCGCTCAGCCCGCCGGTCGCCGTCCTGCGCACCGTGAGACCGTTCGCCCGCATGCCGAAGACGATCTTGGCCAGCGCGGGGTCGGCCGCCGCCTCCTTGTTCTTGACCACCAGCACCTCGGAGAAGCCGAGCACCGACGCGGTGACCCTCAGATCGACACCCGGAAGCACCTCGCCGTACGTCGCGGTGCTCCCGTTGAGCACCGGTTTCGGCAGGTTTCCCGGCCAGCTCATCTCGACAGAGCGTCCGGCCTCCCCCAGCCGGGCCAGCGGGGCCGTCCCGCCGCCGGAGAACGCCAGCTCCAGCGGGGTGGCCACGGTCTTCACACTTCCGTCCGGCGCGAGGGCCAGGGTGGTGTCGACGTCGGCCCAGCCGTCTCCTCTGCGCACCCGCTCGGGCAGGGCCGAGGTCTCCGAGGTGAGCGAGCCGTCGGGGTTGGCGAACACCTGGCGGTTCTCCGTACGCAGGGACAGCGCCTCCACCCGCTGCCTACCGCGGTGGGCCTGCTGCAGCGCCTCCTGCTCCGTCTGCGCCGGTGGATCGCCGGTGACCGCCGCAGCCGCGGTGTCCCCGCCAAGGACACCACCGGCCACGAGTGGACCGGCCAGTAACGACATGACCGCGGCAAGGGACAACCCGCGGGGGGAACGGGGCATCAAGCCTCCAGGGCGTCTGCGTGATCGCGTGTTCGTGGAGTACTCGTCGGTTCCCGCCGCGTTTGCGAGGGCGCCTGCCGCCCTCATGCACGCACGTCACGTCCCCGAGAGTGCTGATGATCTCGATACGCGACCATTTTCGGCATGAGCCAATGAGGGGGCAATTGTTTGCATCTGGATGCAAATGCCCTGGTAGCGGCCACGCCCCGCAGTCCGATGCCGCACTGCCGGCGGCTCACGGGTGCGCCTGGGGTGCAGGGCACGGTGCGGATGTCCGCGACTGTTCCTGGCTATTTGCATGCAGATGCAAAGGCTGTTGATCGGCCGCTGTTTCCGGCAGGCTGCCTTTCATCGGTCCACAGGCGAATGCGAACGAACACATCCAGGTGCAGAAACAGGTCTGCAACACCGAAAAGGAGGCTGGTCATGACCAGGAGATCGCGTCTGTCACGGGGGCTTGTCACGGTGGCTGTGGCGGCGGCCACCGCCACGTCCGTTCTTTCACCGGCGCCCGCCATGGCGGCGAAGTCGGGCTGCTCGGTCGTGCCGTTCACCCCCAGCGTGAAAAGCCACTACAGCGTCGTGGCCACCAACTCCGCGAGCTGTAAGGGCCGGGTGCGTAACGTTCGTGTCGGCGTGAAGCTGTATCAGTTCAAATCGGGGTGGTACGTGGCGGACAAGAAGTCCGTCTCCTGGGGGACCGTGGCCGTCTCGCGGACCGGTTACGTTCAGAAATGGATACATCCCGTCCCGGAGAGGATCTGCTACAAGTACATGACATATGCCTGGGCGACCTGGACCTACGCGGACGGGAATCCCGGCGCGGCGGGCCTCTATTCCGCCACCAAGAAATTGTCGCCGAGCCGTTCCTGTTAGGCAGACGACTCCCCTGCCCCGGGTGGCGGCGTCATGCGCCCCGCGTACGGTGAACCGGGACGCGAGCCGATCCGTGTAGGAGGAGAGGGCCGCCTACACGGGGGGAGGTTCTCGATGGGCGGGAGCAGCCGCCGGCGGGGGCCGGCGAGGCTCGCGGCGGCCGCGGCCGCGGTGCTGCTGGGGCTGGCGGGATGCGGCGGGAGCCACGCGTGGTCCGCCGCCCCGTCCCGGTCGCCGGTGCCCGCCACGGCCGCCGCCGAGGTCACCACGGTGGACGTGACCATGGACGACTTCTCCTTCACCCTGCCCCGGCACGACCTGACGTCCGGCTCCTACACGTTCAGGCTGAGCAACGAGGGTGAGTCGCCGCACGCCATGGCGATCGCCGGCCCCGGCATCAGCGGCGCGAGGCGGTCGGCGACGATCACACCCGGGCAGCGGACGTTCCTCACCGTCACCCTCCGGCCGGGGCGCTACGAGGTGTGGTGCCCGGTGGACGACCACCGGGCCCTGGGCATGGACACCGCCTTCGACGTCCGCTGACACGTCACCCGGCCGGGTCGTCACCCGGCCGGGTCGTCACACGAGCGGGTCGTCACACGAGCGGGGCCAGCCAGGCGGTCGTGTCGGGCGGCAGCGCTCCCCCCGCCACGGACCCGCTGGCCAGCAGGACCTCGCCCGGCGGGAGCGGAACCGGGACCGGGCCCAGGTTCGACACGCACACCAGGCCCGAGTCGCGCCGGAAGGCCAGCACGTCCTCGCCCAGCGGCAGCCAGGTCAGCGTGCCGTCGCCGAGCAGGTCACGGCGCAGGCGCAGCGCCGTGCGGTAGAGGGTGAGCATCGAGTCCAGGTCGGCGAGCTGCGCCTGCGCCGTGAGCTTGCGCCAGCTCTCCGGCTGCGGCAGCCAGGGCGGGGCGGACGGGTCAGGCCCGCCGAAGCCGAACGGCGGCTCCTCCCCCGACCAGGGCAGCGGCACGCGGCAGCCGTCCCGGCCGGGGTTGGCGCCGCCCGACCTGGCGAACATGGGGTCCTGCCGCGCCTCGTCGGGCAGGTCCTCCACCTCCGGGAGGCCGAGCTCCTCGCCCTGGTAGACGTAGACGCCTCCGGGCAGCGCCATCGCCAGCAGCGCCGCCGCCCTGGCCCGGCGCCGCCCCATCTCCAGGTCCGTGGGGCTGCCGTGCAGCCGGCCGCCGTGCTGGAAGCCCGTGTCGGCCCGGCCGTACCGGGTCACGGGGCGGGTGACGTCGTGGTTGGACAGCACCCACGTCGGCGGGGCGCCGATCGGCACGTGCGTGGCCAGCGTCAGGTCGATCACCCGGCGCAGCTCCGCCGGGTCCCAGGGACAGGACAGGAAGTCGAAGTTGAAGGCCGTGTGCAGCTCGTCGGGCCGCAGGTAACGGGCGAAGCGCTCCTGGTCGGGCAGCCACACCTCGCCGATCAGCACCCGCTCGCCGTACTCGTCGGCGATCCGGCGCCAGCGCCGGTACACCTCGTGCACGCCGTCCAGGTCCTCGTACGCGTCGTCCGACTTGTACAGCAGCGCGGCCGAGTCGACGCGGACGCCGTCCACGCCCCGGTCGAACCAGAAGCGCAGCACGTCCTCGAACTCCTGGTGCACCTCCGGATTGTCCCAGTTGAAGTCCGGCTGCTCCGGGGCGAACAGGTGCAGGTACCACTGCCCGTCGGCCACCCGCGTCCACGCCGGCCCGCCGAAGATCGACGACCAGCCGTTCGGCTCGTCCCGGAACCAGAACCGGTCCCTGGTCCGGGGGTCGGCCAGCGCCTCCTGGAACCAGGCGCTGGCGGTGGAGCCGTGGTTCGGCACGACGTCGATGATGACCCTGATCCCGTGCTCGTGGGCCTCGGCGACGAACGCCTCCGCCTCGGCCAGGGTGCCGAAGACCGGCTCGATGTCCCGGTAGTCGGCCACGTCGTAGCCGCCGTCGGCCATCGGCGACGGGTACCACGGGTTCAGCCAGAGGGCGTCGACACCGAGGTCCTTGAGGTATCCCAGGCGGGAGCGCAGCCCGGCCAGGTCCCCGCAGCCGTCACCGTTGCCGTCGGCGAAGCTGCGCAGGTACACCTGGTAGATCGCGGCCCCCCGCCACCACGTTCGCGACATGCTCATCCTTTGATGCTTCCGGCGGTCAGGCCCGCCATGATGTGCCGTTGGAAGAAGAAGAACACGATGATCGTCGGGACACTCGCGATGACGAGCCCGGCCATGATCGCGTTCTGTGACACCGCTCCGGCCGTCTGCGACAGACCGACGCTGACGGTCATCCTGTCGCTCTCGGTCATGACCAGCAGCGGCCAGACGAAATCCTTGAACGAGGCGACGATCGTGAAGATGGAGACCACGCCGAGAATCGGCCGCGACACCGGCAGCACCACGGACCACAGCACCCGCAGCGGCCCGGCGCCGTCGATGCGCGCCGCCTCGATCAGCTCCCTCGGTATGGAGTCGAAGAAGCGCTTGAGCAGGAAGATGTTGAACCCGTTGGCCGCCGCGGGCAGCCACAGACCCCACGGGTCGTTGAGCAGCCCGAGGTCGGCGACCGTGACGTACAGCGGGATCAGCACCACCATGGGCGGGACCATGAGCGTCGCCAGCATGGCGCCCAGCACCACGTTGCCGAACGCCGGGCGCAGCTTCGACAGCGCGTAGGCCGCGCAGACGTCCACCGCCATCGAGAACAGCCATCCGCCCAGCGCGTAGAACGCGGTGTTGCGCAGCAGCAGCCCGATGTCGAACAGCTCCCACGCCTCGGCGAAGGCGTCCAGCGTGGGCGCCTCCGGCACCGCGGTGGGCGGCATCCGGGCGAGCTCCTCGCCGGTCTTCATCGCGCCCGTGACCATCCAGTACAGCGGGAAGACGAACGCGAGCGTGGAGCCGGCCAGCACCGTGAGCAGGACGGCCCAGTAGACGCGCCGCCCCCATCGGCTGTTGAGCTGCTGCGGCGAGACGATGGTCCGGAAGCGCACCTCGATCGGCCTGGGCCGGTTCCGCCCGCGCGCCCGGCCCGCGGCGGTGCGGGCGCCGATGGAGATCATGCGCTCTCCCCCCGGTCGTCACGGGTGAGCCGGAGCTGGAAGGCCGCGAAGATGAGCAGCGCCAGCATGAGCATCATGCCCAGCGCGCCGGCCTGGCCGTAGCCGTCGCCGTAGGTGAACGCGAACTGGTACATCAGGTAGGCGACGGTGACCGTGGAGTTCTCCGGGCCGCCGCCGGTCAGCATGTACGGCTCGATGAAGACCTGCGTGGTGGCCACGATCTGCAGCATCAGCATGAGCAGCAGGATGAGCCGGGTCTGCGGGATCGTGACATGCCTGATCCGGGCGAGGATGCCGGCCCCGTCCAGCTCGGCCGCCTCGTACAGCTCGGGCGGGATGTTCTGCAGGGCCGCCAGGTAGATGAGCGTGGCGCTGCCCATGTTCATCCACGTCGAGACGAGCACGAGGGAGATCAGGGCGGTGGAGGAGGAGTCCAGCCAGGCCAGCGGGGGCAGGTGGACGAGGTCGAGGAGCTGGTTGAACAGCCCGGGGCCCGGGTCGTAGAACCACCTGAACAGCAGCACCGCCACGATCGGCGGCAGCATGACCGGCAGGTAGACGACGAACCGCAGGTAGCCCCGGGCGTGACGGAGCTCGTTGAGCACCAGCGCGGTGACGAACGGCACGGCGTAGCCGCAGACCAGCGCGAGCACCGTGAACTGCACGGTGTTGAGCCAGGCCGTGCCGAACGCCGGGTCCTGGAAGACCGCCCGGAAGTTGTCCAGGCCCACCCAGGTGGGCGGATCGACCAGGTTGGTCCGCTGAAAGCTCAGCACGAACTCCCTGACCATGGGGTACCAGGCGAACACCGCGAAGCAGGCCAGCGCCGCGCACAGGAACCCGTAGGCCGTGAGGTTGCGTCTCAGGACTCCCACGCGGGTCAGCCCTTGGCGGCCAGCAGCGCGTTGGCCTTGGCCTCCGCGTCGGCGAGCAGCTTGCCGGGGTCGGCCTCGCGGCGGCTGAGCACTCCGGACATGACCACGTCGAGGATCGCGTACAGCTCCTGGGCGTGGGCGGGCTCGGCCTTGGGCGGCACGGAGGAGGCGGCGGCCACGTACGGCGCGTAGTTGGCGACCGGCAGGGTGGCGTTCTTCTCCCGGTCGGCCTGGATGGCCTTGCCGGTGGGCGAGGCGCCGTAGACGTCGTTGTCGGGCACGCCGACGGGGTTGCCGAGGGTCTTGCCGCGGGCGAAGTCGAAGCGTCCCTTGCCGACGGTGTTGTAGCGGAAGTCGAGCCACTGCAGGGCGGCCTTGGCCTGCTCGGGGGTGGCCTTGGGGTTGATCATGAACGCCTCGCCGCCGCTGAGCGACGCCTTGGCCTCGGGGAAGCCGGTGATGCCGTAGTCGGCGACGTTGCCCTTGAACTTGTTGACGACGTCGGTGACCACGTCGGGGGCGCCGAGCATCATGCCGACCTTGCCGCTGCCCATCGCCATCATCAGCGACTCCCAGCCGACCAGCAGCCGGCTGCCCATGCTGTCGTCGGTCCAGCGCATGTCGTGCAGGGTCTGCAGGACGGCGCGGCCCTCGGGCGAGTTGAACGCGGCCTTCTTGCCGTCGTCGGTGAGGACGGCGCCGCCGCGGCCGTAGAGGGCCTGGGTGAAGTGCCAGCCGCCGGTGTTGCCGCCGGAGTACTCGCCGTAGCCGACGTAGCCGGGGCCCAGGCCGGCGATCTTCTTGGCGGCCTCGCGGATCTCGGCCCAGGTGGCGGGCGGCTTGTCCGGGTCCAGCCCGGCCTGGGTGAACAGCTTGCGGTTGTAGACGAGGCCGACGCTGTAGTGGACGTTGGGGACGCCGTACACCTTGCCGTCCTTGGTCACCAGCTCGCGGACGTCGGCGCGCAGGTCGTTCCAGTTCCTGATCAGGCCCGTGTACGGGGAGACGTCCAGCGCCTGGCCCTTGCCGATGACGTCGGCGTAGTTGGTCACCGGCACCACGAAGGCGGTCTCCATCTGGCCGCCCGCCAGCTTCGGCCCGAACGTCTTGGGGTCGAAGCACGGCTGCTGGTCGGTGCTCCTCACCGTCACGCCCGGGTGCGCCTTCATGAACGCGGCGATGTCGTCGTCCCAGGCGGCGCGCTCCTTGGGCGCGGACTTCGCGGGCTGGCAGGCGACCGTGATCGTCACCGGCGCGGCGCCGCCGGGGCCGGGCTCGGCGGGCTCTGCGCCGCCGCACGCCGCGACCGAGAGGGTGAGCGCGGTGGCCAGTAAGAGTGCTGCCGATTTCTGCCCGGGGAATGTCTGCATGGGTTCGACCCTTCTGGTGCGAGGTGCCCACACCATAGGATCGCCGACCGTGCACTGCAATATCTCGACGGACTATTGCAAGATAACGACTCCATCACGCACGTACGCGTGCCGTGGACGCCCGGACCACCAGCTCCGGCTCGTACAGCAGCTCGTCGGCGGGCACCACGGCCTTGTCGATCTGCGCGACCAGCAGGTCAACGGCCGCCCGTCCCATGGCGTCGATCGGCTGGCGCACGGTGGTGAGCGGCGGGTCGGTGCAGTTCATCAGCGCCGAGTCGTCGAAGCCGATGACCGAGACGTCGGCGGGCACGGACATCCCGGCGCGCCGCACCGCCCGGACCGCGCCCAGCGCCAGCAGGTCGCTGGCGCAGATCACGCCGGTCACGCCGCGCGCCACCAGCCGGGCGGCCGCCGCGTGGCCGCCCTCCAGCGAGAACATCGTGTGCTCCACCAGCGCCGGGTCGCCGCCGCCCGCCTGGAAGGTGTCCAGCTTGCGGCGCGACGGGACGTGGTCCTTCGGGCCCAGCAGCAGGCCGACGCGCTCGTGGCCGAGCGCCCGCAGGTGGGCCAGGGCGATCTCGGCGGCCACCACGTCGTCGCAGGACACCTGCGGGAAGTCCAGCCGCTCCACGGCCGCGTTCACCAGGACCGTGGGCAGCTTGCGCTCGTGCAGCAGCTCGTAGTGCCCGTGCGCGGCGTCGGCCTGGGCGTACAGGCCGCCGGCGAAGACCACGCCGCTGACCTGCTGCTGGAGCAGCAGGTCGACGTAGTCGGCCTCGGAGACGCCGCCGACCGTCCTGGTGCAGAGCACGGAGGTGAACCCCTGCTGGGCCAGCGCCCCGCCCACGACCTCGGCGAAGGCCGGGAAGATCGGGTTCTGCAGCTCCGGCAGCACCAGCCCCACCAGGCGGGCCCGGTCGCCGCGCAACTGGGTGGGCCGCTCGTAGCCGAGCACGTCGAGCGCGGTCAGCACGGCCTCCCGGGTGGCGCCGGACACCCCGGGCTTGCCGTTGAGCACGCGGCTCACGGTCGCCTCGCTCACCCCGACCTTCTTGGCCACGTCTGCCAGTCGTCGCGTCATGCGCAAACTATACGGCGGATCACGCAAGTATTTGCAAGCGCTTACGTAGACCCGACATGCCTCTGGAACGTCCGGGCACATGTGGGCGGGGCGCGAAGCCGTCCGGGTCAGGGGCCGCAGGCCACCGTCAGGTCGGCCGTCCCGAACACCAGCTCGTCGGTGTTGTACCAGGTCGCCGCGCCCATGCTGCCCGACACGGTGGTCCCGTAGGAGGTGAACCAGTACGAGTGATTCTCGATGGCCTCCAGGGCCGTCGGGTAGTTGGCCGGGCAGGTGACCTGGAGGTTGCCGTACGAGTGGCCGTTGACGTAGATGCTCTGCTTGAACTGCGGCCTCGGCAGCCCGGCGGGCTTCACGTTCGAGCACGTCAGCGTCAGCGTGACCGTGACCACCACGGGCCCGAACTTGCTCTCCTCGGCGTACGTCTGCGAGTTGTGGAAGTTGACCTTCGCCGCCTGCGCACTGCCGTCCGGGATGGACTGCCAGAAGTCGTCGTAGTGGCCGTACGACAGGTCCTCCTGGTTCCCGGTCTTGGTGGTGGCGCTGGTGCCCTTGATGTACGGCATGGTCGAGGGGCACTTGACCAGCACGTACGTCTTGCCCTGGGCACGCGCCGAGGAGAAGCTCGACACAGTACCCGTCACTTCTCCGGTGTCCGCGGCGAGGCCGTTCGCGGCGTGCGCCGGAGCGGAGAGCCCCAGGAGCCCCGCGGCCGTCAGCACGGCGGCCACTCCCGAGCGTGCGTGGTTCGACATCATTCCGATTCCTTCCTCCGTGACGGTCGCGCCCCGGGGATCCGGTGGCGCGGAGGGAGCACGGTCGACGTCCGGGGGTATCGGGGGTCACCGTCCCTTCCGGGCGTCTCGCTCCCCTCACGGTAGGAAGGCGGGCTTGGGGCCCACTTGGTCCGGGCTTGGGCCGCACTGGCCGGCGCGGGACCGGCCGGTGCGGCGCCGGTCAGTCGGCCTCGACGGGTACGGACGTCACGCCGGCCACGCCGGTGGCGGGGCGGCGCCAGGGGCCGTTGAAGAAGAAGACGGCCGGGATGAACAGGACGAGACAGCCAAGGCAGACCAGCAGCCACGTCTGCCAGCTCGTCGCCTCGACCACGCGCGGGATGACCAGCAGGCCGACGACCGCGATGGCCTTGGTGAGGAAGCCGAACAGCCCCCACGCGGTCCCCTGGAGCCTGGGGTCCACGTCCTCCGCGTCCTCGGAGTAGTTGGCCATCCAGGGCGCGTAGGCCACGCCGAGCGAGCCGCCGAGCAGCGCCCCGGCGATCATCAGCGTGCCGGTCGGCACGTCGCCGCCGCCGAGGGCGTGGGCCAGGTAGGCGGTGACGAGGACCGCCGCGACCGTCCCGCCGAGCGCGAAGGGCTTGCGCGTCCGGGTGCGGTCGGAGACGCGCCCGAAGACGATCAGCGTGAGGAGGTTGAGGCTCCAGAAGGCGGCCATGACCGTGGACGCCTGGGCGGCGCTCATGCCCAGGGAGTCGACCAGCATGACCTGGCCGAACAGAGTGAGCGTGAGGAACAGCACCAGCCACAGCGAGATGCCGACGACGTGGGCCCAGATGGCGCGGTCCGCGAACAGCGACCGCACCCGGGACGGCCGGCTGAGGTCGACGACGTGGGCCGCGTCGTGCTCGGAGTGCTGGATGCGGGCGCGCAGCTCGGGCGAGAGGTCGGCGATGTTGAAGGCGATCACCAGGGAGATCACCAGCGAGAAGCAGCCCATGATGACGAACTGCGAGCGCCAGGAGTCGCCGAAGACGGGCAGCGTCCAGCCCGCCACGGCGGAGGCGAGCAGGTTCGCCCCGACGGGGCCCCAGGACCAGAAGCCGAACGCCTGCGCCCGGCCCAGGCGGGGGGAGAAGTCGCGGACCAGTGGCGCCGTGCTCGCCATGGCGACGCCGTCGACGAAGGCCAGCGCGATCCTGGCGATCAGCAGGTCACGGGGGCTCTGCACCAGCGTCATCGCGAAGCAGCAGAGGGCGGTCACCAACATGAGCGGCACCAGCAGCCGCACGCGGCCGACCCGGTCGGTCAGCCTGCCGCCCAGGGCCGACGCGAGGGCCCCGGAGACGGCCGCGGCGCCGGACACGGCCCCGTACGTGGCGAGCGACATGTCGAGGTCCTTCAGCAGCAGCGGGACCACTGGAGCGATCTGCGCCTCGTAGGAACCGATGAGGACGGCCAAGACCGCCATGGTGAGGATCTTCATGCGGCGGGCGCCGGTGGGGTACTCGTCGAGCTCGCGTACGGAGAACAGGCCCATGAACACGCCTTTCTGGTGGGATGTCCCCTCGCCCATGAGTTCTAGAAGCAAGCTCTAGAATTCATTTCCACGAATGGTCCGTCGCCGCACGCCTCCCGTCAAGGGGCTGTGAGCCCTCGCCAATTTTAGATGTACGTTCTAGAATCTGCTTCTGGCACTTCTCTCTCACGAGCAGGAGCACGATGACCGCCTCACGCAAACCCGTCCCCAAGCCGACGCCGGAGACCCAGCCGTTCTGGGACGGAACGGCCAGGGGCGAGCTGCGGGTCCAGCGCTGCCGCGGCTGCTCGCGGCACTACTTCTATCCACGGCCGGCCTGCCCGCACTGCGGCTCCGGCGACGTCGCATGGGTGACCACCGGCGGCCGGGCCACGCTGGTGTCCTACGTGATCAACCACCGGCCGGCACCCGGCTTCGAGGACGACGGGCCGTACGCCATCGCCCTCGTCGAGCTGGAGGAGGGCGTCAGGATGATGACCAACATCGTCGGCGTGGAGATCACTCCGGAGAACCTGCCCCTCGGCATGGAGCTGCGCGTGGTGTTCGAGCAGCGCGGCGACATGGCGGTCCCGCTGTTCCAGCCGGCCGGAGCCGCCCGATGAACATCGTGATCGCGGGGGCGGCCGAGACCGACGAGGTCGGCAGGCTGCCCGCCCACTCCACCCTGGCGCTCCACCTGGAGGCCGCGCGCAACGCCCTCGCCGACGCCGGCATGACCAAGGACGACATCGACGGCGTCGCCACCGTCGGCGTGCCGGGCCCCGTGCAGATCGCCCACGCCCTCGGCATCACCCCGGCCTGGCTCGACGGCACGGGCGTGGGCGGGTCGTCGTTCCTCTTCCACGTACGGCACGCCGCCGCGGCCATCCGGGCCGGCCAGTGCCACACGGTGCTGATCACGCACGGCGAGTCGGGCCGCTCCCGGGTGGGCGCCGGATACCCGGCGCTGGGCCGGGACTCGCTGATGGGCCAGTTCGAGCTGCCGTACGGCGTGTCCGGCCCGTCCACGGCGTTCACGCTGACCGCGCTGCGGTACATGAAGGAGACCGGGCTACGCACGAGCAGCTCGCCGAGGTCGCCGTCGCGCAGCGGCGCTGGGCGCACCTCAACCCGCGCGCCATGTACCGCGACCTGGTCACGGTCGAGGACGTGCTCGCCTCGCGGCTGGTCGCCTACCCGTTCCATCTGCTGGAGTGCTGCCTGGTCACCGACGGGGGCGGCGCGCTGGTCGTCACCTCCGAGGAGCGCGCCCGCAGGCGGCCGGTCCACCTGCTCGGCTCCGGAGAGTCGGCCGATTCGCCGATCGTCTCCCAGATGGAGGACCTCACCACCTCCAAGGGCTTCCGCCTGTCGGGGGAGGCGGCGTTCGCCGAGGCGGGCGTCTCCCACGGCGACGTCGACCACCTCATGATCTACGACGCGTTCGCCCACGTCCCCATCTACGGCCTGGAGGACCTCGGCTTCCTCAAGCGCGGCGAGGCGGGCGCGTTCATCGCCGAGGGCCACACGTCGCCGGGCGGGCGGCTGCCGCTCAACACCAACGGCGGCGGGCTGTCCTACACCCATACCGGGATGTACGGCATGTTCGCCATCCAGGAGTCGGTGCGCCAGCTTCGCGGGGAGGCCGCGGCGCAGGTGCCCGGCGCCGAGGTGAGCGTGGTGCTCGGCAACGGCGGCATGTTCGCCTCGGCCGCGACCCTGGTGCTGGCCAACCGGCTGCCGTGACGGCGGCGTCCTCGCGAGGGTCCGGCCGCGGCGACAGCCGGACCCTCGCGCGAGCCGGGCGGGGGGGGGGGGCGGGGCCCCCGCCCCCCCCCGGGGGGGCCGGGGCCCCCCGGGCACGAGCCCCCCCGCACCCCCGC
>NZ_JBITIP010000024.1:0-126921 GCF_044459125.1 Nonomuraea sp. NPDC050383
AGCGGCGCCGTCTCCGCGCTCGCCGGGGCGTCGTTCATCGCCGGCGCCGCCGCGGACAGCCCGACGCTGCTCAACGCCGCCGGCTACGCCATCCCTGGCGGCGTCTTCTTCCTCGTCTCGGCCATCCGTCTCGGCCGGATCACTTCTGCGTCAGGCGCAGCGACACGTAGTACTTGATCCCGGAGATCCCGAAATGGTGCACCCGCTTCCGGCTGAACTCGCGGAAACCGAGTTCCTCGTACAGGCGCAGGGCCGGCGTGTTGATGTCGGAGACCTCGTCCAGCACGTACTCGTCGTACTGCGGCATAAGCAATAGACGATCGGTTCCTCGGAGCTGATGCGAAGCCGGATGCGGCATCATCGCACCTGCGCCCCGACGTGCACTGGCCTCGATGATCGAGGGCCTGCTGCGCCATCTGACCAGCGCGGAGATCGATCGCCAGTACACCGATACCCACGGAGCTTCAATCGTTGGCTTTGCGTTCTCGCACTTGCTGGACTTCAAGCTGCTGCCCCGGCTGAAGAACATCGGCTCGGCCCGCCTGTACCGGCCGGGCCTGACCGAGGGCGAGACCTGGCCGCAGTTGGAGGGCGTCCTGTCGGGCAAGACCATCGACTGGGAATTGATCGCCAACCAGTACGACCAGATGATCAAGTACGCGACGGCGCTACGGCTGGGCACCGCCGAAGCCCCCCAGATGCTGCGCCGCTTCACCCGCGGCGGCCCCAAACACCCCACCTACCGGGCCATCGAAGAACTCGGCCGGGTGATCCGCACCGTCTTCATCTGCGACTACCTGGCCGAGGCGGAACTGCGCCGCGAAATCCACGAAGGCCTGAACGTGGTGGAACTCGGCCAACAAGGACATCTTCTACGGCAAGGCCGGTGACCTGACCGGCGACGACCGCGAACACGTCGAGGTCTCCGCGCTGGCCCTGCACCTGGTCCAGGCCGCGATCGTCTACCTGAACACCAGGATGGTGCAGATCGTCCTGGCAGAGCCGAAGTGGCGAAAGAAGCTCACCGACGCCGACCGGCGCGCCCTGTCGGCTCTGTTCTGGTCCCATCTGAACCTGTACGGCAAGTTCGAGCTCGACATGAGCAAACAGCTCGACCTCGGGCCGGCGCCGGGCGCTGAGGGTCAACAGTCAGATGGTCCGCTCTGAGCAACGAACGATCCCGGGGGTGACCCAGGGCTCCGGCGTAGTGTCCTTGGCCAGCCGCTCGAGGATCGCCGGCTCGCCCCCCAGGAGGTCGGGATGGAAGTTGAGCGTCACACGCAGCCCGGGATCGACCGGGCCGCGACGTGGCTGAGGGCGCGTGTGCATGCCGTACCCGACGTGTCTGTCGTCATTATGACCCGTCGGACGCGTGCAGGATGAAGGCCAGCACATCGGCGAGCAGTGCCTGCTCCTGGTCTCGGGTCGAGCCGGCGCCGTGCCAGCCGTGCTCCTCGACGCGCATCAGCACCGGCCGGCCGGAGGATGTGGCCGCCTGCAGGCGGGCGGCCAGTTTCGCCGGCTGCCACGGCGGCACCCGCGCGTCGCGCAGGCCGGTGGTCAGCAGTACCGCCGGGTACGGCACGCCGTCGTGAACCCGCAGGTAGGCGTCGATGATCAGCAGGGCACGCAGGCCCTCCTCGGTGGTGATGCTGCCGAACTCGGGCACGTTGATCGGCCCGCTCTCGGTGAACTCGTTGCGCGTGGCGTTCACCGTCGGCACGTGCATCGCCATGGCCGCCCACAGATCGGGGCGGCGCACCAGCGCGCCGCCGGTGGGGATGCCGCCGCTGCTGGCGCCCTCGGCGGCCAGCCGCCCCGGACGGGTGTAGCCGAGGGCGATGAGGTGTTCGGCGCAGTCGATGAAGTCCGTGATGGTGGTCTCCTTGCGCTCGCCGCGCCCGGCCTCGTGCCATTCGCGGCCGTAGGTGCCGCCGCCGCGCAAGTGCGCGACGGCGTAGACGCCGCCGAGCTCGTACCAGGCGAGCATCTCGGGATGGAACTCCGGCAAGTCGATGAGCCCGCCGGAGCCGTAGCCGGTGAGCACGGCCGGGTTGTCGCCGTCCAGCTCCAGGTCCTTGTGGTGGATGACCGTGAGCGGGATCGGCGTCCCGTCCCTCGCGGGCACGTGCAGGGTACGGGCGTGCACGTCGCCGAAGTCCACCGGTGAGCGGGGCGCCAGCCCGGTGTCTTGGAAGGACTGGCCGTCGTAGCGGTAGAGCCGTGGCGCGTCGGTCCAACTGGCCATCAGGAGCAGGGCTTCGGGCCGTTCGGGGTGGGTGGTCCATTCCAGGATCGCGCCGTCTGCTGGCATCGGGAGGTCGATGGGCTCGCCGCCGGACAGGGGTGCGTGCCGTACCCGGCTGACGCCACCGTCGAGATCGCGCACCAGCAGCCGGTCGCCCACCACCCGCACCGTCTCCACCACCCGCTCACTGGCGGGCACGACCACCCGGGCGCAGGACATATCTGGTGCGGCAAGCGGAACGGCCAGCACGCGGGAGCGCGGTGTGTCCCGATGGGAGACCAGGTAGAGGGTGTCGTGGCTGGTGGCGAAGGCGGTTATGCCGTCGGCTGCGCCCGCGACCTTCCGCCACGGGCAGGCGGCCGGGTCGGCCAGCCCGGCGCGCGGCGCCACGTATATCGTGCAGTCGCTCAGCTGCTCGCTGGTCCAGGGCCAGGGGCTGAGCGCGCTGTGGGAGATGATCGCCAGCATCCACTCGCCGTGCGGCGGCACCACCAGGAAAGGCCGATCCTGCGGGGTCAGCTCGATGTGGGGGTTGAGGCCGCGGGCCAGTACCACCGTGTCCTGCGCCGGGTCGGCGCCCAGCTGATGCAGGAAGGAGCGGCTGTCCAAGCGGTGCCGCTCCGCGTAGCGGTGGTAGACGAACGACCGGCTGTCCTCCAGCCAGCTCAGGAAGGCGAAACGCGTCGTGGGCGGGATCGTCTCCCGGAGAACCCCCGAGTCGGCGTCGATCACGTGGATAGAGCTGTCCTCCGACCCGGAGTCGGAGACGGCGCAGGCGACGTGGCGGCCGTCAGGGGAGGGCACGTACCAGTCGATGGCGTGGTGTCCGTCGCCGGGCACCGTGCTGGGGTCGAACAGGACCCTGCTCGCTCCGTCGGCCTCGGTCACCGTCAGCACCGGTACGCGGGCGTCCGGCTCGCGTACCAGGGCGAAGACCCTCTCGGCTGCCATCGCGAGGCCGAAGTACCGCGTGAGCGCACTGCCCAGTTCGCGGATCCGGGTCAGCAGGCCGGAGCGGTGCGGCAGGGCATCCAGATGCTCGCGGGCGTGCCTGGCCTGGCCGTCCAGCCAGTGGTGGAACTCCTCGCCTTCGGTTTCCATCCACCGGTAGGGGTCCTCGAGTGTGATGCCGTGGAGGGTCTCGCGCACGACGTCCACCCGGGCGATCGGGGGTTCGGTGGGGTCGCTCATATGAGCATGATCATATGCCGGAGATCCAGTGACTTGTCGGGACATTGGATCGCGTGGCCCTCCGCCGGGCTCGCCTGACGGTCATGCCGAGTAAGCAACAGTCACGGCCTCTGACCAGCCCTATTAACCCTTTCCGGCGTACTTGGTCTGCCCCCCAATTTCGACCGGATGGCCCAAGACCCCCACCGGGTCCTACGCCCTGTCCAGGGTCTTCTTTGGCTGGCGGCGCACGGTGTCGCCCTTCAGGTGCCCGTACACCGTCGAGCGCGGCACCCCGAACAAGTCCGCGATCTGCTGGACGGTCTTGTCCCGCGTGTCGTACAGCTCCTGGGCGAGGGCGGCCTGGTCGGCGGTGAGCTTGGGCCGGCGTCCACCGACCCGGCCGCGGGCACGGGCGGAGGCCAGGCCGTCCATCGTGTTCGCCACGATCAGCTCGCGCTGCAGCTCGGCCAGTACCGACAGCATGCCGAACATCGCCCGGCCCTCCATCGTGTCGGTGTCGATGCCCTGCTCGATCACATGCAGTCCCACCCCGCGTTCGCGCAGGTCCGCCCCGAGGGTGACCAAGTGCAGGACTGAGCGCGACAGCCGGTCCAGCCGGGTGACCTTCAGCGTGTCGCCCTCGCGCAGCAGCTTGAGAACCAGGTCGAGGCTGGGCCGGGAGGCCTTGGCACCACTGGCCTTGTCCAAATGGATGTCCTTGCGGTCGACGCCTGCGCGCAGCAGCGCGTCGATCTGATGGTCGGGGTTCTGGTCGGCGGTACTGACCCGCGCCTAGCCGAAGAGCACTGTCGAAATCTACTTCACGTACCGTTCACCGACATTGATTTTCGACACGAGTTATCGACAGCACCCACCTGCGGCTCCGTGATCGACTCGGCGAGTGTCGACAGAGACAGGGGACCGGACAGGACGCGCAGGGCGACACCGCGGGCCTGGCACCAGTCGCGGACCGCGTGGATGTCGACCAGGTCCCGGCACAGCCGGAACAGCTCCGACACGGTCAGGACGTCGCGCGGGTGTGCCGCGGCAGCGACCCTGGCGAACGCGGGCCGCTCCAAGGTGGGAATCTTGGAGGTGGTGGCCGGGTCCTCGAACAGCAGTATCCCCTCGGCAGGGCGGAATCCCTCTGCGACGCCCTCGGTCCGGATCAGGAGGCCGGCCTCGGTGAGGATGTGCCGCTGCCGCAGCAGCGACTGGGTCGCGGTGGACACACGCGAGTAGACGATCCGCACCGAAGGCTCCTCAATGAAGGACAGAGCACCCTTCTATCTGTCGGGAAATCCTGTCGTTAATTCCGGCCCGGAATCACCCGCCCGGCACGGTATTCCATCCCCCGATGTCCGGTTTTCCGGGTGGTCGAAGGCTGGGCTGTGCGGGTGTCGGCAAATCACCTAATTCCGACAGTCGCAGATCCATGATCGGGCCCTGGCCGATCACCATGATTTCGCTGATGCTGTTTCCGCCACTGTGCTCGGGCGCTTGCTCAGCCAACGGACGAGAGCCAATGTCATCGCGTTGCTGCGGGATCTGTTGGGTGCCAAGGTGCGAGGTCGAGTTGGGGGTAGCGGAGCTTCGTTCCGGCCAGGGTCTCCTCGGTCCAGTAGGGGTGTCCAGGCGGAGGGAAACCGAAGGCTTGGAGCTGACGCGGTGTGGCGTGGTGGACGAAGTCGACCCATCGCCGTTCAAATCCCTGCGCGGCCCAACCGGTTCGCAGGCCCCACTGGAGTCCAGGAGGCCGGAACCCCAGATGCATGCTGTAGCGAGCTCCGCGTGGGGCGGTCAGCTGGGTTCCTCGGTGGAAAGTTCCGGTCTCGAACGCGATGACCGTTCCGGCAGGGCCAGCACCGGAGACCTCTGCCGCATAAAGATGCGGGCTGCCGCTGGCATCGTCGAAACGCCCCTCGCCCCGACGTCCCGGCTGGAGGAACCAGTTCGGCACAGCGGGGATCTGGGAGGTATGCCGTCGCGAGAGGAGATGGGGAGGGCCGAGTTCCTCGGGGACGTCGGACAGGAACACGAACATCTCCACCTGCCGGAACCCCGGTGCCGTGCTGGGCACCAGCAGCGTGTGGTTGAGGTAGTCGCGATGGAGGTCCTGGTCGTAGTCGCAGGCACCGGTGTACTTCGCCCATGCCTCCGCGGAGGAGATGCGGACGTCGTTGTCGTTTAGAAGCGCCTCGGCCAGGCCCAGGATGCGAGGGTGCACCGCCAGCAGGCTCACCGCAGTGCTGGCGAAGGGGAAGGTGTCGATTCCGGCGAACTCATCGCCGAGGAAACGTTCCGCACGCGGATCGGTGGCGTCATGGAAGCCCTCAGCAGAGGGGAACAGCAGACCCAGCTCTTCCACGGCCGGTCTCAGCTCGTCAGTGGAGAGGAAGCCCGGAAGGATCACGTATCCATCCGCCTGCCAGGATCGCACCACGTCTACAGGAACCATCCACTAAGGATCTCCAGCCGACCAGACCCCGGCAAACCCTTTTCGAACCGCAATCGTGATCACTCATCCAATCACTTTGGGGCTGGGGCCACCTTCGGGAGCGGAGGGCCTACGAGGGCTGCGGTTCGGCGTACGGAGTTGCCTGCCTCACACGCGGCGACGATCTGGTCTGCGAGTCCGGGCCGCTTCACCCTCGGCACCGTCATCGGCGCCCACCACGACGCGACGCTGTTCACCGCCTGGGTACGGTCGCCACCGGTAACGTGATCGAGACGCCGAAGCTCTGCTGGGCGCGGCCGATCGCCTCCGACAGTTCGGCGTGGCCGCGCGGGCTCGCGTGGTCCCGGTCACTGTAGAGCGAGTCGTCGAGGTCGACCAGCAGGCCGAGCACGGGCGGCACTGTGACGCCCGGCCGGTGGCCCCTCACTCGGTGGGACACCACCTCAGCACGAGTGATCGGGACTTCATCAACGTCGCTTGGGCGGTCTGCGGTAGGTGACGACTTTGTCGCCCGGCCCTGGGTACGCCATGATCAGCAGCCGCTGGGTGCCGTACTCCTCGCCCTTCCAGGGAAACCACGCGAAGTGCACGCGGATGCGGTAGTGCCCCTTGCGGCCGTTGAGCGACAGGTCGGGCAGTTCGGTGCCGCTGAGGCCGTCCATGAAACTCATCTCACCGCTCTGGTTGGCGTAGCCGACCTCGACGACGTCGTCCCAGCCCTTGGTCTCGACCGGTGGGCGGCGCGTGTAGGTCTCCAGCGTGACACAGACGTGGAAGTCGGAATGCGTGCCCACCGTCACGCGGCCGGGTCCGGCGGTGACCGGGCCGGCGGTCGTGCTCTTGCCCTCGCCGGCGAACTCGTCGTACAGGTCCAGTCCCGCCTCGGGCCACTCCGGCTCCTTGAGGCGGATCGCCTTGGCGGGCTTGATGAGGGGATGGTGACGCGGGGTGGCGTCGCATTTGCTTTGCTCCTCGGCCATGAACTCGTCGAATTCGCGATCCTGGGCGGCCGCTTCCGCTGTGACCTTTGCCTTCGCGGCCGGGCAGATCCCGGCGAGCACCCCGCTCAGGTTGCCGACGCTCACCCCTTCCACCTCCCGCAGGCGGGTCAGCTCGCGTGGGTCGTTGCGGGTGTAGGTGGCGCACAGGCGACGGCCGTGGGCGAGCAGCACCTGGTCGGGCGTGGTGGCGGCGAACGTGAGCGCATTCTGCTGGCGTACGGCGCAGATGAAGGCGCGCGAGCCAGTCGGCGGCGGGGGTTCCACGGGCTTGCCGTCCATCTCCCAGGGCTCGGGAGGCGAGCAGTCCTCGGCCGTGGTGACCGGGCCGCGTGACTCGTCGGCGGCCGGCAGGAAGCACAGGGCCACGGAGGTGGCCAGCACCGTCACGAGCACGTGGTGGCGCAGGCGGGCGGCCGGTGGGGCGCCGTACAGGACGAGCAGGATGAGGGCGGAGGCGGCGAGCGCGGCGCTGTACCACAGCGGGGAGAGCCCGAAGAGGAGGTCGCCCTTCTCGGTCCGGTCGAACACCCCGTCCGGGTACAGAGCCAGCCGCCGTTCGGCCATCTCGGGGATGAGTTGCCAGTCCGCCTCGGACATTGTGGTGAGCGCGGTGACGACGCCTGCCGCCGCGGCGAGAGTCAAGATCAGCATCGTGACACGCAGCAGCCGCCTGGTCCTGCGTACGATCGCGATCAGCACCAGTACGGCCGGGGCGCCGACTCCGACGAGCATGTCCACGGCGACCCAGAGCACCGTCGCCGGGTAGCCGACGTACCCGTGAAAGAGATCGTCGACCACGCCCCTCGGGCCGATCCACACAGGCATGCCGTCCGCGAGGTTGACGGCCGCGGGGATCAGTGGGGGCACCACGGCCACGGCGGCGAGGGGCCACGCCCGCGCAGGTGCGACCCGGACCGGAGGCGCCGGAGACGGCACCGGGATCGGGCCGCCCAGGTCGTGGGCGGAGCGGGCCTGCCACACCGTCCCGAAGACGCTCAGGATGCTCAGGACCATGAGCAGCACCAGCTCGTAGTCAACGCCCGAAGCGCCGAACCCGACGATCGAATTGCCTCCCGGCGACAGCAGCGACACTGCCGCCGCGGCCCCGCCCATCCGCACGGTGCCTGGCCTCCAGCGTGCGTCCCTGGCCTGGCCGGCCAGGACCGGCACCAGCCACAGCAGGTAGACGGCGTTGCCGAGCTGGTACGGAGAGATGGACTGCACGACGGAGTACTGGCCGAGGCCGTAGGCGACGGTGGAGGTCATGCCTATGGCGGCGCTCGCCAGCCCGGCCACGAGCCCGAGCAGCCGCAGCCATCGAGGCAGGGCCCCGGCGAGGACCACGAAGAACAGCCCGACGACGGCGAAGTTGAGCACGTCGGAGGGCAGGCCCGACCACCACTGGTACGGGATCGGAAGCCGGTACAGCAGCGTGCAGGCGACGCTGAGGTACAGGGCCGCCCGTAACAGCCGGACCGGCCTGTCGTTGACCGCCGCCGTGCCGGCCGGCCGCCCGCGCAGCACCTGCCAGTAGGCCCAGCCCTGCAGAACTCCTCCCGCGACCGTGAGGAGCTCCACCCACCAGGTGTAGGGCACGAAGTCCGGGTCCCACCCGCCGGTGACGATCTCACGCAGTAGCGCGGAGTCGCCGGTGGCCAGCGCGAGGACGCCGGACACGACGACCGCGGCCACATAGATGGCGGCGAACAGCGCGGCGATTCTGCCGAAACGGTAGCGGCGCACGAACGATCCTCGGGCACGAGCGGACAGGGTCCGAACAAAGGCGCCCAACCCTAGCGAGCCGTCACCGAAACGATCAAGTGCCGTGAATCCACGGTCTTTGAGACCGTGGATTCATTACCTGAGCGCCTCGTGGCGCACAACGAGATACGCGCGATCGAGTTCGGTCGACACCGGACGGCGTAGGAGCGCTTCGCACCCTCTTGTGAACGCCCGTCGGGCTTCGCGGCGATACAGAGACGTGCGTACATGGATGAGCTGGATCGCCGTTGTCCCGTTCGCCTGGTGGGCGCTGGTGCGGCTGAGCGGGTTCGAGCCGGACTGGCCGTGGGTGCCGGTGGTGGCGTACACGCCGTACGCGGCGGCCGGGGCGGTGGTCGGCGTGGCGCTGGCGTGGCTGCTGAGGCGGCGGGCGGCGGGGGTGGTGGGGATCGCGGCCGTGACGGCCTTGGGAATCGTCGTCGTGCCCCGAGCCTTCGCCGACGGCAACCCAGCGGCGGACGGGCCAGTGTTGCGGGTGCTGGCGGCCAACCTGATGGTGGGCCAGGCGGACACGGACCAGTTGATGGCCCTGGTCGGCCAGGTGCGGCCGGACGTGCTGACGCTGCAGGAACTCACCCCGGACGCCATGCGGCGACTGGAGGAGGCGGGCGTGCGCGAGAGGTTGCCGTACGCCGTCACGCGGCCGTTGCCAGGGGCCGGCGGGTCCGCCGTGTACGCGAGACATCCGCTGACGGCCGGAGAGACGATCAAGGTGGGAGCGTTCGGGCAGACCAGGGTGTGGCTCGCGCATCCCGGCGGGGACCGTGTGGAGATCGTCTCCGTGCACCCGTGCGCGCCCAAACGCGTCGGCCGGCAACCGTGCTGGCAGGGTGGCCTCCAGGCGCTGCCGCGCGGCCGCGGCCAGTTGCGGCTGCTGGCGGGGGACTTCAACGCCACGCTCGACCACCTGCCGATGCGTGAGCTGCTGGCGTCCGGGTACCGGGACGCGGCCGACGTCATGGGACGCGGATTCACGGCGACCTGGCCGCAGGCGCTGGGTCGTACGTGGCGGCTGCCCGGCGTGACGATCGACCACGTGCTGGCGGACTCGCGGATAGCGGTGCGAGACTTCCGCGCGCTGGAGTTGCGGCACACCGATCACCGGCCGGTCTTCGCCGAGGTCAGGCTCCCGTGAGGGCAGCCGCCGGGACAGGAGGAATCCTGATGGCTCGGGCACGCGTCCGGCCAAGCCCTCGTCGGGCAGGAACCGCGGGGTTGAGGGGCGTGCTGAGGCGGCTGCTCCCGCGGGCGAGACCTCCGTCGGCGGCGCCGTCGCCCGCGCGTAACCGCTGACCAAGAGGCCCACTACTCGCAACCAGGAGGTGACAGATGTCATGAGTTCACATGACATCTCCACGCCCGCCAGTGCGATCCGGCACTACCCGTGTCTGCGGGCCTGCCCGAAGCTGGACCCCATGGATACCCGTACCCCGTACTCGGCAGCCACCTCCACTTCCGTCCGCACCGGCTCCATCGCCTGGTTGAAGCGGCGCTGGCCCGCGGCGCTGGCTCTCGTGGCGTCGGCCATCATAGGGTCTGGCAGCGAGTCCCCCGGGGGCGTGGCCGGGCTGGCCCACGTCCTGTCGCTGCTGCCACTGATCTACCTCGCCATGGCCAAGCTGGGTAAGCGCCAAGCGACCTGGCCAGGCCTCGCGATCGGCGTCGCCACCGTCTTCGGCCTGCGGATCCTGGACGTGATCCCGCCGGCCGCCGCCTTCACCGGGATCGCGCTGGTCATTCTGGTCTGGGCAGGAGTGGACGGCCAGCTGCGCCGGGACGGCACCTTCCGGCTCCAGGCCCTGGGCATGCTGTTCTTCGGCGCACTCGCCCTGGCGGGCCTTCTCCTCGACCCGGAAATGGGACGTTACCTGGTGGCCGCCGGCTGGTTTCTGCACGGCGTCTGGGACTTCGTTCACCTCAAGCAGGACAAGGTCGTGGCCCGCACCTTCGCCGAATGGTGCGGCGTCCTCGACGTCATGATCGCCGCCCAGCTCGTCTTCCAACCGTAAGAGACAATGGACACGTGCCTGACGTACCGGCTAGCCCTGGTAAGGATCTGACGAGCCTCCGCCGCCACACCTGGTGGAGCCTCATCGGCGTCACCGCCTTCCTGCTGGTCTTCATCGTCCGGAGCCGGATCATCGAGCCGGGTGTACCGGTGATGGTCCGGCTCGCCGCCGTCGCAGCACTGGCGGTCACGCTGACCGCCAGCGCTGTTTGCCTCAGCAGCCGCCTTCCCCGCGCCGCGGACCATGAGGACGGAAGGCCGCCGATCCCATGGCTGGTGGCGGGCATCGCGGGCGCCGCGCTGCTGGGCGGGATCCTCCTCTCGCGGCTGGAGTTCGGGCTGTGGTCGTTCGGCCCGGCGACGATGGTGTCGATCGTGGCGATGTTCCTGCCCGGGCACCGCCGGTGGCTGCTGATCGCGGCCGCGGCGGCGGTCGCGGCACTGCTGGGTGGGGTCACGGCCGTCGTGGCGGAGCGACCGGTAGCCTTCGCCGCAGCGTTCCCTGCCGGACTGGTGATCCTCACTGGCTGGGTCACGTTAGGCATGCTGTGGGCGTGGGACGTCGCCGAGCGGCTGGAGGCCGCCCGCGGGCTGGCGGCCGAGGTGGCCGTCAAGGACGAGCGGCTGCGCTTCGCCGCCGACCTCCACGACATCCAGGGCCACCACCTGCAGGTGATCGCGCTCAAGAGCGAGTTGGCCGCCAGGCTCGCGCGCACAGATCCCGAGCGGGCGGCCGGGGAGATGGACGCGGTGCGACTCCTGGCCACCGACGCTCTGCGCGACACCCGCGCTGTCGTCCAGGGCTACCGGCGCGTCACGCTGGAGGAGGAGCTCGCGAACGCCACCAGCGTGCTGGCCGCCGCCGGCATCGACGCCCAGATGGACCCGGTTCCTTCCGCCGGCCGGCTTCCGGCCTCCGGCAGGCACCTGCTGGGCCTGGTGATACGCGAGGCGACCACGAACGTGCTGCGCCACAGCCAGGCCCGGCACGCCGAGATCGGCTGCCGGATCGCCGGCGGCCAGGCCAGCCTCGAGGTGTCCAACGACGGCGCGCCCGGCCCCGACACGGGCACCGGCCCTGCGTCCAGCCCGCCCGCCCGAGGAACGGGTACCGGCCTGCGCACGCTCGCCAGCCGGATCGAGGCCGCCGGCGGCGCGCTGACCTGGCGCCAGGACGGCGACCGCTTCGTCGTGGCGGCCCGGCTGCCGGTAAAGGGGGAGGCGGGATGATCCGGCTGCTGATCGCCGACGACGAGGACCTGATCAGGGGCGCCCTGGCCGCGCTGCTGGAGTTGGAGGACGACCTCACCGTCACCGCCGAGGCCGCCACCTCGACCGACGCCGTACGCCTGGCCTTGGAGCACCGCCCGGACATCGCCGTCCTGGATCTGGAGATGCCCCCGGCCGACGGGCTGCACGCCGCCCGGGAGATCCTGGCCGCGACCACCACCAGGGTCATCCTCGTCACGCGGCACGCCCGTCCTGCCATACTCCGTCGTGCGCTGTCGGCGGGGGTGAGCGGCTTCGTCCCCAAGACGACGCCGGCGGCGCAGCTCGCTCAGATCATCCGCAACACCGCGGCAGGGCGGCGCTACGTGGACCCCGACATCGCCTCTTCCGCGCTGACGGAGGGCGACTGCCCGCTCAGCGACCGCGAGCTGGAGGTGCTGCGGGCGTCACGCACCGGCGCTTCGATCAGGGAGATCGCCGATCAGGTCCATCTGGCGCCGGGCACCGTACGCAACTACCTGTCGGCCGCCATGAGCAAGCTCGGCGTCAGCTCCCGCCACGCCGCCGCTCACCGCGCGTGGGAAGAGGGCTGGATCTGAGACGTCTCGGTGACCTCCACCGCCGATGACCGGTTGGTGGCCTGGTCCAGCCCTGCGAAATCGTCCAGGCTTTTTTGACACGGATCGCGTGCGCGTGGGTTCATGTCCTCGAGCGCGCGCACCGCAGGAGCCGCGCGACTACTCGGCGCAGACCCTGGCCCACTTCCCACGGCGCAGGGTTCGAACCCAGCCTCCCTCGCGGCGATTGCCCGACGAGGAGCACGTGCGCTGCGGCGTGACGGCGTGCACCGACTGGAGGCCCGACCGGAGCCCGCACGGCCGATCGGCGCCTGATCGTCCTGGTGGCGTGGCGCAGCAGGTGGTTGTCGGTCTCGACTCCTGCGGCGGCGCAGGAGATCTGCGGCGGTGACGGTCGGCGATCGATGCTGGCCATGTTCGCCTCGTCATGGCGCTCGCCCGCGGCCGGCGTGAGGTTGTTCAAACGGCCGAGCTGAGCGGCGCTGAGTTCGATGCCGTCGGCGGCGGTGTTTTCTTCGACGCGCGAGATCCGCCTGGTTCCTGGGATCGGGGCGATGTCGTCGCCGCGGGTCAGCAGCCACGCCAGCGCGGTCTGTGCCGGGGTGGCTCCGATCTCGGCGCCGATGGCCTGCACTTCGTCGACGATGCGCAGGTTGCGCTGGAAGTTCTCGCCGGTGAAGCGCGGGTTGGTCTTGCGCCAGTCGTCATCGGTGAAGTCCTCGACGGTGCGGATCTTCCCGGTCAGCAGGCCGTGGCCGAGCGGGGAGTAGGGCACGAACCCAATGCCGAGCTCGCGCAGCAGGGGGAGGATCTCGGCCTCGACGTTGCGGGTCCACAGAGAGTATTCCGTCTGGAGCGCGGCCACCGGATGCACGGCGTGTGCCCGGCGGATCGTCTCGGGGCCGGCCTCGGAGAGTCCGATGTGGCGCACCTTGCCTTCGGCGACCAGCTCGGCCAGCGCGCCGATGGTCTCCTCAATGGGTGTGCTCGGGTCGACGCGGTGCTGGTAGTAGAGGTCGATGTGATCGGTGCCGAGCCGCTTGAGCGAGCCTTCGACCGCGGCCTTCACGTTGTCGGCGCTGCTGTCGATCACGCCGGGGCCACCGCCGGAGTGGGAGACCAAGCCGAACTTCGTCGCCACAACGACGTCGTCGCGTCGGCCTTTGAGGGCTTTGCCGACGATTTCCTCGCTGTGGAAGGGTCCGTAGATCTCGGCGGTGTCGATGTGGGTGACCCCCAGTTCCAGCGCCCGGTGGATGGTGCGGATCGACTCGGCGTCATCGAGCCCTCCCCCGGTGTGTAGGTCCCGGCCATGGTCATGGCTCCCAGGCCGATGCGGGAGACATCAAGCCCGCCCAGTGATACGTGCTTCATCAGGTACTCCTTGTCGTAGCGGTCATCAGGCCCGGTCGGTGGTCATGGCCTGTGCGCGCCATGACCAGTGCGGTGCTCACCCGCTGAAGGGCCGTGCTTCGGTGGCCCGCGCCGCCGGCGCCGGTGCCGTCCCCCAGACAGCGGGTCAGCTGACGTAGGCGTACCCGGCGGCTTCCGGTGCGGGACGTGTTGCTCAGGCCTGGGTATCGTCGTAGGCCAGGCTGCCGCCCAGCTCGTGGGAGGCCTCGGCCTGGGCGAGGAGTTCCTTCATGGGCGGCCTCGATGGCGTCCGCGCCGGCGACGAAGCGCTGCAGGGGCTTGTCTTGGGGCCCTGGTCATATCCGGCCGGGAATTCCCGCTAAGCCTTCGAGCGTCGGCACGCGGGGCCATGGAGGACATCGGGATCATGGCAGGAGAACGCCGAGCGAGCACGCACTGGCCAGGCTCATCACCAAGCACGGATGGACCATCCGCTACTACGAACCTCGCTGACCTGCACCTTCTTGCTTAGCGGGAATTTCCGGCTGGATATGACCAGGACCCCATCGCCACGCGCCATGCTTCAGATCGTCCCAGACCGGCGCCAGCCACCCACCGTGCCTTCACCCCATCGAGACCCAGCCCAGCACGTTCGTCAACGGCGGCAACGCCTCTGTGAATCAAGCAGCCAGTTTGACGTCGGTGAAGTCGACCTCCTTCAGCAGAGCTCACCCTCGGCTTCTCCCCGAACCGACCTCGAAGCCGGATTCCGCAAACTCGACCGCGACGGCCTCATGTAGCCGACACAGCGACACGTCTGCCGCTGGGCTGACGCTCACGCGAACAGCACTGTCACGTCCAGACCGCCCCCGGGGCGCGGGTGGGCCGTCAGTCGCGCGGAGTGCGCTTCGGCGACGGCCCGTACGATGGCGAGGCCCAGCCCGTGACCGTCGGCGGTGTGGGTGCGTTCGGTGCCGGATCGCTGGAACGGCTGGAACAGCCTTGGCAGGTCCTGTGGTCGGATGGCCGGTCCTGTGTTGCCGACCGACAGGCGGGCGTGACCATTGGCCAGGCCGGTGGCGATGGTCACGTGTCCACCAGGGAGGTTGTGGCGGAGCGCGTTGTCGGCCAGGTTGCCGATCATGCTGGCGATCAGGTCGGGGTCGCCGCTCAGCGGTGCGGGCTCCAGCGAGGTCCGCAGCGTGATGGTACGCCGGGCGGCCTCCGTACGGCGCGACGACAACACTCGGTCGGCGATCTCGGCCAGGTCGATCGTTTCCCTGGACTCGATGCCCCGTTGTCCTTCCGCCAGCGCGAGCAGGGCGTCGATCAACCGTTCTTGCTGGTGTCCGAGGTTGAGCGCCTGTTCGCACGCGGCGCGCAGGCTGGCCTCGCTCGCGTCGGGGTCGGCCAGCGCGACCTGCAGCAGGGTGCGCTGACCCGCCAGCGGGGTACGCAGTTCGTGCGAGGCGTTGGTCACGAAGTGGCGCTGCGCGGCGAACGAGGCGTCCAGCCGCCCGAACAGGTCGTTGAGGGTGTGGCCCAGCCGGGTCAGCTCGTCGTCCGGGCCGCGCAGGGCGAGGCGCCTGTTGAGGTTGGTCGCGGAGATCTCCCGGGCGGTCATGGTCATGGCACGCAGCGGGCGGAGCAGGCGTCCGGCCAGCCACCAGGCGATCAGCACGGTGAGGACCACGACGATGGCGCCGATGACCGCGAGCGCGGCGTCGAACCGCTGGGTGAGTGTGTCGGGCGCGGGCCTGGCATCCCCAGCCCGCAGGCGGGTCTGGCCTCGGCCGAAGAGGTAGCCGGTGACCAGGAGCGTCGGGATGGCCACGGCCAGGGCGAGTCCGGCGTACAGAGCCGTGAGCTGCGCGCGCAGGGACGGCCGTCGGGGGTGGGGCGCCTTCATCGCGCGGCCCCGATACGGTAGCCGCCCTCGCGGACGGTTTCGATCATCGGTGGTTCGCCGAGTTTGGCCCGTAACCGGCGCATCGTCGTCTTGACGACCGTGGTGAACGGGTCGGCGGCCTCGTCCCAGACGCGTTCCAGCAACTCCTCCGTGGACACCACCCGGTCACCGGCGGCGAGCAGGCACTCCAGCAGCGCGAACTCCTTCGGGGTGAGCGCCAGACGCCGACCGCCGCGTAACGCCAGCCTCTTGCTCGGGTCCAGGGTCAGATCCTCCGCCCGCAGCACGGGGGGCACGGCGGGCGTCGAGCGGCGTGCGAGCGCGCGTACGCGGGCGACGAGTTCGGCAAAGTCGAACGGTTTGGGCAGGTAGTCGTCGGCGCCCAACCCCAGGCCCTCCACCCGGTCTCGTACGGTGCTCGCTGCGGTCAGCATCAACACCCGCGACCCGGCCTCACCAGCGACGATGTCACGGCACACCTCGTCACCTGACGTGCCGGGCAGGTCGCGGTCCAGCACCACCACGTCGTACCGGGTGGCCGCCAGGCGCGCCAGAGCGTCGTCGCCGTCGAGTACGACGTCCACCGCCATGCCCTCGCGGCGCAACCCGGTCCCGATCGATCGCGCCAGCACCTCGAAGTCTTCGACGACCAGAACTCGCAACACCGTCCCCTTTCGCACCGGTACTGCCCACGATGCCAGGGATCTGGTGTCACCCGGGTGACACCAGACATGGCGTATCAACCACTCCTGAGCAGAAGGAGCGGACATGAGAGATTCACAAGTGACCCGGCGCGGGTTCATCGCCGTCACCGGTGCGGCCGGGCTGCTGACGGCCAGTACGCCGCGCGTCGCCGCGACGCCCACACCGAACCTCAACCAGGCGGTGCTCGCGGCCTTCCAACACCACCGGCTCGTCGCTCTCGGCGAGTCACACGGCCTGCAGGAACACGGTGACGCGCAGCAGCTGCTGCTCGCCGACCCCCGGTTTCCGCAGGTGGTGGACGACATCGTGGTCGAGTTCGGCAACGCGCTGTACCAGCCGCTCATGGACCGGTTCACGGCGGGCGCGGCGATTGACGACGCGGCGTTGCGGCAGGTCTGGCGTAACACCACGCAGTCGCCGCTGGCCACCGGGGACCAGCCGATCCGTGAGCAGTTCTTCCGTACGGTCCGCGCCGTCAACTGGACGGTGCCCCCGCACCGCAGGCTCCGGGTGCTGCTCGGGGATCCGCCGATCGACTGGTCTCGGATCACCACGCAAGACCAGGTGGACGCCTTCCTCGCCCAGCGTGACGCCCACCTGGCGTCAGTGGTGGAACGCGACGTGCTCGCCAAAGGGCGCAGGGCGCTGATCTGCTACGGCAGCGGACACGTCATGCACTCCCCCGCGCCGGGACACAACGCCGACCACGGCGTCCCGCTGATCGAGAAGCGGACCGGCCAGCGCGTCTACGTGATCGTGGCGGGCAGCCATCCCCGCCTGGCGGCCCGTCCCCGGCGCAGCGTGATCCCGTGCGAGGGGACGTGGCTGGAGTCCACCGACGCGGGGCGGTTCATGGACGCGCCGCCCCTGTGCGGCCTGCCGTTGGGGAAACTGGCCGACGCTGTGCTCTACCTGGGGCAGCCCACGGAGCTGACGCAGTCGTCGTGGAATCCGGCGATCTTCCTCGACCCGGCGTACTGGGCGGAACTCCAGCGGCGTGACGCGATCAACGGCAACCACATCGACCTGGAGCAGTACCGGCAGGCGCAACCGACCGCCTGGCCCGCGCCGCCTCCCGTGAGCTGCGCCGGTCAGTGACGGCGAAGCCGGGGTCGCCGGTACTTCAGATGTGGCCGTCGCCGCATCTCGGAAGTTCTCCTCATGATCGGCCGAACCGCTAGATCGGCGTTCGCCCAGCTCAGGGTGATATCAAACTTGATCTTGGCCGGAATTTCCGTTATCTCGGCTGAACCCGGTGAGCCGCTGATCACAGCGGCCGACGGCGCCGCAGAAGGCTGGAAACCAGCGGCACAAGCGCTGTCTCCGGCCCATTCGCGCCACCGTAGGGCGGTGCACTACCAACAAAACCCGTTGTCACGGGAGTGTGGGAGTCACTGATGAGGGGATCACTGAGGCTTTTCCAACCTGATCGGGCTGATCAGCAGGAGAGAACCGGGACGGGTTGGCATGAGAAGAGGCTCTTGGCAGCTCGTACGCCCGGGTCTGACCCCATGAAGACCAATAGGCTCCTGGTTGCCAGATGTGCCGGTTGAGCGGTCTTTTGACGGCTCGGATCATGTGTGGAGGGATCTCGGTGATGATGATCAGCCAGCTCGTGATCGCCGGACTGTTGTTACCGAACCTGTCCGTACAGGCACAGCCACCTCTCCTCCACGTGATGACGTGGAACGTCTGTGCGGGCACCAACGCCGGGTGCGCGCTCTTCCGCCGCTCGAACGCCGAGCTGGCCTGGCACGTGGCAGTGCTGGCGACCGAGGCGGACGTGGTCTTCCTTCAGGAGTTCTGCACGGGCGCCGACGCCGACCTGGAACACGAGCTCGAACGCCGTACCGGCCGGAATTGGAGCGTCCGGTCGGCGGGGCTGATGTATTCGGACGGTTCTCCGTACCAGTGCCTGCCCGACAGAAACGGCAGGCCACGCGGGGTGCTGAGCGTCACCCTGGCCGTGGCCGGAACGGACACCGGCCTCGTCGTGCACGCGCTGACCTCGCCGCCGTGGGGAGCCCGCAGGTACGCCGTCTGCACGGCCGACCGGACGTTCTGCACCGCGCACTTCTCGTCGGGATCGAGCTACGACGACAGGCAGAAGGGCAGGCCCTACCGGCACATCCAGTTGCGCGAGCTGTTCAAGCTCGGCCGGGGTGTGATCGGTGGCGACCTCAACCTGGTGCCGCGCGACGCCGCCGCGGCCTACAAGGGCCGCGACGAATGCGACCCGCGCCGGCGCTGGACCTACGTGACCCGCAAGCGGAAGATTGATTACGTGTTCGCCGGCGAGGGCCGCGTACGGAAATGCTTCGTCGATTACGCCCGGAGCACGTGGTCTGATCACGTCCCGCTGCACGCCTGGGTGAGTGCAGGCTCAACGCCGCCTGCACCACGTTGAGCTGGCCCAGCACCAGGTTGTTCATCTGCCTTGTGCGGGCAGCAGCGAAGCTTGCGGAGGATGCGCCAGCGCGCGGAGGACGGCCCAGATGCGGGCGGCGGTCAGGTCGTGGGTGCTGCCCGGCAGCGAGCCGGAGGTCCAGATGATCGTGCCGTCTGGAGAGGCAATTCGCGGCCGCGCCGGCGCCGTCACGTCGGCCTGCCCGCCGGCTGAGGGCGCGTGCGGGATCCCGGCTCGTCATCTGGGCAGCAGTATCGGCAAGGCCCCCGGCAAGGTCTCACAAACCACCGGGAGGTCCAGCAGCGCAGCCTCTCCGTCGATGCCCGCAGGCAGTTGCGCCACCGTGCCGTGCACGGTGATGCGGGCGGCCGACCAGGCGATGACTCCTGCACCGGGTGGCCTGGCCCCGCCCTGGTGCAGGAGTTCGCGGCGAAGGCGCGCGGGCAGATCCGGCAGTGGCGGACCGGCCGGGCGCTTGACGACGACTCCGCCGAGCAACCCCGTGGAGAGCGAGAAGCGGCGGCCGAAGGAGCGCGGAGTGGACAGATCGTAGGGATTGTTGGAGACCAGCACCACCTGGGGGTGCTCGACGGTCCCCTCGGGGGTGTCCACGCTGGCGTGGACCCACTCATGCCCCTCGAGGTAGCGGGGTGCCGTGGCAGCGAAAGTGTGCGCCTTCGCCTCCCGGTAGCCGGGCGTCAGCAGAGCCTCGGCATAGGCCCCGAACGAGACGTTGTTGACGAAGACACGTGAGCCGGCCTGCCCCAGATCGACGCGCACCTGCCGCCCGTCGAGCAGCGCGTCCACCGCCCGCGTCGGATCCCTCACATCGAGGCCCAGGTCACGGGCGAAGTGGTTGCGGGTGCCGGCGGGAATCACCACCAACGGGCGCTCCGCGCCGGCCGCTATGGCCGCCACGGCGGATATGGTTCCGTCGCCGCCGGCGACCCCGAGGACCTCGGCTCCCTACTCGACGGCGAGCCTCGCCAGCGATGCCGCGTCCAGGCCCGGGCCGGTCAGCCTGACCTGCGCCCCGGCGGCTTCGACTCGCTCGATGAGCCGGAAGCGCGTGACCTTTCCACCTCCTGAGCCGGGATTCATCACCACGACCACCCTGACGGAGGTGGCGGGGCCGGGGCCGGTCACCGCACTCATCCCGCGGCCGCCGGACACGCCGCCCGACGTCGGACGGTCCAAGCCGTCCGCCGGCCCCGCCCGCCTCCGGAAGCGGCCACCACGGCCGCCGTCAGCCTCCACCGGCGTGAACGGTTGGCCGCATTGGACACACCCACCAGCAGTCTGCCGAGGCTGAGCGTCGCCGTACCCCCGACAGCGTCGAATGCACGGCGATCGTGGTATGCCTGCGTGCGCAGCCTCACAAGGATCACAGTCGACCACCAACCGTGCGTCTGTCTGCGGAAACCACACCAAAGATGAAATCGTTGATGGTTCCCCGTGCACCAGGAACCACCACCACATCGTCGAACGCCTCGCGCATGCCGGTCCGTGCGGCCACGGCCAGGAGGAAGCCGCTCCTCCGGAACCGACCGCAGCTTCTCTCTCCCAGCTTCACCGAGCACTGGTGCCTGCCGACGTGGGTCAGTCGCGGATCCCGTCGATGTCGACCAGGACGTGGCGGGGGCCGCGGAAGATCTGGTTGTGGCGGTACGGCGGCGGGTCGACGACGAGCCGAGGGTTTTCCACGCGGCGGACGAACTCCCCGACCGCGACCTGGACCTCCAGCCGGGCGAGCGGAGCACCGAAGCAGAAGTGGATGCCCTGGCTGAAGCCGAGGTGCTCGTTGTCGGGGCGTTCGAGATCGAGCCGGTCAGGGTCGGCGAACCGTACCGGGTCGCGGTTCGCCGAGCCGTACACCAGGAAGATCGGCGCGCCCTTCGGGATGGTGGTGCCCGCGATCTCGATGTCCTCGACGGCCGAGCGGGTGTGCCAGAACTGGACCGACGACTCGTACCGCAGCAGTTCCTCCACCGCGGGCACGATCAGGTCGGGCCGGCGGCGCAGCTCCTCCAGCGCCTCGGGGTGCCTCAGCAGGGTGAGCACGCTGTGGGCGATCAGATTGACCGTGGTTTCATGCCCGGCGAAGAGCAGGAGCACGGCATTGCTGGCGAGCACGCCCGCGGACATGCGCCCGTCCGGGCCGTCGTCGTGCACCATCGCCGAGAGCATGCCGGGGCCGGGCTGCCCGGCGTACTGGTCGAGCAGCCCGGCCAGGAACTGCTCGAACTCCTTCACGCTGTGGCGGCCGCCCGCCAGCCGGCTCCGCATCTCGTCGGAGGCCGCCTCCGGGCCGAAATCCAGAGCGTCCAGGGCCGTTTCGATCCAGGCGTGGAAGCGCCGTTCGTCTTCCAGTGGCACGCCCAGAACCTTGCAGATCACGGACACCGGCAGGGGGTAGGCGAACTCGTCCACGACGTCGATCCGGGTCTTGCCCCGCATCCCGTCCAGCAGGCCGGCGACGATGCGGCGAATGTCGGGCTCCAGGTCCGAGATCTGGTGCGGCGAATGGGGCGGGCCGAAGAAGTGCCGCGTCATCATGCGGCGATCACGATCATGTTCGGGCGGGTCACAGGTGATGATGTTCGGCTCCAGACTGATGACGGCCTCGGTGATCGGCTCGGCTCCCGGCTCCGCCGCGGCCGGGGCGCGGGCCGGGAGCTTCCTGGCATCAGAGCTGACCCGGGGGTCGTGGAGAAGCGCGACGACCTCCTGGTAGGTGCTGACGACGTAGGTGCCGTCCGGCTGCCGCGCCACCGGGGTCTTGCGGAGTTCGGCGTAGAAGGGGTACGGATTGGCACGGTTGGCGTAGCGGAGCGCCTGCTGCCAGGGTGTTTCCTCGCCCATGCTGTTCCTCTCCTTCTTGCTGCGTCGGCCGGGTCACCCGCCGACCCCGCTGAGGCGCGTCAGTGGCCCCGCGGCCGGAACACGGCGCTCCGCCCGCTCGGGTCGTGGCCGGTCAGGACGACGTCGGGTATCGCCGTCGGGACACCCGGTGCCGGGAACTCCGCCGGGACCGGCTTCATGACGTCCGGCCGATCCCAGCCCGGCGGCGGGGGCGGGAACGGAGCCGACTGCTCGATCAGCCGCGCGTAGTACTCCAGCCACTTGCCGTGATTGAAGCTGACGGCGGCGACGATGCGGCCGCGGTGACCGTAGGCGGCGGCGAAGCAGCGCTCCTTCACGGATCCCTGCGTGAAGACGATCTCGTCGCCGAACGGTGGTACGCCGACGGACTTGATGTTGACGCCGAACTGACCGGACCAGAAGCCCGGCAGCAACAGGTTCGGGCGGTAGTCGGGCTCGAGACTCACCATGTTGTGGGCCGCCACCGCGGCACCGAAGACGGCATTGTCCCAGTGCTCCATCGCCAGGAACTGGTACTCGTACAGCACGTGGGGCGCGCGCGCCACGTCCCCCGCCACGTAGACGGTGTCGGTCACCACGCCGTTGATGTCGAAGGCGCGACCCCCGGCGTCGCAGCCGACCCCCCAGAAGCCGGCTGCCAGCCCGGAGCCCTCCAACCATTCCACGTTACGGATCGACCCCAGCGCGGCCAGGACCACGTCGGCCTCGATGGTGGTCCCGTCCGAGAGCCGAGCACGCCGTACATGTCCTTGCGCGTCGCCCTCCAGGGACGACACGCCGACCCCGCAGCGCAGGTCCACGCCGTGGTCGCGCTGCATCTCGGCGGCGATCTCGCCGATCACCCCGCCCAGCGCCCCGACCAGGGGGGCCGAGCCTCGCTCGGTGAGAGTCACCGGGATGTCGAGTTCCCGGCAGACGGAGGCCGCCTCCGAGCCGATGAACCCGCCGCCGATGATCAGTACGCGTGATGGCCGCGCGGCCAGCGCCTGTTGCAGCCGAGCGGCGTCATCACGCGAGCGCAGCGAGAACACGCCCTCCAGGGCGGCCTCGGCCGGGTTGGGCCATGGTCGCGCGCGGGTCCCTGTGGCGATCAGCAGCCGGTGGTACGGGATCTGCTCGCCGTCGGCCAAGCGCACCTGCCTGGTGGCCCTGTCCAGCCCGGTGGCGGCCACGCCGAGCCGCCACTGTGCGTCCAGCTCTCGAAAGCGGGGCAGCAGAGTGTGGTCAGCCGGGACCCAGCCCTTGAGCACCTGTTTGGACAGCGGGGGACGGTCGTAGGGCTCGTACGGCTCGTCCCCGACGATGGTCAAGGATCCCCGGAAGCCCTCCTCGCGCAGGGCCTCGGCGCCCCGCAGCCCCGCCAGGGAGGCGCCGACGATGACGATCCGGCCGTTGGCCTTGAAGTCGCGCACCAACTCGGCGAGCGTTGCCGACATGGTCATGACGGCGTACCCCGATCCGCATCGTCCAAGCGGTCGATCATGATCGCCTGCACCGGGCAGGCGGCGGCGGCCCGCTGGACCTGCAGGCGCCGCGCGTCGTCGGGGTTGGGCTCGTAGGTGAGCGCCTCCGTCCCGTTCAGCTTGAAGATCTCGTGGGCCAGATACACGCACTGTGCGTATCCCTGGCACCGGTTCAGGTCCACGACGATACGCATGAGTCGCCCCCTTTTTGCGTCGGCACCGAGGAGTGCCCCGGCCGACGCGGCACAAGACGATTTTCCGCCGCCGGTTTTCACCGAAACAACCACTACCAGGGAAAACATGCTCTGCTGGCCGACGCGGACGGCGTGCGCGGTGAGGGTGCGAGGATCACTGGTGGTCGCTGGATCGTGACCCGGGAAGAGATCAGTCGCTCGTCGATGACGCGCGGCGAGATCGGCCGGTTTCGTGTGTCCAGCGTTCGGTGAAGAGCCGGTCGGTGGGCGGGTCGCCGGGTAGCGGACACGGGTGGCAGGCGCGCAGGCCGTCCACGGCGATGGCGAGAACGCGTTTGTGAGCGTCGGCGGCGGCTTCGAGGAGCTCGTCGCGCCCCTGCTTGCGCAACTGGTCCAGGGCGGGCGATCTGCCGAACTGCTCGATCAGCAGGGAGATGTCGACGGCGGTGACGTCCGGTCGGAGCACGCGGGCCTGGTGGGCGCGCGTGACGAGCGCGGCGATCAGTTCGTCCGAGCGGTCGGACTTGGCCTGCATCTCCTTGGTGACCTCGATGGTTCCGGCGACTGGGGCGAGCGAACCCTGGCCGAACTCGACGCACGTGACGATGAAGGAGGCCAGCCCTTCCCATGGATCGTCCTCGGCGAGACCTCGTTCGGCGGCTTGGTTCCAGTTGTCGAGGGACAGTTCGGCCAGCCGCTGAAAGAGCTCCTCCTTCGTGCGATAGCGGCGGTAGAGGCTGCCGATACCGACCCCGGCGGCCGCTGCGATGGCCGCGACCGAAGCGTGCTCCCCGTCGGCCGCCAGCACCTGGCGGGCCGCCCGCAGGAGGGCCCGGTCGTTGCGCTCGGCTTCCGCCTGCCGGGGACCGCGGCGCTGGGGTTGGGTCATGTCGGCAGCATACCGAACTTGCGGAGCGAAGTACTCCGGTTATAAAGTCCCGTCCAAGCGGAGCATTTTGCTCCCATTGAGGAGGCAGTCATGCGTGCTGTGGCCATGGACCGCTTCGGCGGGCCGGAGGTGCTGCGCATCCGGGAGGTCGAAGATCCGGTGCCGGGGCCGGGGCAGGTGCTCGTGGCGGTGGACTATGCCGGGATCACGTACGTCGAGACACAGGTGCGGGCCGGTCGCGGTCCCGCGGCCCACCAGCGGCCACCGCTTCCGCGCATCCCCGGCAACGGGGTGGGCGGGCGCGTCTCGGCTGTCGGCCCGGGGGCGGATGCGGCGCTGGTCGGGCGGACCGTGGTGACCACGACGGGCGGCACCGGCGGCTATGCGGAGCTGGCCGTGGCCCGGGCGGAGGACCTCGTCCCCGTCCCGGCTCAGGTGGCGCTGCGGGATGCGGTGGCGCTGCTGGCCGATGGGCGGACAGCGGTGCTCCTGCACCGGCAGGCCGAGGTGCGTCCGGGCGAGTGGGTGCTGGTGGAGGCGGCCGCCGGTGGTGTCGGCAGTCTGCTGGTCCAGCTGGCCGCCGCCTCGGGGGCGAAGGTGGTCGGCGCCGCCCGCGGTCCCGGCAAGGAGGCGTTGGTCACCTCGCTGGGTGCTTTCGCTTACGTGGACTACTCCAGGCCGGGGTGGGAACGCGAGGTCGCCGAGATGAGCGGAGGCGTCGATCTGGTCTTCGACGGAGTCGGCGGCGTCGTGGGCGCGCAGGGCATGCGCGCCGTGCGGCCCGGCGGCCGGGCCAGGGTGTACGGCATGGCCTCCGGCTCCTGGACCGAGCCGGCCGCTCATGTGACGGTCGTCCCCGACGGCGGCGTGCCCGCCCCGGCGCAGATCCGGGCGCTGGCCGAGGAGGCGCTCGCGCACGCTGCGGCCGGTCGGCTGCGCCCGATCGTCGGCCAGACCTATCCCCTGTCCGAGGCTGCCGAGGCGCACCGGGCGATCGAAGCCCGCACCACGATCGGCAAGACCCTATTGGTCCCGTGAGCACGCCGGCCTCCACCAGCGCACGCCCCCTGCTGCCGCTGGCCGCGACGGTCCTGGTGGGCGCGATGGCAGCGCTGCTGGACACCACGATCGTCGCGGTGGCGCTGGACGAGCTGGCCAGTGACCTGGCCGCGCCGGTGACGACGATCCAGTGGGTCACCACCTCCTACGTGCTGGCGATGACCGCCGTCATCCCGCTGGTGGGCTGGTCGGTCGGCCGCTTCGGCGCCCGCGCCGTGTGGCTGGCGGCCCTGGGGTTCTTCCTGCTCGGATCGATTTTGTGCGGCGCCGCGTGGTCGGCGGGCTCGCTCATCGCCTTCCGGACGCTGCAGGGGCTGGGCGGGGGCATGATCCTGCCGGTGACGCAGCTCGTCCTGGCCCGGGCCGCGGGGCCCGACCGCCTGGGCCGGGTGATGGGCAAGGTCGGCTTCGTCGGGCAGATCGCCCCGATCTCCGGGCCCGTGCTCGGCGGCCTGCTGATCGACGGCTGGGGCTGGCGCTGGGTCTTCTTCGTCAACGTGCCGCTCGTCCTCATGTCCCTGGCCATGACGTGGCGGTGGTTTCCCCGGGACGAGGAACGCGACGACCGCCGGCTCGACCTTGTCGGGCTGCTCCTGCTGCCGGCCGCGGTGGTCGCCCTGCTGTACGCGCTGACCGGGCTGGAGACCGACACCGGGACCGGGGCGCCGGCAGTAGTGCCGACGGTGGTGACGGTGACGGCCGGGACCGCACTGCTTGCGGCGTTCGTCGCGCGCTCGCTGCGCCGGGGCGAGACGAGCCTGCTCGATCTGGGACTCTTCGCCGATCGCAGCTTCCGGTCGGGGACGGTCATGATGTTCGTCCTCGGCGTCACGAGCTGGGGGCCGATGTTCCTGCTGCCGCTGTACTACCAGCGACTGCACAGCCTGTCGGCGCTCGACGCCGGGCTCGCGCTCGCCCCACAGACCCTCGGCGTCGCCACGGCGTCCCTGCTCATCGGACGGTATACCGACCGCCTGCCGCCCCGCCCGCTGGCCCTGGCCGGGATGGCGGCGGCCACCGCGGGCACCCTCCCGTTCGTCTTCGCCACCGCTGACACCGACACCTTGCTGCTGAGCGTGGCGTTGCTCCTGCGCGGAGTCGGATTCGGCGTCGCCAGCCTGCCCGTCAGCGTCGCCGTCTACCGCACCCTGCGCCCGGCCGCCATTCCACACGCCACCAGCGCCAGCACCGTCGTGCAACGGATCGGCGCCGCCACCGGCACCGCGCTGATGGCCGTCATCCTCCAGGCCGGCGGCTTCACCTCAGCTCTGACGTGGATGTTCATCCTCACCGCGACCGGCCTGGCCATGGCCGCAAGCCTGCCCGGCCACAAATGATCACCCACGTGTCGGACCAGTAAGGACATTTCATGATCAACGTAGGCATCATCATCGGCAGCACCCGCCCGGGACGCAACAGCGAGGCCGTGGCCCGCTGGGTTCACGACCTGGCGACCGAACGGGACGACGCCTCCGTCGAAATCGTCGACCTCAAGGACTTCCCCCTGCCGCACCTGGACGAGGCGCTGCCACCGGCGATGGGCCAGTACGCGAACGCGCACACCAGAGCCTGAGCCGACAAGATCGCGTCCTTCGACGCGTACGTGTTCGTCACCCCCGAGTACAACCACTCGACGTCAGGCGTGCTGAAGAACGCCATCGACTTCCTGTACGCCGAATGGAACAACAAAGCCGCCGCCTTCGTCAGCTATGGCACTGCGGGAGGTGTCCGAGCGGTGGAGCACCTGCGCCTGATCATGGGTGAACTGCACGTCGCGGACGTCCGCACCCAGATCGCGCTGTCCCTGGCCACGGACTTCGAGAACTTCCACGTCCTCACCCCTGCGGCCCATCACGCCGACGCGGTCACTACCATGCTGGACGAACTCCTCGCCTGGGGCGGCGCCTTGAAGACACTGCGTGACACGTGGCAGGCGAAAGGCACGTCGAGGACCGCATAGGAACCGCGCCCAGGTGGACTATGACGCACAGTGGTGCCCGCCTGAAGCGCGGCCAAGCACTCCGGCTCGAATGACGTGGTGCTCCCCTGGCACGACCACCATCTCGAAGAGGTGCAACGTCCAGGCGCCCGCTAGCGAGTATCGGGCCCCGCCCCCGCGCTGACAGTCACAGGATGTCGAGGTTGATGGATCGGGCGATGGCGTCGTAGCCGGCGTCGTTGAGGTGGATGCCGTCGCCGGAATCGTATTCGGCCCGGACGGCGTCGGAGTCGGCGGGTGCGCGGACGACGCGGTCGAAGTCGACGACGTGGTCGTAGGCGCCGCTGGTGCGGATCCAGTGGTTGACCTGGTCGCGTACGGCTTCGGCCGGTTGGCTGTAGGCCAGGTCGGAGCCCTTCATCGGCATGATGGTGGCGCCGATGACGGTCAGTCCCTTGGCATGGGCGGATTGGATGAGACGCCGATGGCCGCTGATGAGCTGGGCGGCGGTGGCCTGCTGGGGTTTGTTCCATTCGGCCAGGTCGTTGACGCCTTGCATGATGATGACCGAACGGACGCCTGGCCGGTCCAGGACGTCGCGCTGGAAGCGGGCCAGCCCGTTCTGCCCGTATTCGGGAGAGTCGGTGAGCAGGCGGTTGCCGCCGATGCCCGCGTTGATGACCCCGAGCGGGCGGGGACGGGCGGCGAGGCGTTCGGCGAGTTGGTCGGGGTAACGGTTGTCGGCGTCGATGGTAGAGCCGACGCCGTCGGTGAGGGAGTCACCGAACAGGGCGACACTCGTGGTGGGGGTGCCGCCGCTGACTTGGACACCGGTCAGGTAGTACCAGGAATTGCTGGTGCCGGTGAAGGCCGCGGGGTTGGGATCGATGAGGTGGTAGCCCTTGGCGAGGTAGGAGGTGGCCTGGGCGAAGTGGTGAAAGGTGGCCGGTCCGGTGGGCTGGATGAAGTGCAGGGTGATGGCCAGTTTTTCCAGGTTTCGCACGCGGAGTCGTACCGGGTCGCTGAGCTGTTGCTGACCCGGCGGGATGACGATGCTGGGGTGGCCGTTGAAGGTGAGGAGCGATGCTGCGCCGGTGGCGGCGCCCTTCAGGGACTTCGCGACGGCGGCCGCGTCGATCGTCAGCGGGGTCTTGCCATAGACGTTGGAGAGGTTGACCCGGACGGTGGTGCCGCCGGTGCTGAGGCGGATGATCTGCCGCAGTGTCTGGTCGGCGAAGCCCTCCTCCGACCAGTGGGGGCCGTAGTAGGAGGTGCTCGGGGTGGGCCATTGAGCAGCCGCGCCCCAGCTCGTCGTCCAGGTGTGCGCGGCCGCGGCGGGCGCGGAGATGACGCTGAGGGCCAGGGCGACGGGGGCGATGATCTTCAGGGTAGGCATGACGTGGCCGTTCAGACGTTCTTGACGGCGGACAGGTCGAACTCGAGGGTGATCTTCTCGGAGATCATCACGCCGCCGGTTTCCAGGACGGCGTTGAAGCTGACTCCGTAGTCCTTGCGGTTGATCACGGTGCTGCCCTCGAAGCCGGCCCGGGTCAGGCCCTGGGCGTCGATGGCGGTGCCGGTGTACTCGAGCGGAACAGTGATCTCGCGAGTGATGCCGCGGATGGCCAACTGGCCGGTCACCTCGAAGGCGGCGTCGTCGATGCGCTTGACGCCGGTGCTGGTGAAGGTGATGTGCGGGTGGGTCTCGGCGTCCAGGAAGTCGCTGGTGCGCAGGTGGCCGTCACGCTGCGGGTTGCCGGTGTTCACGCCGGCGGCGTCCAGCTTCACGTCGACGGTGGAGGCGGCGGGGTTGGCGGCGTCAAGGTAGGCGGTGGCCTTGAGGAGGGGCAAGCTGCCGCGCACCTTGGTGATCATTGCGTGGCGAGCGACGAAGCCGAAGCGGCTGTGGGCCGGGTCGATGGTGTAGGTGCCGGTCAGCTCGTGGGGGAACATGTCGTGCTCCTCTGGATTTATTTCAGTGCTTGAATATTGAGCAGGACAGTACATCAAGGTATTTCAGTGCGCAACTTTTGCGTACGATGGTTGGCATGACGCGATGGCTCACCGACGACGAGCAGCACACCTGGCGCGCTTTCGGGCTGGCGATGCGCCTGCTCACCGACCGGCTGGAGCGCGACCTGCAGGCTGCGGCCGGCATGCCGCCCACCTACTACGAACTGCTGGTCCTGCTGTCGGAGAGTCCCGACCGAACCATGCGCATGAGCGAACTGGCCCACTGGACCAACTCCAAGCCCAGCCGCATCTCCCACGCGATCAACAAGCTGGAACAGGCCGGGTGGGTACGCCGGGAGCACTACGCGGGCGACCGGCGTGGCTGGCTCGCCGTCCTCACCGACGAAGGAAAGGCCGCGCTCGAGATCGCCGCCCCCCTCCATGTGGAGAGCGTCCGCACCCACCTCATTGATCTCCTGTCGCCCGAGCAGATCCGCCAGCTCGGCGACATCAGCCAGACCCTCCTGAAGCACCTGACTGACACCGAATAGCCAGCAGGGCGGGCCCTGGTCGACCGCAGCGGTGTCTGGCGGTAGAAGTCGAGGCCGGCGGGATCGGTCGGGCCGGACCCGTCAGGCACGATCCGTGGCCAGGCGACGGAGAACCGGTAAGTCCGCAACCCGAGCTCGGCCGGCAGCCTGATGTCGTCGGCGAACAGCCGGTCGTGGTCGTCGGCGACGTCTGCAGTGCTTCCGTCGGCGACCCGGCCGGGTGTGTGGGCGATCTATTCGCGCCCCACCCATTGATGTTCTGACCGGTGGTCCCGAAGGTTTCGTCCAGTCGGTTGCTGAGATAACGAAAGGTGTCGCGCTCGGTTGCTGTTCACTTGAGTTCGGCGCCTGAGATCACCTGACCGCGCCAGTGCAGAACCGCACGGTACGAATCCAATGAGGACACCCAGAGAATGTCCGAGACGTAACTTTCGCTCTCGCTCCACCATTGGCCATGCAGGGTCGTCCCCTGCCTCTCCATGCATACCCCGGCGACTTCTGTTCCGCTGATCCGGGGTGAATTCTCCTCCCATTAGAAAAATACGCGGAGAAGAATTTTCGGCCTGCTGAACCGGCAGGCCGAAAGGGCCGCCCGCACGTGGTGGAACCGGCATGGCGCCCACCCCTTCCTGCTCCCCGATGCAGGCCACGACGCGGGACGCGGGGCGGGACAGGGCGCGGGGCAGAGGCAGAACGCCGGGGGGCGGGACACAGAATTCACGCGAAGTCAAACAACAGGATCAGAACTTGACAGGGCGCTTGATGGCATGCCCACGGCAGCGCACTGAACCGCTGGTCCGCTCCCGTCTTCAAGAATTGACAGAGCACCTGGCGGCATGCCCTCGGGGGCGCCGAAGAATCGCCGCCGTTACCGGCCGTCTGAGAATTGACACACGCCCGATAGTCGCCTACGGTCTGCTCGTCAGTTTTCCAGACCGAATCCAAAGGTATTCATGCCTGCATCCACGTTGCCGAAGTCCAGGCAGCAGTTGATCCTTGCCGTTCTTATGCTGTGTTCACTGCTGATCTGGCTGGACAACACCGTCCTGAGTACCACCCTGGAGACCCTCGCGGACCCGGTCCGTGGGCTGAACGCCAGCCCGGCCGAGCTGCAGTGGGCCACCGGCTCGTACACGCTGGCCTTCGCCACCTTGATGTTCACCGCGGGTGCGCTGGGCGACCGCTTCGGCCACCGGGTCGTGCTCGCGACGGGCCTGGTGGTCTTCGCCGCGTCCTCGGTGTGGGCGGCGTACGCGGGCGACGCGGGGCAGCTCATCGCCGCGCGGGCGGCGATGGGCGTCGGCAGCGCGCTGATCATGCCGGCCAACCTGGCCATCCTCATATGGACGTTCACCGGCCCGGCGCGGTCGACCGCGATCGCCATCTCCTCGACCTCCGCCGGTGTCGGCATGGCCGTGGGCCCGGTGCTCGCCGGTGTGCTGCTCGACCACTTCTGGTGGGGCTCGGTCTTCCTGGTCAACGTCCCTGTCGTGGTCCTCGCGCTGATCGGCATCGCCCTGCTGGTCCCGAACTTTCGCAGCCCCGTCGTGCGACTGCTGGACCCGGCCGGGATGCTGCTGTCCATCACCGGTCTCGCGGCGCTCGCCTACGGACTGATCCGCGCGGGTCAGGTGGCGGCCTGGGGCCGTACGGACGTCTGGGCGCCGATCGTCGGCGGGCTGATCCTGCTGGCCGTGTTCGTCCGCGTCGAACTGCGAAGCAGGATGCCGAGCTTCGATCCCCGGCTGCTTGCCCAGCGCGCGTTCGGCGGCGGCAACGTGGCGCTCGGCCTGCTCCTGTTCGCCGTGTCCGCGGTCACCTTCTACAACGCGTTCTACCTGCAGGGCGCGCGCGGCTACTCGCCGATCGAGGCGGGTCTGGCCAGCCTCCCGACCGCGCTCGGCGCGATCTTCGGCGCGCCCGTCGGCGCCCGCCTGGTGCACCGCTGGTCGCTGCGGCTCGTCGCCGTGCCGGCGCTGATCGTCGCGGCGCTGACCATGGGCGCGTACGGGCTCTTCGGACTGGGCACGCCCCTCGTCTGGATCGGGGTCGTGCTGCTGGTCCAAGGTCTGTCCATCGGCATGGTGCTCGGCCCGGTGACCGCGGCGCTGATCAGCACGCTGCCGCTGGAGCGGGCCGGTGCCGGGGCGGCCGTCACCAACACCGTGCGCCAGACCGGCAGTGTGATCGGTATCGCCGTCGGCGGCACGATCATGTCGATCGTGTACCGAAGCGCGATCGAGCCGTCGCTGGACGGTGTCCCCGGACCGCTTCGGGAGCAGGCGCGGGTCTCCGCCGAACAGGCGCGGCACATCGCCACCACGTCCCACCTGCCCGCGCTCGGGCACGCCGCCGACGACGCGTACGTCCACGCCATGCATGTCGGCGCGATGTGGATCATGTTCATCGCGCTCTTCGGCGCGGCCGTGCTGCTGCTCGCCCTGCGCTCGGTCCGCAAGCCCGCGACCGCCGGGGGCGCGCCGGAGCCCGTGCGGGACGGCGGCCCGACCGCGGACGAGACGGCCCCCCGGGCCGGGGCCGAGGACCTGACCGCCCGCGAGGGCGACAACGTGGGAGCCCGCTGACGCCATGGGAACCAGGCAGAAACTCTCCGAGACGCGATCGTACAGTCAGGCCACGTACCTGCCCGACCGGCACATGTTCGCCCTGTGGACCTGGGCCGACGGCGCCGTGGGAGCGGCCCCGCCGGTCGGTGACGTCGAGACCGTCCCCCTGGTCGTCCCGACGCCGGACCTCGGCGGGCTCAAGGTGTCCGACGTCGACTGCGTGCTGATCGAGCCGGACGGGCTCGCGGCCGTGCCCCTTGACTCCCCCGGCCGGTCGGTGGACGTCTGGCGTTCGTGGATCGCGGGCGGCGAGTCGGCTCTGCCGATCGCCGCGCACGCGGTCCCCGACGCCACCGGTGTCGCCGTCACGACGCCGGAGCACGCGAGCGACGTCTTCCGCCGCACCACCTCGGTGGGGGCCGAGATGCGCGCGACGCTCACCGCCAAGCTGCGCCCGTATCAGGCACGCGGGGTGAGCTGGCTGCGCGAGACCATCGAGACGCACAGCGGCGCGGTGCTGGCCGACGAGATGGGACTCGGCAAGACCCTGCAGACCATCGGCTGTGTCGCCGGACGGGCCGAGAAGGGGCCGCAACTGGTGGTCTGTCCCACGTCGTTGGTGGGGAACTGGGCACACGAGATCGCGCGGTTCGCACCCGACCTGCGCACCACGATCTGGCGCGGCGGGCCGCTGCCCGCGGTGGACAGGGGCACGGTGGCGCTCACCGGCTACCCCACGCTACGCACGCACAGCCCGGACCTGGCGGGGATCCAGTGGAGCACCGCGGTCTTCGACGAGGCGCAGGTCCTGAAGAATCCCCGTACGCAGGTGTCGAAGGCCGCGCGCGCCATCGCGGCCGACGCGCGGATCGCCCTGACCGGGACGCCCGTCGAGAATCACCTCGACGAGCTGTGGGCCCTGCTCAATCTCGTCGCACCGCATCTGTTCGGGAACCGGACGCAGTTCCGCCATCGCTTCGTGCGGCCGATCGCGCACGGCTCCCCGGCCGCTTCCGCCCGCCTGCGCGGGGCCATCGAGCCCGTCGTGCTGATGCGGAAGAAGTCCCAGGTCGCGGGGTCGCTCCCACCCAAGATCCATGCCGATCTCATCTGCGACCTCACCGAGGAGCAGGAAAGGCTGTACGACCGGCTGCTGGAGCAGGTCATCGACGACGGCTTCGGCAGTGGCGCCCAGCGGCAGACCAAGGTGCTCGCGGCCCTGACCTCGCTCAAGAAGGTCTGCAACCATCCGAGCCTGATCACGGACGACCTCGGTGAGCTGTCGGGCAGGTCGGGAAAGCTCGACCTGTGCACCGACATCGTGGCCAACAACCTGGAGAACGGCTCTCCGACCCTCGTCTTCACCCAGTACCGGCAGACCGGTGAGCTGCTGGTCCGGCATTTCGCCGAACAGTTCGGGGTGAGTACGCCATTCTTCCACGGCGGCCTGAACCAGGAGCAACGGGCCGACATCGTCCACCGCTTCCAGTCCGACGACGGTCCGAAGGTGCTCGTCCTCAGCCTGAAGGCCGGGGGCACCGGGCTCACGCTCACGCGCGCGGCCGACGTCATCCACTTCGACCGGTGGTGGAACCCGGCCGTGGAGGCCCAGGCGTCCGACCGGGTCCACCGGATCGGTCAGACCCGCACGGTCACCGTCACCACCCTGACCACCGGGACCACCGTCGAGGAGCACATCGCGGCCATGCACAACCGCAAGTCCGCGCTGTCGGACATCGCCGACATGTCCAGCGTCGCCGAGCTGACACGCCTGGACGACGACAGTCTCATCGAGGTCCTGCGCCGGAAGCGAGCCAACTGACCATGGCCGACCACGACTACGGTTACACGAAGTGGGGCAAGGACTGGGTCCGGTTCGCCGAGTCGTTGCGCCAGACCCGTCCCGATCCCCAGCTGCCGGGTGCGCGGCGCATGGTGCGCGACGGGAAGGTGCAGACCACGTTCGACGGCCGGACCGTGCGCGCCGCCGTGCACCGAGGTCGCGGCACCACGGTGGTCACGATCGAGGTCGCGCCGATGTCCGCGGGGGCGACAGCCGAGATCTCCCGTCACCTGAGCGGCATCCAGCCCCTGCTCACCGACGATCTGTACCTCGCGATCGCCGACGCGGGCCATCCGCCCGCGCCGGTCCTCGAAAGCGTCGACTGCTCCTGCCCGGCCGCCACCCCGCGGTGCGTCCATGAGCTGGCCCTCTACTACGACATGGCGCGGCGCATCGACGACGATCCCCGCATCGCTCTCGACGTACAGGGCTTCTTCCGCGCTTCGGCGGGCGGCGGCCAGGCGCCCGCCGAAGCGACGGCGCAGCGCTGGATCGCGCTCAACTCCCTTGATCCGGCCGCCTACTTCACGGTGGCCGAGTGATCCGGCCGGCCTGCGAAGGAGCAGTACGTGTCCAGCCGGGGGGCACACACCCCCGTATCCTCCGGGCGTGACGGCGCCGCTCCCCCGCTCCGCCCCCGATTGATGTTCTGACCGTTGGTCCCGAAGGCTTCGTCCAGTCGGTTGCTGTGCCTGTGTACGCGGCCATGCTTTCCAACTGGTCTGCGTTCGTCACAACTCGACCCCAAGGCGCTCGCGTGCTCTGACCGCCACGCGCGCGGACACCCGCTGATCCGGCCACCGGTCGGTGCCGGGGCGGTGTCGTCGTAGCCGGCGAGACCAGAAGGGGCTTCTCGCTCACCGGGCCGGCATTCCGGGCATGGTGTCGGAGGGCGGGACGGCCAGGACGCCGGTGTGCTGCAGGTGGTCGCGCGCGGCGGCGATGGCGTGCGGGGTGCTGGCGAAGACCTGCCCGGCCTGGTCCAGGCGGGTGATCACGCCCAGGGCGCGCAGGGGCTGATGGTGGCCGTCGCGGATGCCGGAGACGTAGACGGTGATGCCACGGCGCTGGAGCCGATCGATGGCGTCGGCCAGCACGAGGGCGCCACTGGCATCGATGGTGGTGACACGGGACATGCGCAGGATGACCACCGAGACGTCGGCGACCTCGGACAGCTGGAGCAGGAAGCGGTGGGCGGCGGCGAAGAACAGGGGCCCGTCCAGGCGGTAGGCGACGATGTGCTCGGCCAGCAGCGCGTGTTCCTCGTCGGTGTGGTCGCCGGGCAGGTCGGGGCGCAGCGGCATGGCCTCCAGGCGTACCTGACGGGCGATGGCGCGTAGCGCCAGCACACCGGCCACGAGCAGGCCGAGGATGACGGCCTGGACCAGATCGAGGGCCAGCGTGGCCAGTGCGGTGAGGACGAGGACGAACGCGTCACCGCGGGTGGAGCCGAGCATCGCCTTGACCGAGCCGGCCTCGATCATGCGGACGGCGGTGGCCAGCAACACACCTGCCAGAGCGGCCAGGGGGATCTTGGCGACCAGCCCGGAGGCGGTGTACACGATCAGGCACAGGATGGCCGCGTGCGCCACGGCGGCCAGGCGGGATCGGGCGCCGGCGCGGACGTTGACCGCGGTGCGGGCGATCGCCCCCGTGGCCGGGACACCGCCGAACAGCGGCGCGGCGAGGTTGGCGAGGCCCTGGCCGAGCAGCTCGCGGTCGGGGTCGTGGCGGTGGCTCACGCTCATGCCGTCGGCGACCGTGGCCGACAGCAGCGACTCCAGGCCGGCCAGGGCGGCGACCGCCACGGCGGGGGCGATCAGCGAAGGCAGCGTGTTCACCTCCAGGAAGGACAGCGAGGGAGCCGGCAGGCCGGCGGGCAGCTGCCCGATCCGGGCGACGTCCAGCCCGGTCAGCTCGGCCGCGGCGGTGGCGGCGGCGACCGCGATCAGGGAGAACGGCATGGTGGGCCGCCGGCGGGCACCCGCCAGCATGAACGCGGCCACCCCGACGGCGATCGCCGGCGGCCACCAGGACGGATGGGCGGCGAAGTCGCGTACGGCCAGCCACGCCACGACCGTGACCTTGTCGGCGTCCGCGGCCGGTACGCCGAGCGCGGCCGGGATCTGCTGCAGGCCGATCACGCAGGCGATGCCGAGGGTGAAGCCCTCCACCACCGGAGCCGGAACCAGTGCCATGTAACGGCCGGCACGGGCCAGGGCCAGCGCGATCAGCAGCAGTCCGGCCAGCACTCCGACCGTGAGCACACCGGAGGCGCCGTGCTCGTGCATGATCGGCACCAGGACCACGGTCATCGCTCCGGTCGGGCCGGAGACCTGCAGGGCCGATCCGCCGAAGAAGGCGGCGACCGCGCCGGCCACCACCGCGGTGGCCAGCCCCGCCTCGGCGCCGAGCCCGGAGGAGATGCCGAACCCGAGCGCCAGCGGCAACGCCACGATCGCCACCGTCAGCCCGGCCAGCAGGTCCCGTCGCGGGTGGCGGCCGAGCGCGGCCAGGTCGGCGCGGGCGGGCAGCAGCGCGCGCAGGCGGGCCGCCCAGCCCGCAGAGGTCGGCAGGTTCACGAGGCGCCGCTTCCGGTGCTGTCCTCCAACAGCTCGCTGAGCAGCTCGTGCTGCCCCGACAGCTTCTCGGCCAGCAGTTCGCGGGCCGCGCGCAGCAGTCCGGCCACCCTGCCGCCGGCCAGCGCGTAGACCACGGTGGTGCCGTCGCGCTGGGCGGTGACCAGGCCCGAACGTCGCAGCACCGCCAGGTGCTGTGAGAGCCCGGTCGGCTCCACATCGATGGCGGCCAGCAACTCCCGGACCGGTCGCGGGCCGTCCTGCAGCAGTTCCAGGACCCGGATGCGAACCGGATGGCCCAGCAGCCGGAACAGCTCCGCCTTGGCCTCGTACAGCGGGACCGATGTCACGTCGCGTCGCCCCCCGCCGGCCCTGTGCCGCCAGCCTCGACCGGCGCGGCGGCGTCGAGCGCCTCCTCGACACTGTCGAGGCTCACCGCGTGCGCCTCGGCCAGCCGCCGCACGTCCTCCCATTCGCCCTCGGCCACCAGGACCGCGTGGGCGTCCCCGCCCTGACGGGCGGCCCGCAGCGCCTGTCCGGCCAGCCGCGCCCGCTCCCGGACTGCGGCGGCAAGTCCCGTGCTCACGTCATCCCCCGCTTCCCTCGGCGCCGGACAACGTACCCGCGCCTGTTGAGCAATTACGATTGTTCGCAATTACGATAGCGCATGGTTGTAGGCGGGGCCGTGCTCAACTCACCCACGGCAGCCGTCGAAACACCGGTCAACGCGACGACTCCCCAGCCGCGCCGGACGGGCGCCCGGCCCTCGTCGCTGCCGCGGTAGGCGATGTACGGCCGGGTGAGGCAGCGGACCGGTCCGCTCTTGGCTTGACGTCCGTGTCGTCCGGCTGATCAGCAGTGCGGGGGCGGGGATGCGGCGCACTGCTTCCAGGAGGGCGGCGCGGTGCTCGGCAAGCCGACGGGCGGAGCGGGGGTCGGTTCCGGTAGTGGCGGCCAGGGCTGGGGTGCGTCCAGCCAGCTTTCGGTGATGCGCAGGACCATCGCGAACAGGTCCATCTGTCACCCGGATCAACGACGCGCGACGCGCGGGCGCCTGGGCCTTGGGGTGGCCGCGCGACCTGCGGCTGATGAGCTCATTGGCGGCCCGCCGCGTTGGCCGGCGGAAAATGGTTGGACCGGACGACGTTCGGGTTGCTAGCGTTCCGCGCACCGTGACATCACATAAGGAGGTGAGACCCATGAACGCTGTATCGATGTGGGTGCTCCCCTCGTCGTCACGGTCGGGCGATTGACGTAGGTGTCGCCGGGAGCGCCTCGACCAGGCAATCCCGAAAGGCAACACCTATGGACTCTGTGCATTTCACTTCCGGCATGGGCGAGCATGCCGTAGCCATCACGCGGGTCGCGGAGAAGCAATGGCACGCTGTGGCGGACGACCGGGTGGTCGGCCGCGGCGACGCTTCGCACAGGCCCGACGGGCGGATCTTCGTCAGCATCGACGCATGGCACTGCGCGGCCTTCGACCGGCTCGCCGACGCCATGCTGGCGGACCTGTCCGGTCCGCTGTACACACTGGTCGACGAGGCCGACCTCGACGTGACCTCCCATTGGGAGCGAGCCGGCTTCACGACCCGACGCCGTGAGTGGGAGTACCTCGTGCCCACCGACCCGCGCGTCACGGGACTCGACTCGGTGCTACCGCCGCCGGGCGTGACGATGGTGGCGGTCGGCGAGGCGGAGGAGGGCCCTCTGCGCACGTTGGACCAGGCGATCCGCGACGAGGTCGAGGCCACCGTCGGATGGCAGGAGATGCCGGCCGAGGTGTTGCCCCGCCCGGACGGCGTCACCCTGCTGGACCCGTCGAAGTACGCGGCGGCAGCACAGTCCGATGATTACGTGGGACTGGTCCGGTTGGCGCCGGTGACCCGGCAGCCGCGGATCGGGCTGATCGCAGTCCGGTCCGACCACCACCGCCGCGGTATCGCTCGGGCGCTGCTCGCCCAGGTGCTCGGCTCGCTGCACCGCTCCGGGATCGAAACAGCATCAGCCGAGGTGAACGAATCCAACGCGGCGGCCATGGCCCTGTTCGAGGGCGTCGGCGCCCGGCGTACGGGCAGCAACCTGGAGTTGGTGCTCCGCTGATCCCCCACCGCATCACCTCGCGAGGGGACCGGATCGGCAGCACGCGTGGCACTGATGAGCGAGCATCGGTTCCCGTAGCCGTGCGGGGTGGCCGGTCGCGGCCGCCCTCGCGGCAACCGCGTCTGCCGAGGCGCCTCGATCACGGTCGCGTCAACGGCATTCGTTTCCTCACCGACATCACCATCACCGACCGGAGAAGGGCGAAAATATGGCAAGAACAGCAGGCGGCATCGAAGTCGAGGGCACCGTGGTCGAGTGCCTGCGCAACGCCAACTTCAAGGTGGAGCTGCAGAACGGACACAAGGTGTTAGCGCACATCAGCGGGAAGATACGGAAGAACCACATCAAGATCTTGCCGTACGACCGGGTGCTCGTCGAACTCAGCCCGTACGACCTCACCCGCGGCCGGATCCTCTTCCGATACAGGACGTAGCGGCGGGCGTGACGCGCGGAATCGGTAGAAGAAACCCTCCGACCTGGATCGGAGTCGACGACTCGGCTCTGTTCTTCGTCCGGCATCTCCGCCGGGTAGGCATGTCACCGGCCTGATGCGACAGCGGCATGAGCGCGCGTCTGGCGCGCCGGCCCGCAGTCTCGGCCTTGGCCGGCGCCGGGAAGCGGCCCGTGGATGTATCCGTACAGCCGCGGGCCGAGCCGGCGGCTCCGGCCGGCCCCACACCGTCACGGATGCATCGTCCTGTTGCGATACATCGTCTCACTAAAATACAGTGTCTCAACATGAGACACCGTATCGCCGTAGTTGGAGGCGGCCCCGCCGGCCTTACCTTCGCCCGCGTCCTGCACCGCCACGATCACCCCGTCACCGTCCTCGAACGCGATCCCGCCCCCGATGCCCGTCCCCCGGGCGGCACGCTGGACATGCACGAAGGGCTGGGTCAGTCGGCGCTGAGCAAGGCGGGGCTGCTGGCGGAGTTCGAGGCGCTGTCCCGTCCCGAGGGGCAGGCCATGCGCATCCTGGACACGGACGGGACCGTCCTCCGCGACTGGCGACCCCGTCCGGATGACCGGGCCAACCCCGAGATCGACCGGGGGCAACTCCGTGACCTGCTGCTCGGCCCTCTGGACGTTCAGTGGGGGCGGGGCGTGACGGAGGTGGAGCCGGGGACCCGGGACGGCGTGCTGGTCCGTTTCGCGGACGGGCGACAGGAGACGTACGACCTCGTGGTCGGCGCGGACGGCGCCTGGTCCCGGGTCCGCCCGGCGGTCTCGTCCGCGACGCCGCACTACACCGGCGTCACCGCGGTCGAGACCTCCCTGGAGGACGTCGACACCCGCCACCCCGACCTCGCCCGGCTGATCGGCGACGGTTCCATGGCTGTGTACGGCGTGAACCGCTCCATCGTCGCCCAGCGCAACAGTGGCGGCCATGTCAAGGTGTACGCCCAGTTCCGCGCGCCGCTGGACTGGCACACGGACCTGGACCGTCATCTGGGCCTGAACCGGCGCGCGGGTCTGGACGCAGGCCTGGACGCAGGCGTGGACCTGGCCGACGTCGAGGCCGTGCGATCAAGCCTGCTCGCTCTGTTCGACGGCTGGGCCGCTCCCGTCCTCGACCTCCTCCGCCACGGCACCGCTTTCGTCCACCGCCCCCTCTACGTCTTGCCCGTGTCCCACACCTGGGCCCACGTCCCCGGGGTGACGCTCCTGGGCGACGCCGCCCACCTGATGCCCCCGTTGGGAGTGGGCGCGAACCTCGCGATGCTGGAAGGCGCCGAACTCGCCGAGTCCGTCGCCGCCGCCACCGGCCCTGACGAGCTGGACGAGTCCGTCCGCGCTTTCGAGGAACAGATGTGGGCACGGGCCGGCAGGTGGGCGAAGTTCACGATGGCTGGTCTGGAACGCCTCGTGAGCCCGGACCCCACCGAAGCCCTCGCCCTCTTCGACGAAGTACAGTCATCCTGACCGCCCAGCGCGAGAGCACCAGCGCCACCAGCTAGCCACGGCTTCACGGACAGCCCGGCACCTCGCGATTCCTTCGGCGGATCCCCGCCCGCGATCGACAAGACGCTCACCGAGCACGCGGCGAACCTGGCCGATCTCGGCGCGGCCCTGGGGCCGCAGGACGCCGCCGCGCCGGACCGGATCCTGCGCGGCCTGCTGGAGTCCTGGGCCTGACCTTCCCCAGGCCCGGGGTGTCAGCCGAACCGGCGGACGCCGCGCCGCCACACCTCGGCGATGGCGCGGGTGGCGGTGATGTCGCGGGTCGGGTCGCCGTCCACCAGCAGCAGATCGGCCCGGAGTCCGGGCGCGACCCGGCCGCGGTCGGCCAGCCCGAACGCCCGGGCGGGTCCGCTCGTGGCGGCAGCCAGAGCAGCCTCGGGACTCGGGCCCGCCTGCGTGAGCATGAGCAGCTCACGGTGCATGGCGGCTCCGTGCACCGGGGCGAAGAAGTTCGCGTCCGTGCCGGCCAGCAACGCCACCCCGGCCTCGTGCAGCGCGGCGGTGACGCGCCGGGCGTGGGCGACGCCGTCCGGATGAACGGGCACCGCCGAGTGGTCCCGGTCGATGGCAGCCCTGTCCCGCTCGGACAACCGGGCGGCGATCCGCTCGTCGCGCACCAGCTCTGCCCCCGCCGGGTCCTGCGCGATCGTCTCGATGTAGGTGAGCGTGGTGATCACGAATACTCCGTGGGCCGCGATGCGGGCGGCAAGGTCCTCCACGGGCGGGTCGCCCGGCTCGCTGTGGTGGAAGACGTGCGCCAGCCCGTCGATGCCCGCGTCCAGCGCGAGCACGGTGTCGCGCGCCGTGGCGACGTGCGCGATCGTCCGCAGCCCGGCGGCGTGGCCGGCTTCCACCAGGGCGGCCACGACGCCGGGGCTCAGGACCGGCAGATCCAGTCCGGCGGTGCAGCCGTCGTCGATCACGATCTTCAGGTAGTCGATGCCCTCGGCCAGCCGTGCCTCCACGAACTCCTTGGCCCGACCGGCGTCGCCGATGGTGTCGAACGGGCCGACCGCGTCGCCCAGCCATGCCAGTGCCTCGCTCTCGGCGGCCATGATCTGGCTGGGGTGGCCGCTCGGTGCGGTGGCCAGCACTCCGGCGCTGCGCAGGTCGGCCACGTCGTCACGCTCGGCGGCCAGGCGGCGCTGGCGGGCCAGGTTGCCCGGAAGGCAGAACATGTCCAGCTCCGTGGTCACCCCGAAGGTCAGGGCCTTCGCGAGCATTCCGTCCGAGACGTGGGTGTGCGCGTCGATCAGGCCCGGCATCAGCGTCCTGCCGGACCCGTCGATCTCCACGTCCACGGGACGCCCGTCCGGCTCCGCGATCAGGTCGCCGGCGATCAGGACGTCCGTGCGAGGGACGGTGCGCTCGCCGTCGAAGACACGGACGTCGCGGATGAGGGTGTGCATGGTTGCTCCCGTTCACGTTGCTTCTGGCACTTCGCGGCATGAGGCGTCGGTGCTGGCGCCGGCCGCAGTGACTCACGGATGCTTCGACACAAGATAGTACTGCCTCTAACTATCTGCCATCGAATCGACCATGGATCGTGGGCCGGCAAGACGCGCGCGGCCGCTGCTGCCGGGCGGGTCAGCTTGGCCTGGCCCGCCCGGTCGGAGGTGCCGCGGGGCGCGTAGCCGGGCTGGTGTGCCAGGCACATCTAAGGCACATCTGGTGGATCGTGCCGATCAGCCGCTCGATTTTCCCGTGGCCGTGTGGCCGGCCCTTCAAGGTGAAGACCAAGTTCACCCTGAGGTCCGCCATCACCTGTTCCAGGTGGGCGGAGGTGAAGTCGGATCCGTGATCAAGGTGGAATACCGACGGGATGCCGCACACGTGCCAGTCCGGCTCGGGTTTGCGCCAGATCGCGTGCCGGAAGGCCAGCGCGGTCGTCAGAGCAGAGGCGCTTCCAGGTTGACGGCGTATCCGGCGATGGCGCGGGAGTGGTCGTCCTCGATGGCGGTCAGCCACGGCCGGGCGGCCCTGCCCCGCTCGTCGACCACCCAGATGTCCAGCTCGGTGTGGTCGGCCTGCCAGATCTCGTTCGGCTTGGTGGCCTCACGCCGGTACACCAGCTCGAAGGACTCCCGGTACTTCTTGGTGCCGTCCGCGCCGAGGGTGACCAACGCAGGGTCAAGGTCGGCGACGATGCCGTGCACGGTCCAATAGCCCGGAACCGGCCAGCCGCGCGCCTTGGCGACGCTCTCGGCCTGCCGATGGATCGTGGCCACGCTGGGGCGGAGCTTGCACAAGGCGAGCCCCTCGACGAACGCCATCAGCTCCTCCGGGAACCGGCGTAGACCCTTGTCCCTGCGACTGGCGCGAGCCAGGCCATCCAGGCCAGAACGCCGGTGCCGGCCAGCCACCGCTGCAAGGTTCGGTAGCAGGGTCCGTCTTCACCATGGGTGGCCGCCAACCGCGCCAGCGGCACCCCCCTCGTGCAGGTGCGGCGCCAGCACCTCATACCGGCTCATGGCCAGGGCGCGCCCGGCCACGTCCCCGCAGCACCCGCTGTCCGGCCTGGCCTGTGCGTGTTGTTCACTCGCAGTGCTCACCTGCCATCGTCCGTCCCCGCAACCGATACCCACGACCCCCGTGAAGGCCACGGTTTGCGACAACTCCGCACACCGGGACCTGCGGATTTGTCCCGGGATCGGTGGAGTGAGGGCACCTCCGTGTGTGTTCGATCCGCTTGCCAGGCCGCCCTGCTGCGAATAGCCGACAATTTGTCGATCGGAAAGACTCAACCGCCTGGAGGCGGCGCTAACCCGTTATCAGGGTTCTGGCCTTCCTGAGTGGCTCGAAGAGGGCGAGGTCCTGGTTGGTGAGGATGACGATGGTGTAGCCCTTGGTGGGAAGCATGTCCAATTCACTCCAGTAGCCGGGGATGCCGCCGTTGTGGCCGACCACGCGCACGCCGTTGCGCAGCTCGTCGCTAAAGCCGTAGGCGTACTTGCTGTCCTTGTTCAGGCCTTGCACCTTGCCCTCCATGACGGTCCGGGTGAGCTTGGCGTTGAGCAGCCGGTGTCCCTGCAGGGCCTGGGCGAAGTTGAGCATGTCGCCCGTGGTGGAGATGGCGCCACCGGCGGGCGACGCCCCGTCGGGCTGGTCGCCGAGGTCACGTAGCTCGCCCTGCGGTGTGGTGCCGTCCATCGTCGGCATGCCGACCCACCGGCCGCTCGCGTCGAACAGTGCGTAGGGATGAGCCATGCGCCTGACCTTGGCGGGCGTCCAGGGGCCGAGGAAGGTGTCGTGCATCCGCGCGGGCGTCAGGATGTGCTTGCGGACGTAGTCGGCGTAGTCCTTCTTGCTCACCTGCTCGATGATCGCGCCCAGGACGACGTAGCCGGCGTTGCTGTACTGCATCTTCGTACCGGGCTCGGACGTCAGCGGCTGTTTGACGATCTCCTTCATCAGGACATCGACATCGGTCTGCGCATGGTCGTTTCCCGGAATCTCGCCCAGGCCCGAGGTGTGGGTGAGGAGGTGATGAACGGTCACCGAGTCGGCGATCTCGTCCGGGAACCCCTTGACGTACGTGCCGATCGTGTCCTTGAAGGAGACCTTGCCTCTCTGGACGAGCTGGGCGACGGCGACGCCGGTGATCATTTTTCCCATGGAGCCGATGCAGAACCGCGTCTGCGGCGTGTTGACCTCGTTTGCTGTCTTGTCGGCCATGCCGTAGGCGTTGTTCAGTACCGGCCGGCCGTTCTTGGCGATCAGGACCGCTCCCGAGAACTTCCCGGCAGCGGCCAGGTCCTTCAGGTAGGCATGAAAGGCACGCCAATCCTCTCGTGAGAGAGCAGCGGCCGCCGCCTGCGCGACCGGCCCTCCGCTGGCGGCAAGCGCCATCAGCAGCGCGCCGCTGGCAAAGGTCCTACGGCTGACATCCATGGAGATATTCCTTTTCAAGAGTGCATCGACAGGATGCTGCATCACGCTGTTGCCGCCGAGGCCCCGGCTACCGGGCGCCACGTCGATGCCGTTGAGCGATTCGCGGGGTCCGGAGGCTCGTGGACGCACGTCGCGGTGGATGGACGCCTCCGGTCATCGGCTTGGGCAGAGCACGGTTGCGGCGGCCTTGTTCATGGCGTCATTGACGGGCATGGCCTGTTGATTGTCGATCTTCAGCGTGGTGGATACCACGAACTGGGTCCGGCCGTCGGCGGAGGTGTAGGTCACGGCCAGGAAGCCGGGGCCGCTGCCCGCGGCCGCCGCGACCGTCCCGCCACACAGATCGGGCCGCGGCTGTCCCGCCGCCTTCTGCAGGTCCGCCGGCAGCAGCCGGCCCTGGTTGAGCGCGCGGTAGAAGGCACTGAGATCGCCGGAGGTGGAGACCACTCCTCCGGCCGCGCCGCCGAGGCTCGCGTTCTGCCGGTCGACGTCGCGCGGCCTGCCCTTGGCGTCGGGGTAGTAGCCGTGCCCGTGCGGGCCCTTGACCCCCTGAGGAGGCCTGGTGGTCACATAGGTGTGCTTCATCCCCAGAGGTACGAAGAGACGCCGCTCCAGCTCGGCGGACAGGCTGCGGCCGGTTACCTTCTCGACGATCAGGCCGAGGAGAACGTAGTTGGTGTTGGAGTAGGCGAACCCCGCGCCCGGCTCCCCGGTACGGGGGACCTCGCGGGATGCCTTCACCAGGTCGATCGGGGAGTAGTAGGTCGTGAAGTCGAAGGCGTCGTCGAACTTCCCCGAAGCGAAGAAGTCAGGGATGCCGGCGCTGTGGCGGAGCAGCTGCTGGACGGTGATCTCGCCGGCCCGCTCGACCAGATCCTGCTGCGCCACCTGCGGCAGAACGACGGCCAGCGTGTCCCCCAGGCCGAGCTTGCCCTCCTTGACCAGTTGCAGGACCACCGTGGCCGTCATCAGCTTGGTCTGGGACCCCACCCGGTAACGGGAAGCCGCAGGAATGTGCCCACCCTTGCCGCCGAGCAGGCGCGTCCCCGCGCTCCCCTGCCCCTTGCGCCGGCCGTCGACGTACAGCTCGCCGATGGCCCCCACCACGCCGTCCGTCTTCGCCAGGTCCTTCATCGCCTGCTGGACGTCTCCCGGCTTGACCTCGACGGCGGCGGTGGCGGATGTGTGGAGACTCAACGCCAGCATGGCCGATGCCAATCCGGTCATGCCGGCCGCTCGCGCACGGCTCATCTCGTCATGATCCTTTCTATGGGGATTTCGAGGTGATCACATCTACCGGCCGTCGCCTATCGGCGGGCGATCGGCGAACCATATGTGGTCCATATGTGGACGTTGCGATACTGCCCGGATGCGTGTGCTCCTGGTCGAAGACGAGCAGCCCCTCGCCGGCTACATCGAGGCCGGGCTGCGCAAGCACGGCTTCACCGTCGACGTCGCCCTGGATGGCCGTAGCGCGCTGGACAAGTGCGAGCTCACCCCGTACGAGGTGGTCGTGCTGGACCGGGACCTGCCGGAGGTGCACGGCGACCAGGTCTGCCGCCGGCTCGTCCAGCGGGGCGTGTCGCGGGTGCTGATGCTGACCGCGTCCGACGCGGTGGAGGACCGGGTCGGTGGGCTGATGCTGGGCGCCGACGACTACCTGGGCAAGCCGTTCGCGTTCTCCGAACTGGTCGCCCGCGTGCACGCCCTGGTACGGCGCAGCGCGCCGGCCCGCCCGCCGGTGCTGCGCGTGAGCGGCGTGGTGCTGGACCCGGCCCGGCGCAGCGCCGAGCGGGACGGGCGACTGCTGCGGCTGACGCCCAAGGAGTTCGGCGTGCTGCAGCAACTCCTGGCCGCCGGCGGCGACGTCGTCAGCGCGGAGACGCTGCTGGAACGGGTGTGGGACGAGCACGCCGACCCGTTCACCAACGCGGTCCGTATCACCGTCGGCACACTGCGCCGCAAACTCGGCGACCCGCCACTGATCGAGACCGTCATCGGCGCCGGCTACCGGATCAGCCCATGAGACTGACCGCCCGCGCCCGGCTCGCCGTCCTGCAGACCGCCCTCGTCCTAGCCGCGGGCGCCGCGCTGACCGGCCTGACCTACCTGCTGATGAAACGGCGCCCGGCGCTCGTCACCCACCTGAACCCACCCGGCCCCGACGCGCAGGGCACCCTGCAGCTGGTGCCGCAGCCGCAGGACCTGCGCGAGCTGGCCGACCGGGTACAGGCCGATACCCTGTCCGCGCTGCTGCCCCAGGCCGGTCTGGCGCTCATCATGGTGACCGTCCTGGCCGCCCTACTGGCCTGGCTGGTGGCCGGCCGGGTGCTGCGGCCGATCCGCGTCATCTCCGACGCCGCCCGCCGTCTGTCGGCCGAGAACCTCACCGAGCGGGTCCCGGTCACCACCCCGGCCGACGAGCTGTCGGCGCTGGCGGGCACGGTCAACGACATGCTGGACCGCATCCAGCGCGGCGTCGCCGAGCGCGACCGCATCCTGGACAGCCAGCGGCTGTTCACCGCCAACGCCGCCCACGAGCTGCGCACCCCGCTGACCACCGCCCGCACTGCGATCGACGTCACCCTGGACGGAAACCCCAGTCGCAACGAGCTGCTCGCGATGGCCGGCGACGTGCGCGACGCCGTCACCCACATGCAACGCGTCCTGAACGGGCTGCTGCTGCTGGCACGCAGCCAGGCTGGAGCCGGCCCGCTGGAGGCGGCCGACCTGGCCGCCATCACGACAGCCGCCCTGGGCACGGCCGAGGAGCAAGCGGCAGCCGCCGGCATAGCCGTACACGCAAGGCTGCGGCCCGCGCTGGTCACCGGCGAGCCCGTCCTGCTGGAACGCATGATCGGCAACCTGGTCGACAACGCGCTCCGCTACAACCACGCCGACGGGCACCTCGTCGTCGAGACGCACACAGCGGGCCCACGCGCCGTGCTGCGGATCTGCAACACCGGCCGCGAGATCGCGCCCGAGGAAGCTCAGACGCTGCTGGAACCGTTCGTGCACGGGCAGGGCACCCGCGTCCGCACCGACGGCCCGAGCCTCGGCCTGGGACTGTCCATCGTGCGCGCGATCACCCATGCCCACCATGGACACATCGCGCTCACAGACCGCCCAGGCGGCGGCCTCGACATCACCATCGAGCTCCCGCATCACTCACGGGCCGCAGAGCGGCCGGCACGACGACCCGCTGCGGTCACCACACAGCCGGCGTCCGTGATGCCTGCGGCACCACCGAGGAGCCGTCCCGCTGGATGAACGCATCCGACGCCTACGGGTCACCGGTTCCGAGCGTGTTGGGAATCGGGTGGATCAAGGCGGCGCAGGCCCGGGCGGAGGGGGCCTCGGAGTCCGCCCGGCGGCGTTTCCCGTGATCGAAGGGGTCCCCGAGTGTTCATCTGACGACCGTTAGATGAACGTCAGCCCGCGCATGTCCAGGCGAGCCGTCAGCGAGCACACCAAACGCTCCCTCATCCTCGACCTGGCCCTCGCTCTGCCGAAGACCGCCGCCGCGACATCACGCGCAAGACCAAGAACGGCCTGGAAGCCGCCCGCAAACGCGGCCGGGTCGGCGGCCGCCGTCCTGTGGTCGACGACGACGAACGCGCCGCCATCCTCGCCCGGCGTCAACGCTGCGAATCCATCCGTACCATCGCCGCCGGAGTCAAAGTCTCCGCCGGCGTCGTCCACCAGACCCTCACGGAGTCCGGCGGTGATGGCGACTCCAGGTAGTTGCGGGCATCGGGCAGCGAGTCCTTCCGCTCCTTGTCGGTCAGCTCCTCCCCGGTTGAACAGAGAATGCCTTCGTGGGCGAGCTGGTGGAGGGCCCTGGCCGGGGCCAGGGCGCGCTGGCCGCCGAGCGGGATCTGAAGCAGCGGCACGACGTTCTTCTCCAGAAGGCGTTAGGGCTGGTCAGCGGGGTTTGTCCTCGGCGGTTGTGGCGGCGCCCTGAGCATCGGGTCCTCGCAGCGAAACTGATCCACAACGGGCCCCTCGCGACCCACGCCACATCAACCGAGAGACCGAGCGGCAGGCCACCACCAAGGCCACCGCGGCCGCTTACCTCCCGCTGCTGCTCTACCGGTTCCGCACTTGCACCGGTAACCCCCAGCCCCGACGGCTCGCTAACGCTACTGGCGAGGTTGCCGCTCAAGGGCCTGCGCATGGGTCAACGACAGAACCGGGCCGACTCCAGCGCAGCGCCGGCGGCTCCTTCCGGGCTCTGCTTGGGAGCGGCCCCAGGCGACGAACGCGGCCAGCAGGAACAGGACCGCGTTGAAGGCGATCGCGGCGCTTTCCTTACGACGGACGCGGGTGAGCGCGGCCAGGACCATCACCACGGCCAGGCCGGTCGCGGCCAACGTGGTCAGGATCGGGGCGATGCCGGTCGCGGTTGGGAGGCCTACCACAGCTTCCTCGACCTCATCGCGCGAGCCAAAGCCACCGGCCACCTGCGCGAGGATTTCACCGACCAGGACATGGTCATTCTGCTGATGGCCAACGCCGGCGTCATCGCCGCCAGCCAAGACGCCGCCCCCGACACCTGGCGCCGCCTGGTCGGCCAGATGCTGCGCGCCTACGCCAGCCCCGGCGCCGACCTGCCGCCCTTGGAGCCGGCCCCCGCACCCACCGCGCTGTACCGCGCCATGGTCCGCCTCACCCGCCCTCCCTCCGGCCCTGATGGAGACACGAAGTGAGCATGCGGCCGCGGCATGCGCAAACCTGACCCGGCGACGACCGCTGCGCTGTGCTCAGGTCGCTGCCGCACCTTCACGGTCGGCGGCCAGGACCCGGTGGACGCTTGCCACCGAGGGATGGCACCATACCCGCCACCGCCGCCCGAACCCGACACGGCGGCATCGCCGACGCCTGCTCGGCGTGCGTTCGTCGAACGGACCGTTGGACGAACGCACGGCCGCCTGCGCCGATCCAGCCCGATGCTGTCTCCAGCCTTGCGATGGTCAGTCGCTACCGGTCGTTCCGGCCCTCCTCACGGGCCTTCTCGGTTGCTCACGCTCCATCAGCCGGCGGGCTTGCCGAACCAGCGGGACAGGTGGTCGTCCAGGTCCTGCTGATCGTCGCCGACCCAGGCGACGTGGCCGTCGGGGCGTAGCAGGACGCACGGAACATCCAGCGGCGCAGTGGGATCCGCGAGGTGATCGACCCGGTCTGACCAGCCGCCGACGGTCAGGCGTTCGGTGCGGTCCAGCAGCAGGCCGCGGCCGCGATGCAGCAGACCGTAGAGCCGGCCCTGTTTCACGTCGATGTCGCGCAGGCGGCGGCCGAGCAGGTCGGGGCCTTCGCCGAAGTCGTAGCGGATGCCGATCGCGGTGATCTTCTCGATCAGATGGCGGTTCACCTCGTCGAAGTCCATCAGCTCGGTGAGCAGCCTGCGCACGGCCCGCGGGCCCGGTTCGGTGGACAGCAGTTCCATCTGGGCGCGGGTGTTGTCCAGCACGTCCTCGGCGACCGGACGGCGTTCGGCCTGGTAGGTGTCCAGCAGTGTTTCCGGCGCCCAGCCGCGGATCTGTGCGGCCAGTTTCCAGCCGAGGTTGACCGCGTCCTGCACGCCCAGGTTGAGGCCCTGTCCGCCGGTGGGCGGATGGATGTGTGCCGCATCGCCGGCCAGCAGCACCCGCCCGACCCGATAACGTTCGGCCAGCCGGGTGGCATCCCCGAAGCGGGACAACCAGCGCGGGGAGTGCACACCGAAATCGGTTCCGGCGATGGCGCGCAACTGTTGTTGGAAATCCTCGAGGGTGGGCGGTTCCGCGCGGTCGCTGACTCCCGCGGCGGGGACCACGACGCTGTAGATTCCTTCGCCGAAGGGCCGGAGCCAGAACGGCTGATGGGTCTCGCGGATCGCGCTCACCTTGGCGGCGATCTCCTCCTGCGGTACGCCCACTTCCATCTCGCCCATCAGCGTCTCGGTCCGTGAGGGCTCGCCGGGGAAGCCGACGCCGAGCAGTTTGCGCACCGTACTGCGCCCGCCGTCACAGCCGACGAGGTAGCGCGAACGCAGCTGCTCACCGTCGGCCAGCTCGACGGTCACACCTTCGTCGTCCTGCTCGAAACCGGCGACCGCGCAGCCGCGCCGGACCTGCGCGCCCAGTGCGATCGCATGCTCTTCGAGCAGGCGCTCGATGACCGGCTGCGGGATGCCCAGCAGATAGGCGTGCGCGGAATCCAGGCCCTTCGGCGCCGGTTTGGCGATGGCGGCGAAGAAACCGCCGGCCGGCCGCTGTCTTCCGTGTTCGAGCATGCGATCCAGCAGTCCGCGCATGGCCATCAGCTCGAGACTGCGAATGTGCAGGCCGACTATGCGGACGAACGACTTGGGCTCGGTTTCCTTCTCCAGAACGAGTACCCGAACATCGTGCAGCCGCAGTTCGGCGGCCAGCATCGCGCCGGTCGGCCCGCACCCGGCGATGATCACGTCGAACATGGGGGTGCGATCGGCGCCGGAGGCCGGCGACCGGAGAACTCCGGGGACGTCGCCCACGGCGAGGTCGCGCTCGACCGAATCGTTCGGCGACGGCTCGGCGGTGACCTGCGGAGAATGCATAGGTGTTGCCTCTCGGGAGTGCCTTGTTGGCGAGGCGCTCCCGGCGACACCTACGTCAATCGCCCGGCCGTGACAGGAAGGGGGAGCACCCACATCGCTACAGCGTTCATGGGTCTCACCTCCTCTGGCGGTGTCACGGTCAACTGGAAGCTACAAGCCCGAGCATCACGCCGTCCAACCCTTTTCCAGCCACGATCAGAGTCTCCGGGCACCCGCCCCGGCGCCACCTTCGACGTGGCCTCCGTGAGCTCTCGCGCGCCGGCGGAGCTCACGGAGGCCACGGCTGAAGGTCACTTGTAGTACTGCACCCAGTACTCGACCGTGTGCTTCTTGCTGATGTTGAAGGTCGCCCAGTACTTCGAGTGGCCGGCGTTGCTGATGCGGACGATGCCGTACTTGCCGTTGCAGGACCACGTGCCGGACTTGGCGATCTTCTCGCCGCCGCCCCAGCGGCGCAGGAACCAGAGGTCGACCTTGATGCGCGCGTCGTTGCCCCAGCAGCGGGCCTTGACCTGCATGACGCGTACGCCCGAGGGCCGAGTCCACGCCGAGGTGTCGAAGTACCCCTTGTACGGGCCCAACGCCTCGTGCCGTTGGGTGTGCCAGCTCGCCAGGGCCGTGTTCGCCAGGGCCGTGCCGGCCATGGCCGTGCTCGCCTGAGCCGTGCTCGCCTGAGCCGTGACCTGGGTGCGCGCGGCCGGGGCGGCGACGGCGGGCGCGGCCGTCAGCAGGGCCAGGCCGGAGGCGGTGGTGGCGAGGGCGAGGGCGGTTCTCGTGGGACGCATCGGTGCCTGCCTTTCGGGATCGAGTCAGGTTCTCTGTTCGAACGCGAAGGTATGGCCGGGCGTGTTGAGGATGTGTTGAGCGCGTGTTGAACGGGCCGGAGACGGCCGGGCCAGGCGATGACGTCGATCGTCAGGAACGGCGCGGCCAGAGACGCTCGCGGTTGCTCACCAGTGGTCGGCAGCCCCCGTCAGCGAGGGCCGACGGCGCCGGCCTGCAGCAGCTTGGCGAGGATCGCGCTCAACTGGCCGCGCTCCTCGGGGGTGAGGGCTCGGAAGGTGTCCTCGAGGAAGGCCGGGATCGAGGCTTGGGCCTGGGCGAGCCGCCGGCGGCCCGAGTCGGTGATGGTGACGGCGTAGGAGCGCCGGTCGCGGGGGTTGCGTTCCCTGCGGACGTGGCCGGCCTGTTCCAGGTCGTCGCAGATGCCGACCATCACGCTGCGGTCGATCCGGAGTTCCTCGCTGAGCGTCTGCTGGGAGCAGGGACCGACGGCGTCGAGCATCTGGAGCACGAGGTGCTGCCCGACTCCGAGCCCTTCTTCGGTGGCATGCCCGTCGGCGGCGCGGGCCACCGCGGCCGACGCCCGGCACAGCGCGATGTCGAGCCGTTCGGCGGCGAGCCGGGGAAAGTACGCCGTCCCACGGTCCGTCGTTCTGGTCGTTGCCGCCATCACTCTCCCTCGCGCGTTCAGCCGTCAGCCTACCGCGCATCCATCTCCGAAGAGACTGTTTGACAGCAGATGATTTGCAGGCATACGGTCCGAACCGTCTGTCCACCAATTGTTTGCATGCAGATGGATCGTGATCATGGCCCCGAACCGATGGCCGCCATCGGGCGGCCCTGGTCACCTCCGCCCCGGTCCGTGCCCACCCCCACCGCCTGAAGGAGACACATCGTGACGCTGGATCTCACCCCGGACGAGCTGCTGAGCACCACCCGCGCCGTACGCAAGCGCCTCGACTTCACCCGCCCGGTGCCCCGCGAGCTGATCGAGGAGTGCGTGGACCTGGCCGTGCAGGCGCCAACCGGGCGCAACCGGCAGCGCTGGCACTTCCTCGTCGTCACCGAGCCCGCTCAGCGCCGGGCCGTGGCCGACATCTTCCGGCGCGCCCTGACCGTGGCCGGCGGCCAGCCGCTGACCGAACGAGATGTGTGGCGCATGAACTACCACTCCGGCTCCACCGAGCGGGTCTTCGACGGCCTGCGCCACCTGGCCGCCAACATCCATCGCGTGCCCGCGTTCGTCATCCCGGGCGTGGAGGGACGCACTGACCGCGCCCCGGTGGCCGTGCAGGCCGGTGCGTGGGGGTCGATCCTGCCCGCGGTGTGGAGCTTCATGCTGGCCGCCCGGGCGCGGGGCCTGGGCACGGTGTGGACCACGGCGCAGGGGCCGCTCGAACGGGAGCTGGCACGGGTGCTCGGCGTTCCGTACGAGGAAGTCATGCTGGCGGCCTTCATCCCGCTGGCCTTCACCATCGGCACCGACTTCAAGCCGGCCCCTCGCATCCCGCGCGAGGAGGTCCTGCACTGGGACCGGTGGTGAGCGGGCCTTGCCAGACCGCCCTGACGACGCCGGTGCGGCCTGGTTCTGACACGCCGGAGCTGAACGCCCGGACGGATCGTTGCGCCGGGTCGTCAGAGCAACGCGGCGAGATCCGCCGGTCGCGAGATCATCGGCCAGTGGCCGGTCGGCAGCTCGACGAAGGTCCATTCGGGTGTGCCGAGCGGGGCGAACGCCGGGTTCCCCGAAGCGATCAGCTCGCGGATCACCGCCACCGGCATCGTGGAGGCGACCATGGTCTTCGGCGTCGCCGGGATCTGCTGCGGCCGCCGAATCGACTGGGTGACCGCGCCCCACGGCTGCGGCGTCGCCTTCGCACGGATCTGCGCCCAAAGCTCCTCGGTCAGTCCCGCGAACATCCTCTCCTCCTGCTCGAAGCAGGGCACATCGAGCGCATATCCGTCGCCGACCTGAGCGCGCCAGGCCTTCTGAGTGCCCTCGTCATTGAAGTCGATCACCGCCAGACCGGACGGCAGCGGCGCGGTGTCGACGTAGACCACCCGGCTGAGCCGCTCGGGATGCCGGTCGGCGACCGCGGTCACCGGGACGCTCGCCCCGCTGTGCCCGACCAGGACGACCTCCTCCCATCCCTCCATCGCCGCGAGGATGTCGAGGACATGGGTCTCCACGCCGACCTCCGGCGACAGCTCCCCAGCCCTCTCCCCCAGCCCCGTCAGGGTGACCGCCCGCACCTGGTGTCCGGCGGCGCGCAGCTGCTGCGCCACCTGGTCCCAAGCCCAGGCGCCGAGCCAGAAGCCGGGAACCAGCACGTAGTTCGCCATCTCATCGTCCTTCCAGTGAGCCGATGTCGCTACGCTAAAGCCGATAGCGGACAGAATCCGCCCGGATTAAGTGGGTGACCTGTGTCATATCCGGCGACCCGGATGCTGGCGATGCTCGAACTGCTCCAGGCGCACCACGGGATGGGCGGCCGCGACCTGGCGCAGCGGCTCGGTGTGGACGAGCGGACCGTCCGGCGCTACGCCGCCCGGCTCGCCGAGCTGGGCATCCCGGTCGCCGCCGAGCGCGGCCGCTACGGCGGCTACCGGCTGATGCCCGGCTACAAGCTGCCACCGCTGATGCTCACCGACGACGAGGCGACCGCCGTGGTTCTCGGCCTGCTCGCCGGACGCCGCCTGGGCGTTGCCGCCCAGGCCACCGAAGCCGCCCTGGCCAAGATCCGGCGAGTGTTGCCGGCCACGCTGCGAGAACAGGTCGGCGCGCTGGAGGAGACCTTGGACTTCACCCTCGCCGAACGCGCGGCGCCGACGCCCGCGAGCCGGGCCGTGCTCACCCTGGCCGCCGCGATCCGCGACCGCCGCCGGGTCACACTGCGCCACCGCTCCTGGAAAGGCGCCCAGACCGAACGCGAACTGGACGGCCACGGCCTGGTCTTCCACTCCGGCCGCTGGTACGTGACCGGCCACGACCACCGCTCCGGCGAGATCCGGACCTTCCGCGTCGACCGGATCTCCTCCGTCGTCCCGGGGACGGCCTCCTATGAGATCCCCGAGGAGTCCGACCCGGTGCGGCAGGTCACCGCGTCGCTGGCCCAGGTACCGTATGCGCACACTGTCGAGGTCGCTCTGCACGTTCCCCTCGCAGAGGCGTCCCGGCGCATCCCGCCGTCGGTGGCCACACTCACCGAAACCCCGGACGGAGTCCTCCTGCGGACGCGTGCCGAGTCCCTGGACGGCATGGCCGCCATGCTCGCCGGGCTCGGCTTCCCGTTCACGATCCTGTCGCCGCAGGAACTGCGCACTGCCGTCCGGCGGCTGGCCGAGAGCCTGCTGGAACAGACATGGGAACGAACGCTCCCCGCGACCGGCCCGCCGGAGCGGTAGGGGGCCCGGAAGCTGACCGGCTCCCGCACGTTCGCCGGTTGCGTGGCGACGTCGAAGCCGTTGACACCGGCCGTGCCCGCGTCAGCCCTGAGCAGCCTGGACAGAATTTCCACGGCCGTGGTCCTGCCTGCCCCTGGCGTCAGATGGCCAGGGTGGCGGCGATGCCGTCGAGGACGTAGGTGAGGCCGGTTTCGAACTGCCACTGCGCGTCGTCCTTGCGGGTGGCGGTGTGCAGGTAGCGCCGGAAGGTGGGATAGCGGCCGGTCCGCATGTGCCACATCATCTCCGGGGCCAGTTCCGAACGCAGGTCGTCGCTGTCGGACCAGCCGTGCTCGTCGATGAGGTTGCGCACCGCGCTCTCGTAGTTCATGGCGCCGTGGACGTAGGCGTCCACCGCGCGGAAGATGCTCATCATCGCGTCGGCGTCCAGGCCCAGGCCGTCCAGAGCCGACAGGGCCCGCTCGGCGACGATCATCCTGTTGGGTGTGAGCGAGAGCCTCGCCTGCGGGGACAGCTGAGCCAGCCACAGGTGCCGGAGCATCAGCTCACGCGTCCGCAGGGCCAGGGCGCGCATGGTCTCGCGCCACTCGCGGTCGACCGGGAGGTGAAGGTCGGCGTAGACGTGGTCGACCATCAGCTCCAGGAGGTCGTCCTTGCCCGAGACGTAGCGATAGGGCGCCATGGGGGCGACGCCCAGTTCGGTGGCCAGGCGGCGCATGGTGATGGCTTCCAGGCCTTCCGCGTCGGCGATCGCGACCGCGGTCGTGGCGATGCGCTGCGGGGAGAGCGTCTGTCGCTGAGGAGGGGTGGGGCGTTCCAGGCGTTCCCAGAGTGATAGGCGCGGTTTGTCGTTCTCGGTTGGCATGGCGTGCGGCTTCCCTCCGGCTCGTCCCAGATACAACGTATCAAAAGTAGACAACGTACACACTGCTGTGTACGTTGTATCTCATTCCGATACGCCGTACACACGAGAAGGAAGACCGCTCATGAACGACGACCGCCTGAAGATCGCAGTCATCCTCGGCAGCACCCGCGACGGCCGTTTCGGCACCCGAGTGGCAAGCTGGGCCCTCGACCACATCGCGCAGCGCGACGACATGACCGCCGACCTCGTCGATCTCGTCGAGACCCCGCTGCCCACCGTTTTCCCCGTGCTCGGACAGCCCCCGGCCTCGCAGGAGGCCCAGGACCTGCTCGCAGCCGTATCACCGCGGCTGGCCGCGGCCGACGCCTTCGTCATCGTCACCCCGGAGTACAACCACAGCTTCCCGGCGGCCCTGAAGAACGCCATCGACTGGCACAACAGGGAATGGCACGCCAAGCCGGTCGCCTTCGTGTCCTACGGCGCCTTCTCCGCCGGATTGCGCGCGGTCGAGCAGCTGCGCCTGGTGCTGGCCGAACTGCACGCGGTCACCATCCGCGACAGCGTCGGCTTCCAGCGCGCCTGGGAGCAGTTCGACGGGGACGGCAAGGCCGTCGACCCCGCCGCCGGCGCCGCGGTCAAGGTCATGCTCGACCAGCTCGCCTGGTGGGCGCACGCCCTGCGCGAGGCCAAGGCCGTCCGCCCCTACGCCGCCTGAACCGCGATGAACGACCGCTTGCCGTATCTCGCGGTGTTCGGCCTGCTGCTCGGCATGTTCCTGGCCATGCTGGACGGCCTGATCGTCGGCACCGCGCTCCCCACGATCGTGGGCGACCTCGGCGGCCTGAACCACCTGCCGTGGGTGGTGACCGCGTACATGCTCGCCGGCGCGGCCACCACCCCGATCTGGGGCAAACTCGGCGACCTGTACGGCCGCAAGGCCAGCTTCATCACCGCGATCGCGCTCTTCATGGCCGGCTCCGTGCTGTCAGGCGTGTCCCAGGACATGAGCCAGCTCATCGCCTTCCGCGCCGTCCAGGGCCTGGGCGCGGGCGGGCTGATGGTCGGCGCGCTGGCCATCATCGGCGTGCTCGTACCACCACGCCACAGCGGCCGCCTGCAGTCGATGATCGGCGTCATCATGCCGATCGCCTACATCGGCGGCCCGCTCGTCGGCGGCCTGCTCACCGACTACCTGAGCTGGCGCTGGACCTTCTACGTCAACCTGCCGCTCGGCGCCGTCGCCCTCCTGATCATCACCACCCGCATCCACCTGCCACCCGTCGAACGCGTCAAAGTCCGCATCGACTACGGCGGAGCGGCCCTGCTCACCACCGCCATCGTGGCCCTGACTCTGCTGGCGAGCTGGGGCGGGACCACCTACTCCTGGTCCTCACCCCAGGTTTTGGCCCTGACCGCCGTCGCCGTTCTCGCCCTGGCCGGGTTCGTGGCCGTCGAACGGCGCGCCGCCGAACCGATCATCCCGCCGCGCCTGTTCCACGACCGCAACTTCACGCTCGTCCAGGTCCTCAGTTTCCTTGTCGGCGCGATCATGCTCAGCGTGACGAACTACCTGCCGCAGTACATGCAGTTCGTCCAGGGATTCTCGCCGGCGGCCAGCGGCATGCTGCTGCTGCCCCTGATGTTCGGCATGCTCGGCGCGCAGCTGGTCACCGGCCGTCTCATCAGCGCCAACGGCCGCTACCGCGTCCATCCCATCCTCGGCGGCGCACTGATGATCGCGGGCGCTCTGCTCCTGCTGCTGCTCGACGTCGCCACCCCGGCGGCGGCGGCCTCCGCGCTCGGCCTGGTCATCGGCACCGGGATGGGCCTGGTGATGCAGAGTACGACGCTGGTCACCATGAACAGTGCCGATCCCCGGGACATGGGCGCCGCCAGCGGGACGGTCACCCTGCTGCGCACCATCGGCGGTTCGCTCGGCATCGCATTGCTGGGCAGTGTGTACGCGGGCCGCATGCGGGCCGACCTCAGTACGCACCTCGGTCCGGCGGCGGCCGACCGGCTGGCCACAGGCGGCGAACTCACGCCCGAACTGCTGCCCGGCCTGCCCGCTCGGACAGCCGACGCCGTGCGAGAGGCCGTCACCAGCGGCTTGCACGGCATCCTCATCGGCGCGGCCGTTCTCGCGCTGATCGCTTTCGCGGCGTCCTGGCTCATCCGCGAGGTCCCGCTCCGCGACCACACCCCATCATCGGACGCCCCCGAACCCGACGCCCACGCCGCCGTGACGGGGGCTTGAGCAGAAGAGTCACCCCGGGCAGCTCCGGGGGCCGACGCGCTGCCCGGCACCGACGACGGTGACCTGGGCACGGGTTTCCGGCGCCTTGGCGGCGGCCGTGCACACGATCTGCTCGACGGCCAGTGTGGACAGTTCGTCGGCCGCAGTGGACAGGGTGACCACCAAATGGCCGGCGGACTCGGCGGTCACCGAGAACGGGCCGGCTTCGGGCGGGACGTCGGTGGTCAGTCCGTTCGCCTGTTCCTGCGCGGACGGTCCGGCCGCCAGCAGCGCGAGCGTGTCCGCTGGGAACATCGGTCGACGGGTGAGCCGCGTCACCGCGTGGAGCCGGCCGTTCTCGACCAGGTAGAGGGTGGTCATCGTGGCTGGTGCTGGTTCGACGGCTCCGCTCGGCGGGTCACCGACGGAGATGGCGTCGCTGGGCCGCACACCGCAGCCGGCCGTGGCGACGAGCGATACGAGTCCCGCGGCGAGCATGCGGCCGGCGAGCCCGGTCCTCACTCGGGGCCTCCGTCCGGGTCGGGTGACCGGCGTGGCAGGCGGAGCGTGAAGACGGCGCCGCCGTCCGGGGCGTTGGTGACGGTGAGGTCGCCTCGGTGCAGGCGCGCGTTCTCCCGTGCGATGGCCAGGCCGAGGCCGCTGCCCTCGGACCTGGTCCTGGCCGCGCTGGCCTTGTAGAACCGGTCGAACACGTGCGGCAGCACCGCTCCCTCCAGCCCCGGCCCGTGGTCGCGGACCTCAAGGGCGATCCAGTGCGGGTCGGCCGAAAGCCGTACCGACACCGGAGGCTCGCCGTGTCGCAGGGCGTTGCCGACCAGGTTCGCGAGGATGACGTCCACTCGGCGCGGGTCCAGCCGTGCCGTCACCGCGGGTGGCAGCTCGGTGTCCACCAGCTCCGACCAGCCCCGGACACGCAGGGTCGCGGGCACCAGCTCGGCCACGTCGACCTCGTTCAGCGCGAGGGCCGCCACACCGGAGTCGAACCTGCTGATCTCGATGAGGTCGTTCACCAGCCCGGTGAGGTTGAGCGTCTCCTGGCCGACCAGCCTGGCGGCGCGGCCGGCGGGCTCGGGGAGCCGGGCCGCCTCCTCGTCGAGGACGTCGGCGACCGCGGTCAGCGCGGCCAGCGGGGTGCGCAGCTCGTGGGACACGTCGGCCACGAACCGGCGGGCGTCGGCCTCCATCTCGCGCAGCTGCTCGACGTGCCGTTCCAGCTCCGCGGCGGTGTTGTTGAACGTGTGTGCCACATCGGCCAGCTCATCGGAGCCGCTGACCGCGATCCTGGTCCGCAGCTCGCCCTCGCCCAGCAGGCGTGCCGCCCGGCCGAGCTCGCGCACCGGGCGGAGCACGCCACGGGTGGCCAGCAACGCGAGGACGACCGCGAACGCCAGGGCCGCCCCGCCGGTGAGCCAGGCGGATGTGGCGAGCCGGTCGATGCTGAGCTGCTCGGGAAGCAGGCTGCGCGCGGTGTAGACCTCGATGCCGGACATCCGCGTCGTCCGGTCGCGCTCGACGATCAGCAACGGCGTACCGATGATCAGGTGGGGCTCGCCCCGCCACACCACGCGTTGCCACGCGATGTCGCCGCCGGCCACCACCCGCCGCAAGTCCTCGGGAATCAGCCCGGGGTCCAGGACCGGCACGTTGGGCGGCTTCCAGAGCCCCGGCGGCGACATGACCGGCGAGTGCGCCCCGTGGTAGATGGCAACCGCGGAGCTGTACTGGTCGGTCACCGCACGGGCGATCTCGTCGAGCTCGTCCGGGCCCGGCGCCGGACTCCGCAACGGGAAGACCGCCTCCAGGCGGCTTCTCATCGCCTCCACCGCGGCATCCTGGGCCCGCTGCAGGATGTCGATGCGGGCTTGGACGTACATCCCGCCCGCCACCGCCGTCGCGGTGACCACACACAGCAGGGCGAAGGCGAACAACAGCCGGGCACGCAGCCCCGGGCGCGGTCGAGATGCCACCGGCTGCTCACACCGGCCCGAACCGGTACCCGAACCCACGCACCGTCTGCACGTAGACGGGCGCCGCCGAGTCGTCCTCGATCTTCGCGCGTAACCGCTGCACGCAGGCGTCCACGAGACGCGAGTCGCCGAAATACCCGTGCTCCCACACCGACTCCAGCAGCTGCTGGCGGCTGTGCACCCGGCCCGGCGCGCCGGAGAGCTCGAGCAGCAGGCGCAGCTCGGTCGGAGCGAGACTGACCGGCACGCCGCGGTTGGCGATCACCAGCCCGGCCCGATCGATGGTCAGGTCCCCGTGCCGCTCCAGCTCCGCCTGGTCCCGGCCGATCCGCCGGAGCACCGCTCGTATGCGTGCCTCAAGCACTCTGGGCTGCACCGGCTTGACCACGTAGTCGTCGGCGCCCGCCTCCAACCCGGCCACCACGTCCATGTCGTCGCCGCGCGCGGTCAGCATGATGATCGGTACGTCACCGGCGGCCCGGACGCGGCGGCAGACCTCGAACCCGTCCATGCCAGGCAACATCAGATCGAGCACGATGACGTCGGGAAGGTCCATACGCAGCCGATCCAGCCCCTGCTCGCCGGACTCCACCGCGCGCACCCGGTGCCCATGCCGGGTCAGGGCCAGCTCAAGGCCCTCCCGCACGGCCGGATCATCCTCGATCAACAACACTCGCGACACGCCGCCGAGTATCACAGTACGCTCCGTAGCTCGCCCGCCAGTCAACCCATCCACTGTCGGCCGACCGTGTCCCCGCCTCGTCCGCGCCGTGTCATGGTTGCGTCACGGTCGCGCCGACGGTTGGCGCCGTCGATGAACGGTGACATGCGGCGGACAACGCGCGCATATTCGGTGCCAATCGTAGTTGCCATGAGCGAACCACGCACCATCCCACCTCGGCCCCGGGACCGGCTGTTCGCCGCGGTCACGCTGGTGCTCGCCGTGCTCCTGCTGCCCGCGGCGTTCGCCCGGCATCCCGGCCGCGCCCGCGAACTGGCCTGCCGCTGGGCGTTGCGGATGCGGTTCCCCGCCGAGGACCTCACCGGGCTCACCGACGGCACCATGGCGGCGTTCATCGCGGCGCGCACCGAGGCGCTCTGGCGCCACGGCCAGCTCCTCGGCCTCACCTCCGGGTACCGCGATCCCCTTGTCCAGCAACGGATGTTCGACGAGGAGGTGCGCCGCTCCGGCTCCCCTGCCTCGGCACGGATGCTCGTGTTACCTCCGGCGGAATCCCCGCACGTCAAGGGCATCGCGCTGGACGTGCGCCCCCACGAAGGCGCGCGCTGGCTCGAGGAACACGGTGCCCGCTACCACCTCTACCGCATGTACGACAACGAGTGGTGGCATTTCGAGTACCGCCCGGACAGCGGCGGCACACCACCACGACGACGACCCCACCCCGGCGTGCGCCACGTCGTCGAGAACGGGGACCAGATCTAGCCATCCGGCGCTGCCGTGCCGAGCACCCGGCGGTGGCACGTCCACCCCGCCTGTGCCACACTCACTGTTATAGAACTCTCTAGAGAGTTATAGAACGATAGGAGGATGGCATGCGAGACGCGCTGCCCTGGCGGGAGCCGGTCCCGCCGGACGGGACGATGGGCGAGCCACGAGCTCGGGGCCGATTCGGCGAGTACGGCGGACGGTACGCGCCGGAGTCCCTCGTGGAGGCGTGCCGCGAGGTGGACGAGGCGTTCCGCGAGGCGTGGGCGGATCCGGGGTTCCGCGGCGCCCTGGCGCGGCTGCTCGCCGTGAACGCCGGGCGGCCGACCCCGCTCACACCGGCCCACCGGCTGTCGGAGGCCCTGGGCGTGCAGCTGTACCTCAAGCGCGAGGATCTCACCCACACCGGATCCCACAAGATCAACAACGTGCTGGGCCAGGCCCTGCTGGCCACCCGGATGGGACGGCGCAGGCTGATCGCCGAGACGGGAGCGGGCCAGCACGGGGTGGCCACCGCGACGGCCGCCGCGCTGCTCGGGCTGGAGGCCACGGTGTTCATGGGCGAGCGCGACATCGAGCGGCAGGCGCTGAACGTCTTCCGGATGCGCATGCTGGGCGCCGAGGTGGTCCCGGTGACCACGGGCAGCCGCACCCTCAAGGACGCGACCAGCGAGGCCATGCGGCACTGGGTGGGCACGACCGGCGACTCCCACTACTGCATCGGCTCCGTCGTCGGGCCGGATCCGTACCCATGGATGGTCAGGGAGTTCCAGCGGGTCATCGGCGACGAGGCCCGCGGGCAGTGCGCCGCCGAGCTGCGGACCGGCGTGCCGGACCACGTGGTCGCGTGCGTCGGCGGCGGCTCCAACGCGGCCGGCACGTTCGCCGGATTCGCCGACACCCCGGCGCGCCTGGTCGGGGTCGAGGCGGAGGGCGGCGCCGGGGCGGCCCGCGGCCGGCTCGGCGTCCTGCACGGCAGCCGCTCGCTGTTCCTGCAGGACGAGGACGGGCAGATCACCCAGGCGCACTCCATCGCCGCCGGGCTCGACTACCCGGGGGTCGGCCCGGAGCACGCCCACCTGCGCGACCTGGGCCGGGCCCGCTACGTCACGGTGACCGACGACGAGGCCATCGGCGCGGCGGTACGGCTGGCGCGTACCGAAGGCATCGTCCCGGCGCTCGAATCGGCGCACGCCCTCACCTGGGTGATCCGCGCGGCGGGCGACGGCGACCTGCCCGCGGGATCGACGGTGCTGATGACGTTGTCCGGCCGGGGCGACAAGGACGCCTCAACCCTGAGGGAGCTGCTGTGACCAACCCCACGCCGGCCGCCGGCGCGGTCGAACGCCACCTGCGTGCCCGCCGGGACACCGGCCGCGGCCTGCTCATGCCGTACGTCACCGCGGGGATCACCCCCGGCTGGACGGAGTACCTGCGGGCGTTCGCCGCCGCCGGCGCGGACGCGATCGAGGTCGGCCTGCCCTTCTCCGACCCCACGCTGGACGGCGTCACCATCCAGCAGGCCAGCGAGACGGCACTGGCCCGGGGGGCGAGCACCCGCCGGATCCTCGCCGACCTGTCCGGCATGCCGGACGTGGGCGTGCCGCTGGTCGTCAGCACCTACTACAACCTGGTGCTGCACGACGGCCCCGAGGCGTTCTGCGCCGCGCTGAGCCGGGCCGGCGTCGGCGGCCTGATCGTGCCCGACCTGCCGGTGCACGAGGCGGACGAGCTGACGGACGTGGCCGCCGCCGCCGGGATCGAGCTGGTCCTGCTGGCCTCGCCGGCGACGCCGCAGCCGCGGCTGGCGGAGATCTCGTGCCGCAGCCGCGGCTTCGTCTACGCGGTGTCGCTCATGGGCACCACCGGTGAACGGGCGGCCCTCGCCGCTTCGGCGGCGGATCTCACCGGGCGGATCAGGAGCGCCACCGACCGGCCGGTCTTGCTAGGATTTGGCATCTCCACCCCGGATCAGGCACGCGAAGCCCGCCGGCACGCCGACGGCGTGGTGGTCGGCGCCGCGGTCATGCGGCGGGTGCTCGACGGGGCCGGGCCGGACGACCTGCGGGCCTTCCTCGCGACCCTGCGGCAAGCCCTCGACCAGGAGTGTGACCGACCACGATGACCCCCGACGCCGGGCACGAGGCGAGATACCGCGCCATCGCCGCCGACCTCGCCGCGAAGATCCGGTCGGGACACTACGCCCCCGGTGAGGCCCTGCCGCCGCAACGGGAGCTGAGCGCCTCCTACGGGGTGACCCTCATGACGCTGCGCCAGGCGTTGCGGGAGCTCAGCGACGAGAGGCTGATCGTGCAGCAGCCCGGCCGGGGCACATACGTCGCCCCGCCCCACCTGGCGTACCAGCTCGACTCGCTCCGCAGCCTGGTCGACGACCTGCGCAAACAGGGCCACGACGTGCGCACCTCGGTGACCGGGCGGGCGGTGCGCCGGGCCCCCGCCCGGATCGCCGCGGAGCTGCGGCTGCGCCGCGGCGACACCGCCCTGCGGCTGGAGCGGGTCCGCGAGTTCGCGGGACGTCCCGCCCTGCACCAGGTGTCCTGGGTCCGCCGGCCGGTGGCCGACCAGATCCAGGCCCGTGACTTCACCGCCGTCTCCCTCTACACGGCCCTCGCCGACGCGGGAGTGACGGTCGCCCGGGCGTCCGAGGTGGTCCGGCCCGGCCTGCTCGACCCCGACACCGCCCGCCACCTCCACGAGCCGGAGGGCAGCCCGGTGCTCGTCAGCACCCGGATCACCTACACGCTCGACGCCACGCCCGTGGTGTCCGACCATGCCACCATCCTCGGCAGCATGATGGAGATCCGCACCGAACGCGCCGCCACCGGCCTCTCCCTCACCTGGGGCGCCTCCAGCTGAGACCCTGGGTGCGGGTGCGCTGTCTTCAGCTGAGGGAGGGCGTGAGTCAGGCGTGGAGGGTGAGTGGGGCCGGCATCCCGTCCGTGAACAGTCGCGCGTCGACCTGGTCAAGGGCGACGCGCAACGCGCCGAGGGCGACGCTGTCCGCGCCGAGGTTGGACGCCCGGATCTCGGGGACGCGCAGGCAGAGGCGGCGCAGCTCCCGCTCGAGGGGGTCGATGAGGAGGTCGGCGGAGCGGGAGTAGCCGCCGCCGAGGATGACGACCTGCGGGTCCAGGGTCAGCACGAGGGCCGCGGCGCCCACGGCCAGATCCTTGACATAGCGGCGGAGCGCCTTTCTGGCGTCGCTGTCGCCCTCGCGGGCGCGTTCGAAGACCCAGGCGGCCTTGTCGTTCGGATGGATGTCCTCGGGCACTCCGGGGCATTTCTCGATGTGGGACGGGGCGGAGAGCCAGCGAACCGCCTTCAGCGCGCCGATCTCGCCGGCCGCTCCCCCGTACCCGCGCCGCAGGGTGCCGTCGAGGATGAGACCGGCACCGGTCCGCATGCCCGCCAGCAGGTAGACGATGTCGTCGGCGTCCTGCGCGGCGCCTTGCCAGCGCTCGGCGACGGCGGCGAGTTTGCAGTCGTTCTCGACCAGGATCGGGCAGGTGAACCGGGTCGTGAGGTGCTCGGCGGGGGAAACGCTCGCCCAGCCCGGCAGCGGGGTGAACAGCGTGGTACGGCCGTCGGCGTCGACCGGCCCGGTCACCCCGACCGTCACCGCCCAGATCTCGTCGGACCCCATCCCGGCATCCGACAGGCATCGGGAGATGGCGGTGTCGACGGCCGCGAGCCGGGCTGCCGGGTCCGCGTCGGGCTCGACCGGCAGCCGGTGACTGTGCAGCACCTGCCCCTCCAGGTCGGCGAGCAGGACGAGGATCTTGTGGCCGCCGACGTCGACGCCGAGCACGTGCCCGGCGTCGGCGTTGAAGCGGTAGCGGCGGGCCGGGCGGCCGACGCTGCTGCCGTCGGGTTCGACGACCTTCACCCATCCGTCGGTGACCAGCCCGCGAACCACGACGTCGGTTCCGGGCCGGGACAGGCCGGTGCGGGCGGCGAGTTCGGTGACGGTGGCGGGCGGCTGACCCCGCATCGCCCGGACGACGCTGAGCGAGTTGATCTCGCGGAGCCTGCTGACATCGACTCCAGCCACCTCGGACACCGCTACCCCCCGATTATGCTTTGCCAAAGTGAAATTTTAGCTGCTCGTCATGTGATCGGATACTGCTGTCCCGGGTTCAGCGCGGCGGTGAAGTCGACGGGACGGCCATTCACGGCGAAACTGTATCGATCTTCCTGGACGATCTCGGGCTGCTCGGCGAGGTAGGCGGTCATGCGTTCGAGCTCGTCGGAACTCAGCCAGGACGGCGGATCGGAGACGGCCTTGAATCCGCAGATCGCGGCCAGGTCCTGCAGCCAGCGCATCTGGGTCTCGGTGAGCAGGTTGAGCCGGCTGCGGAAGTAGACGGCATCAGGGTCGACCTGGACGAGACGGGACTGCCACAGCCGGTGCAACGTGTTCACGACGGCGTTGCAGGCCATGGCATCCGAGGGGTCGTCGCTGGCGTAGTTGGTCCACAGCGGGGCGACGTCGGGGCCGCTGCGCAGCCCGTCGGCCAGCCCCAGCGAGGGCAGCAGCAGGGCGCCGCTGCCGAGCAGGTAGACCTCCGGGCCGGCGACGCGCCGGATCAGGGCGAGCGCGTCCCGGTAGGCCTGCTCGCGAGGCGCCCCGGAGTGCCGGACGCCGGGGACGGCGCCGGCGTTGATGAAGTCGAGCTTGAGGTAGCTGAAACCCCATTCATGCACAACCTTGTGGATCTGCTGGGTGAGGTGCTCCTGGACGCCGGGGTGGGTGAGGTCCAGGGCCCAGTAGGAGGTGCCCCAGTTGTGCCCGGCGACGACCGGCTGCCCGCCGGCGTCACGCAGCAGGAACTCGGGATGCTCGCGTGCCGTCTCCGACGTGGGCAGCACGATGAACGGCGCCAGCCACAGGCCCGCTCTCATCCCGGCGGTGGTGATCCGCTCGGTCAGGGCGCGCATGCCGGAGGGGAACTTGTCGTTGGGCTCCCAGTCCCCGACGGCCGACTGCCAGCCGTCGTCGATCTGGACGACGTCGAACGGGAGGCCGGCCAGGGCGGAGATGTCCTTGATCAGCGTCTCCTCGGTGATGCCTTCGTAGTAGGAGTACCAGGTGGACCACACGTTTCCGGCACGCCGTTCGCTGCTGCCGAGCCGTACGGCGAGCTGGTCGGTGTAGTGGGCGAAGACCTCCTGCTCGGGACCGTAGGCGAGGAACCAGGGGGCCCCGTCGTCCTCGCACCAGCCGGCGAGGGTGTCGAGGTCGGCCGCCAGGCGGGGGGTGCCCAGCCCGAGGGAGCCCAGCAGCAGCACCCGCCCGTCGTCGCCCTGCAGCGCGGCCACGGCCGAGGAGTGGTGGCGGGCCGGGTCGTCCCAGACCGTGTCGTCCGCGGTCAGGCGCCGCCGGGGGTTCGCGATCCGCAAGGGGGGCTCGCTGAGGCGGCGCCACCCGCACGGGCTCCAGGAGTTCTGGCCGTGGCGGTAGAACAGTGCGTCGGCGAGGCCGTGCAGGATCGCCACCCGGCCAGGCGGCAGGACGAGACCGCCGGTGACGGGCGTGGGGGGCTCGGAACCGGTGAGTTCGACCGCGAAGTCACGGCCGGCCAGGTTGACGAGCAGGGGCATGGTTCTCCTTCGAGCAGCGGCGTCCGTCCGGCGGGAGGCTTGGTGTGGCTCCCACCGGACGGGACAGAGGATGGAACAATCAGCCGAACAGGCCATTGACCTGCTGATTCGCCTTCTTCAGTGCCTCGGCGGGCTCGATCTGGCCGAGGATGACCGCCTGCAGGGCGTCCTGCACGATCTGGCTGATCTCGGTGCCGTGGTCGGTGATCGGCAGGAGGAACGTGCCGCCGGGAGTCTTGGTGTAGTCGACGTACACCTGCACGTCACGGCCCTTGGCCTGGTGGGCGGCCAGAGCCTTCTGCGCGGAGGTCCTGATCGCGGGGAACACCACGGCGTTGCCGGCCACCACGTCCTGGCAGGCGGCCGAGCCGAGGTACTTCACCCACTTCCAGGCGGCGTCCTTGTCCTCGGTGCCCGCCCAGATCGCGTCCGACAGGCCGTTGATGGCGCTCTTACGGGACCCGACCGGCCCGACGGGCAGCGGCGCGAGCGCGAACTTCTGCTTGGCGCCGTCACCCATGTAGGTGTTGATGGTCCAGGAGCCCGCTATCGTGAGCGCGGCCCTGCCCGAGTTCATCACGGCGTCGATGCCGAGCGTGGACTGCTTGTCGAAGCGGGGCGCGTATCCCTTGTCGGTCATCTTCTTGTACCAGCTGATGGTCTCGATCAGCTTGGGGTCGTCGTATTTGAAGCGGGTGCCCCACGGGTTCTTGTCGAGGTAGGTCCAGCCGTTGGCGGCGGCCAGCTCGCCCCAACCGTTCTGGCCCTGGGAGCCGTCGTTCCACTCCGGCTGGTATCCGTAGACCGCGACGTTGTCCTTGTCGAAGTCCGGGTCCAGGCCGTTGCGGCCCTTGTCGTCGACGGTGAGCTTGGCGATGAGGTGCTCGAAGGTGCCGCCGTCGGCCGGATTCCAGGTGAGGTCGGCCAGCTCGTCGGGCTTGATACCGGCCTTGTCGAGCTGCTCGGTGTTGTAGACCACCGCCTCGGTGTCCCAGTCCTTGGGCAGCCCGTACCGCTTGCCGTCCTTGGTCCACAGGTCCGCGAGCCCGTCCTGGTACTGGCTCAGATCGACCTTGTCGGCGTCGACGTAGGGCTGGATGTCGAGGATCTGCCGGCTGGAGACGAACTGCGGGTAGTACGACACCTGGTTGGTCCATACGTCCGGGGCTTCGCCGGCCGCCAGCTGCGTGGTCAGATTCTGCCAGTACTGCGCCCAGGCCGTCTGCGTGAGCTTGACGGTGATGTTCGGGTTCGCCTGATGGAAGGCATCGGCGCAGGCCTGGTAGGAGGCCAACTGGTTGTCGTCCCACAGCCAGTAGTCGAGCGTGACCTGACCGCCCGCGTCGCCGCCCGCCGGCTCGCCCGTCTCGGAACCGCCGCACGCGGTGAGCGTGGTGCCCGCCAGCAGCCCGCACAGCAGCGCTGCGGCAACCCGCTTCCTATTGATCATCGAGGTGCCTCTTCCTGGGGGTGGGGCCGAGGGCCCGACAGAATTCCCTCTTGCCTTGTTGGCTCTCTCGAATAATGATGTGGCTCATCGAAAATTTGTCAAGGCCGGCTCATAAGTGCTTTGGCAATCGTCATGTGGAGGCTTCGATGGTCCGCTCTCCGATCCGCCGGCCTGCCAGGATGGCGCTCGCCGCCCTCCTGGCCGCGGCCGTCACGGCGCTGCCCACCCCGAGCTCGGCCGCGGCTGGTCAACCGGGCTGGCGGAATCTGGCGGCGGCGCAGGCTCCGGACGCCAATCCGCTGGAGGGTTTCATCCCCTACGCCGGCGCCTATACGACGTTCCCGCACTCGATGGAGTGGTTCTACCTGCCGCTGAACGCGGTGATGACCGGCCCGGACCACTTCGACTGGCGGGCGCTGGAAGAGCAGCTGGACGCGATCGCCGCCCGGGGCCATCAAGCGGCTTTCCGCTTCTATGTGGACTATCCGGGCAAGCCCAGCGGCGTCCCGGAGTTCCTGCGCGACCAGGGTCTGCTGACCCGGCCGTACGACGACTTCGGCAACGACGGGCAGAGCGTGTCGCCTGACTACGACGACCCGAACCTGAGCGCCGCGCTCGATCGGTTCATCGCCGCTCTCGGCCGTCGCTACGACGGAGATCCGCGGATCGGGTTCGTCCAGCTCGGCCTGCTGGGCTTCTGGGGTGAGTGGCACACCTGGCCGCACAACGGGGACCCGGGAACGGAGAACTGGTTCGCGTCCCAGGCCGAGCAACTCAGGGTGCTGAACGCCTACGGCAGGGCCTTCGACCGGACCAGGCTCATGGTCCGCTACCCGGGTGCCGACAACAAGGCGCACGACCTGGGCTACCACGACGACTCCTTCGCCTACTCCACCCTGCCGGGCCCCGGCTGGCACTTCATGGACCTGATGCGGCAGGCCGGCACCACCGACAAGTGGCGGACCAACACGGTCGCCGGCGAGCTGCGGCCCGAGCTGCAGGGCTGCCTGTTCGACGTTCCGATGGACTGTCCCGGCGACGGGGACAAGGACTTCGACACGAGCGTCGCCCAGACCCATGCGACCTGGCTGCTCAACCACTACGCTTTCAGCCCCGGATACACCGGCGCCGCCTACGACCAGGCGCTGAAGGGCGCGAAGTCACTGGGCTACGAGTTGCGGGTCACCGCGGTGCGGACCGGGCAGCGGCGCCGCGGCCTCGACGTCACGATCCGGATCAGCAACGACGGCGTCGCCCCGTTCTCCTACGACTGGCCCGTTCAGCTGGCCGTGGCCGGCCGGGACGGACGGATCGCGCGGACCTGGACGACGTCCTGGAAGCTGACCGGCGTCATGCCCGGCGAGCCGGTCGAGCTCGCCGCGGCCCTGCCGGTCGACGGGCTGCGGAAGGGCGAGTACACGCTGGTCCTGCGGGCCGCCAACCCGCTGCCGAACGGCATGCCGCTGCGCTTCGCCAACGCCGACCAGGACACGGCCGTTCCCGGCTGGCTGACCCTCGGGCGCATCCCGGTGTCCTGACGCCACCACGAAAGGGTGCGGCTCCGGCCGCACCCCGCTTCGTCACTTCATGCCGGAGAAGTTCATCGACTGCACCAGCCGTTTGCCCAGGAAGACGAGCAGGACGAGCACCGGAATGATGGACAGGACAGATCCGGCCATGAGCCCGGTCCAGTCCGGCGCCCGGTTGGGCGACTGCTGGAGGAACACGCCCAGCCCCACGGTGAGTACCCGGGTGCTCTCGGCCTTGCCCACCAGCAACGGCCACAGATAGTCCTTCCAGCTCCACACGACCGTGGTCAGCCCGATGGTGATCAGTGGACCGCGGCTCATGGGAAGCACGATCTTCCAGAACATCCCCCACCGGCTGATGCCCTCCAGCGTCGCGGCCTCCTCCACGTCCCGGGGAATGGACAGGAAGAACTGGCGCAGGAAGAACACCGCGAACGGCGTCATCAGCAGGCTGGGCAGGACCAGTCCCGGGATGGTGCTCAGGATGTCCAGCTGCTTGACCAGGACGAAGTTCGGCAGGATCGTGAAGATAGGCGGCACCATCAGCGCGGCGATGATGACGCCGAACGCCAGGTCCCTGCCCGGGAAGCGCAGCCGGGCGAAGGCGTAACCCGCCATGGCGCAGCAGAAGGTCTGCACGACGGCGATCAGCCCGCTGTAGACGATCGAGTTCATCGTGTACCGCAGGAAATTGATCTGCGCTCCCGACCCGCCCGCGGCTCTGGCCTCCTCCGCGTCGACCAGGCCCAGCACCCGCGCGAAATTGATCAACGTGGGGTTGTCCGGCCACAGCCCGGTCGAGTCGCGGTAGAGGTCGGCAGCCGGAGTAAGGGCCGTGCGGGCCATCCAGTAGAAGGGGAAGACGGTGAGCACGACCGCGGCGATGAGGGTGAGCCAGGCGGCCCTTTTGCTGATCTTCATTCCGGAGAACATCCGAAGGCTCCTTAGCCCAGGTCCGAACGCGACGCGCGCAGCATCCGCATCTGCATGGTCGTCAGCACGCCGAGGACGACCACGAGGACCATCGCCACGGCGGCGGCGTATCCCATGTCGAAGTAGGTGAACGCCCGCTGGTAGATGTAGTAGTAGATGACCCGGGTCTCCGGGATGGGCGGCTTGCCGCCGTACACGACCGCGACCGTGTCGAAGATCTGGAACGAGCCGATCAGCGACACCACCAGCACCAGCGCCAGGATCGGCCGCAGGAGCGGCAACGTGATCGATCGGAACATGCGCCATTCACCCGCGCCGTCGATCGCGGCGCCCTCGTACAGGTGTTGCGGTATCTGCAGCATCCCCGCGTAGAGCAGCAGCGCGGTGTAGCCCGTGTAGGTCCAGCTGTTGACCAGCGCCACCAGGGGCATCGCCCAGCTCGGCGAGTTGAAGGAGAGGGTCGTGTCGAGTCCGGTCAGGCCGATGAGGTGGTTGACGAACCCGAGCTCGGGATCCAGCAGCCACGCCCACAGCAGGCCGATCGTCACGTTCGGCACCAGCCATGGCACCAGCAGCGTCGCGCGCAGGACGACCGACTGGGTCAGCCGGTGCATCAGCGCCGCCAGTCCCAGCGCGACCAGCGTCTGCGAGACGATGTTCACGACCACGTAGTAGCCCGTGACCTTCAGCGCGTTCCAGAACTGCTCGTCGCCGACCAGTTTCTGGTAGTTGTCGGCGCCGACGTACGTCGGATCGTTCAGCAGGCTGTAGTCCGTGAACGAGTACCAGACGCCCCGGACCGTCGGGTAGGCGTAGAAGACCGCGAAACCGACGATCACCGGCAGCAGGAACAACCAGGCGACATGGCGATCGTCCCGCCGTCGCCCCGGTCGGCCGTCGCGGTCGAGAAGCCCTCGACGCTGGTCGGTCCCGGCATCGAGTCGTGTCTCAACCGCGTGCATGGGCGCTCCTGTCGACAGCCGCTCGCCGGCGTTCCACGGTGCCGGTCGTCGGTAATAATGATGCGAGCTATCGATATTTTGTCAAGGGCTCATCATATCTGCGGTGCGGTGATCGTCTTGCGTCAGCGCACATGGGATCCGGCGCAAGCGAAACCCTCGTGCTGGTACTCCGGTCTCGAGGCCATCATCGCCGCCGGCTACGACCAGCAAGATCTCCCGGGGCGACGGACTCTGTGATCAGGGTCCGTCGCCGTCCACGGGAGAGCCCGCTACCTGGGCGGGGTCAGCACTTGACCGTGAGCGTGGGGCCGGCCAGCGCGGTGGTGCCGACGGTCACCACGCGGAAGGTGTTCTTCTTCATGCTCTTGCACGTCGCGCGGACGTGGAAGGCACCCGTCTGATCGCTGCGCACGGTCCTGCCCGCCAGCCGCTGCCAGTGCGGGATGCCGACGATCTTCGTCTTCTTCTGCAGCTCCATCGTCCACCGGCCGGCCCTGCTGCCCTTGCAGTGGGCCCGGACAGTGCCGTACATGCGCCACTTGCCGCCCTCGTACCTCCCCCAGGGGCGCAGCAGCGTGAGGCAGCGCTTGGACGAGGTCGTCGCCACCGCCGTGCGCGCCTGTGTGGCCTGGGGCTGGGCGTAGCTCCAGTTCTGGGCCGCGGGGGCGGTCACGGCCGTCGTGGCCGGGGCCGTCTGCGCCGTCGCCGAGCCGGGTGCGATGAGCAGTGCGGACGCCGCGCCGGCGGCGCCCATGAGAGTGATGAGCCGCGTGCTGACCGAAGCCATGAGATCGTCCCTTTCTCGTTGGTGTGCCTTGCGAGAAGGACGGTAGGCCGGTGCTTGTTGAGGATCCGTTGAGGATCTGTCAGGCGCCTTCCGTACGCCGGCGGCTGGGTCACCGATGCGAGTTCTGTCCGGTGCTCGACACGCCGCCCCCGTCGTGGCGATCATCGTCCTGACGGCAACGGCCTGACCCCGAAGGGAATGACAGCCGATGAGCGTTCTCAAGGACCGGGTGGCACTGGTGACCGGCAGCTCCCGAGGGATCGGCGCAGCCATCGCGACCACCTTCGCCCAGGCCGGCGCCCGTGTCGTGCTGCACGGCCGGGACGAGGCCGCGCTCGCCGCGGTCCAGGCACGCATTGACGACCTCGGCGGGCAGGCCACCAGCGTGACCGGAGACGTCACCGTCGCCGCCGACCTCGCCCGCATCCGCGAGCAGATCCTCGACCGGTACGGTCCCGTCGACGTGCTGGTCGCCAACGCCGGCAGCTCGGACAGCCGCCCCACGCCCATCGAGGACATCACGGAGGAGAGCTGGCGGGCCGACATCGACCGGAACCTGACCGGCACCTTCCTGACCGTCAAGTGTTTCCTGCCGGACATGAAGCAGCGCCGGAGCGGCAACATCATCACCCTGTCCTCGGCGGCCGGGCGCAAGCCGAGCGAACGCACGATCGTCGCGTACGCCGCGGCGAAGGCCGGTGTGCAGATCTTCACCCAGGATCTGGCCGCCCAGGTGGGCCCGTACGGCATCCGCGCCAACTGCCTCGCCCCGGAGACGATCCTCACCGAGACGAACGAGCAGTGGATCCCGGCCGACGTTCAGCGCTCGCTGGCCGAGTCGCACCCGCTGCGGCGGCTCGGCACGCCCGAAGACGTCGCACGGGCCGCGCTTTTCCTCGCATCCGACGACGCCGGCTGGATCACCGGCGTCATCGTCGACATCGCCGGTGGCGCGGTGCTGGCGTGACCCGTGAGCCAGGCACCGTTGTGTGCCATCGCCATGGTCACCGCGTACGCCGGGCGAGCAGGGCCAGCAGGCCGATCATGACGAGCCCGAGCACGGCCAGCGACACGCGGTCGGTGACGTTCTCGCCGTTGGCGATCACCCCGAACACCGTGTGCGCCACGAGCGCCCCACCAGCCAGCGCGAGGCTGTGCCGGTCGCCCCACCCGCCGTGCGCCGTCCACCGGCGCAGCAGCACCCCTGCCACCACCGCCAGCAGCGCCGCCGCCACCATCGGGACCACCACCCAGCCCCCTTCGGTGAAGGCCGGATGCCGGGCGCCGCCGAAGGGGAACAGCAGCGCGAGATATCCGAACGCCACCACCCCGGCCAGGCACGCGACGACCGGCGGCGTCGGAACCGTCCGGGGCGCGGCGGCCGGCGGGCGGGGGACGAACCGCAGCGCGAGCACCGCGAGCACCGCGATCACCAGCACGAACGCCGCCAGCGCCGCCGGCGGCGCCTGGTAGCCGGGGTCGATGAAGGACGTCGTCCACCGCAGCAGCACAGCGCCCAGCACGAACACCACTCCCGCCACGACCAGACCGGTCCGCCCCAGATACGGGCGATGGCGAAGCTCCGGGACGATGAGATCCACCAGCAGGATCGGCAGCGCCACGCTGAAGACCGCGTGGTAGGGGATGTTCAGCTCGGTGTAGGCGCTGTTGAGGCCGAGGATCCTGGGCGCCCAGCCGGCCACGCCGTAGATCGTCGGGCTGGTGAGCGCCTGCAGGGCCAGCCCTTCCTCCACGATCCCGTACGCCGCCCCGAGCAGCAGGATGGCGGGCCAGCCCCGGCCGGTACGGCGTACCAGCTCGCGGATCAGTACGGTGCCGGCGCCGTAGATCGGCGTCCACAGCAGCAGCAGCCACGCCTGGCGGAGGGGCGGATTGCCGAGCGTGAGCTCGGCGACGACCGGGGTGAGCCCGGCCAGCAGAAGCGCGGCCCACCGGCCGCGTGCTCGTGAGGTGACCATGCGCCCACGGTCTCCCGCGGCGGGCGCGGCGCGCTGCTGCCGCCAGGCCGGTCCGTGGCCTCTTCGGTCGCTTGCGAAGGGTGACTTTGGTTGCCATGGCGGGGCGGCGATGGTGACCTTGGTTGCTTACCAGGCGGAAGGCCGGCGGATACGATCTGCGGTTGTGTTCGCAGGACAGGGCCCGGGGACGGGCGGGCAGCCGGGTCCGGGCAGATCGCGGCGTGACTGGGCGGCCGGGGCCGGCGGCATCGTGCTCGCCATGGCCGGGGCCGGCGCGGTGGTCTGGGGGGATCTGGTCCCGGGGACGCCCGGCTGGTACCTGTGGGCCGACGTGGCCGGCGGGGCCCTGGCGTGCGCGGGGCTGTGGTGGTGCCGCCGGTGGCCGGTGGCCGCCTCGCTGGCCGTCATCGCGCTGTCCGTCCCGGCCGCGGCGGCGTCGGTGGCCGCGGGGATCGCCACGCTCGTCGCGGCGCTGTACCGGCGGCCGCCCGCGGCCGTCGCGGTGGGGATGGCGTGGGTGGCGGCGACACTGGTCAGGTTCGCCTGGCGGCCGCCCGGGCTGGCGCCGTACCCGGTGTGGGCGCTGGTCGGCATACTGTTCGGCGGGGCGATCACCGGCTGGGGCATCCTGGCCAGGACCCGGCGGGAGCTGCTGGCGTCACTGGCGGAACGGGCCCGCCGCGCCGAGGCCGATCAGCGGCTGCGCGCGGAGGAGGCCCGCCGCGCCGAACGCCTCGGCATCGCCCGCGAGATGCACGACGTGCTCGCCCACCGGCTGTCGCTGCTGGCGGTGCACGCCGGAGCGCTGGAGTTCAACGCCGCCGCCAGGCCGGACGAGGTCGCCGAGGCGGCCGGGGTGATCCGGACCAGCGCCCACCACGCCCTGCAGGAGCTGCGCGCGGTCATCTCCGTGCTGCGCCAGAGCCCGTCGGCCGAGCTTCCGCTGACCGGGCTCGCGCCGCTGGTGGAGGAGTCGCGGCGGGCCGGGATGCGCATCGAGCTGCACGAGCACGACGTACGCTTCGCCGACCTGCCGGAGACGATCCGGCGCACCGCGTACCGCGTCGTGCAGGAGGGGGTGACCAACGCGCGCAAGCACGCGCCCGGCCGGCCCGTCACCGTCGAGGTCTCCGGCGCCGCCGGCGGCGAGCTGACGGTCGAGGTGCGCAACCCGCTGCCCGACGGGCGGGAGGCGGCGGGGCTGGCCACGACCGGGGCCGGAGCCGGGCTGGCCGGGCTGGAGGAACGGGTCTCGCTGGCGGGCGGGCGCCTGGAGCGCGAACACACCGACGGGGGCGGGTTCCGGCTGGCGGCGCGGCTACCATGGCCACGTGAGCGGCCCCATGAGTGAGCCGGTGAGCGGGTCCGCGGATGCCCCCGTGGGTGAGGGTACGGGTGCGCCCGCCGGCGGGACCGGGAGTGCGTCCGGCGCGATCCGGGTGCTCATCGTCGACGACGACGCGCTCGTCCGCGCCGGGCTGACGTTGATGCTCAGGGGGGCGCCCGCCCTCCAGGTGGTGGGCGCGGTGGCCGACGGCGCGCAGGTCCAGGCCGCGGTCGGCGAGCACTCCCCCGACGTGGTGCTGATGGACATCCGGATGGCCGGCCTCGACGGCATCGACGCGACCCGCAGGCTGCGCGCGCGCCGGGACGCGCCGGAGGTCATCATCCTGACCACGTTCGACGCCGACGAGCACGTGTTCCGGGCGCTGCGCGCGGGAGCCAGCGGGTTCCTGCTGAAGGACACGCCGCCCGAGGGGATCGTCGAGGCGATCCGGCGCGTCGCCGCCGGCGAGCCCAGCCTGTCGCCGAGCGTCACCCGGCGGCTGATCGCCCACCTGCTGCCGGAGGAGGACGACCGGCGGCGGGCCGACGCCCGGCGGGTGCTGTCGGCACTCAGTGACCGTGAGCGGGAGGTGGCGCTCGCGGTCGGGCAGGGCAAGGCCAACGCCGTCATCGCCGGCGAGCTGCACATGAGTGTGGGCACGGTCAAGGGCTACATCTCCCGCATCCTCACCAAGGCGGGCCTGGACAACCGCGTCCAACTGGCCCTGGTCGTCCACGACGCCTCCTGAGGCCGAGGGGTCCCGCAGCCAGGTGTGGCGGGAGAGGGAAGCCGGCTCTCGGTGACGCCGGCGCAGCCGATACCGCGCGCCTGGTGACAGCCGACCCGGGCGGAGAGCCCACGGGCCGGCGGTGGCGATCTTCGGTGGGCTGCCGCGTGCCGAGCCGGTGGCGGGCCGCCTCTTACGCGGCGGCGATGGAGGTGCCGAACTCCGCGTCGATGAGTTTGAACGTGAGGTCCCAGCTCTTCCCTTCGGTGTTCGTGTGGACGGCGATGGTGTGCCCGCCGTCAGGGGTGCCGACCGCGAGGAACCAGGTTCCCCAGAGGCTGCCGCCGACGCCGCACAGCGTCCGGCCGCCCGTCGCCTGCTTGTCGAACTCGAACAGGCCGAGGCCGTATCGGGCGTGCGGCACCCAGTGACCGCCCTCGGTGCAGACCGTGGTCCACATCTGCCGGTGCTGGCCGGGCGGCAGCAGTCTGCCACCGGCCAGCGCGTCGACGAAGCGGATCATGTCGCCGGTGGTGGAGACGATGTTGCCGGCCGACCAGGCCAGGGAGGAGTTGAACTCGGTGACGTCCAGGGGCGGGAGACCTGGCTTCTCCATCAGCGATTCCCAGTTCGCAGGAGTGACCGTCGCCGGGTCGACGCCGTCCTGGAGGAACAGGTTGGAGTACCCTCGCGGATGCGGATCGGGGTATCCGTGTCCTGGGCGGGGCGCACGCGGGTGTGGGTCAGTCCGAGCGGCTGGATGACCAGACAAAGGATCCGCTGCTTCTCACAGCGATCCCCCAGCGGATCAGTCGGGCCACCTGAGCTCCTGTCGGTGGCGAGAATCCTGTCACAGCTGCTGATCTGGGATTTCGCCCTCCGCGATGGTCTGGTTGCGATTCCAACCTGACTGCGGATTTGAGGCTTTCGACGTTGAGCGCGGTACGGGATTTCTCGGCGCGATGTCAGGCGGTGGTGAGCTGGCGGATGAGGGGAAGGAGGATGTCGTCGACGATGGAGGCAATCGCGTCGTCGCCTGGCGGGCGGCCGCGGAGCACCACCTCGTTGCGGACCAGGTCGAAGGGCAACTGGAGCACCCGTGGTGGAAGGTTCACCGCGCGAATCTCGTGCCGGTCCGCCGCTCTGGCCAGGACGGTCGCCGCCGCGTCCCCGCGGGTGGAGCGGGCGATCCAGACGTGCAGGGCGGCGGCGCCGTCCGGGTCCCGCGCCGCTTCGGCGGCCAGTCCGGCCAGCACCTCACCGCGTACGCTGCCCAGCCCCTTCACCGTCTGCCGCAGCAGCTCGATCAGGTCCGAGCGCAGGCTGCCGGTGTCAGGGACCTCAATGCCGGGCGGGGCGGCGCGTTCCATGGCCGCGAGCGCGAGCTCGACCCGGGTGGGCCATCGGCGGCTGAGCACCGGGCGGCTGGTGCCGGCCAGGGCGGCGACCGCTTCGAACGTCAGCCTGGCGTAGCCGACCTCCTCCAGGATCTGCCAGGTCGCGTCGAGGATGGCGTGCTCCAGTTGCTCTCCGCGGCGCCGTGTGGCCGTCATCGGATCCCTCCTTAAGATGCGCTTCGCATCTTACATGTGTTAGCGTGCGAGGCGAAGTAAGATACGCCCCGCATCTTAAGGAGAGTTCGTGGTCACCACAGCCAGCGTGCACAGCGAGGGCGCGCAGATCTTCTACGACCACCAGGGCAGCGGCCCGCTGCTGCTGCTGATCTCCGGCGGTGGCGGCGACGCCGCCCGCCACCGGGCCCTGGCCGCCCTGCTCGCCGAGGAGTACACGGTGGTCAGCTACGACCGGCGGTGCAACTCCCGCAGCACCGGCGACCTCACCCGGGACATGGACATGGCCCAGCAGGCCCGCGACGCCGTCGCCGTGATCCACGCCATGGGCCACGAGCGGGCCTACGTCTTCGGCAACAGCTGCGGCGCCTCCATCGGCCTCGAAATGGCCGCCCACCATCCGGCGGCCATCATCAAACTGGTCGCCCATGAGGCGCCGGTCATGTCGATCCTGCCCGACGGCCGTTTCTGGCAGACGTACATGGACGGCGCCCACGACACCTTCCGCAAAGAGGGCGAGGTCGCGGCCATGAAGGTGTTCCACTCCTCCTTCGTCGGCTTCGACGAGTCCACGATCGCCCGTATCTCGGCGGAGAACATCACCCCCAACAGCCAGTTCTTCCTGTCGCGGGAGTTCCTGCCCATCACGTACTACGTACCGGACCTCGACCGGATCCGCGCCAACGGGGTGGCGATGGTCAGCGCGGCCGGAAGCGCCAGCACCGGCGCGTTCTACGCCCGTACCGCGCCCATCGTCGCCGAACGCACCGGCTGCCCGTACGTCGAGTTCCCGGGCAACCACATCGCCTTCATCAACGATCCCAAACCCTTCGCCCAAGCACTTCGCGACACCCTGCGCTGACAGCTTCTCATTCGACTGGAGGTCGACCATGACGCAGGAAACCACCGAGGCCCTGCCCGAGCTGCCGACGGTCAGATCCTGCCCGTACCGCCCGGCGGACGGTTACCAGCCGTCCCGCTGGAACGGCGGTGCCGTGGCGAAGGTGCGCCTGCCCGGCGGGCGCCAGGGGTGGGCGGTGACCGGTTACGCCGAGGGCCGCGCCCTGCTGGCCGACCCGCGGCTAACCGCCGACCGCTCGCATCCCGGCTCGCCCCTGCCGATCCCGGCGACAGCCGGCCCGCACGCCCGGCCGATGCTGCTCGGCGTCGAAGGCCGTGAACACCAGCGACAACGCAGAGCCCTGATCCCCGCCTTCACGGTCAAACGCATCACGGCGCTGCGGCCCCGCCTCGAACAGCTCGTCAACGAGCGGCTCGACGCCCTGCTCGCCGCCGGGCCGCCCGCCGACCTGGTCGCCGATTTCGCGCTGCCGGTGCCCTCCCTGGCCATCTGCGAACTCCTCGGCGTCCCCTACGAGGACCACGCGTTCTTCGAAGCCCAGGCCAGGCTCCGGCACGACCCCGAGCGGGGCGCCCAGGCGATGGCGGAACTCGGCCGTTACCTCGACGACCTGGTACGCGCCAAGCAGTCGGAGCCGGGCGACGGACTGATCGACGAACTCCTCGCCCACCAGGTGCCACTGGGCACGATCGGCCGCGACGAGGTCGTCGGGCTGGCTCTCGTCCTGCTGATCGCCGGGCATGCCACCACCGCCGGCCTGATCTCGATGGGCACTCTCGCGCTGCTCGAACATCCCGTCCAGCTCGCCGCCGTACGCAGCGGTGAGGCCGCGCTCCCGGCTGTGGTGGAGGAATTACTGCGATACGTCTCCAGCGAGGGGGCGCTGCCGCGGGTGGCGCTGGAGGACGTCGAGGTCGGCGGGCATCTCATCCGCGCGGGCGACGGCGTGCTGATCGTCACCTCCGTCGCCAACCGCGACGAGACGCTGCTCGAACGCCCCTTGGAGCTGGACGTACACCGGCCCGCCGGCCAGCACCTGACCTTCAGCCACGGCATCCACCAGTGCCTCGGCCAGAACCTGGCCCGCGCCGAGCTGGAGATCGCCTTCCGCGCCTTGTTCACCCGCATTCCCTCCCTCAGCCTCGCCGCACCCGCCGGCGACCTGACCACCACGCGCGGATCGGGCTTGAACGCGCTGCCCGTCACATGGTGACCAACAAAGCAGCACGCCCTGCCCGAGAGAAGACCGTGTCGACGCGCTACCCAAGGAGCCGCATAGGGAATATGCCGGATTCCATCGCGCCGCCTGGCTGGAAGGCTCAGCCCGTCGTCTTGCACGGGCATGGACAGAGGATCGGTGGATGCAGCGGCGCACTTTCTTGAAGGCTGGGCTGGTCGGTGTGTCGACCCTGGTAGCCGCCGGTGGCGGCGCGTTCGGGTGGGCCTTGCTGTCCTCCACCGCGGGCAACGTGGGTGAGCTGGCGTTCGACCGGCCCTTGCGCATCCCGCCGCTGCTGGAGGGCGGCTCGTTCGACCTGAAGCTCCAGGCGGGCGTCAGCGTGCTGCGCCCGGGTGTGAAGACCGGGACGTGGGGCGTCAACGGTCCCCATCTGGGGCCGACGCTGCGCGTACGGCGGGGTGAGACCGTGGCTGCGCGGGTGCTCAACACCCTGCCCGAGGCCACGTCGGTGCACTGGCACGGCATGCGCCTGCCCGCCGTCATGGACGGCGGCCCCCACCAGATGATCGCTCCGGGCGCGACGTGGAAACCGACCTGGAAGATCGACCAACCGGCGGCCACCCTCTGGTACCACCCGCACCTGCACGGCACCACCGCCCGGCACGTCTACCAAGGGCTTGCCGGGCTGTTCCTCATCGACGATGAGCACACGGCGAAGCTGCCCCACGAGTACGGCGTCGACGACATCCCGCTCATCATCCAGGACGCCACCTTCGACGGCGACGGCTCGCTCACCCTGAGCAACTTCGGCATGTCCATGCTGCCGGGCATGGACCTGATGGGCTTCCTCGGCAAGGATGTCCTGGTCAACGGCACGCTCGGACCGGCGTTCACGGTCACCACCACGCGCGTGCGGCTGCGGCTGCTCAACGCCTCGGTCGGCCGGGTCTACCACATCGGCTTCGCCGACGACCGCGAGTTCGCGCTGGTCGCCACGGACAGCGGCCTGGTCGGCGAGCCCGTACGGCTGAGAAGGGCGCTGCTCGCCTCCGGGGAACGCGCCGAGATCGTGGTGGACTTCCGCCCCGGCGACCAGGTCGTGCTCCGCAGCTTCACCGCGGAGCTGGGCGGCGGCACCGCACTCGACCGGTTCACCGGCGGCGCCGACGTCTTCGACCTGATGAAGTTCACCGCGCCGGGCCCGCTCGCCGAATCGGTGGCCGTGCCCGCCCGGCTCGCCGACGTCCCGGCCCCGCTCGTCCCTCCGAACACCAGAACGCGGACCTTCCGCTTCAGCAGCACCTCCATCAACGGCAAGGGGATGGACCTCGCCCGCATCGACGTAGTGGTACCGGCCGGGGCCGTCGAGATCTGGGAGCTCACCAATCCGAGCACCAACCATTCCTTCCACATCCACGAGGTCAGCTTCCGGATCCTCGACGTCAACGGGAGACCACCCGCCGCCTACGAGGCGGGCCGCAAGGACACGGTGTACGTGCCGCCGGAAGGCCACGTACGGCTGCTGGTGGAGTTCGGCGACCACACCGACCCGAAAGCTCCCTACATGTACCACTGCCACATGCTCGTCCACGAAGACAAAGGCATGATGGGCCAGTTCGTGATCGTCGAACCGGGCCAGGAGTCCCACGTGAACACCCGGCTGAACCTGAAGGACTCCCATGGGGCCCATTGAGATCCGGCGGCAAGGGCCGTGTCGGACGGGTCTTCCACCACCAGGTAGGCCAGACCATCCCACCGGTACAGCAACGCTCCGAGAACGACCGAGGGCGCGCCCTCCCCGGGAAGCCTGATCCGAATCAGGGACGTGAACAGCAGGCCTGCGCACCAGGCCACGACCAGCCACGCGCCCGGCGGCACTGCTTCAGCGGCGGTCGACCCCGGCCGCACGGTGAACCGCCAGCCGGTACGACATCCAGGCCGCCGAGCGCATGGCCGCCGGGCACGGTGATCGTTGATGGGCCGCGATGCCGCGCGCCGGTTCCTGTCCTTCGACATTCGTGACGGCGGGCGTGCCGTCGAGGTCTTCGGTGACCGGTCCGCGGTCGTCGCCTGGTTCGGCTACCGGACCCCCGAACACGGCAAGCCTCGCGGCGCTCACCACCGGCCGCGCCGACAAGGGCGCCACCGCGCTGGCCCCGTTCGTACGGGGGCCGGCCGAGCTCGGGTTCACGGGATGGGGACCTGACGAGCCGACTCCCGCATCTCAGTGTGTCGCGGGGCCGGCGGAAGTGCCATGGCGAGCAGGAGTGCCACCAGGAAGACCGCCGCGTTGTACCAGAGGGTTGTGGAACCGGCGAAATAGAGGCTTGTGGTGTCCTGCCCGTTGGCGAGGCTGACGAAGATGACGCCGACTATGGCGATGCCGGCGGCCGTGCCGAGCTGGAGCACGGCGTTGAGCACACCGGAGCCCGCGCCGGCGCTGTCGGCGGGCACGCCAGTGAGGATCACGTTGGTCAGGATGGACACGCACAGGCCGAAGCCGAGCCCCATGACGAGCACCGGTGGCGCGATCACCCAGTAGGAGATGTCGGTCGCGTACGCCTCCAGGAGCACGATCAGCGCGACTACTGCCACCGTCATGATGAGCAACCCGGTCCTGATCAGAAGCCTGCCGTGGGTCGTGGCGTACCGTTGCGCGAGTCCCGAGGTGGCCAGGATGCCGACCGGCCAGCCGATCCCGGTCAGCGCGGTGGCGAGCAGCGACCAGCCGAGGCCGAGCTGGAGTGCGTAGTTGAGCACCAGGAAGAACGACGCCAGTCCGGTGAAAAGGGTGAGCAGCATGATCAGCCCGACCACGAACGACCGTTCCTTGAACAAGCCCGGCGGGACGAGCGGGGATGCGCTGCGGCGTTGAGCGAAGGCGAACAGGCCCAGTAGGGGCAGGGTCGCGATCATCAGGAGGATCATCCACAGCGGCCAGCCGGACTCGCGACCCTGGATGAGCGGGAGCATGAGCGCGAACGAGGCCAGCGCGATCAGAACGGTGCCCGGCACGTCCATCTTGAGCGCCTGTTCGGAGCGCGACTCGGGCATGTAGCGGGCGGCTCCGGCGAACGCGAGGAGGCCGACCGGGACGTTGACAAGGAAGATCGCTCGCCACTGAAGTCCGAAGACATCGTATTCGGCCAGCAGGGCGCCCAGCAGCGGGCCGCTGACGTTGGCCAGGCTGAGCACGATGCCGTACACGGCGAACGCCTTCGCCCTGCGCTGGGGCATGAACATGACCATGATGATCGATATGACCTGCGGCACCATGAGCGCGGCCATGAGGCCCTGGACGAGCCGGCCGCCCACGAGCAGGTCTGGCCCGGTGGCCGCGCCACAAACGACGGAGGCGAGGGTGAAGCCTGCCACACCGATGAGGAAGACCCGTTTGCGTCCGTAGACGTCGCCCAGCCGTCCGCCCGGGATGAGCATCAGCGCGAACGTGAGAGCGTAGCCGGCCAGTACCCACTGCGCTGCCGCGAATCCGGCCTCAAGGTCGGACTGGATATGAGGGAGCACGATGCTCACGATGGTCCCGTCGACCAGATCCATGAACGCGGCGGTGAGCACCACGCTCAGGACGAGCCATGGATGCTTCTGTGCGGCGCGTGGCTGTGCAGGTGACGCCATGGTTCTCCTTCGGATACGCTGAGCATCGGCACGAAATACGAGCTTCACTGTATTCGAATATCTCTATTTTGGAGAGAATATCATGTCGACTCAGCGGGCTCAGGCCATAGCGGCTCTCTACGACGCGAACCGCATCGCGGCCAACCGGGCAGTCTTCTTCCACTCCGCGGTGGCCGCCCAAGCCGGACTCAACATCACCGACGTCAACTGCCTCGCGCTCCTGGACAAGGAGGGACCGATGACAGCCGGCGAGCTCGCCCAGTGGATGGGCCTCTCCAAAGGGGGAGCCGTCACCGCGGTCATCGACCGGCTGGAGAAGTCCGGATTCGTCCGCCGTCGTCGCGACACGGCCGATCGGCGGCAGGTCATCATCGAACTCGATCGTGATGGCGCCTACGCTGGCCTCCGTGAGATCATGGAGCGCTTCAGCGGGGCGTACATGGCACTGATCGATAAATATGACGATACGGAGCTCGCGCTGCTGCTCGACTTCACGAACCGCGCGAACGAGGTCGTCTACGACGAGACAATGAAGATCAGAACCTCTGACTCACGGTAGGGGCCCGTTCCGCGAGGGTGGCACGAGGCTTAGCGGTCGACTTCGTGAATCCTTCGGGGGTCATGCGGCGGGGTTGGGTGCGGCAGGCTGATGGTCGCAGTCGGCGGGCTGCTGGAGGTTCGACACCTTCCGTTCGTGTCGCTCGATCCGGGCCGGCAGGTCCTCGAGGGTCGCAGTCGTGGTTGACGCGCATCATCCGTGCTCTGCCCGGGGGCAGGGTGGGGCGGCAGCGGCAGCGGCGCACCGTGGAGGCAGAGATCGCCGCTGCCAGGCCGCGGGCGATGGCCTTGCGCGCCAGCTCGGGGCAGCTCCAGCGCGACAGCGGCGCGCCGGCTTCGGCCGGAAGCCAGCAGGCCAGTGCCTTGATCTCGGTGCGCTGGAGCGGGCTGAAGGCGGGTGGCCAGCCGGCCGGACCCGCCTCGGTCAGAGGGCCGCGCCCGGGCCCGGCAGCGGATCGACGTCGCCGGCGTGCATCGGCTCACCGCAGTGGGCGCAGCGCAGGTCGACATGGCTGATCTCCCCGCACGCATGATGGCGGTAGAGCACCGGCGGGCCGGCCTCGCCTGACAGCCACCGGTCTCCCCAGCGGGTCATGACCATGAGCAGGTCGACCAGCTCGGCACCCTTGGCCGTCAGGTGGTATTCGTGGCGCGGCCGATTGTCGTAGGGACGGCGTTCGAGCACGCCCTGCTCGACGAGGTGGTTGAGCCGCTCGGTCAGCACCTTGCGGGAGATCCCGAGGTCGGCCTGGAGCTCGTCGAACCGGCTCACCCCCACCCACACATCACGCAGGATCAGCGGCGACCAGGGCTCCCCGATCACGTCGAGGGTGCGCGCGATGGAGCAGGCCATCTCCCCGAACTTCGTGCGTTGCATGGGATCAGTCTAGCAAGCGGGGTTCCCTCAAGGAACTTTGGGTGTTACGGTGATGGAGTCTCTTGAAGGAACCCAAAAAGGAGTCGCCACGATGAGCAAGGTCTTCAGCGCGCACGCGGTGTCGGTCGACGGATACATCACCGGGCGCGACCCGGGCGCCGGGCGCGGGCTCGGCGACGCGCCGATGCTGTTCGACTGGTACTTCGCCGGCGACACGCCCAGTCAGGTGTTCGACGGGTTCACGCTCAGCGCGCCCAGTGCCCGGGTCTTCGACACCCACGCCGGACGCGTGGGCGCGGTCGTGGCAGGACGCAACACCTACGAGGACTCCGACCATTTCGGCGGCGGCAGCCCGCACCCGAGGGCCCCGCTGTTCGTCCTCAGCCACCGGCCCGCGCCCCAGATCAGCAAGACGCAGACGCTCGTCACCACCGGCATCGAGGACGCGATCGCGGCGGCACGCGAGGCCGCCGGGGGCAAGGACGTCGGCCTGATGGGCGGCGGCGTGCTGGCCTCCGCGCTGGCGGCGGACCTCGTCGACGAGGTGATCCTGCACCAGGTGCCCGTCCTGCTGGGCGGCGGTCGCAGCTTCTTCCGGGAACTCCCGAAGCACGTGCACCTTCGCCTGCTGGAGGCCGTCCCGGCCCCTGGCGTCACCCACCTCCGCTACGAGGTGGCCCGATGATCCTCGTACCGGAGGGCTGGGCGTGATCGGCGCCCACACCTCCCGTGCCGGCCTGGTCGCCGTGGAATCCCCCGACATCACCCGGCTCACCCACGACACCGGCTTCGCGCCGGCCTTCGACATCGCCAAGGCGGTCGCCGACCACGTCGCGTGGCGCGCCGAGAATCCCCACTGAAGGAGCACACCATGCTTGACCCCGACGTGCGCCGCGTGCTCGATGGCGCTTCGATCGCGCACCTCGCCACCGTCCTCCCGGACGGCTCGCCGCACACCACTCCCGTCTACGTCGGCACCCACGGCGACCGGATCGTCTTCTTCACCGGCCCGGGCATGCGCAAAGCGCGCAACCTGCGCCGCGACCCCCGGATGGCGCTGTCCATCGCGCCCGTCGACAACCCCTTCGAGCCCGTTGTCGTCCGCGGTAAGGCCGTCGAATGGATCGAGGGCGACGCGGCCTGGGAAATCATCGACCGGCTGGCCACGAAGTACACCGGTACGCCCTACCCCCGAGGACAAGAGCGCATCGTGGTCGTGATCGAGCCCGAGCGGCAGACCGTCGGTGTCGGCTGAGCAGCTCAGTATGGACGCGTCGCCGATTGAAGGTCCATCGCTATACGAGCAGCGTTTTCCGCGAAAAGTCTCCACCGAAGGTTCAACGATACCGTTGAAGGCATGGATATCAAGGACACGGCCCTTCCACTCGACGGCGCGGGCGTCTCGGCGTTCCTCCGGTCGCTGCCCGCCAAGCCCTTGCTGCTCGGCCTGGGCGAGGCCAGGCACTTCGTGGACGAGCTGGGCGAGCTGCGCAACGACCTCTTCCGGCATCTGGTCGAGCACGAGGGCTACCGGTCGTTCGCGATCGAGAGCGACTGCCTCATGGGTCTCGTGGTGGACGACTACGTCACGACGGGCGCCGGCACGCTCGACGACGTCATGGAACGCGGCTTCAGCCACGGCTTCGGCGCCTCGCCGGCCAATCGCGACCTCGTACGCTGGATGCGCGCGTACAACGAGGAGCATGATGAAAAGCTCCGGTTCTTCGGGTTCGACGGCCCTCTGGAGTACTGGGCGGCGAGTCCGCGCCAGGCGCTCACCGCCCTCTACGCCCTCCTCGACGGCCCGCTCCCCCACACTGTGGTGACCCGGGAAACGCTCGACACGCTGCTGGGCCCGGACGACCGGTGGGAGAACGAGGCCACGGCCATGGATCCGTCCCAGTCGATCGGCCAGTCCGCCGACGCCCAGCGGCTACGGGTGATCGCCGACGACCTGGTGGCGCTGCTCGACACACAGGCGCCGCAGCTGAGCGCGGAGCACAGGGAGCGGGCGGCACTGTACGGGCGCACCGCCACCGGCCTGCTCCGCTACCACTACTGGATGGCGGACGCGTCCCCGGAGCGGTGGACCCGGCTGTCGGCCCTGCGGGACGCGATGATGGCCGCCAACCTGCGTGCCGTCGCCGAGCACGGCCCGGCCCTGGTCTTCTCCGCCAACCTCCACCTGCAGCGGAACAAGAGCCTCATGTCCTTCGGCGACCAGGCTCTGGAGTGGTGGAGCGCGGGGGCGATCACCGGGGCGCACCTGGGCGACCGGTACGTCTTCCTGGCCTCCGCCTTCGGCACGGCCGGCGACGACATCCCGCCCCCGGACACCGTCGAGGGCATCCTGTCCACGCTCCCGTGGGACCACTCTCTCGTCGACGCCCGCCGCCTGTCCGAGGCCATCACGACGCCGGCCGTCCCCCGCGTCTCCCGCGATTTCGCCTATTTCCCGCTGGACCCTGCCCAGCTCGACCTGATCGACGGCGTCGTCTTCCTCAAGCAGGCTGTCAGGCTGGGGCGGCTGGGTTGACAGGCGTCGACACCGCCACACGATGTTGACTTAAAGTGATGGAGTAGATACTTTGCGTTTCCATGACTGTGCTTCAAGACCTCAAATACCGGCAGTGGTTCCGGGGCGCTGACGTCGACGGGGACGGATTCATCACGCAGCGGGACGTCCGGCTGATGAGCGAGCGTTACATCGCCGCTCGTGGCGCCGCGGCGGACGCCGCAACCGCCCATCGGCTCACCGAGGGGATGGACGCGTTCTGGTCGAATGTGATCGCGCCGATGGATCAGGATGGCGACGGGAAGGTCGATCTGCGGGAGATGACCGAAGGGTTCCGGCGGGTCCTGACCGATCCCGCGCTGTACCCGCAGCAGATCGAGCGGGTGACCGACTGCTTTCTCGACCTCAGTGATCTCGATGCGGACGGCAAGATCGACCAGGTGGAGTTCCGGCAGATCTTCGCGTCGGTCGCCGACGTTCCCGGCGAGGACTGCGCAGCGGTCTTCGCCGCGCTGGACCTGGACGGCTCGGGCACGTTGGACCGCGCCGAGTTCCACAAGGCGGTCGCGGAGTTCTTCTACGGCGACGACCCCGATGCCCCCGCCAACCACCTGTTCGGCAGGCTCGCCGAGTGACAGCAGGCACCCGTCACACCGGCAGGGGGGCCGTTTCACGATCGCAGCAAAGGGCCGCGATTCGGCAGGGAGGGACGGGCGGCCCGTGAGGGCGGCCCCCTGGAGCGGAACGCCGGCAAGGTCGTGGTCCGAACTCGACGTCATTCGGGAGCCCCGGCCCCTACCTTGTGCGCGAAGGGGCTATCCGCCGAGAGACGGTGCTGTGGGAGCGCTCTTCGAGCGCCGACTTCACGCCTATAGTCCGGAGACAGGGTGCATCCAGGATCCCGGTACTCACTTCACAAGCCCTCCAACAGCCAAACATGATCTTCCCTCGCGCATCACGCCGACGTAAGCGACCGGGCCTCTTCGCAGCACCTCACCGCAACGTAAGCAACCGCTGTCTGCGATCAGCGGAAACTTCGGAGACGGAGTTGGTGCATGGTGGAACAGCGCATGTCGGTCGCGACGCACTGGGGGAGTTACATCGCCGTAGTCGACTCCGGCCGGCTGGTGCGCATCGAGCCGAGGCACGATGATCCCGGTCCATCGCCCATCGGCCCCGGAATGGTGGCGGCCGCCGACGACAGCGCTCGCGTGCTACGCCCCGCGGTGCGCAAGGGCTGGCTGAACGGCGAACCGCGCGCCCACGACACGGCCAGAGGCAGGGACGCCTTCGTGGAGGTGAGCTGGGAGCACGCGATCACTTTGGTGAGTGATGAACTCCGTCGCGTTCGCTCCCAGCACGGGGACAGCGCGGTGTTCGGCGGATCCTACGGCTGGGCGAGCGCGGGCAGGTTCCACCACGCGCAGGGTCAACTGCACCGGTTCCTGGCACTGGGCGGCGGATACACCGACTCTCGCAACACCTACAGCACCGCGGCTCTGGAGGTCATCCTCCCCCATGTGATCGGCGGCCATCCATGGAGCTACCAGTCCCGGATGCCGATGTGGGACGAGATAGCCGACAGCTGCGAGCTGGTGGTGGCGTTCGGAGGGCTGGCGCTGAAGAACAGCCAGATCAACCCTGGTGGGCTGGCCAGACACCAGACGCTGAACCTGCAACGCCGGTGTCGTGAGGCTGGGGTGCGGTTCGTGAACATCAGCCCCATCCGCAGCGACACCGCCGACTTCCTCGATGCCGAGTGGCTGCCCGTCATCCCCAACACCGACACCGCCGCGATGCTCGGCGTCGCCCACACGATGCTGGTCAACGGGTGGCACGATGAGGACTTCCTTCGCCGGTGCTGCGTCGGGTTCGACCGCTTCGCCTCCTACCTGGTCGGCGAGCTCGACGGCGTCCGGAAGGACGCCGCCTGGGCGGCGGAGATCACGGGCATCGGTCGCGACGCGATCACCGACCTCGCTCGCCGCCTCACCACCCGACGTTCTCTCATCATGGTCAACTACGCGGTGCAACGGGCGGACCACGGCGAACAGCCGATCTGGATGTCCGTCGTGCTGGCCGCCATGGCGGGCTCGATGGGCCGGGCCGGCTGCGGCTGGGGTGCAGGTTACGCGACGATGGACGCGACCGGCGTCGCCCCGGACCGCGCCTTCGTGGCGACGGTACCCGAGGTTCCCAACCCCGTTGCCGGCTTCATCCCTGTGGCGAGGATCGCCGATACCCTGCTGCACCCAGGTGAGATCATCGACTACGACGGCCAACGCCTGACGTTGCCCGACCTTCGCCTGATCTACTGGTGCGGAGGGAACCCGTTCCACCACCACCAAGACCTCCACCGGCTGACCCGCGCCTGGCAGGCCCCCGACACGGTGGTCGTTCACGAGGCCTGGTGGAACACCACCGCCAAGTTCGCCGACATCGTCCTGCCCGTCGCCACCAGCTTGGAACGCGACGACTTCGCCGCCGGATTTTCAGACCCCCACCTCGTCGCGATGCCGAAAGTCCGCGAGCCGGCGGGCGAGTCGCGTACCGACCACCAGATCTTCGCCGCTCTGGCCTCCCGGCTCGGATACGAGCAGGAGTTCACGGAAGCACGCTCGGAGATCGAATGGGTCCGGCACCTTTACGAGCAGACGAGGGCCAAGCTCGGCGGCGACGCCGCCTTGCCGGGCTTCGAGGACTTCTGGAGGAACACCACCGCAGAGCTGCCCGCGCTGACCGGACCGTTTCCCGGCAGTTTCGAGGCCCTCCGCTCAGATCCGCAGCGTTACCCCCTGCTGACACCGTCGGGCCGAATCGAGATCTTCTCCGAGGAGATCGACTCGTTCGGCTACGACGACTGCGCCGGCCATCCCCAGTGGTTCGAACCGGTGGAATGGCTTCGCGCCGATCTGTCGGGCCGATTCCCGCTGCACCTGATCTCGAATCAACCCGCCTCACGCCTGCACAGCCAATACGACAACGGCGGCCACAGCCTCAGTTCGAAAATCCGCGGCCGTGAGCCCGTGACGATCAATCCGTCGGACGCCGCGTCACGCGGCATCGAGAGCGGCGTGATCGTGCGCATCTTCAACGACCGGGGCAGCTGCCTCGCGGGCGCGATCCTCTCCGACGACGTCATGCCGGGCGTCGTCCAACTGTCCACCGGGGCGTGGTGGGATCCGGTCGAGCCGGGCACCAGCGGAACGCTGGATCGTCACAGCAACCCCAACGTTCTCACGGCGGACCGGCCCTGCTCGCGCCTGTCACAAGGACCGAGTGCTCTCAGCGCGCTGGTCGACATCGAGCGCTATGACGCCCCCGTGCCCGACATGCTCGCCTACTCACCACCCAGCCTCGAACGGTGACGCACGGGAGCTGTTCCCCGACGGCTTCCACGACTTTGCGAACAAGCTCGGCTACCTGTGCTTCGCCGGCTGCGGGCTCGCAGGACCAGCCGGCCGAACCGCACATCCGGTAGCCGCCCCCTGTCGGGCGGCCACCGCGCCACGTCATGCGGCCGGCAAGGCCCGCGACGCGCCGTCGCCCCTCGGCGTCACTGTACGTCGTCATGCCCAGACGGGGCCACACCGCTGCTAATACGAATTACCCAGTGATTATCTCTTGACGTCCCGTTATGCCCGGTCGCAGAATGACCGAACTAATACGCATTATCGACACGGCGGGTGATACGCACTGTGACTGCTTCGGGGCGGCGGCTGACGCAGCAGGACATCGCGCGCATGGCTGGAGTGAGCCAGACGACGGTGTCCCTGGTGCTCAACGGAAGGGCCGAGGGCGAGGTGCGAATCTCGCCCGAAACCCGCGATCGGGTGCTTCAGGTGATCAGGGAGACCGGGTACGTGGCCGACCCGGCGGCGCGCCGGCTCGTCGAACGGCGCAACCGCATCTACGGCGTGTTCACCTACGAGGCCGTCTTCCCCGCGGAGAGCGCCGACTTCTATCACCCGTTCCTCGTCGGGATCGAGGAGTGCGTGGAGGAGGCGGGCTGCGACCTTCTGCTGTTCACCAGCGCCAAGGCGGAGCAGGGCGAGCGGCGGCGGATCTTCAGCGCGGAGAGCCGGATCCGGCTGGCCGACGGCTGCGTCCTGCTCGGCCGGACGATCGACCGCGACGATCTGTCCAGGCTGCTGTCGGAGGGCATTCCGTTCGTCTCGGTCGGCCGCCGCGACGACGCGGGCGGGCCGGTGCCGTACGTCGGAGCGGACTACCCGCCGGCGGTGCGCGCGCTGGTCGAGCGGGCCGCGGCGCTCGGGCACCGGCGGATGGCCTATGTCGGAGCGGGGTCGGGCCCGGAGTCCTACGCCGACCGGCTGCGTGGTTTCACCGAAGGCGTGGCCGCGACCGGTGTCGAAGGGCTGCACCTGACCGCCGCGGACGGGCTGTTCGACTGTGGCGCGAGCGTGGTGTTCGCCGAGGAGCTGGCCGACGGCGTGGCCATCGCCGAGGCCGCCAAGGCCCGCGGCCTGGACGTGCCGCGCGACCTGTCCATCGTCGCGCTGGGCGCGCCCACCAGGCCCGTCTCGACCGACATCGACTTCGCCGGGTTCCGCATCCCCCGGCGCGAGATGGGCCGCAGGGCCGTCGAGCTGCTCACCCAGGTGCTGGAACGCGGCGGCATCCCCCAGGAACTGCTGGTGTGCGAGCTGGTCGAGGGATCGACGCTGGCACCCGTACATGAGGAGAGGTAATCCCCCACGTGGTTGAGATATCGGCAGACGCGCTCGTCGTCGGCGGCGGGCTGGGCGGCGTGGCCGCCGCGCTGGCCCTGCTGCGGGCCGGGCGATCGGTGGTGCTCACCGAGGAGTACGACTGGCTGGGCGGCCAGCTCACCAGCCAGGCGGTGCCGCCGGACGAGCACACCTGGGTGGAGCGGTTCGGCGTCACGGCGAGCTACCGCGCGCTGCGCGACGGCATCCGGCGCTACTACCGCGACCACTACCCGCTGACCGAGCGGGCGCGGGCGTGGCCGGAGCTGAACCCGGGCGCCGGGCACGTCAGCAAGTTGTGTCACGAGCCCCGGGTCGCGGTCGCGGTCATCGAGGCCATGCTCGCCCCCTACCGGGGGTCGGGCAGGCTGCGCGTGCTCCAGCCGTACCGGCCGGTCGGGGCCGAGGTGGACGGCGACCGCGTCACGGCCGTGCGGCTCGCGCACCGCGACGGGGGCGAGGAGATCACCGCGGTGGCGCCGTACGTGCTGGACGCCACCGAGACCGGCGAGCTGCTGCCGCTGGCCGGGGCCGAGTACGTGACCGGGTTCGAGGCGCAGGACGACACCGGCGAGCCGAGCGCCCCGGCGACGGCGCAGCCGATGAGCATGCAGGCCGTGTCCGTGTGCTTCGCGATCGACCACGTGGACGGCGACCACACCGTCGACAGGCCCGCCTCGTACGACTTCTGGCGCGCCTACCAGCCGCCCTTCTGGGGCGACCGGCTGCTGTCGTGGCGCTGCCCGAGCCCGCGGACGCTGGAGATCATGGAGCGTTCCTTCACCCCGAACCCGGGTGACGACCCCCGCCTGGTGCAGGCCGACCAGCGGGTCAACCCGGGCGACGGCAACCTGTGGACGTTCCGCAGGATCGCCGCCCGCGACAACTTCCGGCCCGGCGCGTACGACAGCGACATCACGCTGGTCAACTGGCCGATGATCGACTACCTGGAGGGGCCGGTCATCGACGTGCCGGACGCCGACCGGCACCTGGCGGCGGCCCGTGAGCTGTCGATGTCGGCGCTGTACTGGCTGCAGACCGAGGCGCCCCGCCACGACGGCGGCACCGGCTACCCGGGCCTGCGGCTGCGCGGCGACGTCACCGGCGGCGCCGACGGGCTCGCCCAGGCCCCCTACATCCGCGAGTCCCGGCGCGTCCGGGCCCTGACCACCGTCACCGAGCAGGACCTGTCCGTGGCGGTACGCGGCGACAAGGGCGCTGTCTCCTATCACGACTCCGTGGGCGTGGGCATGTACCGCATCGACCTGCACCCGTCGACCGGCGGCGACAACTACATCGACGTCGCCTGCTCCCCGTTCGAGATCCCTCTCGGGGCGCTGATCCCGCAGCGGATGACCAACCTGCTGCCCGCCTGCAAGAACATCGGCACCACCCACATCACCAACGGCGCCTACCGCCTGCACCCGGTGGAGTGGAACGTCGGCGAGGCGGCCGGCGCGCTCGCCGCCTTCTGCCTGGACCGCGCCACCACGCCGCACGCCGTGCACGCGGACGGCCGGCTCCTGGCCGACTACCAGCACCGGCTGGTCCGCGACGGCGTGGAGCTGCGCTGGCCCGACGTCACCGGCTACTGACGCCAGAAGGAGAACCCCCATGAAAGCACCCGGGAAGCTGGCGGCCCTCACGCTGACCGCCCTGCTCACGGTCAGCGCCTGCGGCGGCGGCGACGCCGCGCCGGCCGCGCAGGGCCCGCAGCCGCTGCGCATGTCGATCTGGACCTCCAACGAGGCCCACCTGAAGCTGTTCAAGGAGATCGCCGCCGAGTACCGCAAGTCCCACCCGCAGGTCGGCGAGATCACCTTCGACCCGATCCCGTTCGAGAACTACACCACCACGCTGACCACGCAGATCGCCGGCGGCAACGCCCCCGACCTGGCATGGATCCTCGAGAACTCCGCCCCCGACTTCGTCGGCTCCGGCGCCCTCGCCCCGCTCAAGGGCAAGGTCGAGAACGCGGGCGAGCTGGTGCCCTCCACCACCCGGCTGTGGGAGCGCGACGGCGAGCTGTACGCCTACCCGTTCTCCACCTCGCCCTTCGGCGTCTTCGTCAACACCGACCTGGTCAAGGCCGCGGGCCAGAAGACGCCGCGCGAGCTGATCAAGGCCGGCCAGTGGGACTGGGAGCACGCCAACGAGATCAACAAGGCCGTGGCGGCGAAGGGCAAGAACGGCCTGACCATCCTCAACTTCGACTACAAGGCCTGGGACAACCTCGCCACCGTCTGGCAGGGCTGGGGCGCCAAGGCGTGGAGCGAGGACGGCGGCACCTGCCAGTTCAACGCTCCCGAGATGGTCGAAGCCATGACCTTCATGCACAAGGCGATCTTCACCGACAAGTCCATGCCGGGGCCGGGCACCACCGTCGACTTCTTCTCCGGCGACACCACGATGGCCGTCGCCCAGATCTCCCGCGCCGCCATGCTGAAGGACGCGACGTTCACGTGGGACCTGGTGCCGCTGCCCGCCGGGCCGAAGGGCGAGTACGCGGTCATCGGCCAGGCCGGGATCGGTGTGCTGAAGAAGTCGCCGAGGGCCGAGCAGGCCACCGACTTCCTCGCCTACTTCACCAACGCGGCCAACTCCGCCAAGCTCGCCGCGTACTTCCCGCCCGCGCGTGGCTCGCTGCTGACCGCCGACACCATGGCCAAGACCAGCCCCATGCTGAACGGCGACCAGCTCCAGAAAGTGGTGATCGACGGCATCCAGAAGGGCGTGGTCAAGCCCAACCACACGGGACAGGCCGAGCTCGCTCAGACCGCCAGGGCCGCACTCGACCCGCTGTGGAAGCCGGACGCCGACGTCAAGGCGGTGCTGGACGGCGTGTGCGCGAAGATCCAGCCGCTGCTGGGCGGATGAGGTGGCGGTGACGGATCTCGGCAACCGGGTGGCGGAGCGCGCCGCCGCCCGGCCCCGCCACTTCTGGACCATCCCCCGGCGCGACGCCCTCGTCGGCTACCTGCTGATCTCGCCGCAGCTCGCCGGGAGCGCGCTGTTCGTCCTGCTGCCGCTCGGCCTGGTCGGCTACTACAGCCTCCAGGAGTGGAACGTGCTGGCGGACACGTTCGAGTTCGTCGGCGGCGACAACTACGCCAAGCTGCTCGCCGACCCGAAGATGGGGCAGGTGCTGACCAGCACCGCGCTGTTCTCGGTCGGCCTGGTCGTCCTCAACCTCGCCCTCGCTCTCGCCCTGGCCATCCTGCTGAACCAGCGGCTGCGCGGCACCACGTTCTTCCGGACGGTGTTCTTCTCGCCGGTGCTGGTGTCGCTGGTCGCCTGGACCATCGTCTGGCAGTTCCTGCTCCAGCAGGACGGCGGCGTCAACGGCCTGCTCGGCGTGGCGGGCGTGGACGGACCCAACTGGCTGCGCGGCGAGAGCACCGCCCTGCTGTCGGTCGTCGTCGTCCAGGTCGTCAAGAACGTGGGGCTCAACATGGTGCTGTTCCTGGCCGCGCTCCAGGGCGTGCCGCGCCAGCTGTACGAGGCGGCGCAGCTCGACGGCGCCGGCGCCTGGACCCGGTTCCGGCGCATCACGGTGCCGCTGATCAGCCCGACGATCCTGCTCACCTCGATCATCACCGTGGTCGGGTCACTGCAGGTGTTCGCCCAGATCGCCGTGCTCACCCAGGGCGGGCCCGGGATGTCCACCACTGTCCTCGTCTACTACCTGTACCAGCAGGCCTTCCAGTTCCGGCACCTCGGCTACGGCGCCACCCTGTCGGTCCTGCTGTTCGTGATCGTCGCGGCGCTGACGTTGCTGCAGTGGCGGCTGCGCCGGAAGTGGGTCTTCCATGAGTCGTAGGGTCAAGCTCGCGTTGTACGCGGTGCTGTGCGTGTTGTGCGTGCCGTTCGTCTTCCCGACCTGGTGGATGGTCACCTCGTCGGTGAAACCGATCGGCGACATCTTCGCCTTCCCGCCCGCGCTGGTGCCCTCCAGGTTCGACTTCTCCACCTACGGCAGGGTCTTCGAGCTGCAGCCGTTCGGGCAGCAGTACCTCAACAGCCTCTACATCGCCGCGGTGGTGACCGTCGGCACGATGGCGGTGGCCGCGATGGCCGGCTACGCCTTCGCCCGCATCCGCTTCCCCGGCCAGAACGCGCTCTTCCTGGTCGTGCTCGTCGGCCTGCTGATCCCCAGCGAGGTGACGATCGTCCCGCTGTTCCAGATGTTCCACACGGCGGGGATGACCGACACGCACTGGCCGCTGATCCTGGTGCCGATCCTGGGCGCGCCCAGCGTGCTGGCGACGTTCATCATGCGGCAGTTCTTCATCACGCTGCCCGGCGAGCTGGAGGAGGCCGCCAGGGTCGACGGGCTCGGCCGCTTCGGCACCTTCTGCCGGGTGGCGTTGCCGCTGGCCAGGCCGGCGCTCGGCGCCGTCGCCATCTTCACGTTCCTGCACTCGTGGAACCTCTACCTCGAACCGATCGTGTTCCTGTCGACCCCGTCGAAGTTCACCCTGCCGCAGGCGCTCACCCAGTTCGTCGACGCCTACGGCTCGCCCCTGTGGAACGTGCAGCTGTCCGCCGCCACGATGACCGCCCTGCCCATCCTGGTCGTCTTCGTCCTGGCCCAGCGGCAGTTCATCGAGGGGCTCGCGCACACCGGTCTGAAAGGCTGACCATGCTCTCCCGCCGCACCTTGCTCCGCGCCACCGCCCTGCTCCCCGTGGCCGCCCCCGTGCTCGTCCCCGGCGCCGCATCGGCCGAAGTCCCCGACCTTCCGCCGCTGACCATCCTGAACCGCGCCTCGTTCGCCCCCCACGAGCAGCGCTTCGCCCCGTACCTGGCCACCCTCTCCCCCATGGTCAACGACATGGCCGACAGCGGCTTCTTCGCCGGCGGCTGGTGGCGTTCGCCGGCGGCGTCGTTCAACGCCCGCGTGCAGGAGCACGTCTTCACGCTGGCCTGGTTCCACGCCAACGCCCGGCCGTGGAACCCGTACGCCGGGGACGCGCGCCTGCTGGCCGCGCTCGACGCGGCGCTCGGCCACTACCTGTCGCTCCAGCACCCCGACGGTTCCTTCCCCGAGTACAACCGCAACGAGCACGGCCTGGCGCCCACCGGGTTCGGCATCGGCTACCTGGCCAAGACGCTGCAGATCCTGCGCGCGTCCGGGGCGTTGCCCGCCAGGCAGGCCCAGATCACCGCCGCGTTGCACACGTCCATGACCTGGTTCCTGGACCCCGCCAACCACACCGTCTGGCAGGAGCCCCTCGACTACGCCAACCAGACCACCTCGGGCCTGGCCGGTGCCTCGCTCGCGCTCAAGCTCGACCCCGACCCGGCGCTGGTCAGGGGCCTGGCCGAGGCGTTCCCCCGGCTGGCCGCGACCGGCGTCAGCTCTGCCGGGTTCTTCCACGAGAAGGGGGGCCACGACATGAACTACAACTTCGAGGTCATGCTCCCCGAGATGGCCGACGCCTACCAGCAGACCTCGGACCCGAATCTGGTGGACATGGCCCGCGCCTTCACCGGCTTCCTGTCCTACAACCTGCTGCGCGAGCCCGACGGCGCCGGGTACATGGTCAACGTCGCCCCCTCCACCCGTACCAGCGCCCGCTGGTACGACGAGGTGCGGCCCGACCCCGACCGGACCGCGCTCAACTGGACGTTCACCCGCCAGGTGCCGCTGCTGTCGGCCTTCCTGACCGCCCGCGAGGACCTCGTCGAGGCCCGCGCCGCCTGGGCCGCGTCCACCGAGCTGGTGACGCCGCTCGCCAAGCAGGACACCTCGCCGCGCATCCTCACCCATGGCCTCCACGGCGAGGGGTTCCCCAGCAGACGGCAGCGGGCCGCCGCCATCGCGGACCTGCCCTACCTGCGCTCCGACGACTTCGTCGAACTGCGCGAGGACCGCGGCCAGGACTTCCTGTACGTCCGCAAGCCCGGCCTGTACCTGGGCGGCTACTTCGGCGACCGCGCCTCCCTCGCCCGCACCGGCCTGACCTTCCTGTGGCATCCCGAAGCCGGCACGATCATCTGCGGGCTCAACGACAACAACCACGCCTGCTGGTCCACCGTCTTCCCCGGGCAGGCCCCCGACTCCGACGGCCCCCTGCCCGCCACCTACTTCCACGGCGCCCCCGGCGGCGGGCAGTGGACCGGCGGCCCGGCCCCCGCCGCCTTCGGCATCCGCTACGGCAACGCGAACGTCACCACGGACGTCCTGGTCACCCGGCGGACGGTCCGGCGTACGGTCACGGCGAACGCCGCCGCCACCGAGCAGATCCCCCTGGTCCTCCGTCCTACGGACGTGCTCACCTTCACCGACGGCACCCGGGCCGCGTTCGGCGGCACGACCACCGCCACCGCCGACGGCCTGGACCTGCGCCGGGGCCGCACCACGATCCGCTTGCGCTGGGGCACTCCCCTGCCGGCGACCCTGGCGGCCGGCACCGTGCGCTACTTCCGCGACGGCTCCCGCCGCTTCCACGCCCTGCGCATCCCCCACCAGGGCACGTTCGACCTCACGCTCATCATGGGGTGACCCGGCCGGCGACTTCTTCCTCACCCATCACGTAGGGCTCCATCATCTCGATGTGGCCTGCTGATCAGCGTGGGCGGCTGAGGGCGGCCTCGGCCAGATCCGTCCATTTCTCGACCGAGGAGTGGGGCACGACCACCCAGTCCTTGATCGTCCTGCCCTGCCCCGAGGGGTCGAACAGGGACGCCCCGGCCAGCTGGAGCGCGGCTGTGTGCTCGGGGGTGTCCCTGACCAGCCGGAACACCATCGCACCGTCGCGCTGCAGGCTCGCGAAGACCTTCCCCGCCTGATCCTTGAGCGCGGGACTCCCCATCATCCTGGAGATCTGCACACCCAGGTCGGCCAGCTCGGCGCCGACCTGCCTGAAATCCGCTTCTGCGCTCATCGTCAGTCGGTCCCGAACTCCATGGTGGCGTGGTCGAGCAGCTCGTTGTGGTCGGGGCGCTTCCCGCGTGACGCGATCAGCTCGGCCCCGCCTTCCGGCGGCACGGCGATCAGGCTAGTCGTCCTGGTGGCACCGATCAAGAGCGCGATGTCCGAATACCGCCGAGGTCGGCGGCGCTCACCGCGTTATACCTGACGAACCGGAAGAAGCGAGACGCGTCGTCGCGCTGATCCACGCTCCCAGGCAAGGAACCGACGCTCATGATGACAACGCTGTTCGACGTGCCACCCGTCGTCTCGCGCAGCGAGGAGCTGCCCGCGCTGGCTGATCTGGATTGGGAGGATCTGTACCGGCAGCTGGGCGAGGACGGCGTGGCGCTGACGCCGCCGCTGCTGAGCCGAGAGCAGTGCGGGCAGCTCATCGCGACCTTCGACGAGCCGGGCCTGTTCCGCTCGACCGTGGTGATGCAGCGTCACCAGTTCGGCCGCGGCACCTACAAGTACTACGCCGATCCGGCGGCGGTCCCGCTGGTGCAGGCGCTGCGCGAGAGCCTGTATCCGCCGGTGGCGTGGATGGCCAACCGATGGGCGCCGATGCTCGGCGAGCGCACCTTCCCCGCCACGCACGCCGAGCTGGTCGCCGAGTGCGCCGCGGCCGGTCAGCGGCGGCCCACGCCCCTGATCCTGCAGTACGGCCCCGGCGACCACGCCTGCCTGCACCAGGACATCTACGGCGACATCGTCTTTCCCCTGCAGATCGCGATCATGCTGAACCAGCCGGGTGTGGACTTCACCGGCGGCGAGAACGTGTTCGTCGAGCAGCGCCCCCGCTTCCAGTCCAGGGCGATCGTCGTCAAGCCGGGACTCGGCCAAGCGATGATCTTCCCAGTGCGGCACCGCCCGATCCAGGGCAGGAACGGCTACCGCCGGCACGCGATGCGGCACGGGACCGGCGCTGTGGAGTCCGGCAGCCGCACCGTGCTGGGCGTCATCTTCCACAACGCTCGCTGACCGCGCGGGACACCGGCTCCCGCAGACGCATACGAAAGGAGGCGGCGAACCATGCCATCACTCTCGCCGCTGGTCCGCGCCCCGCAGGTCGCCGCTGCCGCGCCGGCCGGCCACACCGCCGCCGAGCTGGCCACGCTGATCGACCTGCTCACCGCGCGGCGGCCACGGATCGAAGCGGTCACGCTCGGCCACGGCCGCGACCCCGCCTCCACGGCGGCCGTCCAGGCATTCGCCCACGCCTGGCGGGCGCGTGGCGGAGCCGTCCTGACCGTCGTGAGCTGGCCGGAGACCGCAGCGTCCTGGCTGCGCCCGGCCCGACGGTTCGCCGCGGGCGACCCGGACGCCTGGGTGGTCGCCGGTGCCGCGCTGGGATGGGCGCAGATGAGCCGCCGCCTGCGTCACAGCACCACCTGGGACCCGGCGCGGACCTTCGCCTTCGCCTCGATCGGCGGCACCGACATCGTGCGACTGGCCGGCCCCGGCACCCTGGACGGTCTGCGCGGCGCCGCGGCCGACGGCGGAACCTGGCAGCTGGGCCGCCACTCGATCACCTACGCCGGGCCGGAGGCGTCATGACGCCCAGGCAGAGGGCGTCAGGCGCGGCCGAGGAACTCCCGCAGCGAACGCGGCTCGCGACCCAGGATGTCGGCCACGGTCGTGGTCGTGCTCGCCCAGCGCCCATCCCCGATCTGCGCCATGAGCTCGGCCAGGTCATGCGCCGCCGGGGCGGGCATGCCGCGCTTCTCCAGGTGAACGGCGGCTTCCTCGACCGGCAGGTCCACGTAACGCACGGTCCGGCCGAGTGCTCGGGTGAGCTCCGCGGCGACCTCGTCATGCGTGGGCGCCACCGGCCCGGTGAGCTCGTAGGTGGCGTCGGCCCCGACGGGACGCGTGAGCAGCACGGCCGCCACCGCCGCGATGTCACGCGCGTCGATGTAGCCGACACCGCCCCTGCCGTAGGAGCCGAAGATCCGCCCCTCCTCGTCGACGTCGCCCAGGAGATTCTGCATGAACCCGACGGGCGCCAGGATCGACCACGGCACTCCCGATGCCTTGAGATGCTCGTCGACCTGCCCGTGCTGGCCGAACCCGAGCAGGCTGCCCGACGTCACGCCACGCACAGAGACGGTCACCACCTGCGCCACGCCCGCGGCCGCCGCGTGATCGATGACGGCTCGGTGGGCTCGCACGAAACCCGGCCACAGCGCGCTGTTGAGAAAGAGCCGGTCACCCGGCTCGATCGGGATGCTCTCCGGCCGCTCCAGGTCGCCGACCACGTAGTCGCATCCCAGCTCCTCGCCCTGTTCCACGCGGCGTACCACGGCTCGCACCGCACCACGGAGTTCCTCGATCAGCGCACGCCCGATCGTGCCTGTCGCACCCGTCACGACGATCATCGCGCAACCCCCTAAGCGGAATGTAGGCTTCCTGTTCTATACTAAGCGGAAGCCTGTCGTCCAGTTAAAGGGGAGTTCGATGCGCGCCGATGCCCGCCGCAACCGGGACAGGATTCTGGAGGCGGCACGTGACGCGGTGGCCGAGCGCGGCACGGACGCGCCGATGGAGCTGATCGCCCGCCGGGCCGGCGTCGGCGTCGGCACGCTCTATCGCCGCTTTCCCGACCGCGGCGCGCTGCTCGCCGCCCTGGCGGAGCAGTACGTCCACGGGCTCATGGACGCCCTCGACAGCGCCGTGGCGGCCGAGCCCGACGCGTGGACAGCCGTTCGCGCCTTCGTCCTCCACAGCGTGGCCGAGAGCCGCGGCGCCATCGCGGCCGCGCTGGCCGGGACCTCCGCGCCGCAGGCCAGGCAGGCGCTGATGCAGCGACTCGACGAGCTGGTACGGCAGGCGCAGGCGGACGGTGCGATGCGTCCTGATGTCGGCACCGGCGACCTCATGGAGCTGCTCAACGTGTTCGCCTGCCACCCGGGCGTCATCCCGGAGCGCTTCCTGCCCCTCATGCTCGACGGCCTCGACCGGCGCTAGCCTGCCGCGGCGGCAGCCGCCTCCCGTCGGGTCACAGCCTTCCGAGCTCCAGCTTCGACGGTTGGCCGTCCGACAGCCGCAGGCCCGGAGTGAGCGCCGCCGTGACGGCGAGCGACGCCACCGCCATCACCGTCATCGTCACGCCGGCCGGCAGGTACTGCGCGATCAGGCCGGCCAGCGTGGCGCCGATCGCCTGCATCGCTTTCATGCCGGAGGCGTGCAGGCCGAGCGCCTGGCCACGAACATCCTCGCCGATCAGCGCGATCAGCCGCTCCTGCAGCAGCAGCGTGGAGGCGAAGCCGATCGAGGCCACCGCGACCGCGCCGGCTGCCACCGGTGTGCCGAGCGGCAGCGCGAACAGCAGGTACGGCAGCGCGAGCAGGAACCGCAGCGGGGTGACGAACCGCCACCGCGTGTCCGGCGGCAGGAACCGCCCGGCGGCCAGGTCGCCGAGCAGCATGCCCAGCGCCGCCGCGACGAACAGCGCGGCCGCCGCGTGCGGCGCGTAGGGCACGAACAGCGCCTCGCAGCCCACCACCAGGCCGTTGGGCACCCACATCGACAGGTAGACGGCCCGGCGGGCCGGTGTGGACAGCAGGTGCCGGTTGACCCGCCAGGTGACCGCGACGGACGGGCGGCTGGCCGCCCGCGGCGGCCGGGAGCCGAGTCCGAACCGCAGGACCAGCGCCGCGCCGAAGGCCAGCGCCGCACTGATCGCCAGCGTCGTCCGCGGCGACACCACCGCCAGCAGGACGCCGCCGAGCGCGAAGCCGGCGATCTGCATCGCGCCGACCGAGATGTTGAGGACCGAGCGGCCGAGCACGTACCCGCTCTGCGGCACGATCTCGTTGAGCAGGCCGTACCGGACGCCGCCGCCGACCGAGGTGACCAGGCCCAGCGCCAGGATCACCGCGAACATCGCCCACAGCGGCATGCCCGGCATGGCCAGGACCAGGCCGGCCACGCCGCCGGCGAGCGCGATCAGCGTCAGCGCCGCACGCGGCCGCACCCGGTCGGCCACGGACAGCAGCATGGTGGCGCCGATCAGCTCGGCGAACGACGGCCCGAACATGCTCAACGCGGCCAGCAGCGGGGAGTCCGTGCGGGCGTACACCAGCGTGGCGAGCGCGAGCCCGTTCAGCGTGGTGGAGGCGACGTGCCCGCACGAGGCCACGAACAGCGGCGTGAACTCGGGCGTGCGGAACAGCTCCCGGTAGGTCTGCATGGGCAGTGCTCTCCTGACTCTTCGTCCGCCGTCAGTGCGCTGCCCGCGGTGTCCCGGCCGGGATCTTCGCCGTTGTGGGCCGGTACCGTACGTTGACCACCGACATGGGGTCGTCCTCGCCGAGGCGGTGCAGGCGGATCGGCGCACCGCCGGGGTTGTCGTACAGCCGGATGCCCTCGCCGAGCAGGATCGGCGCGATGTGCAGGTCGATCTCGTCGATGAGGCCCAGCTCCAGCAGTTGACGGCCGATGGTCGGCGAGAACACTTCGAGGTTCTTGCCGCCGGCCGCCTCCAGGCCGATCCGTACCGCCTCGGCCGGGCCGCAGCTCAGGAACGTGACATCGTCGGCGGGCGTCGCGTCGTCGGGGTGGTGCGTGAGCACGAAGATCGGCCCCTGCCAGGCGCCGCCGTACGGGCGGCTGTTGTTCACGACGTCCCAGCCGTCGCGACCCCCCAGCACGGCGCCCGTGGTGTCGATGTACTCCCGGTGCAGGCCCGGACGGACCGAGAACCCGGCCATCCAGTCCATCTCGTGCCCGGGCCCCGCCACGAAACCGTCCAGCGACATCAGGAAGTGCCAGAGCACCTTCCCCCCTGCGCTCTGCGGCTCGGTGTCGTGCATGCGTGGCCTCCTGTGATCAGCGCCCGGGATTCGGTGACTCGACCGTACGGGGGCCACTGGCACATTGTTAAGGTCCACTTCCATGGCAGTCGAATGGTCCGGTCTCACCCCGGAGATCATGCTGCACCTGGACCGGGGTGTCCGCGGCACCCTCGGCGCGCAGTTGCAGGAGGCACTGCGTACCGCGATCCGGTCCGGACGGCTGCAGGCCGGCGAGCGGCTGCCGTCCTCGCGGAAGCTGGCGGCGGACCTCGGCGTCTCGCGCGGGCTGGTCCAGGGCACCTACGAGCAGCTGGCGGCCGAGGGATACCTGACGGCCACGGGCGGTGGCACGACACGGGTCGCCCTGGCCCTGCGGCAGTCGACGGTCGAGCAGGTCACGCTCTCCTCACCGGCCGAGGCGGGCATCGCGTTCGTTCCGGGCCGGCCGGACCTGGGCAGCTTTCCCATGCGGGACTGGCTGTGGGCCTGTGGCGAGGCCGCGCGGACCGCGTCGCGCAGCGACATCGGCTACGGCGAGGCCGCCGGCTCACCACGTCTGCGCGACGTGCTCGCCTCCTACCTCCAGCGGGTCCGCGCCGCGTCGATCAGCGCCCACGACGTCATCGTCTGCAACGGCTTCACCCAGGGCCTGGCCCTCACCCTCGACGTGCTGCGCGAACAGGGCACCGAGACCGTGGCCGTCGAAGACCCCGGCCACCCCCAGATGGCCATGCACGTCCGCCGCGCCGGGCTGACCCCGGTGCCGGTGCCCGTCGACGCGCAAGGCGTGCGCGTCGGCGAGCTGCGCCGGACCCCGGCCACAGCCGTCATCCTCACCCCGGCCCATCAGACACCCACCGGCGTCGTGCTCGCCCCCGGCCGACGCCAGGAGCTGCTGCGGTGGGCCGAGGAACGCGACGGCGTCATGATCGAGGACGACTACGACTCGGAGTTCCGCTACGACCGCCGGCCGGTCGGGGCGCTGCAGGGTCTGGCGCCCGACCGGGTGGTGCTGATCGGGTCGGTCAGCAAATCCCTCGGACCGACCCTGCGACTGGGGTGGATCCTCGCGCCGTCGCATCTCGCGCCGGCCATCGCCGAGGAGAAACACCGCAGCGACCGTGGATCACCCGGCCTCGACCAGCTCGCGCTCACGCGGCTCATCGAGTCCGGCCGGTACGACGCCCACCTGCGCCGGATGCGCAGAGCGTACGCCGCCAAGCGGTTCGCGCTCGCCGAAGCGCTGCGCCGGCATGCCCCCCACCTGCGGCTGACCGGACTCGACGCCGGCTTCCACGCGGCGGCGGCGCTGCCCGAGGGCACGGACGAGGCCGCGGTCATCGCGGCCGCCGGACGGCGTTCGATCCACCTGCACGGCATGCGGCGCTACCGGGTCGATCACGGCAGCGAACCGCCGGCCGTCGTCTTCGGCTTCGGTGACCTCAGCGAGCACGCCATCCGCTCCGGCATAGCCCGCATCGCGGACCTCCTGCGCTGAGGGAACCTCTGGCAGAACCTCAGCCGTTCCACCCGGCTCCTGCGACCTCGCCGCCGTCGTGGCGCTCGAGCAGGGCCTCGGCGCCGTTTTCGAGCATCCGGGCCGCGTCCGCCGCACGGGGAAGCATGCTCTTCTCGTAGGCGCGGACGGCTTCGCCGTCAGTCGAGGCCGGCAGGATCCTCGAACGGCCGTCGGGTGGGCGGCGCGGCAGCTCGTCGGAGCGCGGCATTCACAGTCCCGGCTGTCGTGACGAAGCCATGGGACCGGCCGCATCACTGCCGACGACCCCCCGGCACCCGCACTGCTCATCCGGCCCGACGGCTACGTCGCCTGGGCGGGCGCCGACCCCGACAGCCTGAAGACGGCCCTCACCCGCTGGTTCGGCCCGGGCACGCAGGCGCGCGAGGACTTCTGATCGAACCTGGCGTCCCAAGTGTGGCTGAGGCCGCGCCGGGCCAGGCGGGGACCGGCCGGATGGGCGATCAGTTCGCCGGTGCTGCGGCGACGCTGCGGCTGACCGAGACCCATCAGTCCGCCATCGCCGCCCCGCCCCTCTCCAAGCCGTCGGCCGCCGCCGTGTTCGCCTACGACGGCGCACTCCACGAGCCTCGGGCAGTCTAAGCAACCACAGTTGACTATCGCAGATTAGTCAACTAAAGTTGCTCGCATGTCGGCAGAAGACGTACCCGCACCCCAGGATCCAGCCGACGCGCTCGCGGCGGTCACGGCGCTGCGGCGCCTGGCCGACCAGCTCGAGGACGCCGCTGTGGAGCAGGCCATGCGCGCCGGATGGGGCTGGCCGGAGGTCGCCGAGGCGCTCGGCGTCACCCGCCAGGCGGTCCACAAGAAGCACGCCAAGCGGCTCATCGCCGCCGGCGTGACGCTGAGGAGACGACAGTGAGCACGATCGACCACTACATCAACGACATCATCATGCGGGGAGCGGCCGAGGCGCGGGAGGAAGGCTCTGCCGCCACCGAGGCCCACCACCTCCTGCTGGCCATCGCCGCCGTCGAGGGCACCGCCGCGCACCGCGTTCTGACGGCGGCGGGGCTCGGGCGGCAGGCGATCAGGGATGCTCTGGACCGGGAGTTCGAGCACAGCCTCGACGCGGTCGGAGTGTCCCTCGCCTCCTATGACGTTCCGAAGCCCTTCCGCGACCCCACAGATCACCCGAAGCCCGGCGCCTCCGCCCGGCTCGCGCTCGAACGCGGCTTCGCCGCCGCCACGGGCAAGAAGGACCTGCGTCCCGCCCATCTGCTGCTCGGAGTCCTGGCCGCCGACGTCGGCACCGTGCCCCGCGCGCTCGCCCTGGCCGGCGTCGACCGGGTCGGCCTGATGGATCGCGTCGAGGAGACGCTCACGCGCGAAAGCTGGTAACCAGCCCCCCCTGCCCCCACGCTCCGGCCCGGTCCGGGCCGCGATGCGTCATGCCCTCGTGCCGGGCTTCCGCCGGCATGTGCTCCGGCACGAGGTCATCCGATCACAAAGAGAGGTCATATCATGACACACAGCAACGCTATCGTGCTCGACGTCGACGGGCTGCGCATGCGCTACGGCTCGCTCGACGTCCTGCACGACGTCACGTTCCAAGCCCGCCACGGCGAGGTTCTGGCCTTGTTGGGGCCGAACGGCGCGGGCAAGACCACCACGATCGAGATCCTGGAGGGCTTCCGCATAAGGTCGCAGGGCCGGGTCTCGGTGCTCGGCGCCGATCCCACGCATGGCGACGAGCGGTGGCGGGCCCAGCTCGGGATCGTGCTGCAGTCCTGGCGCGACCACGGCAAATGGCGGGTCCGCGAGTTCCTCGCCCACCTCGGCACCTACTACGCCCCCTACGCCGCCCCCCGGATCCCGCGGCCCTGGGACCCCGACGAGCTGATCGAGAGGGTCGGTTTGACCGAGCACGCCGGCAAGAAGCTCAAGACACTGTCGGGCGGCCAGCGGCGCAGGCTCGACGTGGCGATCGGCCTCGTGGGGCGCCCCGAGATGCTGTTCCTCGACGAGCCGACCACCGGCTTCGACCCGCAGGCCAGGTCCGACTTCCACGATCTCGTACGCGACCTGGCCGACGCCCGCGAGACCACCGTCCTGCTCACCACCCACGACCTGGACGAGGCCGAGAAGCTGGCCGACCGCATCCTCGTGCTGAACGGCGGCAGGATCGTCGCCGACGGCACCGCCGCCGAGCTGGCGCGGCGAATCGCCGGCGAGGACGAGGTGCGCTGGGTGCGCGACGGGCGGCGCTACGTCGACAGGACGCCCGACTCGACCACGTTCGCCCGCGAGCTGTTCGCCCGCTACGGCGACGACGTCCGGGAGCTGGAGGTCCACCGGGCCTCGCTGGAGCAGACGTACCTGGCGCTGGTGCGCGAGGCCGAGGGGGTGGCCCGATGAACGCGACCGTACTGCGCGCGGGCTGGTCCCGGGGCCTGATCGAGCTGCGGCAGTCGTTCACCAACGGCGCCGAGCTGTTGTCGCACTTCCTGTGGCCCGCGCTGATGGTGGCCACGCTGTTCTTCATCCGGGACCTGTCGGTCGGCGCTCTCCTGCTCGGCGCCCTGGTCTTACCCGGCATCCTCGGCATGAATGCCGCGACCGGCCTGATCAGCATGAGCCAGCAGCTCACCGCCGACCGCGAGGACGGCACCCTGCTGCGTGCCAAGGCGACCCCGCATGGGATGCCCGCCTACCTGATCGGCAAGGTGATCTCGGTGTCCGGCGGCCTGCTGGCCGACCTGGTGATCTTCCTCGTGCCCGCCGCGCTCCTCGTCGAGGGCCTGCGGATCGGTCCGGGCTCCTGGCCCGGACTGACCTGGGTGCTGGCGCTCGGCCTGGTCGCGACCCTGCCGATCGGCGCGGTCCTGGGCTCGGTGTTCACCAGCGCCCGTGCCCAGGGGCTGGTCCAGCTTCCGTTCCTCGCGCTGATCGGGATTTCCGGCATCTTCTACCCGATCAGCTCGCTGCCCGAGTGGCTGCAGTGGACCGCCCAGGTCTTCCCGATCTACTGGATGGGGCTCGGCATGCGGTCGGCCCTGCTGCCGGACTCGGCGGTCGCCGTCGAGATCGGCGAGTCGTGGCGGCACCTGGAGACCGCCGGCATGCTGGGCGCCTGGGCGGTGCTCGGACTGCTCCTGGCGCCGGTCCTGCTGCGGCGGATGGCACGCGGGGAGTCCGGCTCGACGGTGGCGGCACGCCGTGAGCGTGCCCTGCAGCGGGTCGGGTGACGGCCGTGACCGTCACGACGGTGACCGGCCGGTCCCTGGCGCCGGACCTGGCCCGGGGCGTGATGTTGCTGGCGATCGCAGTGGCGCACGCGCCGGTGTTCGTCACCGGCGGGGCCTTCGGAGTGCTCGACGGCGTGGCCGCGTTCCTCGATCATCTGCTCGCCCACAACCAGGCCCGGCCGATGTTCGTGTTGATGTTCGGCTACGCGCTGGGCCAGTTCGCGTACCGGCATCAGGTGGCGGGCGGGGACTGGGGCTCGCTCAGGAGACTCTTGCGGCGCCGGAGTCGATGGCTGATCGTCATCGGCTTCGTGCACGGAGTGCTCGTACCGCTGGACATCATCGCGGTGTACGGGCTGACGTTGCTGGTGCTCCTTCCGCTGGTGCGGGCTCGGGACGCGGTGTTGTGCTGGACGGCCGCCCTGACCCTCTTTCCGGCGGTGCTCGTGACCTCCGGGCCGATCCTGCTGGCCTTGACCGGTGCCGTGGACATCGCGGGGGCCGGGATCATGCCGGCCGACCTCGGCTCCCACCTGCTGTCCGGCTTCCAGACGTGGCCCGTGAAGACGGTCCTGGGCACGATCGACATCGTGCCGGGCATGATGCTGGGCATCTGGGCGGCTCGCCGCCGCGTCCTGGATGAGCCCGAGCGGCACCGGACCCTGCTGCGCCGCGTCACCGTGATCTGCCTCGGCGTCGCGCTCGCCGGTCGGATCCCGGGAGCCCTGCTGTTGTCCGGCACATGGACGCCCCCCGCGCCTTGGGCCGCCGTCCTCGCGCACACCCTCACCGGCCAGGCCGGCGGCATCGGCCTGGCGGCCCTCTTGGGGCTCATCGCGACACGGTCTCGCCTCGGCCCCTTCACCGCCGCCCTCGCCGCCCTCGGCCAGCGCTCGCTGACCTTCTACCTGTTCCAGTCAGCGGTGTTCCTCGCCCTGTTCTACCCATTCACGCTGGGCCTGTCCGACGACGTGGGCTTCGCCGGCGCCTTCGGCATCGCCCTCGCGATCGGCGCCGTCTCGATCGTCCTCGCAGACTGGCTGCACCGCACAGGCCATCGAGGCCCGGTGGAGGTGCTCCTACGGCGCCTGACCTACGGCCGCCACGACACAACGGCCTCGTCAACAGCTGGTTCTTGAACCTGAGGGCGTCCGGCAAGGTGGGGGCGCGCGCCGACGCGGCTTCCGGCCCGGAGCCTGTGCGACGGTGAGGGAGCGCGGTGGCGGCGGAGACCGGGAGAACACGTCGGTCGGCTGGTCCCAGCTCGCAGCAGTCATCGCGGGCGTCGAGATCGACATCCACCAGCTGCGTCACGCCCACGCCACCGAGCTCATCACCGCCGGAGTGTCCATCGAGGCCGTGCGCCGCCACCTCGGCCAGCCTCCACCGAGACCACCCAGCTGTCCGCGTCGCCCGTCGACGCCGCGACCAAGCGATCCACTGGCAACAAACCGCTCAGGGCCATCGCACTCTCTTGCATCATCAGCACAGGTCAGAGATGGGTTCGTTCGATGTTCCCTCGGCCGCGCCGAGGCGCATGATCGGCTCGAGCAGGCCCGGGAAGCGCTCGCTCATATCGGCTTCGCGCGGCCGGATCCGCCGGTGCCGGCCCTCGACGGTCATGCTGATCAGCCCGGCCTCGCGCAGGATCCGCCAGTGATTGGACAGCGTCGACAGCGGCACCTCCAAACCGTCGGCGAGAACGGCACAGGTCAACCCGGGAGTGGCCCAGGCCCGCCGCACCAGCTCCAGGCGAACCGGATCACTGAGCGCGTGCAGCACCGGCGCGAGGGTCAATGACTCGCGCGCCGGCTCGGGTAGCGATCGCATGCCTCCACACTACCCGATGCTTCGATAGTTCGGAATTATGGAACTATGGTGCTGAGAGCATCCGCATCGTGAGAGGGACCACGTTGACCGCACACGAAAGCACGACCAAGGCCGGATCGCCGGAGGCCGGAGGCATTCGATCGAACCGGGCGGTGTTGCTCACAGTGACCTGCCTGGGCCAGTTCATGGTGCTGCTCGACAGCACGATCGTCGGCGCGGCGCTGCCCGACATGCAGCAGCGGCTCCACACCGGGCTGACCGGTCTGCAGTGGATCGTCGACGCCTACGTGCTGCTGGTGGCCATGCTGCTGCTGTCCGGCGGCGTCTTCGCCGACCGCTTCGGCCGTAAGCGGGTGTTCCTGGCCGGCGTCGTGGTGTTCACCCTCGCGTCCGTGCTCTGCTCCGTCGCCCCCTCCATCGGCTGGCTGATCACCGGACGGGTGCTGCAGGGCGTCGGGGCCGCGGCGCTGAGCCCCGCCTCGCTGGCCCTGCTCGCCGCCGCCTATCCCCTCGCGCAGGAACGAGTCAAGGCGATCGGCCTGTGGGCCGGGTTCAGCGGCATCGGCCTGGCCGCCGGACCGCTGGCGGGCGGCATCCTGGTCGACGCCTTCGGCTGGCCCGCGATCTTCCTGGTCAACGTGCCCATCGGCGCGGTGCTGCTGCTGGCCGGGCTGCGCGTCCTGGGCGAGTCCCGCAATCCGAACGCGCCGGCGATCGACATCCCGGGGACGGTCCTGTCCGTCCTGGGCGTGGGAGCGCTGACCTATGGGCTGATCGAGAGTGGTTCCCGCGGCTGGACCTCGCCGGTGATCCTGGCCAGCTTCGCCGCCGCGGTGGTGATCCTCGCCATCTTCGTCGTCGTCGAAGGACGCGGTTCGACGCCGATGCTGCCACTGCGACTGTTCCGGCAGCGGCTGTTCACGGTGTCCAACACGGCGATGGTCGTGGTCGGGTTCGCGCTCATGGGCTCGTCGTTCTTCTTCTCCCAGTTCTTCGTCTACGTCCAGGGCAGCTCCATTCTGCGCGCCGGCCTGCAGACCCTGCCCGCCACCCTCGCCATGGTGATCGTCAGCCCGTTCGCGGGCCGCTTCGCCGCCAGGTACGGCTTCCGGATCGTCGTCACCGCCGGACTCACCCTGGCCGGGCTGGGGCTGCTGGCGCTGGGCTTCGTCCACGCCGACACCGGCTACGGGAACGTGTGGTGGCGGCTGGCGGTCGTCGGCATCGGGTTCGCTCTGACCATGTCCCCGCTGACCGGCGCCTCCATCCAGGCGGTCAGCCCCCAGGAAGGAGGCCTCGCCTCAGGCGTCAGCAGCACCACCCGCCAGATCGGCGCGGTGCTCGGCGTGGCGGTGCTCGGAGCGATCGTCCACACCCGGGAGTCCGGCGGCGCCTCCTTCGAATCCGGCCTCAACAGCGCCTTCCTCGCGGCCGGCGCCGTCACCTTGGTCAGCGCCGTGTTCACCGGCCTGTGGCTGGTGAGGTCCAAGCCGGCGCAGGGCTCCACGCCGCATGCCCGATCCACCGACTCACCCACGGTCACGACGCCCTCCTGACATCGCCCGCCCCACAGCAGCCCCGCCGAGAAAATACGCGACGTCATGGATCAACGAGGACCGGAACTGTCCTGCTTGGCTGACAGAGTTCTCAGCACGGCAGCGGACATCCGGTCCGGGCCCGAACACCTTGTGGAGTGAGCATGTTCCTGGTCACCGGCGCCACCGGCAACGTCGGACGCATCGTCGTCGAGCGGCTCCTCGCCCGTGATGAGAAGGTGCGGGCGCTGGTGCGGGACCCGCAGCGGGCCAACCTGCCGCAGGGCGTCGAGGTGGTGGAGGGCGACCTGTCCCGCCCGGACACCCTCGCCGCGGCACTCGACGGTGTCACCGGCGCGTTCCTGTACGCGGTGCCCGGCAGCGGGCCGGCCTTCGCCCAGGCGGCCGGGCGGGCCGGGGTCGAGCGTGTCGTCCTGCTGTCGTCCAACGGGGTCGACGACACCACCACCGAGCAGGCCAACCCGATCGCGGCCTACCACGCCGAGATCGAGCAGGCGCTGCGCGCCGCCGAGCCGGCCTGGACGTTCCTGCGCTCGGCGCACATGGCCACCAACGCCCTGCCGTGGGCAGGCCAGATCCGCGCCGGCGACGTCGTCCGCGCCCCCTACGCCGGCGCCACCAGCGCACCCGTCCACGAGGCCGACCTCGCCGAGGTCGCCGTCGTCGCGCTGACGCAGGACGGCCACGCCGGCCAGGTCTACCCGCTCAGCGGCCCGCAGTCCCTCACCGCCGCCGAGCAGGTCGCCCTGATCGGCCAGGCGCTCGGCCGCCCGCTGACCTACCACGAGCTGACCCCCGAGGTCGCCCGCGAGCAGATGAGCCGCTTCATGCCGCCGTTCGTCCTGGACACCTTGTTCGAGCAGTGGGAGCAGTCGGTCGGCCATCCCGCGGCGGTGTACGACACCGTCGAGCGGCTCACTGGCCGCCCCGCCCGCACCTTCGCCCAGTGGGCCGCCGACCGCGTCGCCGACTTCTCCTGAAGCAGGCAGGCCGTTTCCCGGCCGATCAGCGTCCGCCTGGCAGCGTCCGCCTGGCGAGGCCCGCCGGTCATCCGGCCGGCGGGCCGCCCTCGCCCGGCGTGCCGAGCGCGTGGCCGATGCGCGCGTGCAACGTCGTGAAATGCCCGACGAGCTCAGGCGGCTCGTGGACGGTGAAGTCGAAACCGAGCAGGGTCACGTGCAGGGCGAGCCCGTCCAGGGAGTTGGAGCCGGCCCGCAAGGTGCAGGTGCGCTCATCGACGGCTTCGACCACCCCGGCGTCGGCCGGCACCCGCTCGGCCACCTGCGCCGCCGGGGCATACATCGTGAACCGCGCCTGGTAGCGATACCGGTCGACACCCACCGACCAGGACGCGTACCCGCCGATGTCGCCGGCCGGCGGCTCGCGCGGCGTGAACCGCGGGCCGGACGGGACCTTCGGCTGCAGCCGGTCCACCCGGAAGGTCCGCCAGCCGTCCCGGTCGAGGTCGTAGGCCACCAGGTACCAGCGGCGCCCGGCATGGACGAGCTTGTGCGGCTCCACCGTACGAGTGGAGTCGGTGCCGTCATGCCCGCGGTAGTCCATACGCAGCCGCTGATGGCCGCGGCAGGCCGCGGCGATCGTGGTCAGCACCTCCGCCGAGACCACCGCAGCCGGCCGATGCTGCGCCACGGTGGCCCCGTCCAACGCCGAGACCCGGGAGCGCAGCCGCGGAGGCAGAATCTGTTCCAGCTTCGCCAGGGCCCGCACCGACGTCTCCTCGATCCCCGCCACCGTCCCGTTCGCCGCCGTCCGCAATCCCACCGCGACCGCCACGGCCTCCTCGTCGTCGAGCAACAGCGGCGGCATGGCCGCCCCGGTGCCCAGCCGGTACCCGCCGATGTTCCCGATCGTGGCGTGCACCGGGTAACCGAGCTCACGTAGCCGATCGACGTCACGGCGCACGGTGCGCACCGTCACCCCCAACCGGTCGGCCAGCTGCGGACCAGACCAGTCCCGATGCTGCTGCAACAACGACAACAACCGAAGCAACCGCGCAGACGTTTCAAGCACCCCTGCATTGTGCCCGGCAACGAGGACCGCACCTGACCTCCTTGGCCGACACCATCGTCTCCCAGGCACCCACCGAACCCCCGCGCGAGGCCGAACACCTCGCATCGACCCCAGGAGCCATCTGTTGAACAGCGAGATCAAGCCGTTCCGCGTCGACATCCCCCAAGCCGACCTGGACGACCTGCGGCGGCGCCTGACCGCCGTCCGCTGGCCCAGCCAGATCCCGGACGCCGGCTGGAGCCGCGGCGTGCCGCTGACGTACCTGAAGGAGCTGACCGAATACTGGACCACGACGTACGACTGGCGCGCGACCGAGAAGCGGATCAACCACCACCCCCAGTTCACCACCGAGATCGACGGACTGGACATCCACTTCCTGCACATCCGCTCGCGCCACGAGCAGGCGTTCCCCCTGATCCTCGCGCACGGCTGGCCCGGCTCCGTCGCGGAGTTCCTGGAGGTGATCGAACCGCTGACCAACCCCGACGACCCGGCCGACGCCTTCCACCTCGTGATCCCCTCACACCCGAACTTCGCCTTCACCGGCCCGGCCACGGCGGGCTGGGACTCCCGTCGCATCGCAGGCGCCTACGCCCAGCTGATGGCCCGGCTCGGCTACGACCGATACGGGGCGCAAGGCGGCGACTTCGGCGCGTTCATCGTCCCCGACCTCGGGCGCGTGGACCCTGAACACGTCGCCGGCGTGCACGTCAACGCCGCCACCGCCGGATTCATCCCGTTCGGCGGCATACCCGAGGGCACAGAGCTCACCGACGCCGAACAGGCCCGGCTCGACCGGATGAACCGGTTCCTCTCCGACGGCAACGCCTACTTCCAGATCCAGGCGACGCGTCCGCACACGCTCGGTTTCGGCCTCGCCGACTCCCCCGTCGGCCAGCTCGCCTGGATCGGCGAGAAGTTCCACGACTGGGCCCACCCGGCCGGCTCCATCGGACCGGACGCCGTCATCACCCACGCGATGATCTACTGGCTGACCAACACCGGCGCCTCCTCGGCGCAGATGTACTACGAATCCCTGCACACCCGCACCTGGCCCACACCCTCACAAGTGCCCACCGGCGTGGCCAACTTCGCCGACGACATCGCGATCCGCCGCTTCGCCGAACCCCTCAACACCATCACCCACTGGGCCGAGTACGACCGCGGCGGGCACTTCGCCGCGCTCGAGGTCCCCGACCTGTTCACCGACGAAGTACGCACCTTCTTCCGCACCGTCCGCTGAACATCCGACCGGGAGCCCCTGCACAGCCGTACCCGCGACGCCAGAGACGGTTCGGAGGAGATCCGTACGCGGTCACCTCCGAACCGGAGACCTGAGTGGTGACCTCGCCCGATGGCCGGACGAGCCGCGCGGCGCCGGGCCTGGCCGCGGTGTCCCGCTCGCCGACCTGCGCGCCCTGGCCGAGCACTGGCGTGACCGATTCGACTGGCGGGCGCAGGAGGCGCGGCTCAACACCTTCCCCCAGTACGTGACCGACCTCGACGGCCAAATCCTCCACTTCGTGCACGTGCGCTCCGGCGCCGCGAACGCGCTACCGGTCCTGCTCATCCATGGCTACCCCAGCTCGTTCGCCGAGCTGCTCCCCCTCGTCGAGCCGCTGACCACCGACGGCTTCGACGTGGTGATCCCGTCCCTGCCGGGCTTCGCGTTCTCCACCCCCGTACGGCAGAGCGGGTGGGGCGACCTGTTCCGCGTCGCCTCGGCACTGGCCGAGCTGATGACCAGGCTCGGCTACGAACGGTTCGCCGGCACGGCGGCGACGTCGGCGCCGGGATCACCGGGATGCTGCCGCCTTCCAGCGCGACGGGCTCGGCTACCTGCACCTGCTGTCCACCCGGCCCGCCACACTCGCCTACGCGCTGACCGACTCGCCGATCGCGCAGCTCGCGTGGATCACCGAGAAGTTCACCGAGTGGAGCGACATGCCCGTGGACGTGGACGACCTGCTGACCACCGTGAGCCTGTACTGGTTCACCCGCTCGGGCGCGTCCTCGGCCCACTTCACCTACGAGGGCATGCAGGCCTTCCGAGCGTTCGCCGAGCACGCGAACACAGACCCGGGCGCGGCAACACTCGCGCCGGGCGGCGTGCCGATGGGGGTGGCGGTGTTCGCGACCGACCACTCGATCCGCTCGCTCGTCGATCCCGCGAAGACAGCGGCACGCTGGACGGAGTTCGGCCGCGGCGGGCACTTCCCAGCGCTGGAGGTGCCGGAACTGCTCGCCCAGGACCTCCAGGAGTTCCTGCGTGCGTATCGATGATCGCACGCTGAACCGGGTGACGCTGGAGCGGCAACTCCTGCAGCGACGCTCGCCCATGCCGCCCCTGGAGGCGGTCGGCCGACTCGTCGGATTACAGGCTCAAGCGAGCAACCCCCTACCTCGGCCTGTGGACGCGGCTCGCCGGCTTCGCCCAGACCGATCTGACCGACCGCCTCACCGACCGGTCCCTCGTACGGCCTCCATGCTGCGCGGAACGCAGCACCCGGTGCGCGCCGACGACTACTGGTGGCTGCGTCGGCTGATCGAACCCACCCTGGCCCGCGGCCGTCAGGCCGCCTTCGGAAGAAAGACCGCCGGCCTGGACCTGGCCGAGCTGGCAGCGGCGGCCACCGAGCTGCTGACCGGCCGGACACTGACCGGCCTCAACTGGGCGCGGCGCTGGCCCGTCGCTGGCCCGACATCGATCCGCAGGCACTGGCCCGGTCGGCACAGGCGCTGGTGCCGCTGGTGCACCCGCCGCCCAACGGCACCTGGCGGCGCCGCCGTTATCTAGGGTTTTCAAGCGAACCTGCTGGTCAGCCGCTTGAAGGCATGTCAGGCATGTCAGGCATGTCAGGCACGTAGGCTGCCCGGATCGGCTTGGGTGGTCATCTGTTGGGCAGTAGGTTCGTCACGGTCCGCCGCTGTCGCAGTTCCGTCATCGACGGCTCTTGGATCAGGGGGATCGCGGGCGTTGGGATCATGCTGGGTGAACAGATCCAGAAGGGCCTGGATCGGCAAACTGGCCAGAATCGTCGCTCATGAGCGACGATTTCGCCCCCTGGCGGAAGTCTTCACCTTCGACCGTCCTAACCGACCTGACGCGAGGACTCCCGTGACTGACGAGAAAAGGCTGTCTGACATGACCAATCCGGCACCGAAGGCACTGGGCAGTCGCATGGCTGACCTCTGGCCGCTGGTGCATGCCGAGCGAGCGGCTCTGGCGGGCGACCTGGTGGATCTGGTCAACGAGCAGTGGGCGACGCCGTCGTTGTGTGCCGGGTTGACGGTGCGGGAGGTGCTGGCGCACCTCACTGCAGGGGCGAGCTTGAACGGTGTGCGGTGGCTGGCGGGGGTGATCCGCTGCCGGTTCGACTTCGACAAGCAGGTCGCCATGCGGCTGGCTGAGCAGCTGGGCGCGACCGCGGCCGAGACGCATGACAGGTTCCGCCGCATCATCACGAGCACCATCAAACCGCCTCTCCCGGTCATCGCGATGCTGGGTGAGACGATCGTGCATGCCGAGGACATCCGGCGACCGCTGGGCATCCACCATGACTACCCGATCGAGACCCTCACCCGGGTAGCCGACTACTACCAGAGCTCGGACCTGGTCGTCGCCGCCAAGAGACGGATCGCCGGCCTGCGACTCGTCGCCACCGACGGCCCTTTCACCACGGGCTCCGGCCCGCTGGTGTCCGGCACCACCCTGGCGCTGGTGATGGCCACGACCGGACGCTCGGTGTTCTGTGATGAGCTTGACGGCGACGGCGTCGAAATCCTGCGCGATCGGCGCGACATGACATGACCTGGGGGTTCGAAGCCCGCCCAGCCGTTGTCCCGTTGCCTTAAGACCGGGTGACCTCTGCGGACACAACGGGCGCACCGCAAGGCATCGATCAGACCAAGAGGCCCAGGGTTTCGGGCGTTTCCCAGGCGGTCAGCTCCCGCTCAGGGTCGGTTTCCTGGTGCGCGAACTGGTTGATCAGGTCAGCGAGGGCTTGCCGGTCCTGCTCGGACAGGTCCTGCAAGAGGACGGCCACCGGCTCTATCACCTGCATCGTGGCAACGGGCGTGATGGCGTCGTCGTCGCTGAGGTCCAGCCTGATGACGACCTCGGTGAGGGCCAAACTCATCGCCGTGCCCTGAGCGCACGTAGCGGGTGACCCAGACCCGGCGCCGGGCAGAGTCACGCCGGGCGGGGTCGGCCGAGGGCTGGAACCTTTCCAGGCGGTCGCCCCGGTTGGCCGCGATCACGCGGACGACGCGGACGGCCTGCCGCAGCCGGTGACCGTCAGGGATGTCGACGCCGACGGCGATGTCGGCGTAGCCGACCTCGCGCCCGTGGTTGCAGCGCAGCCAGATCATCACGTCGGCGACGTCGTTCTCGGGCTCCTCGACTCCGCGGCCGGGGACGTGCCCCAGCGAGACCTGATCTGGGCCTGAGTCGCCCGAACACCTCGATCACCCAGCGGCGCCCGTGGACACGATCCTCTCCAGCACAGAGGTGAACAGGTGCCGCCTGTCCGGACGCGCCCTCCCCGCGGCATACCTGAGCGCGGGGATCGCCGGCGCGCCCAGAAGAACGAGCCCGTCGCAGGCAGCCCTTCGGACCACGGGATGGGAGTGCGTGAGCAAGCCGACCAACGCGGGGATGGCCGGCTCCCACGCCGCGTGACACAAGATCCTGACCGCCGAACGCACGATGTCGGGCTGCCGATCGTCCAGCAGCAGCGAAGTCTGCTCCAGATAGTCCCCGCGACTCATCACCTTGCGAGAGATCCGGTGGGCATGCAGCCGCACTCTCGCCTCGGGATGGCCAAGCGACTCGACGAGCAACTCCTCGAACTCCAGATCCCGCAGCTCGGCACCGCGACCCGCCCGCCGGTCCCCGTCGTGCCGGCGCAGCCGAGCAGGATCGTCGTCGTAACGCTCGGCGAGCAGCGTCAACGCCCGGCGGATCTGCTCAGGACCTCCCGTACGGGCCAGGCGGAGCAACTCCGCCCGGGGCGGCCGTTGCTCCCGCGCGGCCACCTGCGGGACACCAGCTCGGCTACGCAGCGCCGAGAGAACAGCGGAATCCTGCCGGGCCGCATCGGGATGACGCAGCGGCCCCTCCACCAGCACGACCCTGTCCGCGAGGTCATCACGTCCTTCTTCGCGCAGCCGCCGGCGCACCCGCACCAACGCCGGCGTACGCAGCAGCGCGACGCCGGAGACCAGATCGAGCAGCCCCCACGCCCCGGCTTCGAGGCGACCGGACAGGACCTCGGCCAGGACATCAGGCTCCGCCCCGCGCAACGCCCGCTCGGCCGACGCGCGCAGGGCCGGCCCACCACGCTCCCACCATGACAACAGCAGGGGAACGAGCCGCTCCACCTCCGGCGGGTCCAGAAGAGCGGCGACCCGGGCGATCCGCTCGCGAACCGCGTCGCCACCCGAGCCGAGCCCGCCGGCCTCACGCAGTTCGGTCTCACCCATGAGGGTCAAGGCATGCGCGAGATCCGCGGTGACGGCCAGATCGACCCGGCCATGGACGAAGGCACGCAGCACCGTGAGCCGGAACCCGGGTTCGGGCCAGGCCAGCAAGACCCGAGCCGCGGCAACGCGCTGATCCCGCGCGGGATCAGCGAGCATCTCCAACAGCCGCTCACGCAGAGCCGCCGAGCGGGGCCCGCCCCGATCAGCAGGACGAGGGACACCGACGCCCGACCCGGACCGGCGGGCGTCCTCCGAGATCGTCCACGGCGGCGCGTCGAACGGCTGCAGCTCGATCATCCAGTCCAGCAGGACGTCGCGCACCCCCGTGCCGGCCGCCGCGAAGAGACCGATCAGTGCGCTGAGCCGATCACGCGAACCCACAGAACCCGAGAAGCCGAAACCGTCCATCGACCGGTCAGCGAGACGGAACCGGCGAAGGGCGTCCGGCGTGCGGGCGGCCACAGCAAGGGCCTCACGCCATCGGCGCACGGCAGGACCCTCATCCACCTCACCGCTGCCACTCGATGCGACACCCCCCGACACGACGCCGGTGACCGGCCGCGGCAGCCCGAACGCCTCCCACAGCACCTCTTCCTCAGCCAGCCACGCGTTCGCACCCGCGCGGGCTGCAGCCAGCGCCCGCCCAAGATCGGTACGGGTCAGCACCGCACCGCATCGACGCAACAACACCAGCATCGACCGGCTCCCCGCTGCCCCCGACGGCAGCGCACGAATCCGCGCGGCGATGTCGAACCTCTCCGTGCAGGACAAATCAGCGAAAGACGGCCGCGCGACCATGTCCTCAAGCAGCGCCAGCAGAGAACCGCGATGAGCATCACCGACGCCGGCCAACCCTGCAACCAGCGTCCGCGCCGACCGGACGAAGACCTCCATCTCGCCGGCCGTCCACGGCGGCGGGCAGAGCGCCAAAACGAACCGCAGGACGCCACCACGACGCTCTGCCCCTTCCGCGGCCAGCTCCAGCCAGCGTGCCAGCATCGGCCGCAGCCCGCCCAGCCGACGCACGGCCGCCCCCTCAGGGTCACGCTCATACCCCTCCACCAGGCGCCATGCGATCTCGGCGTCCCAACCACGACCCACCAGGGCGACGACATCGGCATCCGGCAGAGCAGCCATCGGAGCGGCCGGCAGCGAGACACCGCGCGCTGCCATCCGCTCCGCCAACTCCGCAGCCGTACCCGAACCAAGGGCGAGCCGGCCTGCCGCGACGAGACGGAGCAAGCCGGCCCCGGCCGACGACCCCTGGTCAGCAAGCGCGCCGACCGCACGCGCGGACAACGCCCCATCCAGACCCCCCAGCAGCAGGTCACGGGTACGATCATCCACGGCGCCGTCAGCCGCAGCGACGACAGTCGCGGCATAGGCGTCGCCGAGAATCGCCCGCAACGCCTCGACCAGCGCCGCCCGCAGGCCCGGATTGTCATGCCGGCCGAGCCAGAACAACAGCCTCGGCACGGCCACCGGGGCACCGGCACGGACCAGCACAGTCGCAGCCGTCTTCTTCACGTTCATGTTGGGATGGTCGAGACACGCCGCGACCGCCGCGGCCGCCCAGCACGCGCGCGCATGCCCGAGCGCGAGCAGCGCCTGCCGTACCGTCTGCACATCAGGAGCGGTCGTGAGCGGGATCAGGCTCGCCGACAACGCCTGCGCGTCCTCGCCGTCGGCATCGCGGGCAAGCAACGCGATGACGTGCTTACGAACATGACGGTCACGATGGCGCAGCAGCCCATGCACTCGTGACCGGATTCCACGATGAGACGTCCGCAGAAGCATCCGGAGCAAAATCATCTTCTCAGCCGCCGTGAGCGCCGGGCGGTCCAGCAGATCCAGCGCGATACCCGCCACCAGCGCGTCACCGGCCTCCCGCGCGTCCCCGGCGTCCAGAAGACAGCGCGGCCGGATCTTCCCCCTGTCGTGGAGACGACCACCAAGGTCAGCAACAGCCGCGACCACCTCCGACGGCACCTCCGGTTCGCCGCCACCGCCCGACGCGCCCGGCGCCCAGGAGGCCGCGAGATCCGACACGACCCGCAACAGCAGGTCAGCGATGGCGGGCACCGTGGCCGAACCACCGTTTCGCGCCAGCCTGCACAGAGCAGCCACAGGCTCGTCCCGGTCCAAAGCCGCCCGGAGCAACGCCAACTCCCGCTCGTCCGGACCACCCAGATCGACGGCGATCCGACCAGGCACATCCCGCGGATCCAGCCGCACCAGGATCGACTGCCGCCCGTCAGGGCCCTCGGTGAGATGCCACAGCACCTCCAAGGCCCGGCGGCGAACCGGCCGCAGATACGACACCACACCGCCCGCGACGTCTGCGCCCTCCGGCGCATCCAGACCCAGCCCGGCCCGCAGCACCGAAACCGTCCGGGCACCACCCACGGCTTCAAGAGCCTCCAGCGCCGCCGCGGATGACCGCGGTAACGCGGCCAGGACAGCCTCCTCACCCGCCGTGTGGCGCAGCGCACGCATCGCCCCCAGGAACGGCCGCGGATCCGGCGCGACACCCAGCAGGCCGGCGACCCTCTCCCCCACCGGCAGATCCCCCGCACCCTGAGCAGCCAAGGCGACCAGAAGCTCCAGCCGCCGCGGCCAGTGCGGATCGTCCAAGGCCGCCGCGGTCAGCTCCTGCAGCATCTGACGCCGGCACGTGAACAAGACAGTGGCCACCTCACCCGCAGGCACCGAGTGATCGGCGAGCACCAGACGCACGATCGCCGGCACGTCCTCACCCGCTGGGAAATGCCCACGCCGGTGCAGCCCGCGCAGACACCGCACGGCCGGCCCGGCGAGCATCAGCGGGTCGACCGCCGCGATGCCCACGAGATCGCGAATGTCATCGCGGCTCGCAAGGTCGCCAAGCAGCTCCAGCGCCCGCCCCCGCAGCCCCGAAGGCCGATCCCGGTCGGCGACCACGTCGCGCAGCACGTCCCGATGCCCGTGACGCGCCGCGGCATCGATCACCGCGTCGGCCACCGCACAGACGGCAGAACCAGACTCGATGTCGAGGAGCCGATACAGAAGCTCTTGCGGCAACGGATCCAACGCGGCCCACGGCTCAGACAGCTCACCCAGCGCGGCCGCGGCAAGGCAAGCCCCCGCAGCATCCGCACCGGGCTCACCGCCCAGTTCCCTGACAACCGACCCGACCAGCCCCACCACGAGCCGCCTGGCCCGCGCCGGTGCCAGCAGACCGGCGTGTACGGCCTCGCGCGTGACCCGCAGAGCCTCCGACCACAACACCAGATCCTGCCGGCCCGACAACTCCCGGACGAAACCCTCTGGTTCCTCCACATCGACCGCCCCGATCCCGCGAACGGCCTGGTACAGCAGCTCACCCACGGGTTCGTCGCGCAGGATCTCAGGCCGGTCAGTGATCTCGGCGCGCAGCCAGGCGATGTGAACCCGGGCCGGCACATCCGCCGCGCGCCACTGCGGCCAGGGCCGCGGACGGACGTGAGCCCGAAGCCGAAGATAAAGGTGGGCCAGCGCCAGCGCCGCCTCCGGCGGACCCTCCAGCGAGCCCGGCAACGACGCCGCGAATGCGGCCTGCTCGCAACGGTCTTCAGCTCGCCTCGCGTCAAGCCGTTCGGCAAGGCCGACCAGGCCCAGTCCCCGCAGCCGTGGGTCTTCATGCCTGATGAGAAGCCGCAGGGTGGCCGGCGGACAGCTCAACGGATCAAGGCCGGCAGAAAGCACATCCACATCACCGCGGCGTATGGCGGTAAGGACCGCATCGTCGACCGACGTCATGCGCTATCAACTCCAGCCGGACCAGCGAATACCGCCCAGCGTAGCGAAACGCTGGCCACGCCCGACCCGGACGGGACTCGCTTGCCGACGGGGTCGACTGGGTGCCCCGTCGTCCCACGTCCGCGCGCTACTGCGACCGACGACAGGCGGCACCTTGGTTGTTGTTGGACGTACGGGCGAAGCCCGTTCCTTTTGTGGTGTTTTGGGATTTTTCTCGAGCCCGGCGCCTTTACATTGTAGATTTATTAGTAGGTGCCGATGGTGGGGCGTCTTCGTGAACCACCGCCTCCCGAACGGTTCCCCAGCCGCCAGGTAGCCCCTGTGACTAGGCGAACTCGCCGTATTCGGCGACGCATGCCGCCTGTCCTCCGCGATGATGACCTGGGCCAGGCTGAGCCTCGTCCGGGGGCCGTCCGTCCGGCTCCGCAGACGACGTCGACGCCGCGCGCACGCGTTCGAGCGCTCCTCCCCCACCTGGAGCATCCAGGGGTCTGAGGAACATCGGCGCCGGCGGCGGGGCCGGGGGCACCCGTGCGCTGCTGCGCGGCGATGTGGAGCGTGGCTTGTTCACAGCGCTGCTGGACGATGTGGAGATCCGCTACTCCACCGTCCCCACCAGCATCACCCAGGACGACGCCGCAGCCGAGGTGACCCTGCACGACACGGCCGCCGACACCACCGTCACCGAGCGCTTCGACCTGGTGATCGGCACCGACGGCATGCGCTCGACGGTGCGCCGGCTCGTCTTCGGCCCGGATGAGGAGTACCTGCACCCGCTGAACTACATGGTCGCCGCCGCTCTGCTGGACGGCCCGGTCGACGGCTTCAAACTGCACGAGGGCCTGGTCCTGGCCGAGCCGGGCCGCTCGGTGTGGGCCTTACCGTCCGCCGACCACGCCCCGAGCCTGCTGTTCTCCTACCGCACCGCCGACATCGACGCCGAATTCCGCCGCCCGCCGATCGAGTCCATCCGCGCCGCCTACGGCCCCGAACCCACCGGCCCCCTGCTGGAGGGGCTGCTGACGCGCTACGAGCAGGCCCCCGACGCCCTGTTCGACTCAGTGCACCAGGTCAAGATGCCACGCTGGCACCGCGGCCGCGTCGTCCTGATCGGCGACTCCGCCTGGTGCGTCACCCTGTACGCGGGCATGGGCGCCTCCAAAGGCATGGCCGGCGGCGAACTCCTGGGCACCATGCTCCCAACGCCACCCCGCAGACCTGCCCGCGGCGTTGCGGGCCTGGGAGGCGCGGATGAGGCCGTTCATCCACCTGCAGCAGGAAAGCGCCCAGCCCGGACGGCGTGTCTTCACCCCGCACGACCGTAAGGAGCAGCTCCTGCGGGCAGGGATGATGCGCCTGATGCGGATACCGGGCGTCGGCCAGGCCATGAGCAGGAGAATGTTCGACAACAAGGACATGCGGGCCAAGAACATCGACGTCGCCGCTATCTAACAGGATTCGAGCAGCCGCCCAACACCAAAGGACAAAGGACGAGGACAGCACGGTGAACCAGTTGATCGAACTCCACTCCCGCAAAGCCGCCCGCATCCTGGACAGCGCGCGGGAACTGGTGCTCGACCACGGCGTGCGCAAGGTCACCGTCAGCGAGATCGCTGCGGCGGCCGGGGTCGGCAAGGGCACCGTCTACCTGTACTGGCCCGCCAAGGAAGACCTCATCCTCGGCCTGTTCGCCCGCGACCTGCTGGCCTTCCTGGACGAACTCACCGCCCGCATCACCGCCGACCCCGCCACCGTGCTGCCGCGCCACCTGGCGCCGCTGCTGATTCGCGCCGCAGTGGTCCACGTGCCCCTGGCCCGCCGCCTGCAGGGCGGTGACACCGAGCTGCTGCGGCTGCTCACCCAGCAGGCCCGTGACCGGGAGCTGTTCGCCCGCACCACGCCCACCGCGCTGGGCGAGGCGGGCCTGCCGATCCTGCGCCGGCACGGCCTGGTCCGGAACGACCGCCCCTTGCCCGAGCAGCTCTACGCCGTGCACGCCGTGCTCACCGGATTCGCCGCCGCCGCGGCGGAGCCGGGCACCGCCCCCCGCGGCGTCGACGACCCCGACCGGGTCCTTGCCGACACCATGGCCCAGCTCCTGGAACCCGCCGTCGCCCCAGGCCCGACGGCCATCGCGACGGCCGCCGAGGAGACCGTCGCCGTCCTGCGCCAGATCCGGCAGGTGGCGCTGGAGTTGATCGAGCGCACCCAGACCCCTCAGCAGTGAGAACTTCCCGTGCGGCAGAGAGCGCAGATAGTTCGGCTGGGTCAGCGCGTTGGTCAACTGCGCCAGGCTCGGGTTCGACCAGTCCATCCCGTGGCACTGGCAGTACGACAAGTACAGAGCTATCCGGCCCGCGTACGTCTTTTCGGTGTTGAACGCCCAGCCAGCGCACAACCCCGCCAGATGCCTATCCGGCCGGTTGGCTCTGGTCGGCCGAGCCGGGCGGCGTGTCGCAGAACTCCTGCTTGACGAGGGTGTCCACAAGCGTCAGGAAGTCCTTCGCCGGGCCTCTGGTGGCCGAGTCC
>NZ_JBITIP010000025.1:0-71715 GCF_044459125.1 Nonomuraea sp. NPDC050383
GGGGGCCCCCCCTCCCGGCCCCGCGTACCGGCCCTGCCGCGCCCGGGGGCGGGTGGCGGGGGGGGCGGGGGGGGGGGGGGGGGGCCCGCCGCCACCGCGTCCTTGGTGCCGACCTTCGGCGCCTTGTGCGGTTGTGCTCGCTAGGTGCTACCTAGCGGACCCATAATTCGTAGCCGCCGTCACCGTCGCCGTCGCAGTGGTAGTCGGCGTAGTGGTCCCAGTAGACGGCCACGATGCCGGCGGCCTGGCAGGTGACGAGGTTGTCGTAGGTGCCGTAGTAGCGCCAGCTCAGGATCGAGACGCCGGCGGTCTGAGCCGATGAGGTGGTCAGCGGTGAAGCGGCGGCGGCTGATGCCGTGGCCGGGATCAGCGCGGTGGTCGGTGCCAGCAAGGCGGCCGCCATGGCGGCCATCGTGACGATGCGCCGAAGCGTCATGAGGTTGCTCCTCTCGCTGTTATCTGTGGATCTCGGCGTAGCTGTCGAGAATGGGGAAGATGCCGCACCCCATGGACAGTTCGGTACGGGCGCCCGGGGTGACGATGTTGACCCCGGCGTCGCGCCAGACGGTGGTGGCAGGCCAGCACTTGATGTGCAACTCGGCGAACCCCGGTCCGGTGCAGAAGACGTGGATCCTCTGGTCGGTGGAGTCGTAGTAGGTGGGGTCGCAGCTGGTGTTGGCCGCCTTGGCCGTCTTGGCGGCCGTGGGGGCAGAGGTGCTGGCGGCTGTGGCCGGTGCGCTTGACGCGTACAGCGCGACAGCCGTGCTGCCGGCCAGGGCGAGAGCCGTTACGAGGCGTTTCATGGGGCGCCTTTCCTTTCGAGGGGCGGGATGAGTGGTCCCGTCCGTGCTGGGTGCTTCCGCCTCCAACCACAGCCGTGCGATTGTTGATCAGCCAGTGGTGGCAGTCGTGCACAATCAATGACTGATCAATTGATCAATGGGACATTCGCCCGGCGACGCGCTCACGCGATGGCACCGTCGCGGTGGCAGGGAGGTTGGGTGTGGGGCGGCGCGAGGAACCGATCGATCCTGGTGCTGGGCCGTTGGCGGCCTTCGCGTTGGACTTGCGCCGGTTACGTGAGAGCGCCGGGTCGCCGAGCTACCGGCAGCTGGCCCGCACGGCGCACTACTCGGCCAGCGCGTTGTCCAGCGCGTGCAGCGGCAACAGCATGCCGAGCTGGAATGTCACCCGGGCGCTGGTGCAGGCCTGCGGCGGCGATGTCGGGCAGTGGCAGCAGCGCTGGCGGCAGGTGGCGGCCGAGCTGTGCCGTGAGCCGGAGGCCGCCCACGCCGGGCAACGGGACGCCGAGCGGGCCGCCGTCGATCCGAGCACACCGATCGCCGCGACCTCCGAGGACACCGCGCCGGGGGTGTCCTCGCCGGACGGCGCGAGCCGCCCAGCACCGATGATCTGGAAGCCACACACTGCGGTGGTGGCGAGCGTCGCCCTGATCGGTGTTGTGCTCTTTGTGTTGATCGGCCGGAACGCCCAGAGCGGCGCATCCCAACCGGCGGATCCAGCTACCCCGGCACCGCCGACGATGACCGCTTCGCCCTCCGGACGCCCCACGCCGGCCGGAACGGCCACGACCGCGTCCTCCACCCAGGCCGCCCCCGCTGTCGGCGGCGATGCCGGCCCGGCGACGGTGAGCTCCTTTCCGCCTGATGGCGGGGTGGTCGTGGGGCCCGGCTGCCCGCTGGACAAGCGGCGCGACTACAGCATCAACGAGCAGCACGACGACGGCTGGCATCCGGCCACCGGCGGTTGGACGGGTGATGGATGCACCGGGCGAATGTTCTACACCGCGCTGGCCGGCCAGACCACCCCGTACGCCTACCCGCTGCGGTGGAAGGAATCATTCGTCTGGCGGGCCGTCACCGGTGTCGCCGGCCCGGCACGCTGCGCGCTGGCCGTGCACGTGCCCGACTCCTCGTACGCCGCCGCAGTCGCGATCTACCGCCTCCATCGGACAAGCAACGCCGACGGCGATTCGATCGCCGACCTTCCCGTCGACCAAGCCGCCCACCATGGCAGCTGGCTGGTGCACCATGTCTCGGTTCCCGACGCCACCGACCTCTCGGTCGAACTCGTTGACACCGGACCAGGCGATCGCACCATCGCCGCCGACGCCATCTCCATGGCCTGTCCTGGCTGACGCTCAACCTCGGGTACGGCATCTCAGGTAAGTGTGTCGGCGTCGATGCGGGAGAAGAGCAGGACGAGCAGGGCCGTCACTACGGGTGACCTGTCCCGCCCGGCCCGTGCCGGCCGGCACCATCCGCTGCCCGGCCGCGTTCGGCGTCTGATTCCCGCCGTACGGCGGGCGCCTGGCCTCGACTCGGGCGCCAGGCGCCCGCCGACGGTGGCACGTCGGGACTCAGCCGGTCTTCACAGCCCGGTGGACCCGTGCGCCCATCACCCGATCACGGTCATCGTGCCTCTTCGTCCCGGGGTCACCGCCGGCCCGTGTCCTGCCACGGGAACGGGGCGCGGTCGGGTTCGACCCAGCCGGTCCTGGCCTGCGCGGAGGCCAGCGTCGCCGGTTGGTAGAAGCGGGTCAGCAGCCGCTTGTCGAGCAGGGCGGGATGGTGGTCGATGAACGCGGTGAAGTCGTCTTCGCCGTGTTCGGCCGCGTGGTGGCCGACCAGTTCGACCCAGGCCCGGCTCATGGTCGCGTGGTACTTCTGGGGCACCCTCGCATAGCGGGTGGTGCGCTGGATACCATCGCTGACCAGCCCGACCGCCGCGGGCACGCCGACCCGTCGAACGGCCAGCCACGTCAGATGGACATGTTCCCGGTGGCCGAACCGCTCGGCGGTCGCCATCACCTCGGCCATCAACGCATCGAAGTCAGGGGCGCCGACGACGTGTTCGCCGGCGGGGTGCATGGTCATGAGGGCACCTCCGTCAGGGCTTGCAGGGCGGTGCGCAGGTGGGCGACGGCGTCGGCCGGCAGGCCGCCGAGCGCGCGGTGCTCCAGGTCGGCGATGGCCTGCCGGATCGTGGTGGCGGCCAGTCGCCCGGACGAGGTGAGTTCGATGAGCACCGCCCGGCGGTCTCCGGGGCGGGTGCCGCGGGTGATGTGGCCGCGTCGTTCCAGGCGGTCCAGCACGCTGGTCAGCGTGGTGGGGCGGGCGCCCACGGCCGCGCCGAGTTCGGACACGGTCCGGCCCCGGCCGTCGGCCAGGTTCGCCAGCGCGTTGATCTCGGAGGCGGTCAGGTCCAGGTCGACGAGCTCGGCGGCGAGCACTTGCAGGGTGGCGTGGGTGGCCCGCTGCAATGCGAGCAGAGCCGACCACTCAGATGATACGGATTCGGACTTCACGATGTCGGATCATACGATTTCGTAGCAACTGCTGCAAGCGAGAGCCATCGCCTCCCGCATCGTGAGTGCCGAGTGCCGAGTGCCGAGCTGCTGACCGGGCGGATTCAGGCGACCCACGAGGTGATCAACCCCGGCAAGCCGCGGCGCCCGGGTCCGGTGGCGGGCGCCTGGGCGCTCGTCCGCGAGCCGAGCCGGGCCCGCCGGCCCACGGGTTGACCGCGCCAGGGCTGTCCCGGCGGTTGACGCCGCCGCCGGTGGTCAGGCCGCCGACCAGCCGCCGTCGACCGGGACGAGGGCGCCGTTGATGAACGAGGCGGCGTCGGAGGCGAGGAAGAGGGCGGCGTCGGCCATCTGCTCCGGCTGGGCGATCCGCTCACCCAGCGCGAGCACGGGGGCGAGGCGGGCGGCGCCGGTGGGGTCGAACGAGGCCGCGGTGGCGATGCCGGTCATGGTCGGGCCCGGGAGGATGGCGTTGCAGCGGATGCCGTCCTTGGCGTGGGCCCAGGCGACGCTGCGGGTCAGGCCGGCGACGCCGTGCTTGGAGGCGGTGTAGGCGGCTCCGGCGGCGCCGCCGCGGACGGCCGCCTCGGAGGCGGTGTTGACGATCGCGCCGCGGCCCTGGCGCAGCATGTGGGGCAGGACGGCGTGGGTGACGAGGAAGGTGCCGGTCAGGTTGACGCGCAGGACCCGCTCCCACAGCGCGAGGGGGATCTCGGCGGGCAGGGCCATGGTGTCCATGATCCCGGCGTTGTTGCACAGCACGTCGATGCGGCCGTAGGCACTGATCGCGGTCTCGACGAGCGCGGTGACCGACGCCTCGTCGCCGATGTCGGCGGTGGCGGGCAGGGCCGCGTCCCCGATGTCGGCGGCGGTGCGGGCGGCGCCGTCGGCGTCGATGTCGCAGGCCACGACGCGGGCGCCGGCCTTGGCGAAGGTCACGGCCATCGCCCGGCCGATGCCGGATCCCGCTCCGGTGATGAGGGCGACACGGTCGTCGAGGGTGTGGGCGGTCATGGGCGCGTCCTTTCGATCGGGGCGGGCGACGGCGGCGCGTGTCCGGCGGTGAGCCCCGGCGACCGGACTTCGTCGTCCGGTTGCACCGTAGCCCGTGCCGCCGACCCGTGTCGAGGGTCACGGGCAGCCACCGGACGATTCAGTCCGGTTGGTACCGTGGCTTCCATGTCCCACGTACGCCGGCCCAACAGAGGCCCGAGCGCCGCGGCGGAGAACCGGGCGGCGCTGATCGCGGCGGCCCGCGAGCTGTTCGCCACCGACGGGTTCGACACGCCGCTCACCTCGATCGCGAAGGCGGCCGGCGTCGGCCAGGGCAGCCTCTACCGGCACTTCCCCGACCGCGTCAGCCTCGCGCTGGCCGTCTTCGAGGACGGCGTCAGGGAGCTGGAGGAGCTCGCCGCCCGGCCCGGCACCACGCTCGACGACATGCTGGCGCTCATGACCGAGCAGGCCATCTCCTCGATCGCGTTCATCGACATGGTCGGGGCGGTCGGCGCCGCGGTCGACCCGCGCCTCCTCCGGCTGCGCGATCGGGTGGCGGAGCTGCTGGAGGGCCTGCTCGCGGAGGCGCGAGAGTCGGGCCGCGTACGTGACCACGTCACCACCGAGGACCTGGTCACGGTCATCGGCATGATCGCGGCACTGCTCGCCAGGATACCGGCGGACACCCGCCGCCGGACGGCCGAGCGCGCCTGGCTGCTGTTCCGCCAGGGCATGGACGCCTGACACGCGGGACGCTTCACGCATCGGTCGCCTGCTCCGCCGGCCGGACGCCGGCCCGCGGGCCGGGCGCGGCGACGTCAGCGCGGGGAACCCGCCCGGGTCGCCACTCCGCGGATCATCGGCACGGTGACGGGCAGGTTCGGGCGGGGCGCGAACGTCTCGACGTCGTGGACGGCCAGGCCGGCGTGCTCGATCGTGGCCAGGCTGCGCCGGTTGAGGTGGCATCCCGCGCCCAGGCGCCGCCACAGCGGCGTGAGCAGGTCCTGGATCCGGCCGCGCGCGCCCGTGCCGCGTACGTGCTCGAAGAACACGAACCGGCCGGCCGGCTTCAGCACGCGCCGGACCTCGGCCAGGGTCCGGCCGGGGTCGTCGACCGAGCACAGCACCAGGGTGGCGACCACGGCGTCGAAGCTGGCGTCGGCGAAGGGCAGCCGCTCGCCGCGCGCGGCGAGCACCCGGACGGGGACCGCCGTCCCGGCCGGCCGGGCGCGCAGGCGACGGCGCATGGCGGCGTCGGGCTCGGCGGCCACCACCTGGCCGGCCGCGCGGTAGTGGGCGAGGTTGGCGCCGGAGCCGGCGCCGATCTCCAGGACCCGCCCGCCCAGGCCCCCGACCAGCTCCTCGCGTACGGCCCCCAGCCAGCGCCGCTCGGCGACCCGGGTGATGGCGTCGTAGCACATCGCGAAACACCGGTGCCCGCGCCCGTCCATGACCGGCTCCCTCCGTCCCGCTTCCGGTTCGGCCCTGACCTCCAGCCAAGCACCCTCGCCGCGCCGGCCCGAGACGGGGTCCGCGCGGAAGCGCAACTCCGGGGTTGCGCATTCGAGGATCGATGTGCAACTCTGAAGTTGCACGCAAGGATCGAGTGTGAAGGAGTCTCCTCATGAGCGAGGATCGGATCGAACGCGAAACGCTGATCGCGGCGTCCCTGGAGCGGGTCTGGTCGCTGGTGGCCCAGCCCGGGTTCTGGGTGGCCGACGAGGCGAGCCTGCCCGGCACCGTGGCACGAGAAGGAGAGTCGATGGTGGCCAGGAACGCCCAGCACGGCGACTTCCCGGTGCGCGTGGAGACGGTGCGGCCGCCGACGTACCTGGCCTACCGCTGGACCAGCGCGTTCCCGGGGGAGGAGCTGAGCGAGGACAACAGCACCCTCGTGGAGTTCACGCTGACCCCGGAGGGCGACAAGACGCGGCTGCGCGTCGTGGAGAGCGGGTTCGCGACACTGCCCGGCACCCAGGAGCTGCGCACCCGGAACCTGAAGGACCACACCGACGGCTGGCCCCAGTGCTTCGACGCGCTCAAGGCGCGCGCCGAGCAGCCGGCCGCGTGACGGACGAGCGTCGCGGCGTCGCCGGGGAGGTCGACAGCGTCCTGGCCGCGTTGGCCGACCCGACGCGACGTCACCTGCTCGACCTGCTCGCCGCGCGGGGCGAGGCCACCGCGACGACACTCGCCGAACGGCTGCCGGTCTCGCGGCAGGCGGTGGTCAAGCACCTCGCCGTCCTGGACGCCGCCGGGCTCGTCACCGGCAGCCGGGTCGGCCGCGAGGTGCGGTACGCGGTCCGCCCGGCGGCGCTGGACGCGACGGCGCGGTGGATGGCCGCGCTCGCGGCCGACTGGGACCGGCGGCTGGCGACCATCAAGCGCGTCGCCGAGGCGGCGGAGGGGGATGCGTTCCAGAGCTGAAAATCTACAATGTAAAGGCGCGGGCTCGGTACGGGCTGGGCCCTGCACGAATGGCGATCGCGGAGCTCAGGAGCCTGCTCGCGGCCGGCAACGGCAACCGCTGAGCCGCGTTCTTCGGTCCTTCTCGGGGGCGACGGCGGAGGCGGACAGGAGCGTCGCAGCGGCGAGGCTGCCCCACAGGGCGGCCGAGCCGTGGGAGGCGAGAGCGGTGATGGCCGCCGGGGAGACGGCGAGGCCGAAGCCCGTGGAGAGCTGGAAGCGGGCCAGGGCACGTCCCAGGACGGGGGCCGGGGCGAGGACGGTGACGAGCGCGGTGGCGCTGCCGGCATAGATGATCTCGCCGATGGTGCAGAGCACGGACACCCCGGCGACGGCCGGGGCGCTCCATCCGTCTCCCAGGGAGGTGGCCGCGAGGAAGCCGAGGTAGGACGCGGCGAGCACCACGCCGGCGAGAGCCAGCATGGTCCGCCGGGAGAAGCGGGACATCAGGACGGTGACCGGAACCTGCAGGGTGACCACCAGCACCGTGTTCGCCACGAAGATGGCTGCCGACCACGCCGGGGACGCGTGCAACTGGGTCACCAGGACCAGGGGGAGCGCGATTTCGGGGACGTTGAGGCAGAAGACATAGATCACGTTGGCGGCCAGCAGCGCGCGCATCCGAGGTGCGGGCCCGTCGGTCCTGTCCCTGGCAGGAGTGGCGGCTGGATGCGCGTGCAGGTGGACCGACCATGCCAAGGCCGCCGCGGCGAGATAGGCGAGCCCGGTGACGGCTGCCAGCGCCTGCAGTGCGGTGGTGCCGCCCGCCAGGCATGCGGTGGCGAGGAGGGCGCCCACGCCCAGGCCGGCGTTGCGCAGCGCGCGGGCTCCCGCGAGAGCGGCGTCGCGTTCGCGGCCGTGGGCGACCGTGGCCACGAGAGCCGCGTGGGCGGCCGGCCACGCCTGGTTGCCGATGCCGAGGAAGAGCGCCGCCGTCGCGAACAGCCAGACGTGCCCCGCCGGGGCGGCCAGCAGCAGCGCCACGCCCACCACCCGCACCAGCATCGACGCGGCCACGACCGTGCTGCGTGCGCCCCGGTCCAGCCATCGGCCCACCGCGGGCATGCACACCAGACCCACGACGATGCCGGCCGTCATGGCGATGCCGGTGGCCGACGCGGACAGCCTCAGCACCGTCACCCCGTAGAGCAGCAGAAAGGGCCGCAGCATGCCGGTGCCGAGCGCGTCCACGGCCAGGGCGACGGCATAGCGGGGGCCTCCGGAGGCGCGGACGAGGGCACGCGGCTGGATCCTGGTGGTGGTTGCCATGGCGTCAACGATGCGTTCGGCCGCCGCGCCGACGGTGTCGGTTGACGGACACCGTCAATCGACGCGGTCGTCGGCCATCCGACCAGCGATGATGGGGGGATGACGTTGAGGATCGACATCGGCGGCCTGCCGTCCGGGCGGCTGCGGTTCGCCGCCTCTCCGCTGGCCGAGCTGACCGCGATGCTGCACGTGCTGGCCGAACCCGGGCATCACCCGCAGCTCGCCGGCTGGGCCGGGGACGTCTGGGCCGGGCTGCGGCCGGAGCTGGCCGAGCGGCTCAGGGAGGCGGAGTTCCTCTGGCGTTCCTCACGAGCCGACTTCCTGGTCCCCGCCCGTCCCCGGCCGACCCTCGCCGAGGAGCTGGACGAGGTGGACCGGATCGACGATGAGACCTATGTGAGCGCCGCGCTCATCACCACGTGCGGCAGCAACCGGGTCCATTTCGCCGCGCCGTCGCCGCTCGCCGACGCGGCGGCGCGCGAGCGGGCCCTGGACCTGGCCCAAGCGCGCGGCGCGCTCCAGGAGGCCTTCGCGGAACGGCTGCTCGCGGACCCGGCCGCCGTTCGGGCGCGGGTGCGTGACACCCTCGAACAGTGCGCCGAGGCCTTCTTCGACGCGGCCTGGGCGGGCGCCGCCGTGCAACTCGCCACCGACCTGCGCCTGAAGAACGACCTGCTGAAGCGCCAGGGCATCGGGGCGGCACTCGCGTCGGTCTCCGGCGCCGTCACCCTGGCGCCGGACGGCGACTGCATCATCGTCGACAAACTGCAGGACAATGCGATCGCCGCCCACGGCACCGGGGTCACCTTCCTCCCCAGCGTCTTCGGCCGCCCGCACCTGGTGGTGATCCAGGCGCCCGGGTGGCAGCCGGTGGTGCAGTACCCCGTGGCCGAGGCAAGTCCGTCGGAGCCGGTGTCGCTGGAAACGGTGACGCTACGGCTGGAGGCGCTCGCGCATCCGGTACGGCTGCGGCTGCTGCGCACCCTCGCCCGCGGCCCGCACACCACCGGTGAGCTGGCCCACGCCTGGGAGCTTTCACCCCCGGAGGTCTCCCGCCACCTCGCTGTCCTGCGCCGCGCGGGCCTGCTCACGGCCCGGCGGCACGGTCGTTACGTCCGTTACACCGTCAATCTCCCCGATCTGACGGCGCTGGGCGCCGACCTGCTGACGGCCGTACTGCGCTGAGCAGCTTCGGCCGGCCGGACCGCGGGCGACCGCCGACCTGCCGGCCAGGACCCGGACCTCACCGGTCGCCGAGTGACTCCTTGAGGTAGGTCATGGCCTCCACGGGCTCATCGGCGAAGAACATCAGCTCCGAGAGGGGACGCGGCAGGAATCCCTCGTCCTCCATGCGGCGGAACTGCTCCTTCAGCCCGTCGTAGAAGCCCGCGGTGTTCAGCAGCACCACCGGCATGTCGGTATGCCCGTGCTTCTTCAGCTCCAGGATCTCGGTCGCCTCGTCCAGGGTCCCCGTGCCGCCCACCATGATCACCACCGCGTCGGCCTTGTCCAGCAGCAGCCTCTTGCGCTCGGCGAGGTCCTGCGCGATGACCATGTCGTCCACGCCCGGCCGCACCTTGTCCACCAGAAAATGCACCGAGACGCCCATGAGGCGCCCGCCGGAGGCGTGCACCCCGTCCGCCACGACCTTCATCAGCCCCACGTTGGAGCCGCCCCACACCAGCGTGTGCCCGCCCTGCCCGATCAGCCGCGCGAGCTCGCGGGCGGGCCGGGTGTAGGTCTCGGCGAGGTCGGCGGCGGAGAGGAAGACGCAGATGTTCATGACAACACCGTAGGGGCTGCCCGTGGCGGACCTGGAGACAGGCCTCAGCAGCGAGGGCATGTGAGACGGCGGCTTCCGCGGGGCAGACCGGCCGATCATGACGCTTAACCCTCCGGACATCCACGCGTGTCATGATCTCCCGGATCTTGAGCAACCTCTGACAGGAGCATGATGACCGCATCTGCACGCCGCGCGTTACGCGCCGTTATCGCGGGCGGCCTGACGGCCGCCGCGCTGGTCTGGCCGGCGGGCGCACAGGCGCAAGCGGCCGCGGCCGCCACCGTCTCGGTGGACTTCACCAAGCCCGTTCACACGATCTCTCCCGCCGACATCGGCCTCTCCATCACCGGGTACGGCGAGGGCTCGTACATCACCAACGACACCAGGCACCGCGAGCACGTGCGCAGGCTGGGCGTGGGCCGCATGCGTATCGAGCTGCACTACCAGACGCCGGGCGACCACAGCAGCCCCATCGTCTGCGGCAGCTACAAGTGCGCCACCGAGGTCTCGGGCGACGCCTGGATCGACGCCATCCGCGACCTGGGCGCGGAGCCGGTCGTCATCCTCCAGGTGGACGGCCGGCAGAGCGCGGAGGTGAACCGGGACGACGCGGTCGCCCTCTACCGGCACTTCGCCGCCTCCGGCAAGCCGATCCAGCGGTTCATCCTGGGCAACGAGCTCGACTGCTCCTGCACCCCGGACAAGCCGCAGATGACGGCCACGGAGTACAGCAGGCGCTTCAACCTCATCGCCGACGCGCTGCGCGCCGAGAACGCCTCCGTCGCGGTCGGCGGCCCCGCCACCTCCTCGAACGACCACGACTACATCCGCACGTTCCTGCAGGGATCGGGCGCCCGGGTCAGCTTCGTCGACTACCACGACTACGGCAACGGCTTCGACCCCATCACCGACGACGCGCTGCTCGGTGACGTGATCCGCGACTACGAGAGCGACATCGAGGCCGTGCGCGCCACCGTCCGCTCCGTGCTCGGCCACGACCTGCCGATCCAGATCGGCGAGTTCAACTCCGACTACGACGACCCGGACGGCCACCGCACGCTGACCCACTTCAACACCCTGTGGGGCGCGGCGGCCCTCGGCCAGATGCTGCACGCCGGCGCGAGCGCCTTCCAGTACGGCGACAAGAACGGCCGGCTCGGCCTGACCAGCACCAAGGGCGAGGGCGGCATCGCCCGCAGCGAGCCGCTGCCCATGTACCACGGCATCGGCATGTACACCGGTGAGGGCCTGTTCAGGCCGTTCGGCACGACCGTCGTCCAGGCGAGCGCGAGCACCGCCAAGCTGCACGTCTTCGCCTCCGACCACGCCAGGAACGTCGTCCTGGTCAACGTGGGCGACGAGCCGCTGGAGACGGCCCTCACCCTCACCGGGGCGGCGAACGGCAGCGCCGCGATCTGGCAGAGCACCTCCGACGCCTGGACCCCGCACCGCACCGGCACCGCGACGATCTCCGGCGGCCGGGCCACGGTGACGTTGCCGGCCGGATCGGCCACCACCCTGGTCCTGGACGAGCAGGGCCTGTCGGCGACGTACTTCGACAACGCCGACCTGACCGGCGCCAGCCTCACCCGCGTCGACCCCACCGTGAACTTCGACTGGGGCTCGGCCTCCCCGGACCCCGCCATCGGCGCCGACACCTTCAGCGCCCGCTGGAGCGGCAAGGTCGTCGCCGACAAGGCGGAGACGTACACGTTCATCACGACCAGCGACGACGGCGTGCGCCTGTGGGTGGACGGGCGGCTGCTCATCGACGCCTGGAGCGACCACTCCAAGCGCGAGGACACCGCCGCGATCGCGCTGAGCGCCGGCTCGCACGACATCAGGATGGAGTTCTACGACGGCGGCTACGACGCCATCGCGGAGCTGCGCTGGACGAGCCCGAGCATCCCCCGCGAGATCATCCCGGCGGACAGGCTCCGCACCGGCTGAACCAGCGGGACGCCTGCCGGGAGCCGGCGAGGGCGGCCGGCGGCGACGTACTTCGACAACGCCGACCTGACCGGCGCCAGCCTCACCCGCGTCGACCCCACCGTGAACTTCGACTGGGGCTCGGCCTCCCCGGACCCCGCCATCGGCGCCGACACCTTCAGCGCCCGCTGGAGCGGCAAGGTCGTCGCCGACAAGGCGGAGACGTACACGTTCATCACGACCAGCGACGACGGCGTGCGCCTGTGGGTGGACGGGCGGCTGCTCATCGACGCCTGGAGCGACCACTCCAAGCGCGAGGACACCGCCGCGATCGCGCTGAGCGCCGGCTCGCACGACATCAGGATGGAGTTCTACGACGGCGGCTACGACGCCATCGCGGAGCTGCGCTGGACGAGCCCGAGCATCCCCCGCGAGATCATCCCGGCGGACAGGCTCCGCACCGGCTGAACCAGCGGGACGCCTGCCGGGAGCCGGCGAGGGCGGCCGGCGGCGACGCCGCCGCGCCGTCCTACGGCCGGACCTCGTACACCAGGTTGAACGGCGTCTCCGCGGCCCGCCGGAACCGCGTGAAACCCGCCTCGGTGACCAGCTCCCGCATCCGCGCCTCACCTGCCTGCGCGCCGAGAGCGGAGCCGCCCGGCTGGGAGAGCGCGTTGGGCACGCACAGGAACGTGGAGGCGCTGTAGTACAGCCGTCCCACGGGCGTCAGGTTCTCCTCGACCCGGTCGAAGGCGAACGGCTCGACCAGGAGCCAGGTCCCGTCCGCGGCCAGCGCCTCGCGCACCCGCCGGGCGGCGCTCAGGGGGTCGCCCATGTCGTGCAGGCAGTCGAACATCGTCACCAGGTCGTAGTCGGCGCCGGTGAAGGTGTCCGCGCCGGACACCTCGAAGCCCAGCCGGTCGGACAGGCCGGCCTGGGCGGCCCGCTCGCTCGCCAGGGCGATGGACTCGGCGTGGTAGTCGGAGCCGAGGACCGTGCTGCGCGGGTACGTCTGCGCGATGAGGGCCGAGGACGAGCCGAGACCGCAGCCCACGTCGGCCACCCGCGCCCCGGCGGCGAGTTTGGCCTCCACCCCCTCCAGGGCCGGGATCCAGCTCGTCACCAGCTGGGCCACGTAGGCGGGCCGGAAGAACGCGTCGCAGCCGACGAAGACGTCCTCGTGGTGCTCGTGCCAGCCGACTCCGGCGCCGGTGCGGAAGGCCTCGGTGATGCGCGGTTCGGCGCGCAGCATGCCGAGGGCGAGCAGGAACGCCGCGGGCAGGTTGGGGCCGTCCGGGGCGGCCAGGCAGAACGCCTGCTCCTCCGTCAGCGAGAACCGGCCGGTGCCCGGATCGTAGCCGACGTACCCGCCGGCGGCCTGGCCGCGCAGCCACTCGGCGAGGTAGCGCGGGTCGCACCCGGTGCGCTGCGCGAACTCCTCGGGCGTGGCGGGACCCTCCGCGAGCGAGCGGTACAGGCCGAGCCGGTGACCGATCACGACGGAGCCCGCCGCGTTGGTCGCCGCCAGGTCGCTCGTGAACCGGCCCAGGAACTCCGTCAGCTTGTTGTGGTCCATCCGGTCCTCCTCGCCGTCGAGCCGGCTCGTGCCGGCTGCGACAGCAAGGGTCGGCGCGCGCCCTCCGGCGCGCTGTCCTGGTCCTACCAGGCAGAGTTTGCCCTGGTACGCGGGATGCTACGCATGGGCTGCCGGGCGCGGTGTGTCGTGGTGCCGTCAACCGGCCAGGGGGACCCGCCGGGCGAGCACCTTGCGGTGGCTGATCCGCCAGCCCCGGTCCACGCGCACGACGGTGTCCTCGTACGTCACGCTCCCGCTCGTGCCGTCCGAGCGGATGCCGATCCCCTTGGACCGCGCGCTCACCCGGCCGTCGGGCCGCTCGCCGAGGACGACGTTCGTGACATGGTGCCCGACCGGGTTCAGCTCGCCCAGGGCGCGCGCCGCCTCGGCGCATGCCGCCACCCCCCGCAGGACCCCCTGCCCGAAGTCCGTGACGTCGTAGGTGACATCGGTGGTGAACACCTCGTCCAGGCGGTCGAGGTCGCCGCTGTCGCACAGGTGCCCGTGCATCGCGATCAGCTCGGCGATCAGGAAGCGGTCTTCACAGGTGAGGGCCATGACGCTCCTTTGCTGGTAAGGCGGGAGCCTCCCGTCATAGCGCGCTACCATAAGCGGGGAACTCCCCACTTAGCAACCAGGGAGCACGACGATGGCGGACGCGGGCAGGGCGGCGGGCACGCGACGACCGCGCAGGACGGACGCGGCCAGGAACGCCGAGCTGCTGCTCGCCGCGGCGAGAGAGCTCTTCGACGAGCGCGGGCCCGACGTCCCGCTGGACGACGTGGCTCGCCGGGCGGGCGTCGGCAACGCGACCCTCTACCGGCACTTCCCCACGCGGAGCGACCTGATCGTGGCGGTGTACGCGGAGGAGGTGACGACACTCTGCGAGCAGGGCGCCGCTCTCCTCGAAGCCGAACCGGCAGAAGAGGCCCTGTTCACCTGGCTGGAGAGCTTCGTCGTCCACGTCGCCACCAAGCGAGCCCTGGCACTGGCCGGGACCGACGACAACGACGAGCGCCGCACCGAGCTGTTCGACCACTGGCACACCTCCATGCGCTCGGCCGCGCGGAAACTCCTCGCCCGGGCCCAGCGGACCGGCGCCGTCGATCCCGGCCTCACCGCGGCGGACCTGCTCGCCCTGACCAGCGCGGCCGCCATCGCGGCCACCGGCCCGGAACACGCGCGGCGCCTGCTCCGGCTCATGCGCCACGGCTTCGCGGGCCCCCAGCCGCCTCGCCCCGGCTGACGTCCGCGAGGACGCTCACGGACCGGCGGCCCCGTACCGCACAGGCTCGCCCTTCAGCGCCGACCACAGGCGAGTGCCGAACTCGAAGTGCCACCACTCCTCGGCGAGCACGACGAAGCCCTGCCGGCGCAGGCTGTGGTACAGCAGGCGGCGCAACGCCCGCACCGGCCCCGGGACGTGCTCGAAGGCGGTCGCCCCGGCCAGTTCCGTGAAGTCGTCGAAGACCGTCCCCAGCGCCAGCGCCCTGCCTTCCCACGTCAACGTGAGATCGACCGCCCCGCCGGTCAGATGAGGCGGCGGTGCCGCCGGATCCCCGGAGGGCCGCGCCACCATGGTCGGCCCGTCGGGGTCGCCTTCCGGGGTGAGCGCGTCGAACAGCTCTCGCTGCAGCGCAAGGGGGCGCCAGGCGTCGAAGACCGCGATCCCGAATCCCTCCGGCAGCGTGGCGGCGGCCTGGCGCAGCCGCCCGAGCGCCTCGGCTCTCAGCCACTGCCCGCCGGTCGCATGGCGCCGGCCCGCCTCGGCGTAACTGTGCAGCACCTGCACGCCGGCGCCGGACACCTCGGCGAGCCGCTCCGCCTGATGCGTCACCTCATGGGCCGGGCCGAGGACGGCCGACCCGGGCATGAGCGGCGGAATGGCCGTACGGGTCATGGGAGCCGGCGGAACGGGGACCTGATCGGCTCCCAGAAGCCCGGCCTGGCCGGCCGTGGGCCTCACCGTGCCGGCCGGGTGCCGGCCTGCCGGCTCTCGCGGCGGCGTGCTCACTCATCCCCTCTTCCACCACAGGCTGAAAGTCATCGCCAGCGTACGCCCAGTCGGGGCCGGCTGGATGAGCGCCGCCGCCGGAGAAGTCCCCGTCGAGAACGTCATGTGCCCGCGTCATAGACTTGTCCGACGTGACGTCGAAGCCGCGTATCCCCGATGTTCTGGCCGCCCGTTATGCCTCGCCGGAGCTGGCCCGGTTGTGGTCCCCCGAGTACAAGGTCGTCGCCGAGCGGCGGCTGTGGCTGGCGGTGCTGCGCGCCCAGGCCGAGCTGGGGGTGGCCGTGCCCGAGCAGGCGGCGGCCGACTACGAGAAGGTCCTCGACCAGGTGGACCTGGAGTCGATCGCGGCGCGTGAGCGGGTGACGCGGCACGACGTGAAGGCCCGCATCGAGGAGTTCAACGCGCTGGCCGGCCACGAGCAGGTCCACAAGGGCATGACCTCGCGCGACCTCACCGAGAACGTCGAGCAGCTGCAGATCCGCGACAGCCTGCTGCTGGTGCGCGACCGGGTGGTGGCGCTGCTGGCACGGCTGGCGGCGCTGGCCGAGGAGCACCGCGAGACCGTGATCGCCGGCCGCTCCCACAACGTGGCCGCGCAGGCCACCACGCTCGGCAAGCGGTTCGCCTCGGCCGCCGACGAGCTGCTGGTCGCCCACCGCCGGCTGGAGGAGCTGATCGCCCGCTACCCGCTGCGCGGGATCAAGGGCCCGGTCGGCACCGCCCAGGACATGCTGGACCTGCTCGGCGGCGACGAGGACAAGCTCGCCGAGCTGGAGGGGCGGGTGGCGGCCCACCTGGGGTTCGAGCACAGGCTGACCAGCGTCGGCCAGGTCTACCCGCGTTCCCTCGACTTCGAGGTCGTCTCGGCGCTGGTGCAGCTCGCCGCGTCCCCGTCGTCGCTGGCGAAGACGATCCGGCTGATGGCCGGGCACGAGCTGGTGACCGAGGGCTTCAAGGAGGGGCAGGTCGGCTCCTCGGCGATGCCGCACAAGATGAACACCCGCTCCTGCGAGCGGGTCAACGGCCTGGCCGTGGTGCTGCGCGGCTACGCCTCGATGGTGGGGGAGCTGGCCGGCGACCAGTGGAACGAGGGCGACGTGTCCTGCTCGGTGGTGCGCCGGGTGGCGCTGCCGGACGCGTTCTTCGCCTTCGACGGGCTGGTGGAGACCATGCTGACGGTCCTGGACGAGTTCGGAGCGTTCCCGGCGGTGATCGCCACGGAGCTGGACCGCTACCTGCCGTTCCTGGCCACGACCAAGATGCTGATGGCGGCGGTGCGGGCCGGCGTGGGCCGCGAGACGGCGCACGAGCTGATCAAGGAGCACGCGGTGGGCTCGGCGCTGGCCATGCGCTCGCGCGGCGCGGCCAACGAGCTGCTGGACCGCCTTGCGGCCGACGAGCGGTTCCCGCTGGACCGGGCGGCCCTGGAGGCGCTGCTGGCCGACCGGGTGTCGTTCACCGGCGCGGCGGCCGGCCAGGTGACGGCGGTGGCGCGGCAGGTGGCCGAGGTGGTGTCCGCCCATCCGGAGGCGGCCGCCTACCGGCCCGGCTCCATCCTGTGATCCCCGGCTCGCGCGGTACCGATCGTGGTGCGTGAGCTGAGATCCGTGGCCGAGGTGCGGGCCGCGTGCGGTGACGACGACCTGCCGGTGTGGGTGGCGCAGGACCTGACGGGCGGCGCGCGGGCGTGGGCGCTGGGCGAGGCCGTGGTGAGCGCCGCGCCCGCGGTGTCGCGCCGCGACCGCATCGGCGTGTGGGGGAACGCCTCGGACGCCGTCGAGCTGGTACGGCACGCGCTGGCGGAGATGGGGCCCTCGTACCGGCCGTTCGGCGAGGCGGGACTGATGGCCGAGGTGGCGGCGAAGGTCGACGGGCTGCAGGTCGCGGGCGGCTTCTCCTGGATGAGCCTGCCCGCCGGCCACGTCCCGCCCGACGCGGGGGCGGGCGTGGGCTGGCTGGGGGAGGGGGCCGAGGGGGAGGTGGCCGAGCTGCTGGCCGAGCACGCGCCCACCTCGTACGCGGTCCCGGGCGCGCCGGGGGTGCGCCGCTGGGCGGGCGCGCGGGTGGACGGCCTGCTGGCGGCGGTGGCCGCGGACGCGTGGAGCGCCCCGTCGGTGGGGCTGCTGGCCGGGGTGGCCACGGCGGCGCCGTTCCGGGGACGGGGTCTGGCGGAGCGCGTGTGCCGGTGGGTGACGGCCCGGCTCGTGGCGGCGCACGGGCGGGCGGCGCTCATGGTGGACGACGACAACCCGGCGGCGATCGGGGTGTACGGGCGGCTCGGGTACCGGCGCACCCGCGTGCTGGCCACGCACGTTTGTGAATCTACATTGTAAAGGCGCTCCCTTCTGTCCGGACCCGCCGAACCCAAACCGAACCCCGTCGCATCGAACGCGCAGGCGAAAAACGAGGTGAGGCGGAGGCCGGCCGTGAGGCACAGTTCTGGGGTGATGTGCGATTTCGTACCAGGTATCGAGCTTTCCCGTGCCTTCTACGGTGAGGTCGTCGCGCCGCTCGTCGGGCGGGCGCCGCACAGCGCCGCGTTGATCGGGCCGGGGTCGGAGGTGCTGGCGTTCGACACGGCCCGCTCGGCCGACCACGACTGGGGGCCTCGGGTGCTGCTGTTCGTGGCGGCCGGCGAGGTGGAGGAGGTGCGGTCGCGGGTGGTGGCGGGCCTGCCGGAGCGCTTCCGCGGCTTGCCGACGGTGTTCGGCTACCACGGTGTCCTGCGGCCCGGCGTGGAGGTGGCCGAGCTGGGGGAGTGGCTGACGGGGCGGCTCGGGTTCGACCCGCGGGGCGGGGTGTCGCTGCTGGACTGGCTGTCGGTGCCGTGGCAGTCGCTGGCCGAGGTGACGCGGGGGGAGGTGTTCCACGACGGGCTGCCGGACGGGCTGGAGGCGGCCCGGTCGGTGCTGCGCTGGTATCCGGCCGATGTGTGGCGGTACGTGCTGGCCTGTCAGTGGCGGCGCATCGCGCAGGAGGAGCCGTTCCCGGGCCGGTGCGGCGAGGTGGGTGACGAGCTGGGGTCGGCGGTGGTCGGGGCGCGGCTGGCGCGGGAGGTGATGCGGCTGGCCCTGCTGCTGCGCCGCCGCTATCCGCCGTACGCCAAGTGGCTGGGCAGCGCGCTGGCGCGCCTGCCGGGCTCGGCGGAGCTGGGGGAGTCCTTGGGCGGGGCGCTGGCGGCGCGGACGTGGCGCGAGCGCGAGGCGGCGCTGGCGGCGGCGTACGGGAGGGTGGCCTCGACGCAGAACCGGCTGGGGCTGGCCGCGACGCTGGATGAGCGGGTGCGCGGCTTTCACGACCGGCCGTTCCGGGTGATCGGGGGCGACCGGTTCGCGCAGGCGCTGCTGGAGGCGGTGTCGGACCCGGTGATCAGGGGGTTGCCGCTGGTGGGGTGTGTGGACCAGGTGTCGGACTCGGTGGATCTGCTGCTGTCGCCCGCACGGGCTCGGGCGGTCGCGGGGGCGGCGCTCGGCCTGGTGGCCTGAGGCGCGCGCGGGCTGCCGGGCCCCCGCGGGTGCCGTCCGCGGCCCGAGGTGCCGTGTCGCACCAGGCCGGGTGGATGTGTCGAGGATCGTAACGATCGTCCTGATGCTTGCCCTGACGGCCCGGCTGCGGCGGCGGCGAGGCGGTCACGGCGCGGACCCCTGTGACAGAGAACCCGCCCGGGCTCGATTGGCGCTGGTCTGAGGAAACGTCCGAACCGGATCGTGCGCTCTCGGGCGCCGGCAGGCTGGACGCGATCCTGCCGCCCGCACGCGGTGAGGGCGGGCCTTCGAGGAAACTGAGTGCAAGGGGATCGATATGCCTGAGGGATGGCAGGGCGACGGGAGGAAGTCCGCGTGAGTGCCGCGCGGTTGATCTTCGCGGCGCAGGCCTTACGCGGCCTGGCGTACGGACTGGCCGCCGTCCAGCTCGCCACGCTGCTGCGGGCCGAGGGGCTGCAGGCCGCCGGGGTCGGTCTCGTGCTGGCCGCCGTGATGGCCGGGGGCGCGCTGGCCGGCATCGTCCTGGCCCGCTGGGGCGACCGGTTCGGCCGTCGCCGCTCCTACGCCGTGTTGTACCTGGCCCTGGCCCTGTGCGGGTCGCTGATCGCGGTCGGAGCTCCGGTGTGGCTGCTGAGCGTGGCCGCCCTGTCCGGCGCGCTGTCGGTCGAGGTGGTCGAGTCCGGGCCGTTCACCACCGTGGAGCAGGTCATGCTGGATGGCAGCGGCGTGGCCGTGCGCGGCTTCGGCCTCTACAACGCCGTCGCCGCCACTGCCGGGACCGCGGGCGCGCTGCTGGGCGCGCTCCCGCTCTCGCGGTTGCTGCTCGGCGGGGTGTTGCTGGCCGTGGGCGTGGCTGGTGCGTTGCTGGCCCTGCGGCTGCCCGCTTCGATCGAGGTGGCCTCGACTCAGGTCTCCGCGCCGGTCCGGCCCCGCCCGGTCGTGGTCCGGCTGGCGGCGCTGTTCGCCGTGGACAGCCTGGCAGGGGGTTTCGTTGCGCAGGCCTACCTGGCCTACTGGCTGGGCGTCCACTACCAAGCTGACACGGCCAGCATCGGGCTGCTGTTCGCGGGCTGTGCCGTCCTGCAGACCGCCTCCTTCCTCCTCGCGCCGGTCCTCGCGGCCAGGATCGGGCTGCTGAACACGATGGTCTTCACCCATCTGCCGGGTAACCTGCTGCTCATCGGCGTCGCCTTCGCCTCAGAGTTCCCGGTGGCGGCGGGGCTGCTGCTGGCCCGCGCCTGCCTGTCCTCGATGGACGTGCCCACCCGCCAGGCCTACGTCATGGCCATGGTCCCGCCCACCGAGCGCATCACCACAGCCGCCGTCACCAACACCGCCCGCTACCTGACCCGGCCCGCCGGTCCCGCGCTCGCCGGGCTGCTGCAGCCCCTGGGTCTGGGCTGGCCGTTCCTCATCGCCGGGACCGCCAAGACCCTCTACGACCTGACCCTGTGGCGGATCTTCCGCCGCGTCGAGCTCCCCACCGAAGGCACATCGTGATCCAGGTGCCCAGGGCCGGCTTCGCCGCGTTCTACACAGTTGACGTGGTTGTCAGTCGTTGGGGACAATCGACCTTCGGTGATCATCCAGAGGATCTGAGGGACCTGGCCCTGTGACGGTCCGACAACCTGCCCAGTACGGGCAAGGTGCCAACGCCAGGAACGATGAGGAAGGTCTGATGAGTGTTCAGCTCGATGTTCCTGTGCTCGCTGGTTCATTGGTGCGGCTGGAGCCGTTGACGATGGAGCACGCGGCCGACCTGGCGGCGGCCGCGGAAGAGGACCGGGCGTCCTACGGGTTCACGCTGGTTCCCCGCGGGAGCGAGATGCGGGGGTATGTGGCGACGCAGCTGGCCAGGCGTGGGTTGACGCCGTTCGCCCAGGTCCGGGTGCGTGACGGCAAGGCGGTGGGGTGCACCGGCTTGTGGGATCCGCGGTCATGGCCGGATCGGCCGGCCCTGCGAGCGATCGAGATCGGCTTCACCTGGCTCGCGGCGTCGGCGCAGGGCAGCGGGATCAACGCCGAGGCGAAGTTGCTGCTGCTGGGGTATGCGTTCGAGACCCTGGGGGTCGCGCGGGTCGATCTGAAGACCGACGCCCGTAACCACCGGTGCCGGCGGGCATTGGAGCGACTCGGTATCGGCTTTGAGGGTGTCCTGCGCAACTGGTCGATGTCCTGGGCGCCCGGCGAGGAGGGGATGTTGCGGGACTCGGCGATGTTCGCGGTGGTCGCGTCCGAATGGCCGGCCGTCCGGCAATCCCTCATGACCCGGCTGGCCTCAGCGGGAACGCCCGGATGAGTGTCCGGCCCGGCGGCGTCGTGATCGACGTCATCCTTGGCCGGGCTCGGAGTCAAACGGTCTCACCCAACTGTTCGGCCAGCTGCTCCAGTCCACCCTTGATGAGTCGCCCGTACTCGTCGTCGCCGAGTGCGCCGATCCCGGCCCGCGCCTGCCGGAGGTGCTCGCGGGCGCGGTCGAGGTCGCCCAGCTTGCGGTAGCACTCACTCAGGTTCAGGTGCAGCGACGGATACAGGGCGGCCACCGAAAGCGGCACCCCGGCCTGGGCCACCCGCTCATCCGTGATCAGGCCGACGGCGGCAAGCGCCCGCAGATCCCACATCAGCTCCTGGTGCACGTCGTCCTGCACATCGGCCATCGAGTGGGCAAGGACGCAGACATGCAGCGGATCGCCTCCCTCGCCGCCGATGTCGTCCCAGATCTGCGCGAACAACTCGCGAGCGGCTTCGCGCCGGCCTTGATGGTGATGCAACTCCACCCCCTGGCCGATCCGGGTCATCGTCGGGTCGGCGGTCATGAGCGGCTCCCTCACGGTCGCAGGTGATCATGGTCAGCCTACTTGCTCTCCGTCTCGTACAGACCTTCAAGCCGCTGACCAGCGGGAACGATCGGTAACCCCAGACAGCCGTCGAATATGACCCCGTACGGCGAGATCCAGTTGCGGACTGACCGTCGCCTGGATCTGACCGGCCTGCCAGTGACTGGACGCTGACCATCAGCAACCTGCGATGTCACTCAGAACTGTGTTGGGGGCGCTGGGCGGCGGAGGCCGCATAGCTGCGGAGGAAGGCCCGCACGCCTGCGGTGACGAGCCGGGTGACTTCCTCCTGGGGGAGCGGGATGGCGCCGTAGAAGGTCTGCTGGTTCGCGTCCGTCCGGAAGGAGACATACCGGGAGTCAGCTGACCACTTGGGGCGGATCCCTTCCCAGCCCCTTGGTGGCGCATCCCCGCTACCCCGACCTTCTTGCTGGGCATCACGCCATATGCCACCCATCGCCCATCCGGCGAAACGACCGGAACAACGGTCGTCCGCGCGTCAACTGGAGTCGGCTGCACGGATCACCGGAGTCGAGTGCATGCCGCTCACTCCTGCTGCTGGAGCTCCATGACGTCGGCGACCACGCAGCTGGCGTTGTCGGGACCGCCGGAGCCGTTGGCGAGGGCGATGAGTTCGCGGACCGCCTGCCGCGGCTCGCTGGTCTCGGAGAGCACCTGGCGGATCTTCTCGGCCGGCACGACGGTCGACAGGCCGTCGGAGCAGAGCAGGTATCGGTCTCCCTGCTGGGCGTCGTGCAGGCGCATGTCAGGAGTGTCATCGGCTCCGTGGCCCAGGGCTCGAACCAGCAGTGACCGCTGGGGGTGGGAGGCGGCTTCTTCCGGGCTGATGCGTCCTTCCTCGACCATCGACTGCACCATGGTGTGGTCGTCGGTGATCTGGAACAGCCTTCCCTCGCGCAGGAGGTAGACGCGGGAGTCGCCGATGTGGATGAGGGCCAGCTGCGAGCCGGTCCAGAGCATGGCGGTGAGTGTCGTGCCGGCCTCTTCGGAAGCGGGGTCGACCCCGGCGATGCCGTTGACGGCCTGCTTGGCCTGTTCGACGGCGTCTTCGAGGACGTCGAGGAGGCTGCCCGCCGGGATGCTCTCGGTTTCGAGGTGCTTGAGCGCGTCGACGGCGGCCGCGCTGGCTGGGGCTCCTTGATTGCCGTAGCCGTCGGCGACGGCGAGCAGGCGGGTCCCGGCGTAGGCGGTGTCCTGGTTGCTCTCGCGGACGAGGCCCGTGTCGGACAGTGCGGCGTAACGGATTCGCAGGGGCTTGGCGATCGAGGACATGGCGGGGTCCTTCCATGACAGGTGGTCGATGAGGAAGCCGGCCAGGTCCCGCCGTGCGGCGGTGTCGGCCTCGACCTGGGCCCAGAACGTGCGGATCTCCTGGGCCGCCGGGCCCGCATCCAGCGTGCAGACGTGCTGGATGCGCGCCAGCGGCATCCCCAGGCGGCGAAGCCAAGCGACCAGCCGGGCCTGATCCAGCTGCTCCGGTGCGTACAGGCGGTATCCGGTCACCGGGTCGACGCGGGCGGGGGGCAGCAGTCCGAGCTCGTCGTAGAGCCGCAGCGCCTTCGGCGACAGCCGGGACGCCTTCGCGAACGCCCCGATGGTCAGCAACCCCATGCTCGCTCCTCCTCATGCCGAGCACATCGCCCGGCTCCACCGATGCTGTGGCCTCCCCCAAGGTGAAGGTCAACCGACGATTTCGGGAGGAGCGTGGTCGGCTCTCAGGAGCTTGGCGTACTCGCTCTTTTCGTCGGAGCGGGTCATGGGGCGGCCGGGGCCTACCGGGTGTGCTCCGAGTTCAGCAGAGTGGTGGCGATGGTCACCTGGACCGGTTCGAGGTGGGTCTTGCCGTCCTCGATGTCCCACAGGGCGTTCTGCAGGACACGGCCGAGCGTCCAGCCGGCGGCCCGCTTCCGGTCCAGGCCCAGGGCCTCGGTCAGCAGGTCGAAGCGGCGCAGCGCGGTGCGTCCGACGTCGCCCGCCGCCACCGCGTCCCAGCGGCAGTCCAGCGCCGGCAGCAGGTCGAAGCCGGGGTCACCGGCCAGGGGCTCGGGGTCGATGGCCAGCCACGGCTCGCGCTGCCCGGCCAGGACGTTGCCGTCGTGCAGGTCCCAGTGCAACAGGCGGTCGCCGCACTCGCCGGCCAGCTCGGCGACGGCCGCGGCACAGATGAGCACCAGGCGCCGCTCGGCGGGGTCGCGCAGCGCCGGCACGGCCCTTGGGGCCTGGTCGAGCATGGCGGCGGCGATGCCAGACAGCCGCCGCAGCCCGGCGGGCGCGGGCACCGCGGTCAGGCGGCCCATCAGGCCGGCCAGGATGCGCATGGCGGCGTCATCGTCGGGGAGCGCGGACAACGGGCGCGTCGCGTCCAGCCGTTCCAGCAGCTGGGCGCCGCTGTCCGGGTCGTGGTCGAGCAGGCGCACGACGCCGTCGCCGTTCCATGCCCGCAGGCCGGCGGCCACACCGGCGGTCTCCTCGCGTACCTGTTGGAGCTTGAGGACGGCGGGCGCGCCGCCGGCCTGCAGCACGGGCAGGACGAGCGAGGCCATGCCGTACGCGGCCGGGCCGTCCGGCCGCAGCTCCCAGCGCCGTAGCAGCTCGCCGCCGAGGTGGGGCAGCCGGGCGACCCAGGCGCGTGCCTCGGGGTCCTGGCTCCCGTAGGAGGCCGCGAACGCCTCGGGGACGTCGATGGGGATCGCCGTGGTCATCTTTCTCCTCAGCTTATGAATCTACACTGTAAAGGGCGTGGGTCGATTTCAAAATGATCAACACCTTTCATTCAACCCTGCGCCGACGGCGAACGGGCGCCTCGGGATGCGTTCTCCCGGCGTACGGTCCCCAGCATGATGATCGACGGTTACGGGATCGCCTACGACGAGGCGGGGCCCTCCCAGGACGACGCCGTGGTGTTCGTGCACGCCGGAGTGGCGGATCGGCGCATGTGGGAGCACCAGTTCCGAGCGCTGTCCGACCGGTATCGGGTGATCCGCTACGACTGGCGGGGCCACGGCGAGTCCGCTGACGCCGACGGCGAGGTGTGCCACCACGAGGATCTGCTGGCGGTGCTCGACGCGCTGAAGGTGCGCAGCGCCGTACTGGTGGGGTGTTCGATGGGCGGCGCGTACGCCGTCGAGGCCGCGCTGGCGGCGCCGGAGCGGGTGGCGGGGCTGGTGTTGTGCGGCTCGGGCCTGGCGGGGCATGGGTGGCCGGCGTCGATGGTGGAGCAGGCGCGTGAGCGGGTGCACAGCGCGGTGCCCGCCGACCGGCTGGCGCGTTACCGGCGTGGCGGGGCGGCGGATGTGGACGCTGGTGACGTGCTGGCGATGGCGCGGGCGCACACGTTGTGGCAGGTGGCGGGTCCGGAGCGGGGGCGGGCGGACCTGGAGGACGGGGTGTGGGAGGCGGCGGTGGAGATGTGCCGTCTGGTGTTCGCGCGGTCGTGGGGCGGGCCGCCGGTGGTGGAGCGGGGGCTCGTGCCGGCGGCGGCGGGGCGGTTGGCGGAGATCGCGGTGCCGGCGCTGGTGGTGAACGGGCTGTCGGATGTGGCGGGGATCCAGGAGGTGGCGGGTCTGCTGGCCGGGGGGATCGCGGGGGCGCGGCGGGTGGATCTGCCGGAGACGGGACATCTGGCTCCGCTGGAGCGGCCGGTGGAGGTGACGCGGCTGCTGGAAGGGTTCCTGGTGGAGGTGCTGGCGGCCCGGTAGGGGGCCGGGGTGGACTCTCCCATGGGGGGAGAGGCCATGCTGTGGGGCGTGGACGAGGATCTGCTGCCGATCGGGGTGTTCGCCCGGTTGGGCCGCTTGAGTGTCAAGCAGTTGCGGCACTACGGCGAGCTGGGGTTGCTGGTGCCGGCGTGGGTGGATCCGGTGACGGGTTATCGGTATTACCGGGCGTCGCAGGCGCGGGAGGCGTTGTCGATCGGGTTGTTGCGGTCGATGGACGTGCCGCTGGCGGTGGTGGCGGAGGTGTTGTCGGGGTCGCCGGAGGCGCTGGAGTCGGTGCGGGAGGAGTTGGAGGCGGAGCTGGCGCGGCGTCGCCGTACGTTGGCGGCGCTGGAGGTGGTGCTGGAGAGGGGGTTGCCGTCGGCTTCGGTGCGGGTGGTGGTGGAGCCGGCGTGCCGGGCCGTGGTGGTGCGGGAGCGGGCGCCGGATGTGGGTGGTGTGGCGCGGGCGACGTCGGCGGCGGTGGAGCGGTTGTCGCCGTTGGCGCGGGCCGTCGCGGGGGCGTCGGAGCCTGTGCGGTTGGTGGGGTTGTTCCCGCTGGAGCTGGACGAGCCGTTCGACGTGGCGGTGGCGCTGGTCGTGGACGGGGCGACGGTGGGGGTTCTGCCGGGTGGTGCGCGGTTGGAGGTGCTGGCCGGGGGTGCGTTCGCGTGTGCGACGCATGTGGGTCCGTATGACCAGATCGGCCTGACCGCTCATGCGGTGCTGGCGTGGTGCGCGGAGCGGCGTCTGGCGGTGCGGGGGCCGATTCGTGAGGTGTACGTGTCGGATCCGGCTGTCACGCCGGCTGATCAGCTTGTTACTCATCTGATGATTCCTCTGGAGGAGGAGCCGTGAAGGTTGACCTGAAGACGTATGGTCCTGCGACGTGCCTGAGCGTCACGGGGATGGGGGAGCCGGGCGGGGCGGAGCATCTGGCGGCGATCGGTGCGCTGTATGCCGTGGCCGGTGGGATGGGCGGGCCGGCGGGTCCGTTGGAGGGCTTGTGGTGGGTGGAGGAGGAACGGCCGGGGTTGGAGGTGGCGCGGGAGCTGTGGCGCTGGCATCTGATGCTGCCGCTGGCGGGGGTTCCGGAGCCGGGGGTCGTGGAGGGGGCTCGTGAGGCGGTGCGGGTGCCGAGGTCGGCGGTGGATCGGGTGCGGGTGGTGACGTACACGGAGGGGGAGTGTGTGGAGGCCCTGCATGTGGGGCCGTTCAGTGAGGAGTATGTGACGTTGCAGGTCATGGAGGAGTTCATGGCGGAGCGGGGGCTGGTGCCGAACGGGCCGCATCACGAGGTGTATCTGACGGCGTTCGATGATCCGGAGCCGCGGACGGTGTTGCGTCAGCCGGTGCGTCGGGGCTGAGCCGGGCGATAACTATACCGGTATTTCTATACCGAGTTATAGACTGGATGCATGGTACGGCCACCGCTGACACCCCAAGAGCGGCTCCGCGGCGAGCGGCTCGGCCTGACCTTGCGTCAGGCCCGGGGGGAGCGCAGCATCGTCGAGGTCGCCGCCGCGGCGGGCATGTCGGCCGAGACGCTTCGTAAGATCGAGACCGGGCGCATCGCCACGCCGGCGTTCTTCACCATCGCCGCCCTGGCCGACGTGCTCGGCGTCTCCCTGGACCACCTGTCGGGCCACCTGTCGGGCCACCTGTCGGACCGGTTCGCGGGTCGTGTCACCCCGGCCGTGCCGGGGTGAGAGCGGGGGAGCGGCGTCCCGGGTGCGAGCTCGCGCCGGGCCGGTCCGACCCGCCGGGGACCTTCGGCTCGCTCTGACGGGGCCCGGTCCGTTCGTCCCCGGGGGGTCTCGTCCTGGCCGCGTCGTCTCGCCCGAGGGTAGGGGCGGCGGGAGGGACGGTCACCCGATCACTTTGCCCACAAAGGCGGTCAGGTTGGCGCGGGTGCGGGCGATCTTCTCCGCCGGGGTGAGGGACTCCTCGATGGCGCCGTCCCCCGCGGCCTGCTTCTTGCCGCGCGCGTACAGGGAGCAGGCGAGGTCGGTGCACAGGTACTGCCCGACCGAGTTGCCCTGGCGGCCGGCCTCGCCGGTGCGGCGGGCGGTCATCAGCGCCACTCCGCCGCTGGTGTGCGTGGTCAGGCACAGTGAGCACATGCTGCGTGAGGTGAAGCCGCGTGAGGCGGCGGAGGTGACCCGCAGTGCGATCCCGACGAGGCCGCCGTCGTGGCCGGCGACGAGGTAGGCGCGTTCGGGGGCGCCCGGGTCTCGCCATCCGAGGAAGTCGAGGTCGTCCCAGGGGCTGTCGGTGAAGTCCTTGGGGAGGTTGAGGCGTTTGGTCTCGCCCTTGGAGCAGTTGACGAATGACGTGCGGATATCGCGTTCGGTGAGGGGTTCCATGGGCGGGGAGGCTAGCCGCCCTTAAGGGTAGTATGCAAATACTTAAACCCTGTAAGTAAGGCGAGGAGGGCACGTGGCACGTGCGGGGGTGACCGCGGAGCGCCTGACCCGGGCGGCGGCGGACCTGGCGGACGAGATCGGCTTCCCCAACGTGACCGTCTCGGCGCTGGCGCGCGGCTTCGGCGTCAAACCGGCGGCCCTGTACGCGCACGTCCAGGACGCGCAGGACCTGCGGATCAGGGTGGGGGGACTGGCCCTGACGGAGCTCGCCGACAGGGTCGCCGAAGCGCTGGCGGGCCGCGGGGGCAAGGACGCGCTGGTGGCCTTCGCCAACGCCTACCGCGACTACGCCCGGGAGTTCCCGGGCCGGTACGCCGCGGCACAGCTCCAGCTCGACCCGGAGACGGTGACCGCCGCCACCGCTTCCCCCGGCTCGCCGGCCACCGCTTCCCCCGGCTCCGCGGCCGATGCGGCCGTCAGCCCCGCGGTCCGCGCCGCCGTCGGCGCCGCCCGCCGGCACGCGGAGATGACGCGGGCGATCCTGCGTGGCTACGAGCTGTCCGAGCCCGACCAGACCGACGCGGTACGGATGGTGAGCAGCACGCTGCACGGCTACGTGAGCCTGGAGACGGCGGGCCAGTTCCGCCATCACCCGCGCGAGGTGGAGCTGTCGTGGGCACGAACCCTGGACGCCCTCGACACGGTCCTCAGGCACTGGCCGCCGGCCTGACGAGCCGCCCCACCCCGCCCGCCGGGCACGGTGAACGAGCGCGGCAGGCGGACCTGCCGGGCCGCTCAGCCGCCGCGGTTGTGGTCGCGCAGCAGCGGGTGGACGCGCATCGCCACCTCCAGCTCACCCGGCAGCTCGTCGCGGTAGCGGCCGAGCGTGGACAGGTCGCTGTGGCCCAGCACCCTGCGCACCGCGTCCATGTCGACGGCGTCGGCCAGCAGATGGGTGGCCGTGGTATGCCGTAACCCGTGGGGTGTGACCGAGCGGCGCTGCGCGGGGTCGACCAGCGCCTGCACCCGGTCGATCACCCCCTGGACCGCGCCGCGGGCCAGGCGCCGCCCGCGCCACGACAGCAGCAGCGCCTTGGCGTCGGAGCCGGTGGCCTTGCCCGACACCAGCGGCCGGCCGCGCTCCAGGTAGGCGTCGAGCGCTTCGGCGACGGCCTGCGGCAGCGGCACGTCGCGGGTGCGGCCGCCCTTGCCGAAGATGCGCCAGTAGCGGACGCCGTCGTTGGTGTAGAAGTCCTCCACGTTGGCGCGCACCAGCTCCGAGACGCGTGGCCCCATCGTGGACAGCAGCAGCACGATCAGCGCGTCGCGCGGCTCCATGCGCTGGTCGCGGCGTCCCTCGCGGGGCGCCTCCTCCAGTGTGCGGGCCGCGCCGATCAGGCCCTGGGCCTGCTCGCGGGTCAGCGCCCGCCGCTCCGGCCGCAGCCCGTCGCGCTGGCGTGCGGTGATCGTGGAGACGGTCATCGGGTCGAGCTGCACCCATCCGGCGAGCAGGGCGTGCTTGAACAGCGCCGACACCGAGCGGCGGAAACGGGCCTGCGACGACGGCGACTGCCCCCGCGAGCCGCCCCCGCCCACCCCCGCACCGTCACCCGGGCCCGGGCCCATGCCCGTGCCTGTGCCCGAGCGTCTGCCGTCGGGCTTGCGGGCGAAGGCCAGCAGCACCGCGTCGATGTCCTGCCCCGTCAGGTCGTCCAGCACCCGGTCGCCGCCGGCCAGGTCGACCAGCGTGGCCACGTCGCGGGCGTACACCTCCGCGGTGGCGGGGGACAGGGCCCCCGTCAGCGTCCGGGCCCGCACCAGCTCCACGTAGCGGTCCGCCGCCTCCGCCACCGTCACCCGTTCGAGCTCCGCAGGCCGCACCGTCCCCCTCCTCGCCTCGTGACGTCAGGCCGTACGACCCCGCTGGTCGTACGGCCTGACGCAAGATCCACAGGAGACGGTAGCGGCCGCCACCGACAGAAAACTCAGATGTCGCGGAAGGTCTCGATGCGCGCCCCGAGCGCGTTGAGCCGCTCGGCCAGATCCTCGTACCCGCGGTTGATCACGTACACGTTGCGCAGCACCGAGGTGCCCTCGGCGGCCATCATGGCCAGCAGCACCACCACGGCCGGGCGCAGCGCCGGCGGGCACATCATTTCGGCGCTGCGCCAGCGGGTGGGGCCCTCCACCAGTACCCGGTGCGGGTCGAGCAGCTTGACCGAGGCGCCCAGGCGGGTCAGCTCGGTCAGGTAGATGGCGCGGTTGTCGTAGACCCAGTCGTGGATGAGGGTGGAGCCCTGCGCGGCGGCGGCGATCGCGGCGAAGAACGGCACGTTGTCGATGTTGAGGCCGGGGAACGGCATCGGGTGGATCTTGTCGATGGGGGAGACGAGCTTGGAGGGCCGCACGGTGAGGTCGACCAGGCGGGTGCGGCCGTTGGCGGCCGGGTACTCCGCGCCGCGGTCGTGGTCGAGGCCCATCTCCTCCAGCACGGCCAGCTCGATCTCCAGGAACTCCACCGGCACCCGGCAGATCGTCAGCTCCGAGGAGGTGACGACGGCGGCCGCGAGCAGGCTCATGGCCTCCACCGGGTCCTCGGAGGGGGAGTAGTCGACGTCGCGCTCGATGGTGGCCAGGCCGTGGACGGTCAGCGTGGTGGTGCCGATGCCCTCCACCTGCACGCCGAGCTGCTCCAGGAAGAAGCACAGGTCCTGGACCATGTAGTTGGAGGAGGCGTTGCGGATCACCGTGATCCCGTCGTGGCGGGCGGCGGCCAGCAGGGCGTTCTCGGTGACGGTGTCGCCGCGCTCGGTCAGCACGATGGGCCGGGCGGGGGCAGCGCCGCGGTCGACGCGGGCGTGGTAGAAGCCGCCGGTGGCGGTGATGTCGAGGCCGAAGTGCTTGAGCGCCGACATGTGCGGCTGCACGGTTCGGGTGCCGAGGTCGCAGCCGCCCGCGTACGGGATCTGGAACTGGTCGGTGCGGTGCATGAGCGGGCCCAGGAACATGATGACGCTCCTGGTGCGGCGGGCGGCGTCGGTGTCCATGGACTCCAGCTCCAGCCGGGCCGGGGGCACGATCTCCAGGTCGTTGCCCTCGTTGATCCAGCGGGCGCGTACCCCGATGGAGGCGAGGACCTCCAGGATGCGGTAGACCTCCTCGATGCGCGCCACCTTGCGCAGGATCGTCCGGCCGGAGTTGAGCAGCGAGGCGCACAGCAGGGCGACGCAGGCGTTCTTGGAGGTCTTGACGTCGATGCTGCCCGACAGGGGGCGGCCGCCGACGACCCGCAGGTGCATGGGGCCGGCGTAGCCCAGGGAGACGATCTCGCTGTCGAGGGCCTCCCCGATGCGGGCGATCATCTCAAGACTGATGTTCTGGTTGCCGCGCTCGATGCGGTTGACCGCGCTCTGGCTGGTGGCCAGGGCGTCGGCCAGTTGGAGCTGGGTCCATCCGCGGTGCTGGCGCGCGTCCCGAATCAACCGGCCGATCCGCACAAGGTAGTCATCTGTCACAACAGCAGACCTTATCTCACATATGAGATGTGATCGCGTCTGCCCCTGCCGACGCGCCGGACAACTCCCGATGCGCCGCCACGTTGTCCGGCGTCGCCTCGGGCTTGCGCTTGCCCACGAACGCGCGCCGCGCCTCGGCGAAGCCGTGCCGGTCGTCGAACATGTCCCGGCTCATCTCCGCCAGCTCCTCCACCCGGTAGGCGTCCAGCGGCTTGCGCCGCTCGTCCTCCTCCCGCTGCGCGCGCCGCGCCGCCAGCAGCCTGCCGTACGACGGGTCGTGCGCCAGCCGCTCGGCGTAGTCCAGCACCGCCCGCTCGAACTCCAGCCGCGAGCCGGGCAGCACCTCGTCGGCCAGCCCGAGCCCGGCCGCGTCCACCGCCCCCACCGGCAGCGCCTCCTGCGTCAGCCGCCGGGCCGTCGCCGCGCCGACCCTGCGCGGCAGCGTGTACGTCCAGTACTCCGAGCCGAACAGCCCCATCGTGCGGTAGTGCGGGTTCAGCACCACGCCCGCGCGCACCAGCACCCGGTCGGCGCCCAGCCCCATCATCACGCCGCCCGCGCCCGCGTTGCCGCCGACCGACGTCACCACCAGCTGCCCCGTGCACGCCACGATCTCCCGGCACACCTGGTTGATGGCGTTGATGTTGCGCCACGCCTCCATCTCCGGGTGCCGCGACGCCTCGATCACGTTCAGGTGGATGCCGTTGGAGAACACCTCGCCGCCGCGCACCACCAGCACCCGGGTGTCCTGCGCCACGGCGTAGCGCAGCGCCGAGGCCAGCCGGTGGCACTGCTCGCTGGACATCGCCCCGTTGTAGAAGTCGAAGCTCACCACGCCGACGCTGTCGCTGCGGTCGTAGGTGATCTCGCTGTAGCCGGCGCGTTCCTCCGCCCCGGCGGCGAGCTCGCCCAGCACCGTGACCGCCGGCAGCTTCACCGCGCCCGGCTCGTCTCGCCGCAGGTGCCCCACCCACACCGAGCCGTCGCCGGTGTGCACCAGCGCCGCGCCCTCACGCCGGCCGGCCACCGTGCCCGGCCGGCCGCTGATCGCCGGCCCGCGGTAGACGTCGAAGACCCGCATCGGCGTCTCGCCCAGCACGGTCCGCCCGCCGGGCGCGCCGTCGGCGGCCCGTACCCGCCGCAGCACCGCGTCGGTCGGCTCCTCCCAGGAGAACTCGCGGTCGGCGTGCCGCATCGCCGGGCGCAGCCGTCCCACGACCTCCGGCCGCCGGTAGTCCAGCGGCGCCGGCGTGAACGACGGGTCGGCCGCCTTGGCCGCCACCTCCACCACCAGCTCCACCGCGGCGTCGGCCACCGGCCCGTTGTACAGCGCCGACTTGCGGGGCGGCTCGGCCGGCATCGGGAACATGCGGTATCCCCAGATGGGGCCCGCGTCCATCTCCTCCACCGCCTGCAACGCCGTCACGCCCCAGCGGGGCTCGCCGTCGAGGATCGCCCAGTCCAGCGAGGAGGGTCCGCGGTCGCCGGGCGGGCCCGGGTGGATGATGATCGTGCGCTGCGTCCGCCACAGCGGCGAGGGCACCTTCTCCTTCAGGAACGGGCAGATGACCAGGTCGGGCTTGGCCAGCTGGACGGCCTCCAGCATGACCCGCTCCGACAGGGCCAGCTCGACGGTGACGTCGTGGCCGGCCCGGCGCAGCTCCAGCCAGGCGCGCTGGGTCAGGCCGTTGAACGAGGAGCAGAGCAGCAGGATACGCAACGCGGACTTCCTTCGGGTGTTCGTCACATCAAGGGGGAGGGGGCCGCTGGTGGGGCGGGCCCGCACGGGCTGGGGGGTTCTCAGCGGGGGCCGGGGTGTCAGCGTGGGATGGTCGCGCGGCCGTCCCAGCGTCCCCGGGCGTTTAAGACAGTCCCATATGTCCCGTACATGCATCGATGCTGACATGTCCAGGCAAGTACTGCTGACATAACCCCGCAGAAAGCCGCGACATGCGGCACCAAAAATCCACAAATGTCCGGATTTTTGATGGGCGGACACCCCACCACCACACCCGCCGGCCCCTCCACCCCACACCCACCGCAGAGCCGAAATCGCCCACGGTCCGTACCCCACCCACTCCCACCCCGTCACCGAACCCGGGGGAGAGGCCGCCAAGCCCGACGCCCCCCATGAACGACGGCCACGTGTACAGTGTTCACCCGCGCGGGGCGCGACCACCCGCCCGCGCCCGAGGAGGAACCATGGGCCAGCGGCGCACCCAAGTGCTGCACACCGCCATCGACCTGCTCGACGAGGTCGGCCTCGACGGCCTCACCATGCGCCTGCTCGCCGACCGCCTCGGCGTCCGCGCCAGCGCCCTCTACCGCCACTACCCGAGCAAACAAGCCCTGCTCGACGCCATGGTCGCCCACCTCGTCACCCCACCCGACACCGGCGCCGCCCTCGACGGCCCCTGGGACCACCAGCTACGCGCCGTCGCCCACGGCATCCGCCACCTCATGCTCGCCCACCGCGACGGCGCCCGCCTCATCGCCGGCTTCCACGACCCCGGCGAGCACGCCGTGGCCTCCTTCCACCACCTCATCGACACCCTCACCACCGCCGGCGCACCCCCCGCCACCGCGGCCGTCGCCGTCGACACCGTCCTGGCCTACGTCAACGGCTACACCACCGAGGAACAGGCCCGCGCCACCGACCCCGGCGCCCCGGCCCGCCCGCAACGCGACCAGGCCTTCCACGACGGCCTCGACCTCATCATCACCGGCATCCGCACCCACCTGAGCGCGACAAAGCCCCCCGCCTAGCACACCAGCCCCACCGCGGCCAGCGACACCCCCACCACCACCGCCGTCGCCAACCCACCCAGCACCACAGCCCGGCCACCCGTCCGCGCCAGCACCCGCAACCGCACCGCCGCCCCCATCGCGAACAACGCCGCCGCGAACAACACCATCTGCGCACTCCTCAACGGAGCCAGCCACCCGACCGGCAGGACCCCCGCACTACGCAACCCCACCATCACCAAGAACCCCACCACGAACAACGGCAGCACCGGCGCCCTCCCAGCACCACCCGAAGGCCCCTCCACCCGGCGACGCCACACCCCCACAGCCGCGATCAACGGCGCCAGCAACACCACCCTGGTCAGCTTCACCACCACCGCCACCCCCAAAGCCGCCGAACCCGCCGTCTGCGCCGTCGCCACCACCTGCGCCACCTCATGCACACTCGCCCCCGCCCACACCCCGAACCCCTCCGCCGGCAACCCCAGCACACCCGCCGCCAGCGGCAACACCACCATCGCCAGCGACCCGTACAACGTCACCAGAGCGACCGCCGTCACCACGTCCTCCTTCGCCCCGCCCACCACCCCTTCCATCGCCGCGACCGCCGCCGCCCCGCAGATGGAGAACCCCGTCGCCACCAGAACCGACAACCCCCGCCCCAACCCCAGCCGGCACCCCACCCACCACGTCACCGAGAACGTCACCGCCACCGTCCCCACCACCAGCAGCAACACCGGCAACCCCAACGCCACCACATCCGACACCGCCAGCTGCGCCCCCAACAGCACCACACCCACCCGCAGCAACCGGCGCGCCGCGAACGCCAGACCCGGCTCCAAAGCCGCCCCCCGCACCCCCAGATTCGTCAGCGCAGCCCCCAGGACCACCGCCGCCACCAACGGGCTCACCGCCGGAACCACCGCATTCACCACGACCGCCACCAGCACACCGGCCGACACCACCACCAGCCCCGGCACGAGCGAACCGGCGCCACGCGCCCGCCTGACAGACACCACCATGCGACGGATTGTCTCCACCCACCACACGCCCCGGTAGCCGCCCAACACGCACCGCGTCATACGGTGAACGCATGACCCGCCGGTGGCCCGACCTCGAAAGCCTCGCCCTGCTCATCACCGTCGCCGACCAAGGAAGCCTCGGCAAAGCCGCCACACTCCACGGCATCACCCAGGCATCGGCCAGCCGCCGCCTCGACACCCTCGAACGCGAACTCGGCCTGCCCCTCCTGCACCGCACCACCACCGGCTCACGCCTGACCCCCCAAGGCCACCTCGTCCTGGACTGGGCCCGCGCCACCCTCGCCGCCGCCGACGACCTGCTCACCGGCGTGCAAACCCTGCGCCGCCACCGCGACACCCGCATCCGCGTCGCCGCCAGCATGACCATCGCCGAATACCTGCTGCCCGGCTGGCTCGTCGCCCTGCGCCGCGACCACCCCGACGCCGAAGTGGACGTCCAGGTCGTCAACTCCGAAGTCGTCTGCCGGCTCACCCAGCACGGCGACATCGACGTCGGCTTCATCGAATCCCCGTCCGTGCCCCCAGGACTCACCGCCCACACGATCACCTCCGACCGGCTCGTCGTCGTCGTGGCCCCCCGCCACCCCTGGACCCGCCGCCGCACCCCCCTGCACCTGGCCGACCTCGCCGCCACACCCCTGGTGGTACGCGAACCCGGATCCGGCACCCGCCACGCCCTCGACCGCGTCGCCACCGGCCCCGACGTCGCCCCGCCCGCCCTGGAACTGGCCTCCAACGCCGCGGTCAAGGTCGCCGTCCAGTCAGGAGTCGCCCCCGCCGTCCTCAGCGTCCTGGCCGTCACCGCCGAACTACGCGAAGGACGACTCGTCGAGATCCCCGTCACGGACCTCGACCTGCGGCGCCCCCTGCTCGCCGTCTGGCGCGACCGCTCCCGACCGCCCCGCGCCGCCGCCGAGCTCGTCCGCCTGGCCCGCGCCGCCACCACCGCACACCGGGGGAGCGGGTAGAGCCTTGCAATAATTTACACAAGCGGATAACTTTACTCGTGTGGATAAAACAGTGTGGGCCCGCGTCCGGGCCCTCTTCCTCACCGTCCTGATCATCTCCCTCGCCACCCTCGCCGCCGCACCCCTCCTCGGCGCGAACTGGGTGGTCTGGCTCCGCGGGGGAGCGGTGGCCGCCGCAGCCGCCTGGCTCCTCGCCCTCACCGCACAGGCCGCCGCCGGCAAACGTTCCGCCTACCTGCGCATCCGCCTCATCACCACCATCGCCCCCGTCGGCATCGCCCTCATCGTGGCCGTGCCCGACAACGGCTACCCCCCATGGATGAAAGCCGAACAGGCACTGGTCGGCCTCCTCCTGGCCGCCGTCGCGATCATCGTCAACCGCCCCCGCGTACGACAGGCGTACCCCAGGCGTGGCAAGCTGGGCTGACCATGGAAAGGCCCGCAGGCCGGCAGGCGGCCACCGAGGCGCGCAAAGCGCAGATCGCCACGGCGACCATCACCGTCCTGGCCCGGCGCGGCTACGCCGCCACCACCTTCGAAGCCATCTGCGAACAGGCGGGCCTCAGCAGCAAACGCCTCATCTCCTACCACTTCGCCAGCAAGGACGAGCTGTTCGCGGCCGTCGTACGCCAGGTCGTCCAGGACGCGGCCGCCTTCATGAGGCCCGCCCTGGACGCCGCTGACGGAGCCCGCGCCCAGCTGGAGGCGTTCATCCGGGCGAACATCGCCTTCATTGCCGCCAACCCCGACCACGTGCGGGCCGTGCAGCAGCTCGCTCACCACGGCACGCCGGTGGGGCAGGACGAGAGCGAGGCGGCGGTCGACCGGCTGGCGGAGCTGCTGGCCGGCGGGCAGCGCACCGGCTCCTTCCGGCCGTTCGAGCCCCGGCTGATGGCCGCGACGTTGCGTTCGGCCATCGACGGGGCGGCCGGCCGGCTGGCCGAGGGCATGGACGCGCGGCTGTGCGCGGACGAGCTCGCCGAGACGTTCGACCGCGCCACGCGAGCCTGACGGCAGGCCGTTCGCCGCGTCCGGCAGGACCGGAATCATACCGAACAGAACCCACATTCTGTCCGGTATGGGATATTTTCCGGCTGTATGGGGTGGTCAGAGGCGGTTGACGAAGCGGGTGGCCGCACGGTGGCTCATGCCGGTCTCGCCGCGCACCAGGAAGACGGCTTCCTGGATCTGACCCATGGCCTTCAGCTCGCGCGCCTGGTCGACCAGGTCGGTGCTGGGGGCCAGGCGGTTACGGGGCCGCTGGGTGAGGCGGACCGCCAGGATGATCAGATAGATGATCGCTACGGTGACGACGGCTGTGAGCGCGATGAGGCCCGGGGTGGAGATCGCCAGGCTGAGCATGGACTGATCGTAACGCGCCGGCGCCGCCTGCGTCAGGGCGGGTGGTCAGAGCTCGCCTTCGTGCGCCACCTGGATGCTGTCGACGAAGGCGACGGCTTCGTCGTGGCCCATGCCGGTCTCGCCGCGCACGAGGAAGACGGCCTGATCGGCGCGGCCGTCGCTCTTGAGCCGTCGTACGCGGGTGGCCAGGTCGGCCGCCGGCCCGGCGGGCTGCTGGGGGCCGGGCTGTTGAAGGGCGGGGCCCTGGAGGGCGGGATGGCGGATGGGGCGGCCGTGGGCGAGGCCGTCGACGGCGAGCTTGGCGTCCCTGAGGCTCATGCCGGTGTGGGTGCGCAGGACCTTGATCGCCTCGATCTGCTTGCCGGCGGCGGCCAGGTGGCGGATGCGTGCGTCCACCTCCTGCGGGCCGGGGGCCGGCTCCACGGGCCGGCGCGCGGCGCGTGCGGCGGCGAAGACGATGATCGCGACGGCAAGGAGGGCGAGGCAGAGCATGAACAAGAGCTCTGGGAGGCCGAGGTTCATGTCCTCATCCTAGGCAGGCCAAATGCAGCGTGATCGCGACATTTCCGAATGCTCGATAATGAACATTATGTCAAGTAAGTAGGGTTGTGACGGTGCGTGGTCATGACGGAACGCTTGACCATCGGTGAATTTCCTGTCCCCCGGCGCCTGTGGCGTTTAGGGTGGGAAGCCTGCTATCGCGCCGCGAGAGGAGCAGCACGTGGGGACCGAATCTGTTTTATGTCCGGTGTGTCAGGGGGTTCTGCCGGCCTCCGGCCGGGAATCGTACACCGCCCTGCGGGGCCGGTTGATCGTGACGAACGGTTACTGCGCAGGTGGGTGCGAGGAACGGCGGGCCGCCACGGAGCCGATCCGGCGGATGCCGCGTCAGGCTCCGGCGATGCCCGGCGCGGGTCAGGTGCCCGCGGGTGGCGCGGCGATGGCGCCGCTCCCCCAGGGTGCGGCGCCGCAGCACGCCCCGCAGGCGCACGGCGTTCCGGGGCACGGTGGTCCGGGGCATGGCGGGCAGTATGAGCCGTACGAGCAGGTGGCCGAGGCGCGGCTGGCGCCGGTCGTGCGGATCTCGGGCTGACGGTCCGGCACTGAGACACTGAGGCGCTGAGACACTGGGGCACTGAGGGTGTGTGGCCGCTGACCCGCCGTGGTGGGGCGTCCCGGGGCGGTGGGTTGTGCCTGTCCCCTGCTTACTGGTGGCCTTCGGTGGTGTGCCAGTAGTCGCGGGTGCGTACGGCCAGGCCGTGGGTGTCGAAGGCGGCGAAGACGCAGCCGGCGAGGGTGACGGGTGTGCCGTTGTCGTGGGCGTGGACGCGGAATTCGATGGCCGCGTGGTCGCCGTCGACGATGGGGGTGGCGAAGGTGACATGGGGGTCGGTTTCGCCGGCGAAGGACCAGCGGATGTAGTCGGCGATGGCGCCTCTCCCCCGGTGTGGCGGGCGGAAGGGCATCGAGGTGTGTTCGGCGTCGTCGGCGTAGAGGGCGATGATGCTGTCGGCGTCGTGGTGGGTCCAGCCGTGTTGCCAGGTGTCGGCGAAGCGTTGTGCTGCGGTCCGCGGGTCCATGCGGGTCATTGTGGCGGTTATCGGGGTTTTGTGGGGCGGTCCGGGGGTGCCACTCCCCCGGGTTCGCGTTGGCGGCTGAGCATGACACGGGCCCGAAGGCGGGCCGGGGTCGTGTTCGGTCGTCAGGTGGTGGGCGGCTCGTAGGGGCGGGTGGCGGTGACCGCGGTGAGCGGGATGGGGCCGTAGACGTGGGGGAAGCCGTTCTCGACGCGGACGTCCAGGCCGGTGGGGTCGATCTCCAGCACCAGGAGCGGCTCGGTGACGCCGGTGTAGAAGGCGTCGTGGACGCCTTGGAGCTGGGCGGGGTCGCGGCTGCAGTGGATGAAGCCCTCCTGTTCGAGGGTGCGGCCGAGGGTGGAGACGCGGTAGTCGCCGGTGGTGCGGGCGGCGTGCCAGTCGGCGGCCAGGGCGAGGTGGAGGAGGGTCATGGGGTCCACTCGCTTTCGAGCATGGCGTAGATGACCTCGTCGGTCCATTCGCCCTTGACCTGCTCGTTGTGGATGAGGTGGGCCTCGCGGCGCATGCCGAGCTTCTCCAGGACGCGGGCGGAGGCGGTGTTGCGGCCGTCGAGGCGGCCGACGATGCGGTGCAGGCGCAGGTCTTCGAAGCCGAGGCGCAGGAGTTCGCGGGAGGCTTCGGGGGCGTAGCCGTGGCCGTGGTGGTCGGGGTTGAAGATGTAGCCGATCTCGCCTTGGCGGTGCTCTTTGCTCGTCCAGATGAGGATGACGGTGCCGATGAGCAGGCCGCTGTCGCGCAGGGTGACGGCGAGGTTGAGGGCGTCGCCTTCGTCGGCGATGGCGGTTCGGCTGATCTTGGTTTCGAGTCCGGTGCGGGCGGCGTCGAGGTCGCGGGCCTCCCAGTAGAGGTAGCGGGTGACGTCGGGCCGGGATTCGAAGGCGTGGACGGCGTCGAGGTCGGATGGGGTGAACGGGCGCAGGAGGAGACGCTCGGTGGTGAGGGGGTAGTCGGGTTTGAGCACGGAGGCAGTGTAGAGAGGGGGGCTGGGGGGTGGCGAGTGGTTTGTGGTGCCTTGTGTCGGGTGCCGGGGCGCGGTCAGACTTCGCCGCCTGGGGGGTTCTGGCGTGCGGTGCTCTTTCGGCGTGGTTTCGCCGAGCGGGGCGGGATGGTGCGCATGTGGTCGCGGACGACGGTGAGGACTCGAGCGAGGCTGTCGATGTCGGCGCGCGTGAGTGGTTGGAGGAAGAGTTGGCGCAGGACGTCGATGTGGCCGGGGAAGACCTTGGCGAGCACGTTGCGTCCCGCTTCGGTGATGGTCACTGTCACGCCTCGGTCGTCCTCCGCTGACGGGCTGCGAGTGACGAGTCCGGCGTTCTCCAGCAGGCCTACCTGGTAGGTCAGGCCGCTGCGGCTGTATACGACCCCGTCTGCCAGCTCGGTCATGCGCCGGCTGCCGTCTGCTGCGTCCCCGAGTGTGGCCAGGAGCTGGAACTGGACGTAGCTGAGGTCGCCGGCGTCGCGCAGCTGCTGCTCCACCGTGTGGCGCAGGAGGCTGCTGACCTCGATGAGCGCGAAGTACGCGCCGAGTTCGGCGGGGTCGAGCGGCGGAGAGGGCGCGTCTTCGGTCATGCCGTCATCGTACTTGCTTCGGGTTCGAAGCAGTGGTAGCTTCGCCCAGTGCTTCGAATTCGAAGCACTTGCCTCGATGAAAGAAGTTCGCCATGAAGGCAGTGCGATTCCACGAGTACGGCGATGCTGATGTCCTGCGCTACGAGGACGTGGCGCTGCCCGTCCCCGGCGCCGGTGAGGTTCGCATCCGGGTCGCGGCGACGTCGTTCAACCCGGTCGACGCCGGTATCCGCAGCGGTGGTCTGCAGGGCCCGTTCCCGGTGACGCTCCCCCACACGCCCGGCATCGACGTCGCCGGGACGGTCGACGCGCTCGGTGAGGGCGTCGACGCGGTGGCGGTCGGTGACGAGGTCGTCGGATTCCTCCCGATGATCGGTGACGGCGCAGCCGCCGAGTACGTCATCGCGCCCGCCGAGGTCCTGGCGGCCGCGCCCAAGAGTGTGCCGCTCGCCGACGCGGCGGCCCTGCCGCTGGTGGGCCTGACCGCATGGCAGGCGCTGTTCGAACTCGGCGGGCTCACCGCCGGGCAGCGCGTGCTCATCTCCGGCGCCGGAGGCGCTGTCGGTGCCTACGCGGTGCAGCTGGCGAAGAACGCCGGCGCGTACGTCATCGCCACGGCGAGCCCGCGCAGCGCGGACCGGGTCGGGGCCGCCGGTGCCGACGAGGTCCTGGACCACACCGTGACCGACGTGGTGGATGCGGTGGGCGAGCCGGTCGACCTCTTGCTCAACCTCGCACCGATCGAGCCCTCGCAGCTCGCGGGCCAGGCCGCTCTGGTGCGGTCCGGCGGGGCCGTGGTCAACACCACGGTGTGGATGCAGGCGCCGAGCGACGAAGCGCGCCAGGTGCGCGGGCTCGACGTCTTCGTCGGAGCGACGCCAAGCAGCTCGCCGGCCTGGTGGCGGCGATCGACCGGGGTGAGCTTCGCATCGACATCAGCCGCCGGGTCCGGCTCGAGGACCTGCCGGCGTTGCATGCGGAAGTCGCCGCCGGTGCCGTGTCCGGCAAGGTCGTCGTCCTCGCGCCGGCCGCCTGATCCCTCTCCCCTCCGCCTCGAAGGCCCGCATGAACGCGCGCGTTGCCCTCCACCATCCAGCGCATGGTCCACGGGGGGGAAAGCTCCAGGCGGGCGCTCACGGGATCGCCCGTTCGCGGGGTCCGCAGGCAGGTGCATGTGGGAGCGTCTGGGGGTGGTCGGGCGGCGGTGGGATCCGGGCGGGGTGTTCGCGGTCCTGCTGTGTGCTTCGTGCGGTGTGGGTTGAAAAGGGAGTCGAATGCGTGTTCCACTGGACGGTGTGGGCTGGGACGCGCTTTCGCTGGTGGACGCGGTTGACGATCGTCCGCTGATCGAGCGGCGTGCGGTGCTGCGCGGCGGGTTCTACGAGATGCAGGCGCGTACGGCGATCGAGCGGGTGCCCGCGGGTGCGGGGGTGGCGCAGCGGTGGGCGGTGTCGCCTTATCGGGGTTGTGCGCATGCGTGCCGGGGGTGCGGGGCGCGGGGCGGGCATCGGCGGCTGGGGTTGGATGCGGGGCGTGACTTCGACACGCGGGTCGTGGTGCGGGCGAACGTGGTGGAGCGGTTGCGGGGTGAGCTGGCGCGCTGGGGTGATGAGCCGCTGGCGGTGGGTGTGGGGGGTGACTGTTACCAGGAGGCGGAGCGGACGTATCGGTTGATGCCGGGGGTGGTGCGGGCGCTGGGTGAGGCGGGGGTGCCGTTCACGGTGTACACGAAGAGTCCGCTGGTGTTGCGGGACGCGGAGTTGCTGGTGGCGGCGGGTGCGCGGGTGGCGGTGTCGATCGCGTTCGTGGACGAGCGGATCCGGCGGGCGGTGGAGCCTGGTGCGGTCGGGGCGCAGGCGCGGCTGGAGCTGGTGTCGGCGCTGGTGGAGGCCGGTGTGGAGTGCCGGGTGCTGATGGCGCCGGTGTTGCCGTTGCTGAGTGACGCGGCTGATCAGCTGGCGGCGACGGTGCGGCGGATCGCGGCGGCGGGTGCGGTGGCGGTGGAGCCGGTGGTGTTGCGGCTGCCGGTGGGGACGCGGTCGTGGTACCTGGAGTGGCTCGGTGAGGCGCATCCGGGGTTGGTGGCGCGTTATGAGGAGCTGTACGACGGGGCGGGGGTGCCGTCGGCGGAGTACGAGGGGCGGATCACGGGGCAGATCGAGCAGTTGTGCCGGGTGTACGGGATGACGTGCGGGGTGTGGGAGCCGGTGGGGCGGCGGCGTCCGGGTGGGGAGCAGTTGGAGCTGGTCTGATCGGGGGGTTTCGGGCCTGGTGGGGGGTGTGGGGGGTGGTGTGCCGCTCCCCTGGGTTGTCGGGTGTCGTTCGGATGTCCGTAGGCCTCGATTTGGGTCACTTTTTGCAGTTATGGTGGCAGCCTCAACCGGGATGATCTTTGTTCGGGAGGCTGAACCTCACGTGTCAGGCTTATCATCGAAGGCTCCTAAGACGCTGGCCGCGAGCGTCGCGGCGTTCGTGGTCGTGATCGCCGGAGCCGCAGCGGGGACGGCGGGCGCGTCCGCCGCGTCCGCCGCCGCCGACGGCCCTGTCGTCTACTACCTCGACAGTGCCGCCGGCGACGACGGCGCCGAGGGTACTTCGGCCGACGCGCCGTGGAAGTCGCTGGCCGCGGCGTCGGCCGCGCCGCTGGTGCCGGGCTCGAAGCTGCTGCTGAAGAGGGGCGGGTCGTGGTCGGGGCAGCTGGCGGTCAGCGCCTCGGGCACGGCGGAGGCTCCCATCGTCGTCGACGCCTACGGCACGGGCGCCGCGCCGATTCTCATGGGTGACTCCGAGGCGTGCGTGGACCTGCGGGGCAGCCACATCGAGGTCTACAACCTGCAGGTCGGTGTGAACCGTGACGAGGGCCGCTGCTCGTGGGCCGGGATCAAGGTGGGCGGCAGCGACAACGTCGTGGAGCGGAACCTCATCACCGGCGCGGCGGCGGGGGTGTACATCGAGACGGGCGCCCGCTACACGGCGGTGACCGCCAACGACTTCGTCGACAACAACCACATGAGCAAGCTGACGCCCACCGACGAGGACCCCAACGACGACTCGGGGGCGTTCGCCATGCTGGTGCAGGGTGACGACTCCAACATCGGGTGGAACACCATCACCGGGTCGGTGGCCTTCAGCTACGACTACGTGTTCGACGGCGCGGCGGTGGAGATCTTCATGGGCTCGCGCAACCGGGTCCACCACAACCTGGCGATCGACAACGACACCTTCACCGAGCTGGGCACCAGTCGTAAGCCTGACGGCACCTCCAACGACCCGGACGGCACGTCGGGAAACGTGTTCGAGTACAACGGGATCTACGGGTCGCGGGCCCGCTCGGGGCTGGTGACGCGGGGGCCGGTGCACGACGACGGCCGGATCGAGACCAACGGGCCGGTGTTCGGCACGGTGTTCCGCAACAACTCGATGAACCTGCCCAACGCCGACGCCGAGGGCGTGGTGTGTGACGCGGGCTGCACCAATCAGCATCTGAGGTTGTCGCAGAACATCGTGCTGGCGGGCAAGAAGAGCGCCTACGCCGATCCGGCGTTCACCGCCAGCGACCACAACGTCTTCTACGGCGGGCAGTTCCAGATGTCGGCCGGGACGGCGAACGTGCGCAAGGATCCCAAGTTCGATCCGAACCGGCCGTTGCGGCTGCTGTCCACCAGTCCGGCGATCGGGCTGGGTGTGACGGCGTTCGACGACATCGACCTGGACGGTGTGGCGGTCGGCAAGGACGGGCGGATCGAGGCCGGCTCGTACGAGTACGTGGCGGCGAGCTGACGCCGCGGGGTGAGCCGTGATGGTGTGTCCCGTCGCCTGCCCGCGGGCCGGACGGGCGGCGGGACGTACCGGGAAGAGACGTAGCGGGAAAAATCGGGGGAACGTCGGTGGGCGGCGCTGCTAGCGTGCCGCGCATGGATGTGATCGACGTCGAGCGGTTCGTGGCGGACGGGTTCGCCAAGGTGGAGGGCGCGGCGGCGCGTGAGGTGGGCGAGGCGGCGCGGGCGTTGCTGTGGCGTCAGGTCGGGTTGTCGCCGGATGAGCCGTCGGGGTGGACGCGGCCGGTGGTGTGGGCCTCGGATGTGACGGGTGAGGGGCCGTTCGGGGTGCTGGCGCGCAGTGAGCGGCTGCGGCGGGCGCTGGACGCGGTGGCCGGGCCGGGCGGGTGGGTGCCGCGTGGGAGCCTGGGCAACATCCCGGTGCGGTTCCCGGACGTGGCGCCGGCCGACGATCGTGGCTGGCACATCGACGCCAACACCCCGGGTGCGGACGGCGGCTGGAAGGTGAGCGGGCGGCCGCACACGCTGCTGCTGCTGGTGCTGCTGTCGGAGGTGGGTGCCGACGACGCGCCGACGCGGATCCGGGTCGGCTCGCAGCGGGACTCGGTGGCGGTGCTGGGCGAGGGCGAGGCGATGGACGCGATGGTGGCGGGGCCCTTGCTGGAGGAGGCGAGCCGGGGCCGGGCGGAGGCGTACGCGACGGGGGTGCCCGGTGACATGTACGTGGTGCATCCGTTCACGGTGCACGCGGCGCAGGAGCATCGGGGCCGGCGGCCGCGGTTCATGGCGCAGGCGCCGGTGATCCTGACGGAGCCCCTGTCCCCCGCCGCCGGGTCGCCGCTGGCGCGCGCGGCGTGGGGGACGCCGGCGTGAGCGGGGCGGCGGGCCGGGCGGCGGGTGGCGCGCGGAGCCGGGTGGAGGTCCGGGCGGGCGGGCCACGGGATGCGGCGGCGGTGCTGGCGATGTTCGACAGCGCGGTGGCGTGGCTGGTGAGCCGGGGCATCACCGGGCAGTGGGGTGAGCGGCCCTTCACCGGCGACGAGCGGCGTACGGAGCAGGTGCGGGCATGGGCGCGGGGCGGTGGGTTGCGGATCGCCGAGGTGGGCGGTGAGCCGGCCGGGTGCGTGAGCGTGGGGGCGCCGCCGCCGTATGTGCGGCCGGCGGAGGTGCCGGAGTTGTACGTGCAGGCGCTGGTGGTGGATCGGCGCTTTCCGGGGATGGGCGTGGGCGCGGCGTTGCTGGACCGGGCGCTGGCCGAGGCCGGTGAGCGGGGGGTGGCGGTGCTGCGGGTGGACTGTTACGCCGGTGGGGACGGCCGGTTGGTGCGCTGGTACGAGGAGTGGGGGTTCGAGCGGGAGGCGCCGTTCACGGTCGGTGAGTGGCCGGGGATGGTGCTGCGCCGGTCCCTGTAGGGGGGCCGCGGGTGTCCTTGCGTCGGTCCGGCCCGTTGTCGGTCGAGGTGATCCAAGGGGGGGGCCGGGTGCGGTGCCGGCCCCCCTTTTGTGGCGCGGTGTTACAGGGCGCTGCCCTTCTTCCACTGCGAGAACGGCATCTGCCAGAAGCCCCAGCCGTTGTTCCATTCCAGCTCGCGGTTGGTGCCGGTGATGTCGACGACGTCGCCGCGCTGCATGGTGCTGTAGAACCACCTGGCCTGGTCGGGGCGGGCGTTGACGCAGCCGTGGCTGACGTTGCGCACGCCCTGGGCCCAGACGTTGTCCTTGGCGTGGACGTACTCGCCGGAGTTGGAGATGCGGACCGCGTGGTTGATCATGACGTCGTAGTAGCCGGGGTCGCCCTTCTTGCGGCCCGGGGAGATCATGCGGACGGGGTTGCCGCGCTCCATGGTCAGGTGGACGCCGGAGGTGGTGGTGTACTCGCGGGTGGTGGCCATGCCGGCGCTGATGCGCATGGTCTGCACGCGCTTGCCGTCCTTGTAGACGTACATCATGTGCTTCTTGGTGTCGACCTTGCTGATGACCTTGGCGCCGATCTTGAGATTGGCGGTGTAGTCCTTGACGCCGTAGGTGCCCTTGCCGGCCTTGACGCCTTCGATGTCGGCGGTGAAGGTGACCTTCTGGTGGGCGGGCCAGTAGGTGGCGGTGCGGTAGATGACGACGGTGTCGTTGATCCAGCGCCAGGCGCCCTTGACGGGCTTTTCGGCCTTGACGGTCAGGGCGCGTTCGATGGCGGCCTTCTGGGTGACGGGCTGGTTGAAGGTCACGATGATGGGGGCGCCGACGCCGAGGGTCTCGCCCTTGGCGTTGGGGGTGACGTCGGCCACCTGGAGTTCGCGTTCGGGTTTGATGGTGGTGAAGGCGCTGGTGGCGGTGGTGACGCCGGACTTGGCGCTGACGGTGTAGCCGGTGGAGGGCTTGAGGGTGCCCTTGGAGACCCAGCGGGTCTTGTCGGCGTTGTAGGTGCCGGTGATCTCGTCGTCGGACTTGCCGGCCTGGACGGTGATCTCGTCCAGGGTGCCGCCGGAGGCGGTGATGACGATCTTCTTGTCGGGGCTGACCTTCGCGCTGCCTTCGGCGGGCGATATGGTGATCGTCGGCGCCTGAGGTGTGGCGGACGTGGTGGCCTTGGACGCGCCGGCGTTGCCCGTGGCGGCGTTGCCGCTGGAGCACGAAGCCGTCAGGGCCGCCGCGGCGAGCAGCGCGATGCCCGCGGTGGGCTTCTTCCAACCAGACGCGATGTTCAAGTCTGTCCTCTCCCCCATGCAGAAAACTGCAAACCGCACCTAAAGACCTTAATGCTGATGCATGTATGACGCGGTTGCATATGGGAGAGTTCGGTCACGTTTCGATCACTTGTTGCAGTCAACGGCAGGTCAGGGCAGCGTCAAGGACGGGTAAAGGAATGGCCGTAACGGCTCACCGCGCCAGCAGCATGATCGGCCCTGTGATCGGCCGCGTGATCAGCCGCGGGTGAGGCGGTGGGTGAGGCCGGTGTGGCGGCGCCCGGCGCCCTTGGTGCGCACGGCCTGTGCCAGGGCGCGGCGGGAGCCGACGATGACGACCAGCCGCTTGGCGCGGGTGATGGCGGTGTAGAGCAGGTTGCGCTGCAGCATCATCCAGGCGCTGGTGGCCAGCGGGATGACCACGGCGGGGTACTCGCTGCCCTGGGAGCGGTGGATGGAGACGGCGTAGGCGTGGGTCAGCTCGTCGAGCTCGTCGAAGGCGTAGTCGACGTGCTCGTCCTCGTCGGTCAGGACGGTCAGCTCGTTGTCGTCGGGGCGGATGTCGGTGACGACGCCGACGGTGCCGTTGAAGACGCCGGCGGCGCCCTTGTCGTAGTTGTTGCGCAGCTGGGTGACCTTGTCGCCGACGCGGAAGACGCGGCCGCCGTAGCGGCGTTCGGGCATGCCCTCGCGGGCGGGGGTGAGGGATTCCTGCAGGGCGAGGTTGAGGGCGCCGGCTCCGGCGGCGCCGCGGTGCATGGGGGCGAGCACCTGGATGTCGCGGCGGGGGTTGAGGCCGAACCTGCGCGGGATGCGGCGGGCGACCACGTCCACGGTGAGCTGGGCGATCTCTTCGGGCTCCTCGCACGGGAAGAGGAAGAAGTCCTTCATGCCCGCCAGGACGGGGTGGTGGCCGGTGTTGACGCGGTGGGCGTTGACGACGACGCCGGACTCCTGGGCCTGGCGGAAGATCTGGGTGAGCCGGACGCGGGGGATGTCGTCGGCGGCCAGCAGGTCTTTGAGGACCTCGCCGGCGCCGACGGAGGGCAGCTGGTCGACGTCGCCGACGAACAGCAGGTGGGCGCCGGGGGCGACGGCCTTGACGAGCTTGTTGGCCAGCAGCAGGTCCAGCATGGAGGCCTCGTCGACGACGACGAGGTCGGCGTCGAGGGGGTTGTCGCGGTCGAAGGTGGCCTCGCCGCCGGGCCGCAGCTGCAGCAGGCGGTGGACGGTGGTGGCCTCGTGGCCGGTCAGCTCGGCCAGGCGTTTGGCGGCGCGGCCGGTGGGGGCGGCCAGGATGACGCGGGCGCGTCTGGCGCGGGCCAGGGTGACGATGGAGCGGACGGTGAAGCTCTTGCCGCAGCCGGGGCCGCCGGTCAGGACGGCGACCTTGCTGGTCAGGGCCAGGCGGACGGCCTGGCGCTGCTCGGGGGCGAGCTCGGCGCCGGTCTGGGCGTGCAGCCAGGTCTCGGCGCGTTCCCAGTCGACGTCGGCGAACGCCTTGAGCCGGTCGTGGCCGCCGCGCAGCAGCGACAGCAGGCCGCCGGCCAGGGACAGCTCGGCGCGGTGGAAGGGCGGCAGGTAGACGGCGGGCACCACGTTGTCGCCGGCGGGGACGTCCTCGCGCACGACGCCCTCGGCGGCGACGAGCTCCTCCAGGCAGGTGGTGACCAGGCCGGCGGGCACGTCGAGGATCTTGACGGCGTCGCCGACGAGGTTGGGGGCGGGCAGGTAGCAGTGGCCGTCGTCGGCGGCCTGGGACAGGGTGTAGCGCAGGCCGGCCTTGACGCGTTCGGGGCTGTCGTGCGGGATCCCGACGGCCTGGGCGATGGTGTCGGCGGTCTTGAAGCCGATGCCCCACACGTCGTCGGCGAGCTGGTAGGGGTGGGTGCGTACGACGGTGATGGACTGCTCGCCGTACTGCTTGAAGATGCGTACGGCGATGGAGGTGGACACGCCGACGCCCTGCAGGAAGATCATCACCTCTTTGATGATCTTCTGTTCGGCCCAGGCGGCGGCGATCATCTTCGTCCGTTTGGGGCCGAGGCCGGGGACTTCGACCAGGCGTTCGGGGCTGGTCTCGATGACGTCGAGGGTGTCGGTGCCGAAGTGGTCGACGATCCGTTCGGCCATCTTGGGGCCGATGCCCTTGATGAGGCCGGAGCCGAGGTAGCGGCGGATGCCCTGCACGGTGGCGGGCAGCACGGTGGTGTAGGACCACACCTCGAACTGGCGGCCGTAGCGGGGGTGGGAGGTCCAGCGTCCGCTCAGCCGCAGCGACTCCCCCACCTGGGCGCCCAGCAGGGGGCCGACCACGGTCAGCAGCTCCGAGCCGGAGCGGTCGGTGGCCACCCGGGCGATGGTGTAGCCGCTCTCCTCGTTGGCGTAGGTGATGCGCTCCAGGACCGCATCCAGCGATGCGGCGAGCGAACCATCCGGACCAGGTCTCAACGCGAACCCCTCTTCGGCCACCGTTCCGGAGCCAGGGTAGAGCAGCGGGCCAGGCCCGTCGGCGCACGGCTGCTACGATCGCGCGAAGATCGCGGTCGTGCCCGGGGCCGGGTGCCGGGCCGGACTCCAGGGAGGCCCTCGCTGTGCATCTCCCCCGCAGCCTCGGTCCCCCGCCTGCCTGCCGGCGGGTGCGGCGGTGAGCGGCGCCGGGCAGATGGCGCTGCTGGCCCTGGCCGGAGTGCTCGCCGGGGTGGTCGGCACCGCGGGCGGCATCACCTCTCTCATCTCCTACCCGGCGCTGCTCGCGCTGGGCCTTCCCGCTGTGACGGCGAACGTGGCCAACATCGTCGCCTTCGCCGCCTGCTGGCCCGGTGCGGCGCTGGCCTCCCGGCCGGAGCTGGCCGGTCAGGGGCCGTGGCTGCGCCGGCGGCTGCCGCTGGCGGTGCTGGGTGCGGCGGCGGGATCGGCGCTGCTGCTGTCCACCCCGCCGGGCGTCTTCGCCCGTGTCGTGCCGTTCCTGGTGGCCGGCGGGGCGCTGGCGCTGCTGGCCCAGCCGCGGCTGGCCGCCTGCCACGAACGGCGCCGCCGCGGTCGCCGGTCGGGCGCGGGCGCCGTGGTGCTGCCTGGCGTGCTGCTGGTGATGTCGGTATACAACGGCTACTTCGGCGCCGGGTCCGGCGTCATGATGCTCGCCCTGCTGCTGATCACCGCCGAGCCGCGGCTGCCCGCCGCCAACGCCCTGAAGAACATGCTGATCGGCGCCTCCGCGCTCGTCTCGGCCGCGGCGTTCACCGTGTTCGGGGCCGTGGAGTGGGCGGTCGTCGTGCCGCTGGGGGCGGGCATGTTCGCCGGCGCCACTCTCGGCCCGCGCCTGGCCCGGCGGCTGCCGGCCGCTGTCGTGCGCCGGTTGGCGGCCCTGGTCGGTCTCCTCCTGGCGGTCCGGCTGTGGATGGAGGCGAGCGGCTGAGTGTCGCCATCCCGGCCCTCACGCGTGGCGTGGGGGCCGGGGTGGCAGGATCACGAGGAGGGGGTGTCATGGACGCAGATCCTGGCAGGCGGCGCTCGCGGGCCGGCCGTCTGCGGCGGTTCGGCAGCGCGCTGCTGTGCGGGGCGCTGCTGGTGGCGGCGGGGTGTTCGGGCGGCGGCGGTGACCCGTCCGCGTCGCCCTCCCCCTCGCGCACGTCTCCCACCCCGTCGTCCTCGCCGTCGTTGTCCGCCGCCGCCTCCCCCGGGGTGAGCGCGACGGCCGGCGGGTGCGCGGGCGGCGGGCCCGCGCTGCGCCAGGGCCGCAACACCATCGACTACGGCGGGCTGCGGCGCGTGTACCTGCTGGCGCTGCCGCGCGGGCGGGGCCCCCACCCCGTCCTGCTCGATCTGCACGGCCTGGGCTCCGACGCCGCCCAGCAGGCCGCCTACAGCCGCCTGCCCCGCGAGGGGGCCAGGCGCGGCTACCTCGTCATCACCCCGCAGACCGCCGAGGGGCGGATCGGCTGGACGCTGCCGCACGCCTACGGACCCGACGACACCGGCTTCCTGACGGCGTTGCTGGAGCGGGTGGAGCGGGGGGCGTGCGTGGACCGGCGCCGGGTGTTCGCGGCCGGGATGTCGTTCGGCGCCGGTATGTCCGCCGCGCTGGCCTGCGCCATGAACGGCCGGCTGGCCGGGGTCGCGGCGGTGGCCGGGCTGAGCATCGTGCCGCCGTGCGAGCGTCCGGCGCCTCTGACCCTGCTGGCCTTCCACGGCACCGCCGACCAGGTCGTCCCCTACGAGGGCGGCCATCCGTTCCAGAACTCCTCCGAGCGGCGCGGCCTGGCGCGGCTGGTGGTGCTGCCCCCGGTGCAGGACAGCGCGAAGGGATGGGCGCGGGCGCTGGGCTGCACCGGCGAGGGCGTCTCGGCGCCGGCGCCGGGGGTGCGGCTGCGCCGCTGGACGGGCTGTCGCGGCGGCGCGTCGGTGCGGCTGTACACCTTGCGCGGCGCCGGTCACACCTGGCCGGGGCCGATCGAGGTGCGGCGGCTCGGCTCGACCAGCCGGGAGCTGGACGCCACCAAGGTCATCCTGGACGTGTTCGACGCCGCCGCGCCGCGTTGACCACGGCGTCGGGGATGAACGGAAGTTCCGTCGGCCGAGGTCCCGGCTAGCCGGCCACGGCTCTTCTTTCCCGCGTTCTCACCCAGGCGGTGAAGCCCTCGATCGCGTCGACGACCGCCTCGAAGCGGACCGAGTGGTACAGGTCGAAGGCGTGGTTGCCGCCGCGTAGTTCGGCGTAGACGACGGGGGCGGCCGAGGTCTGGCGTAGCCGGTCGGCGAAGTGCCGGGCGTCGGCCGCGGGCACCTGCGGGTCCAGGTCACCGTGGGCCACGAGGAACGGCGGTGCGTCCGGTGTGATGTGGGCCAGCGGCGAGGACTCGGGTCCCTGGCCGAAGTAGGTGCCGTACCAGCCGTTCAGGTAGATGGCGCCGGTCACGGTGGTGTCGGCGTCCTCGAAGCCCGGCTGGAAGGCGGGATCGTTCTGGGTGAGCGCGGCCAGCGCCGCCATGTGCCCGCCCGCCGAGCTGCCCGCGACGAACAGCGTCGAGGGGTCGGCGCCGTACTCGTGGGCGTGCTCGCGCACCCAGGCGATGATCTTCTTGAGGTCGATCAGGTGGTCCGGGTGCTGGGCTTGGGGCCGTAGCCGGTAGTTGGCGCTGATGCACACCCATCCCCGGCCGGCGAGGTGGTAGAGCAGGGGAAGCGACTGGCTGTTCTTGTGGCCGCCGGAGTAGCCGCCGCCGTGCAGGTGGATCATCACGGGTGCGCCTTGCGGGCGCGAGCGGTGGTGGTAGAGGTCGAGCAGGTTGTGGCGGCCCGCGTCGCCGTAGGAGAGGTTGGCCACGCGCCGGACGTCCAGCCGGCGCTTGACGATGGGCAGCAGCAGGATGCGGGCCCACGGGCGACGACGCCGCAGTCCAGCGCCGAGGTCGGCGTCGATGGTGGCACGCCAGCCGGCGCCCAGCCCTTCTGTCATGGCACGCTCGATCCTGCCCCGCTCGCCCAGCCCGCGGTAGGCGATGACCGCGAGCCCGATCGCGGTCACGGCGGCCACGGCGACGATCGCCCAGCCGCCCGCCGAGTCGATGTCACCATCAGTGATCGCCAGCGCCGTCGGGAACAGCAGCATCCACAACAAGGCCGCGAACGGCAGCTCGTTGGCGGCCAGGCCGAAGTAGTAGCTCGTACGGCCGAGCGGGCGTGAGAACGGCACCGGCCGTAGCGCGAACAGCGTGCCGACAGCGGCGAGCGCCACAGGGAACAGATACCCGAAGGGCACGAAACCTCCAACGATTGAATACTCGTGGATGACTCTAGAAGGACCCCTATATGCTGTCCAAGACCAGTTTCTCCATATCTTCATAGCTATAGAGGCATAATGGATCTGCTGTCGCTGCGCTATTTCCAGGCTGTGGCGCGCCACGAGCACATCAGCAGGGCGGCCGAGGAACTCCGCGTCGCCCAGCCCTCGCTCAGCCGGACCATCGCGCGCCTGGAGTCCGACCTGGGCGTGCCCCTGTTCGACAGGCACGGCAGGCGAATCCGCCTCAACCGGTTCGGCGCCGCCTTCCTGCGCCGGGTGAACAGGGCCCTGGCCGAGCTGGATGACGCCAGGCGCGAGCTCGCCGACGCCGCCGGGCTGGCCCGCGGCAGCGTCTCGCTCGCCTCGGAGACGCTGCTCACGGTCACCGAACCGGTCAAGAGCTTCATCGCCGAACATCCAGGCATCGCCGTACGACTCTTCCAGGCGAACCCGGAGGTCATGACCGAGCGGCTGAGCGAGGGACAGGTCGACTTCTGCCTGGCCTCCGAGGTGCTCGACGGGCCGGGGCTCGTCCATGAGGAACTCCTGCGCGAGGAGATCCTGCTCGCCGTGCCGCTCGGGCACCGGCTCGCCGGCCGGCGGGAGGTGACCATGGCCGACCTCGCGGGTGAACCCGTCGTCACCACCCGGCCGGGGATCTGGCAGCGCACGCTGGCCGAGCGGTTGTTCTCCGAGGCCGGGCTGGAACTGGTGGTCGCCTGCGAGATCGACGAGGCCACCACGGCCATCGAGATGGTCAGCGCCGGGCTCGGAGTGGGGTTCGGCCCCGCCTGGTACCTCCGCTCGCCGCTGGCGGCCTCGCGGGCGCCGTTCTCGCCCGTACCGCTGGCCGCTCCCGGCGCCGAGCGGGTCCTTTGGCTGGTCTGGCGGGAGGGGGCCTACGTGTCGGAGGCGGCTCGCCGCTTCCGCGACCACCTGACCGCCTCACTGATCACGACCTAGGCCTTTGGTCTGCGGCGACACCTGACCCGGCCGGCCGGCTCAGGCGGAGTCGACCGGGCCCGGGCTGATCTCCTTCCGAGCGGCGGACCGGCCGGTAGGGTGGACGCTCATGGACGACACGCTCGGTCTTTCGGCCCACCCCTCGGCGGACGACCACACCGGCTCCGGACAGGGGGCGGCCGGATCGGCGGCGGGATCAGCGGTGGGATCGGTGGCCGGGCAGGCGTTGCTGCGGCGCCTGGCCGAGGACCAGTCGCGCAACCGGGTGCCGTCGATCGTGGCGGCCATCGTCCGCGACGGCCGGACGGCCTGGTTCGGGGCGCGCGGCCGCATCGACGGCGAGAGCCCCATCAACAGCGGGGGCGAGGGTTCGCCGCCCACCGACGCGACCCAGTACCGGCTGGGGTCGATCACCAAGTCGCTGGTGGCCGTGGCCGTCATGCGGCTGCGCGACGAGGGCCGCCTGGACCTGCTCGACCCCGTCGGCAAGCACGTGCCCGAGGCGCCGATCGGCGAGGTGACGATCGCGCAGCTGCTGTCGCACACCGGCGGGCTGAGCGCCGAGCCGCCCACCGCCTGGTGGGAGCGCACCCCCGGCCTGCCGCCGGAGGCGCTGCTGGGCCGGCTGTCCGCCGGCGACCTCAAGCACCGGCCCGGCCGCCGCTACCACTACAGCAACGTCGGCTACGCGCTGCTGGGCGAGCTGGTCGCCCGGCTGCGCGGCGTCCCGTGGCTGCGGGCCGTGCAGGAGGAGATCCTGACGCCGCTGGGCATGGAGGCCACCACCGCCCGGCCGAGGAAGCCGCACGCCACCGGCTACGCCGTCCACCCGTACGCCGACGTGCTGCTGCGCGAGCCGGAGCACGACGCCGGGGCGATGGGGCCGGCCGGGCAGCTGTGGTCGTCGGCCGCCGACCTGGCCAGGTGGGCGGCGTTCGTGGCCGGCGACACCGGCGGCGTGCTGGCGCCCGCCACGCTGGCGGAGATGCGCGAGCCGGCCACCGTCGACGACGGCGACGCCTGGAGCAGCGGTTACGGCCTCGGCCTGCAACTGACGCGGCACGCCGGGCGGCGCCTGGCCGGGCACACCGGGTCGATGCCCGGGTTCCTGGCCACGGTGTGGGCCGACCCGGCCGAGCGGGTCGGCGTGCTGTACCTGGCCAACGTCACCTCCGGCGTGAGCCGGTCGCTGCCGCTGGACCTGCTGGACATCCTGGCCGAGCACGAGCCGCGGCTGCCGCGGGAATGGCGTGCCTGCCCCGCCGAGCCGGAGCTGCTGGCGCTGACCGGGGTGTGGCATTGGGGGCCGTCCCCGTACGTGCTGCGGCTGCTGCCGGGACGGATGCTGTCGCTGGCGCCGATGAACGGGCCCGGCAGGGCCTCGCGGTTCGCGCCGCGCGAGGACGGCACGTGGGTGGGGCTGGAGGGCTACTACGCGGGTGAGACGCTGCGGGTCGCGCCCGACCACCTCGACCTCAACACCTTCGTCTTCACCCGCGTCCCCTACGACGCGGACGCGCCCGTGCCCGGCGGGGTGGAGGGCTGGCACGGGCGCGGCTGAGCTGCCGCGGGGACCCTCAGGGGGACAGGGCGGCCGCCAGGCGGGCCGCCGGTCCCGGCGGCAGGGCCGGGTGCAGCAGCTCCACCCGGTGCACCAGCCGGGGGGCCGCCAGCGGCACGCCCGGCCCCGCCGAGGCGGGCAGCAGCGTCAGGCCGTGCCCGGCGGCCACCAGGTTGCGCACGGTCTGCACGTCGTCGCCCCGGTAGTCCAGCCCAGCCCGGAAACCGTCGCCCACCAGATCCCGTAGCCGCCGCAGCGGGCACAACGGCGTGGCCAGCCAGCGGGCGTCGATCAGGTCGGCCAGCCGCAGCCCCGCCCGTCCCGCCAGCGGATGGCCGGGCGGCAGCGCCACCACCAGCTCCTCATCCGACACCCCGACCGTGGTCATGGGGCCCGCCTCCGGAAGGCGCAGCGGGTCGTTGGGTGCGGTGATGCCGTCGGTGAGCCCCAGATCGGCCTCGCCCGCCGCGACCTGGGCCGCCACCTGCTCGCGGCCCACGGTGCGCAGCCGCACCCGCAGGCGCGGCTGCTCGGCGCGGGCCCGCGCCAGCCGCGCGGCCAGCACCGGGTTGAGGGCCAGCGGCGCCACGGCCAGGGTGAGCCGGTGGGCGGGCAGCGCGGCGGTGCGCAGCACGTCGGCGCGGGCGGCGCGCAGGCGCAGCAGCAGCGGGCCGGCGTGCTCCAGCAGCCGCGCGCCCGCCTCGGTCGGCTCGACGGGGCGGCGCCGCAGCAGGGGCAGCCCCAGATCGGCCTCCAGGGCGGCGATCTGCTGGGAGACGGCGGACTGGGTGTAGCCGAGGCGTTCGGCGGCGGCGGAGAAGGAGCCGGCCTCGGCCACGGCCACGAACGTGCGCAACAGATGAGGGTCCATCAGTGATGCTTATAGCAGGTGCAGACATCATCGTTGGCGCTGCAGCAGGTCGGCGGGCCACGATGACGGCATGAGAATCGCCCTGGTCGGTGACCGCTCCCCCGGTGTCCGCGCCCACACCCGCGTCCCGCTGCTGCTGGAGGCGCTGCGCGAACGCGACGGCGTCGCGCTGGACGCCTACTGGATTCCCACGCCCGACGCCCGTGACCTGGAGGCCTTCGACGGCATCTGGGTCGTGCCCGGCAGCCCGTACCTCAGCGAGGAGGGGGCCGTGGGCGCGGCGCGCACCGCCCGCGAGCACGGCATCCCCTTCCTGGGGACGTGCGGCGGGTTCCAGCACATGCTGCTGGAGTACGCGCGCGGCGTGTGCGGGCTGCGGGTGGCCCACGCCGAGAACACCCCGGCCGCCGCCGCGGACGAGGAGGATGTGCTGATCATGCCGCTGCGGTGCTCGCTGGCCGGGCACGAGGGCGTGGTGCGGCTGGCGCCGGGCTCGCTGATCGAGCAGATCATGGGCGCGTCCACGACCGTCGAGGCCTACAGCTGCTCCTACGGGCTCAGCGAGCGCTACGAGCGCGTGCTGAGTGAGCACGGGCTGGTCTTCTCCGGCCACGCCGGCGACGGCGACCGGGGCGGGGACGGGCCCAACGGGATGGCGCGGGTCGCCGAGCTGCCCGGGCATCCCTTCTTCCTGGGCACGCTGTTCCAGCCAGAGCTGGCCGGCGACGGGCGGCGCCCGCACCCGGTGATCTCCGCGTTCGCGGCGGCCGTCGCGGCCCGCGCCGCCTCGCCGGCCGCCGCGCGGCGGTAGCCGGCGGCGGGGCGGGCCGGGGGCGGTTGTCCTTGCTGTCCGGCCACAGCGTGCCGGACTTCTCGCGCGGTGATGCCGATTCCTTTTGTGGTGGCCGCGGTCTACATGGTGGGAGGCGCGGCCCGCGTGACGGGCCGGTCGGTCTCCCTCATGTACGCCGAGAAAGAAGGCTGATCGCCGATGAGCATTCCCGCGACCATGCGCGCGCTGCAGCAGACTTCCCTCAACGGCCCGCAGGACATGCGCCTGATCACCGGCGCGCCGGTGCCGAGTCCTGGCCGGGGCGAGGTCCTGATCCGCGTCGCCGCCGCCGGGGTCAACTTCGCCGACATCTCCAAGGCCCGCGGCACCTTCCTGGACGGGCCGCGGCCACCGTACCTGGCGGGTTTCGAGGCCGCCGGTGAGGTCGTCGCGGTGGGCGAGGCGGTGACCGGCCCGCAACCAGGGGCGCGCGTCGCCGGCGTCGGAACCGGCGCTTTCGCCGAGTACATGGTGCTGCCCGCGGCTGCGGCGGTACCGGTGCCCGCGGGCTGGACGGAGCAGCAGGCGCTGGGTCTGGTCGTGAACTGGCCCACCGCGCTGGCCGCGCTCAAGCCTCTGGGCGGCATCGCTGCCGGGCAGGTTGTGCTGATCCACGCCGCGGCGGGCGCGACGGGCCAGGCCGCGGTGAGAATGGCCAAGCACTACGGTGCGACGGTCATCGCCACCGCCTCGCCGGGCAAGCACGAGACGGTGCTGGCGCTGGGAGCCGACCACGTCCTGGACTCTGTCGGCGCTGACCTCGCCGCCGAGGTGAAGGAGCTGACCGGCGGGTCCGGCGTCGATGTGGTTCTGGAGTCGGCCGGTGGCGCCAGCTTCGCCGCCGGCCTGGCCGCGGCCAAGCGGGTCACCGGCCGGGTCATCGTCTACGGCGTGGCAGGCGGCGAAGCCCCGATCACCAACTGGGAGCTGGTGTACAAGCACCAGATCCACCTCATCGGCCTCAACATCGGCGTGCTGATCCAGGACGCGCCGCAGATCTTCGGCGAGCTGATGGGTGAGTTGTCCGCGCTGATCGCGGCCGGCGTGCTCGCCCCCGGCATGCCGGCCGTGTACGAGCTGGCCGACGGCCCGAAAGCGCTGGCGGAGCTGGAGGCCAGGGCCACCGTCGGCAAACTCGCCCTGCTGCCCTAGACAAGTCCACCAGGAGGTCAGAGCCGGTGGCGCCGTACACCGGAGGTATCCCATGACAGGAGTGGAAACAGATGAGCGCAACCGTGGACCCGGCCGCTGAGCAGAGGGCGCGCTTCGTCGTGATGTACGACACCCCGTGCGACGTCGACGCGTTCGAACGTCACTACGGCGAGGTCCACATCCCGCTGGCGAAACAGTATCCGGGCCTGCGTCGTTACACCCGCAGTCACCGCCCGGCGGCCGTGATCGGCGAGCCGTGCTACATGGTCGTGATGCTGGACTGGGACGACATGGCTGCGCTGGAAGCCGCGCTCGGGTCCGAGGCCGGCCGGCGCACCGCCGAGGACGCGGCGGCGAACCTGGCCCGCTACGCGACCTTCCGCGCGATGATCCTGCAGCTGGACGAGGTCTGATCGCACGTGAATCACACCCCTGGGCGCTGCGGCACTAGGCTCCCGGCGTGACATCGGATCGGCCCGCGGCACCGGATCAGGACCGGTTCACCGCCGAGACGGAGCGGTTCCGCCGGGAGCTGCTGGCGCACTGCTACCGGATGGTCGGCTCGGCGCACGAAGCCGAGGACTTGGTGCAGGAGAGCTATCTGCGGGCGTGGCGGTCCTACTCCGGCTTCGAGGGCCGGGCGTCGATGCGGTCCTGGCTCTACAAGATCGCCACGAACGTCTGCCTGACGGCGTTGAAGCCGCGCCCGGTCCGGGTGCTGCCCTCGGGTCTGGCAGGCCCGTACGAGGGACCCGATCGCCCGCCGAGTCCCGTTGCGGCGGGCGAGGTGTCGTGGCTGGAACCGCTGCCGGAGGCGTGGATCGCCCCGCCCGCCGACGATCCGGCTGCGGTGGTGGTCCAGCGCGAGTCGCTGCGGCTGGCGCTCATCGCCGGCCTGCAGCATCTGCCCTCCCGCCAGCGTGCGATCCTCATCCTGCGGGAGGTGCTGGCGTTCTCGACGGCCGAGACCGCGGAGATCCTCGGCACCACGACGGCGGCGGTCAAGAGCGGTCTGCAGCGCGCCCGTGCCCGGCTGGACGAACGGGAGCCCGGACCCGAGGAGCTGCTCGAACCAGCCGACCACCGGGCACGCGCGCTGCTCGACGGCTACATCGCGGCCTTCGAGCGCTCCGATGCCGGCCTGCTGGAGGAGGTACTGCGCGCGGACGCCACGCTGGAGGCGACGCCGTTCCGCGAATGGCGGGCGGGCCGGGCGATGTGCATCCACCTGCTCGGCACGTACGTGTTGGGCACACCGGGCGACTGGCGGATGATCCCCACCGCAGCCAACGGCCAGCCCGCCGCCGTCGTGTACCACCGCGACGGGGACGGCGTGCTGCGAGCCGACGGCGTCGTGCTGCTGGCCCCCACCGCCACCGGCGTCTCCCGCGTGATCAAGTTCCACGATCCCGCGCTGGTCGCGACGTTCGGCTTTCCGGACGTGCTCGCGCACTGACCCGGCCACCGGCGGCGACGCCGTCGGTGGCCCGTCGACGGGTGCCCGCCTGTGCGCTTTACGCCGGTGTCAGGCGTACGCCGCCGAGGACGAGGGCGAGCAGCCGGTCGGCTTGAGCGGCGCCGTCGGGTTCGTCCTCGACGGTCAGGCAGATGGCGTTGACCAGCCTGAGCAGCTCGGTGATGGAGACGTCGGCGCGGACGGTGCCGGCCTGGCGGGCGCGGGTGAGCAACTCCTGACCGGCGTCCACGATCATCGTGTGGCAGGTGGCGCCGAGGACGGGATCGCCGTCGTGGGCGCCGTGCAGCAGTGAGGCGGCCAGCCCCCGGTTGGTGACGACGTGCGTGGCGACGGCGTGCAGCCAGCTGACCAGGGCCTGTCCCGGGTCGGGGTCGCCGGCCAGGTCGCGGGCGGCGGCGCACAGGGCGTCGACCTTGTCGCGGAAGAGCGCCTCCAGCAGCCGCTGCCGGGAGGGAAAGTGCCGGTGCAGGGTCGCCGAGCCGACGCCGGCGCGGCGGGCGATCTCCTCCAGGGACGCCTCGGCTCCGTGCTCGGCGACGGCCGAGGCGGCCGCGGCCACGATGCGGTCGTAATTGCGGCGGGCATCAGCGCGCCTGGGCCGGCCGGGCGGCGCCGGGCTGCGGCTGTCGTCAGGCTTGGTGGCGGGCATGTCGTCTCCGGCGCGCTGAAGGTAAACGGGGTGGCCCTCCGTATGGTACTCGTTCGTGGCGGTGAACCGGCGGGTGGCCTCGCACCGCCGGTCACGGCCGGGCTCGGTGCCGGGGCAGAGCCATGGGGGGCGGGGCCATCGGGGGCAGGGCCATCGTGGGCAGGGCCATCGGGGTGAGGCCGAGGCCGGCGAGCGCCGCCGCGCCGCGCTCGGCATGGGCTCCGCCGGCGAGCACCAGGGTCCGTGCGGACTGGTAGCGGCAGCCGGCGGCCTCGAAGGCCTCTGCCGTGGCGAGCAGCGCCTCCTGGTCGCCGTCGAGCAGGGCATGGGCTCGCTCCACGATGGCGGCGCAGACGGGGTTGCCGGCCACGACGGTCCGGGCCTCGGCCGCACGGTCGCGAGCGTCGGGGCTCGCGGCGAGCACCGCGGCCTCGGTGCGCAGCGCGACATACCAGTGGTGCCAGATCCAGGTGATCCACTTCCACACCTGTCCGGGCTCGGGGGCCGTGCGCTGCAGAGCCTGCGGTGCATGCCCGCGGTGCAGCAGGAGCATCGCATCGAAGACCGCCCCGTAGCCGTAGGCGCGCTGCGGTGGGGTGTCGAGCTGGTCCAGGATCTCCTGCCATTCGCCCAGGGCGTCCTGGTCGCCGCGGAGGCCGTGGATCATCGCCACCCCGGCCACCGCCGGGCGAAGCAGCGACCAGGCGGAGCTGTCCACCCGCCGCCAGGTGTCGAGGAAGCGGATGCTGCCGGTGAGCACCTCATCGACGTTGCCCGCCAGCGCGTCGACCATCAGCAGCCGGCAGGTGGCGCGGTCACCGGCCTCCGCCAGCGAGGGATGGTCGGCCAGTCGGCGGGCCCATCGGCGGGCGCCTGGAACGTCCCCGATGCCGAGATCGGCCTCGGCGACGATACCGAGCGCGTCGATCAGCTCGTGGGTGCCGGCCGGTGTGTTCGGCGGGGATGACAGGAGCGTGATGCGGCGCCGCGCCGTGGCTGCGGCGGCGAACGTGTCGCCGGCCCAGCTCTGAGCGCCGGTGAGCGCGTCGAGTGCGGCCGACCGGGCGATCGGGTCGCCGGTTCGGCGGGCCAGCTCGACCGCCCGCTCGGCGCGGGCGAGCGTCTGCGGTACGGCGTTGCCGGGCGGGCCCTGGGCGGCGCCGAACGCGTCGGTGAGCACCGCGGCCTCGGCCAGGGCGATGGCGGCCTGCGCGGCCGGATCGTCGCCGGCCTGCTCCCGCGCCTCGGTGATCAGCGCGAGGGCCTCCTCCGTGGGCGGGAGGCGCGCGAAGGTGGGCGAGAACCGGAATGCGATGGTGGCGGCGATCGCCAGGTCGGCGGCGGCGCCGGCGGTGTCGCCGGCCCTGCGGGCGGCGTCCGCGGCCGCGCGGCGCAGGCGGTACATGTCATCACCGATCGTCCGGCAGCCTGCGACGGCCGCGGCCTGCCGGAGCATCGCCGCGCAGGCGGTGGGGTCGGTCGCGAGCTCGGCCGCCTGCTCATAGTGCCGCTGGGACTCTCCGACGAGGTTACGGGTGAAGGTCAGCTCCGCCAGGTGGCGGGCGAGCTCGTGGGCGTCCGTGCGCTGCTGCGGCTGGTCGGCCGCCCACACCAGGGCCGCGCGCAGGTCGTCCGCCACCAGGTCGAACCGGGCACGCCAGTCCGGTTGTGTCACCGCCAGGGCGGCGGCCTTGGCCAGGCACCAGCGAAGGTGCCGGGATCGGGCGTCGGCCAGCTCGCCGGCCTCGGCGAGCCGCTCCGTCCCGTACTGGCGGATGGTCTCCAGCGCCCGGTACTCCGTACCGGCGGGGGACGCCGTCACCACCAGCAGGCTCTGTTCGGCGAGCCGGGCCAGTCCGTCGGCGACAAGGCCTTCCTCGCCCCGGGTGACCTCCGCCGCGGCCGCGGCGGTGAACGACGCCACGAACACCGACACCCGGCGCAGCAGCGCCCGGTCGGCCGGCTCCAGCAGGGCGTGGCTCCAGTTCAGCGCCGCCCGCACCGAACGGTGCCGCTCGTCGGCACGAGAGCCGCCGGTGAGCATCCGCAGCGGGTGGGACAGCGCGGCGGTGATGCCGTCCAGCCCCAGGGTGGGATACCGGGCCGCGGCCAGCTCGATCGCCAGCGCCATGCCGTCCAGCCGCTCACAGATCGAGACGATCTGCTCGCGCAGCGGCGGATCCAGCGGCCGGCCGACCGCCGCCGCCCGCTCCATGAACAACGCGACCGCGTCCGACTCACCCTCGACGGCCAGCGACAGCGGCGGAACCAGATACACCCGCTCGAACGGCACCATCAGCCGGGCCCTGCTGGTCGCCAGCACCGTCACCTGGGGGCACGTCGCCAGCAGCCGCTCCAGGAACAGCGCCACCCCGTCCACCACGTGCTCGCAGTTGTCCAGCACCAGCAGGGCGTGACGGTCGGCCAGCGCGGCCACCACGGACGCGGTCATGTCGCGGCCGGGCTGCTCGCCGAGGCCGAGCGCCCCGGCGACCGCGGTCGCGATCAGGTCCGGATCGCTGACCGGGACCAGGTCGACGAACCACACCCCGTCGGAGTACTCACCGGCTGCTTGCGTGGCCACCGCCAACGCGAGCCGGGTCTTGCCCACTCCGCCGGGACCGAGCGCGGTCACCTGGCGATGTGTCCTGATCTGCTCACTCAGTGCGGCCCGCTCGCTCACCCGGCCGATGAACGAGGTCAGCGGGCCCGGCAGCACCGGCGCCGCGTGAGGCCGGGCCGCGCCGGCCGGTTGGGGCGCGCGCTGGGCGAGCGCCCGCCGATCCGGCACCTCCAGCTTGCGCAGCAGCGAGGAGACGTGACTCTCCACCGTCCGTACCGAGATGCACAGCCGTGCCGCGATCTCGGCGTTGCTGAGGTGGGCTCCGACCAGCTCCAGCACCTCGGCTTCCCGAGGGGAGATCTCCACTTCTGTCACCACTGTGACAGTTTGCCGCATCCCTTCCGTCCTCCCCTCCGTGACGGCCCCGTACGCGATCCGTGTGGTGGCTCCGTGTGGTCGATCCGTGTGCGGTTCCGTGGTCGCCACGGATGTGGACCGGCCAGGCCGGAAGGAAGGCTGTGAACACGCACACAGCGGGTCGAGGGAGACCCACGACGACAGGAGCGACCATGACCGGCTCTTCCACCCAGGGCATCAAGACCGTGCTGCACCCCGTGTCCGACCTGGCGAAGGCCAAAGCGGTGTACGCGGCCGTGCTCGGTATCGCGCCACAGAGCGACTCCTCCTACTACGTCGGCTTCGACGCCGAGGGCCAGCACATCGGGCTGGTGCCGGGCGGTGGACCGCAGGGCATGACCTCGCCGGTGGCCTACTGGCACGTCGCCGACATCGAGGCGAAGCTGGCCGAGGTGACCGCCGCCGGGGCGACCGTGAAGGAGCCCCTGCACGACGTCGGCGGTGGCCGGCTGGTGGCCACCGTCACCGACCCCGACGGCAACGTCCTCGGACTGCTGCAGGACCGATGAACGCGGTGAGCTGACCCGCGCTCGGTGCCACCTGGCGGGCGCCGGCGGGGCCCGCCTCCCGCAAGCGACGGCCACCCACAGAAGAAAGGTAGTGACAGAACATGAACCGGCACGTCAGCGACAACCTGCTCAGTCTCCAGGACATCGAGCAGCAGCCCAGGAGACGCGGAATGAGGTTCACTCTCAACGGCGTCCTTTGGTCGCTGCAAGCGTTATGGGGTTTCTTCTTCGCCGGCAGCGGTTTCGGCAAGGTGCTGCTGTACGACGGAGCTCTGTACGCGGCGGCGCCCCGGGCCGTGGCCTGGTACGCCGCGGTGCCGCAGCCCCTGATCGTCTTCATCGGGATCTGCGAGGTACTGGGCGGCGTCGGCCTGATCCTGCCGGCGATGACGAAGGTCAGACCGATGCTGACGCCGCTCGCCGCCGCCGGCCTGACACTGACGATGATCCTCGCGGCCGGTTTTCATATCATCCGCGGCGAATACGCCTTGGTGCCGGCGAACCTCGTGCTGGGAGGCGTCGCGGCGTTCGTCATGGTCGGACGATGGAAGCTGAGGCCCGTCTCACCCGCGAACCTCACCAGCTCACGCGCACTCAGGTCGTTCGCGGTCGTTGGCGCAGTGGTCCTGCTGACCTTCGTTCCGACGTGGTACACGATGACCAACTCCCCCTTCTGATCCCTGCGTCTCCCCCGCCCGCCACCTCGCCCGGGGAGGCAGGTGCGGGTGTGCAGTGAACGCGTTGTTTCAGGCGCTGCTCGCCGGGCCGCGAAGGACTCCGGCAGTGCTGAGGGCTGTCATCTCTCGGACTCAATGCCCAGTGACCGGACGAGCTGGGTCAGTTCTTCTTGGAAGAGCTTGTCGGGGTTGATCGTCTGGGTGTGCAGGTGTCCGTAGATTTCCAGCGACACCAGACCGTGCAGGTGGCCCCAGATGCGCAGGGCAAGTGCCACGCCGGCCGGCGGCAGGTCGGGAAACGCAGGACGGACCTTGCCGAGAAGCCCGTCGTCGAAGTCGGACCACTCAAAGTCGCTGTGCGCGTAAAGATGTTCGGCGTGCGGCCAGGCGGCGTCCGCGAGGGCGGCGATGCCCGTGCAGACCCGATGCGCGGCGTCCGGGGCGGCGCCGCCCTCGGGTGCTTGGTAGCCGGGCACGGGGTCGCCATAGATGAGGCGAAATCCCTCGGGATTGGTCAGAGCCCAGCCCCGGAAGGCTCGCGCCCACGTCTGGATCCGGCCGGCTGGATCCGCAGCAACAGCTTCGGCCCATGCGGAATCCACGGCGTCGGCCAGCGCGGTGTACACCTCGTTGATCAGCATGGTGACCAGATCGTCGCGGGTGGCGAAGTAGCCGTAGATCGCGTTGGCGGTCATGCCCATGTCGCGAGCGATGGCCCGCAGCGTGATTGCGTCAGGTCCGCCCGTGGCCATCAGCTTGAGCGCGACCTGCTTGATCTCCGCTGTCGTCTCGGCCCGCAGCCGTTCGCGACGCCCTCCCGTGCTTCCCACAGCCATCACTCTACAGTGTCACTGGACTGGTTGCCGTATAAAAACTTCACGCCGTATAGTCTCCTCACGCCACACAGCGAACAGGGAGACCCATGCACATCGGAATCATCGGAGCCAGCGGCGGCATCGGAAGCCGTGTCGTCACCGAGGCCATCCTCCGAGGACATCAGGTCACAGCGCTCACCCGCGACGCCACCCGGATCAAGGAAGAGCGGCAGAACATCGTCTGGAAGACCGTCGACGTCCTCGACGCCGAGAGCATCGCCGCAGTCCTGCCTGGGCTGGACGTCCTGATCAGCGGATACCAGCCCGGCAACGCCGCCCAGGACTTCGACGACACCGTGTCCCGCTCGATCACCGACCCCACCGTCTACGCCACCGCCGCCCGGGCGCTGCTCAAGGCGCTGGAGGGACACCCCCGGACCCGGCTGATCGTGATCGGCGGCGCCGGCAGTCTGGAGATCGAGCCCGGCCTCACACGAGCAGACTCCGACGAGCTGCTGCACCAGAGCCTCGACCAGCTGGGACTGCCACGAGAGTACGCGGCCGCCGTGCGCGGGCACCGGGACGCCCTGAACGTCCTGCGCACGTCCAACCGGCTCTGGACCTACTTCAGCCCGGCGGAGGAGATCGCCCCCGGCCGGCGCACCGGCCGGTTCCGGATCGGTGGCGACCAGCCGGTCGTCGACGCCGACGGACGCAGCCGCATCTCCTCCGAGGACGCCGCCATCGCCCTCATCGACGAGGCGGAACTCCCTCGCTTCGTCCAGCGACGCTTCACCATCGGCTACTGAACCGCCGCCCCCTCGGCAGAAACCTAGGAGATCACCATGACTGACACCATCGACGACGTCGTCCACACCTATTTCGCAGCATGGAACGACCTGGATCGCGGCCACCGCAACGCCACCATCGAGGCGATCTTCACGGAGAACGCCACCGTCATCGACCCCGACTGGACGGCCGAAGGCCGCAACGACATCGCAGCCGCCATAGGCCATGCACGTGAGGAGAAACTCGGCAACCTCATGCTCACGGTGACCAAGGTGATCAGCACCCACCATGATCTGGCCCTGTTCTCCTGGCACCTCGTCCAGCCTGATGCCTCCACCGCGGCTCCTCTGGCCACCGGTTACGGAGTCATGAGCATGGAGGAAGGAAGGATAAACCGTGCCTACAACTTCTTCGGCTGAGTGCGGAAACGTATTGCCTGCGACCTGCTGCTGAACCTCGCCACAGCCGGCGCGGCGGACACACTGGGCCGCGCTGTCGCAACTGAGCGGTTACCTGGGGCGCTACTTCTGAACTCGTCGCACGAACGGGGCGTTCACATGTCGGCGGCGCCCTCGGCGACTCTGGCCGTCGCGGCGGCGTACTCCTCGGCGGTCATGCCGAGGCGAGGGTCGTGCCGGTGCAGGTCGTGCTGGTCGTCGGCCCAGCGCTGGTACTCCTGGCGGACGGTGCGCTCGTCGGAGTCGACGACGCCGGCGATCTGGGCCCAGGTGGCGCCGGCCAGCAGCGCGTGATGCACGTTGGCGGGATGGCGTACGGTGCGCGCGATGCACTCCGCCAGCGCCAGCAGCTCGATGTGCTCGGCCACGGTGAGCGGGGGCCGGTCCTCGGCGCCGTGCCGGGCGGGGTCATAGACGCCCCGGGCCACCAGCTCCGCCCGGGCGCGAGCCGACGCGTGCCTGGCGGCCAGCGTGTTGTAGCGCTCCAGCTGCTGACTGACCGGCATGTCGTAGCGAGCGTCGCGCCAGGTCGTGTGCTGCTCAGGGGTGGTCATGACGGCTTCTCCAAGGCGGGGACGGCTCACCACTCTAACGATCATCCAGGGTGCCGGGCATGACGTTCTCGATGCCGCGTGCAGGGCGGCGCCGGTGGCCGGCCCTGCACGCGGCACCGGAGGGGGCTGTCAGGCGGGACGGCGGCGGCGGATCTTGATGTCGCGCATGTCGGTCACGGCCGTGCGCAGCACCCGGTAGGCGTGGCCGTGCGCGTCCAGCGCCGCCAGGGCCCCGCGCGTCGCCTCCGCCTCGCCGTCGCCCTGTCCCGCCGGAACCTGGCAGCGGAAGGTGAACGCCGACAGGCTCTCGTCGAAGGTGAACGAGCCCGCCTCGGTGAAGGCCGCCCCGCCCGCCTCCCGCACCGCGGCCCGGCCCGCCTCGTCCAGCCCGTCGAACGCGCCGGAGATCGTCACCCTGAACATGTCCCGTCCTCTCCTGCGGCATCACCGCGTCGTACGGCATAGCCGAGCATCCGCTCGCCCAGCACCTCTTCGGCCGCGTCGAGCAGCCCCAGCACGGCCCGCGCGATGTCGTCGGGATCCTCGCCCGCGGCGGTACGCCCGCCGATCTCGGAGAACACCAGCGCGTGCAGGCAGCCCACATGCCAGGCCACCACGCGCGGCAGCGGATCCTCCGGCGCGGCCCCCGTCTCCTGCGCCAGGCACGCCGCCAGCTCATCGGTCATCTGCCGGCCCAGATCCTCCAGGCGCGCCGTCAGCGTCGGGGCGGCCCGCATCATCTCCAGCACGCGGCCGAAGCCCGCCGTCAGCCCCAGCCGCCGCTCCCGCCGGCGCACCTCCTCACGCAGGTGCTCCAGCACGGCCCGTACGGCCGGCTGACCCGGCGGGCGGGCCCGCACCATGTCGGCCAGCCGCTGCGGCGAGGCCTCCTCCGGCGGCAGGACCAGGTCCTCCTTGGCGCCGAAGTAGTTGTAGACGGTGTTGACCGACACCTCGGCCGCCTCCGCGACCTCGGCCATCGTCACGTGGTCGAACCCGCGCTCCACGAACAGAGCGGTGGCCACCTCGGAGATGCGCTGCCGCGTCTGCCGCTTCTTGCGTTCCCGCAGACCTTCTGCCATGCCCAGGAGAGTAACGGTCCCCAAGCATCAACTCCAAACCAATTTTGGAGTACGTTGCAGTTTTCGCCTAGTAGTAGCCGGTGCTGCCGTCCAGCAACTCCCGGATCACGTCGAGATGGCCGGCGTGGCGGCCCGTCTCCTCCACCATGTGGATCAGCATCCAGCGCAAGGACGCCGCCGCCGACCGGAAGTCCGGATGCCGGCCCACCTCGTCCAGGCCGTGCGCGGCGACGATCTCGTTGGAGACGGCGCACTGGTGCGCGTACTCCTCCAGCAGCCGCGCCAGCGGAACGCCCTCCACCCGCATGTCGGCGTCCTCGACCGTCTCGTCGAACGGCGGCCCCTGCGCGGGCTTGCCCAGGAACAGCACCTCGAACCAGGTGTACTCCACCCAGCGCAGGTGCGACACGACGCCGGCCATGGTCATCAGCGGCGAGCCCGGCAGCACCGGCCGGTGCGCGTCCTGTTCCGACAGGCCCTCGCACTTCCAGTGGACGATGGCGCGCTGCATGTCGAGCCAGCCGACGAGCTGGGTCCGCTCATCGGCGACGAAGGGCGGGCGAAGGCGGTCTGGAGACTTCATGGACGGGACGCTAGTTGAGCCGGCCCTGCTCGCGCACCGCGTTTTCCGCCCGGCGACCGGGCTCGGGCTGCTCCTCGGCGACGGCCTCGCGGATCCAGGCGGCCAGCGCCCGGCCCAGCAGCGAGCGGTGCCCCGCCGCCCCGGCCACCTCCTCACCCGCCAGCGCCAGCGTCACGGTCCGCGTCACCTGCGCGGCCACCACGCACGTGGTGGTGGCGACGCCGAGCACCACCCACAGGCTGTAACCCTGCGGCAGCAGCACCACCACGAACGTCACATACGTGACCAGCACGCCGACGAACACCACCGCCCACAGCGTGGCCTGCTCCCCCGGCGACCGTTCCTCGCGGCGCCGTCCCCCGGCCAGGGCGCGCCCCCGGCCCCGGCGCGCGGCGAACCTGCCGCGGCCCTCCCGCGCGGGCGGCTCCGGTGCGGATGGTCCCTGTACGGATCGTCCCTGTGCGGATCGTCCCTGTGCGGGCACGGTGGATGTGGCCATAACGCTGCCCTCCCGGCGTTCAGCTTTTCCCTCGACCGAGTCTTGCATCCCGCCCTGTCGCCCGCCACGAACCCGGATCGGCCCTTTCCCCGGAAATGCCGGCGGCGGGTGGCGACAATGCGCGGCTGGTCGTGAATTCCTTTCTCGTTTTCCGACGATTGACGCGGGATGCCGCGGAGGCTTTTCGCAGGGAAACGGCCGCCCTTCGGCGTCATGTCGTCATCCATGCCGCCGACCAGGGGATTTGCTGGATATCGCGGCATTTGTCCCGATGGTTAACCGGGCTGAAAGCCGCGAAGCGGCGTATGGCCGACGCTGCCCACCCGAACCCCGGCCACGCAGACGGGGCCGGACGGGGCGCGACAACGCCGGATTCGGGCACAGTGGGCGGCGGCGCATTCACCGGACACGTTCACGAGAATTCCGGACCGGCAATTCCCGGCGAATGGCCGCGTCATTCTCGCCGCGTCGTCCGGCGTGTCGCGTCGACCTTCCGACACCATTCTTCACTCTGTGTAGTCATGCAATGACGAGACGTGATTATCTGATCGTTTGCAGGTCGACATAGGCGTGGCAGGACTGCCACAGGAAACCGTCCCAGCTCATGTTCTCGTCGCACCACCGCCGCGCCTCCTGCTCCTTTGCGCCGTCCGGCCGTACGGGGAAGCCCGGCGCGGAGGGGCGGCCCCCGGTCGTCGCTCCGGGGGTTCGCCGGCGGCCGGTGCCGCCACGGGCGTGGCGCTCGCGCTCCCCCGCGGCCTCGCCCGTCCGGCGCGGCTGCGGGGCCGGCGACGGCTGCCGCTGCGGAGCGGGCGTCACCGCGCGTGCGGCCGGGGAGGGCCACCCCCGGGAGGGGGCGCGCCGGTCCGCGCGATCCCCGCCCCGGCCGGCGCGCCCGTCGTTGCCGAGAATCCGGTCGAGGTTCTCCCCGAGGCGCCGGTCGAGACCCCGGCCGAGATCCCGGTCATCGTGGGCCCGGCTGCGGGGGTGGTCGTGGGCGGAGCGGTGCGGGCGCTGATGCCGCCTGGCTCCCCGGCGGGCCATGGGCGTGCGCGCCCCGGCCGACGCCCCCTTCCGGCCGGTCGGCGTAGCCTCCCGCCCTGCCGTCGAGTCCTCCGAAGGAGCATGCGGCACGCCGGGCGTCACGGGCGCGGCCGTACCGCCGGACCCGTTCGCCTGCGCGGCGGCACCGGAGCCCCGCGCCTGCGCCTGCGGCGTGCCCGCCCCGGGAGGGCACAGCCCCAGCCACACCCCCAGCGCCACGGAGACGACCGTGACCGCCAGCGCCGCGACCGTCACCCGGTCCACGCCGCCCGGCGGCTCCGGCTCGTACACAGGGAAGGGCGGCACCGGCGTCGCCCGCCGGAACGCCGACGGAGGTCTGTCAGTGTCCTGCTCGTGATTCACCGGGTCGGCCACGTAAGGATCATATGAGTGACGTTGTGACTACGGTCCGTAGCTTTGCGTGGCCTTTGACCCGCGCGTCGCGCCCCCGGCCGGCGGCGTCCGGCGCCGTCACGGGCTTGCGGGGCGCCGAGGACGACGGCACTCGCGAACCCCGGGACGCCCACGGGCAGCCTGTTTGCGCGTGTCGCGGCGAGCTGTTAGCGTCGCCGCGGCGCGAGGAACGCGTGATCACCGGAGTGAGGGAGGTTGATGAATATGGCCGTCGCAGGCCCTCGTCAGCATGCCTTCATCCCGGCCCCGCGCGTCTAGAGCGCGGGCCGGTCGTCACCAACGACCAGGAGTGTCACATGTCTTCCTTCACCTCCGAGAACGCGCCCGCGAACACCCCCGGCGACCCTTCCGGGGCCGTCGCCGACCTGACCACCGACCGCCTGATCCTGCGGGCGTGGACTCCCGCCGAGGCCGACGCCGTCCGGCGGGGCGTCCGGCTCGACCACTGGGCCGGGGACTTCCCCGCCGAGGGCGACCAGGTGATCGCCGGTCTGTTCGACGCCAACCCGGCGTGGCTCGGCGCCCACGGTCACCGTCAGATCATCGAGCGCGACAGCGGCCTGGTGGTCGGATCGCTCGGCCTGTTCTGGCCGCCGGCCGACGGCCTCGTCGAGATCGGGTACGGGATCGTGGAGTCGCGGCGCGGGCGGGGCTACGCGCCCGAGGCCGTCCGGGCCCTGACCGCGTTCGCCTTCACCGCGCCGGGCGTCCACACGGTCCACGCCCACGTGGAGCCGTCCAACCCGCCCTCGATCCGGGTGCTGGAGAAGGCGGGCTACCAGCAGTGGGAGGGCCCGGCCCAGGGCAGCGCCGAGGACGGCGAGGTGCTGAGCTACCGCGCCGTGCCGCCGGCCGGCAGCTGATCGACCGGTCGGGGCGGGGCCGCCGGGCCCCCCCCCCCCCCCCCCCCCCCCCCCCCCCCCCCCCCCCCCCCCCCCCCCCCCCCCGCCGCCCCCCCCCCCCCCCCCGCCCCCCCCCCCCGGGGGGGGCGCCGCCC
>NZ_JBITIP010000025.1:71724-111690 GCF_044459125.1 Nonomuraea sp. NPDC050383
GGGGGGGGGGGGGGTGGGTGCGCGCCCCCGGGGCGGGGCCGGGCGCGGGCGCTCCGCGCGCGGGGGGGGCGGCCCCCGCGGGCCCCCCCCCCCCCCCCCCCCCCCCCCCCCGCCGCCCACCAGCCACCCGCCCACCAGCCACCGGGCGCGAAAGCCACTGGGCGGGTCAGCCGCAGAGGTCCGTTCAGCCGCTCCATCCGCGTGCCCGCAGGAACGCGGCGCACCGGTGGGTCCAGTCGCCGGCCACCGGGTCGTCCTCGGCCAGTCCCAGGCCGTGCTTGCCGTGCGGGTACACGTGCGCCTCGACCGGCACGCGGTGGCGGGCCAGCGCGCCGGCCAGGAGCAGGGTGTTGTCGAGCGGCACGGCGCCGTCGTCGGCGGTGTGCCACAGGAACATCGGCGGGCTGTGCGGCCCCACCCGCCGCTCGATCGACAGACTGTCCAGGTCCGCGCCGGTGCCGCCGGGGCCGAGCAGGCTCGCGGCCGACCCGGCGTGGGCGGCGGGCCCGGTCAGGGTGACGACCGGGTAGCACAGCACCGCCAGGCCGGGGCGGGCGTCCTGCGCGTCCACCTCGTCGTGCGGACCCTCGGCGAGCATCGGGCCCGTCTCGGTGGCCAGCAGCCCCGCCAGGTGCCCGCCGGCCGAGAAGCCCAGCACGCCGACCCGCCCCGGGTCCACCCCGTGGCCGGCCGCGTGGGCGCGCACCCAGCGCACCGCCCGGGCGGCGTCCAGCAGCGGCAGCGGATGGCGGTGCGGCGCGACCCGGTAGGCGACCACGAACGCGGCCACCCCCAGCGTGTTCAGCCACCGCGCCACCGGCGCGCCCTCGTGCCCGGCCAGGTGGTCGTACCCGCCGCCCGGCAGCACCACGACGGCCGGCGCCGGCCGCGCGGAGCTCACCGGGAACGCGGTGATCCGCTCGATGGGTTCGCCCGGCCACAGCTGGTGCTCACTCACGATGCCGCCCTTCCCTCCAGGAGTTCGCCGGCCACCGTACCGGGTCCGGGGAAGGCGGCTGCCCGAGGGGCGGCGTCAGCCGAGGGAGGGGGCGGCCGTCCAGCTCGCCAGCACGGCCAGCTTCTCGGCGGCCTCCGAACCCGGAGCGGCGGTGTAGACGACCAGCAACAGGTCCGGGTCGCCGGGCAGCGCCAGCGTCTCGTACCCCAGGTCGAGCCGGCCCACCACCGGATGCAGCATCCGCTTGACCCCGTAGGTCTTCTCCTTGACCTGGTGGTCGGCCCACAGGCGGCGGAACTCCTCGCTGCGCAGCGACAGCTCGCCGACCAGCTCGGCCAGCCGCTTGTCGCGCGGCCGGCGCCCGGCCTCCAGCCGCAGGTACGCCACGGTCTCGGCGGCCACCGCCTGCCAGTCGAGGTAGAACTCGCGCGCCGCCGGGTTCAGGAACGCGTCACGCGCCTGGTTGCGCGTGCGGTCGTCGCGGCCGGAGAAGTCGATCACCGCGTCGCCCATCGGGTTCCACGCCAGCACGTCCATGCACCGGCCCAGCAGGAACGCCGGCCCGCTCACCGACTCCACCAGGAGCCGCGCCCCCGGCCGCACCCGCTGCTGGGCGGTACGGGGACGCTCCTCCTGCTTGTGCGGCCGGGCCAGGTCGCGCAGGTGCGCCTGCTCCACCTCATCCAGCCGCAGCACCCGGGCGACGGCGTCGAGCACAGCGTCCGACACGCTCTGCCCCCGGCCCTGCTCCAGGCGGATGTAGTAGTCGACGCTCACTCCCGCCAGTTGCGCGACCTCCTCGCGGCGCAGCCCCGGCACCCGGCGGCGCCCGAAGGCCTGCAACCCCAGCTCCTCCGGCTGGATACGCGCCCGTCGCGAACGGAGGAAATCGCCCAGATCAGTACTCATGGGCCCAGCCTAGGCAACGTCCCGCGCGCTCAACCTGGCACTGCCAGACCCAGGATGAGCCTCACCCTGGGTAAGGCGGCGCGTCCGGAGCAGGATCGTCTCCGTCAGCACGACAACACCTCGACGAGGAGCACCACCATGAGCTACGACGCTCTTTCCACCCGTACCGCCGTCATCACCGGCGCCGCCAGCGGCATGGGCGAGGCCACCGCCCGCCTGCTGGCCGCCCAAGGGGCGCGCGTGGCCCTGCTGGCCCGGCGCGCCGACCGGCTCGACGAGCTGGCCGCCAATATCACGGCCGGTGGAGGCCAGGCCCTGGCGGTGACCGCCGACGTCACCGACCCCGCGAGCGTCGCCGCCGCCGCGGACCGCGTCCACGAGGCGTACGGGCCGGCCGACCTGGTGGTGAACTCGGCCGGCGTCATGCTGCCCAACCCGATCGTGGAGGGCCGTGACGACGAGTGGACCCGCATGATCGACACCAACCTGAGCGGGGCGCTGCGGGTCATCCGCGCCTTCGTCCCCGACCTGCTCGCCGCCGCCGCGCAGGGCCGGCCCGCCGACCTGGTCAACGTCTCCTCCATCGGCGCCCACGTCACCTTCCCCAACTACGCGGTGTACGGCGCCACGAAGGCGGCACTCACCTTCCTGTCGGCGTCGCTGCGCACCGAGCTGGGCGGGCAGGACGTGCGCGTCACCAACATCGAGCCGGGCCTGACCGACACCGAGCTGGGCACGCACATCGACAACAGCGAGCTGAGCGGCCAGCTGGACGGCATGTACTCCGCGATGGACGCACTGACGGCCGACGACGTCGCCGACCTGATCGCCTACACCACCAGCCGCCCGCGCCGCGTCAACCTGCGCCAGCTGGTCATCCTGCCCACCCGCCAAGCCTGAGCGGGCCGCCGGTCGGCGGTTCGGGGGAAGGTGACGGACCGCCGCCTGCCGTGCGGTGATTCAACCCTCGGGAAAGAAGAGGAACAGCGTGCATCCCGTGGTCGTCCGCGGGACGTGGGACGAACCTGCGGGGGCGTGGATGAAGGAGCCGGCCGGATAGTCCCGGTCTCCGTCGTTGAAGACGCCGTTTGCTGAACAAGGTCGTTCGGCGAGGTTGATCGTCGCTACGGTTTCGGCGTCTGGACGCCGGGGACCGAGGCGAGGAACGGGCCTGGATGACGTGGATCGAGCGGACCGCCTATCCGCAGCCGTGATCCGGAAGGCGGCTCAGGCCAGGAACAACCCGGCGGATCTGATCAACGTGGCGATCGAGGAGTTGCTATCGCCCCCCTGCCTGCGTGCCCACATCAGCCGCTTCGGCGCCTACGCCACCGACGACCTGCACCGCCAACCCGGCCCGTTCGATTCCCTCCTGAAGGAGGTCGACTTCACCGGCAAGGCCGAAATCGAACGTTTACTGAGGAGTGAATTCGGGGCGCAAGCCCTTGGCGCGTACTTCGCTGGCCGGTGGGGAGGGTACGAACGGCTCTGCCTCGATCAGGTGTCGGCGGAACCACTCGGCCGCGAGGCTCATCGCCTGACCGAGTCCGGGTTCTACGGACAGGCCGCGCTCGTCATAGGGCAGGATCTCCAGGCGTTTCGGTTCGCGGGCTCGGTCGTAGGCGGCCAGGACCTCGTCGATGTCGTGGGTGAGATCCTCGCGTCCGGTGACCATGAGGAGCGGCCGGGGGGCGACGCGCTCGATGAACGCCTCCGGCACCCATTGCAGCACCTGAGCCAGCGACTCGGCCTCCACCTCGTCGTCGAACGTAGGGTAGACCTCCTTGGCCAGCTGCAGGTAGTCCACGATGTGCGGGTCGCCGGTGCCGAGCAGCGGCATGCGCATCCCCTTCCCTGTCTCCTGGCGTTGCCGCAGGTCCTGATCGACGACATCGAGCATCGCTTGGACGCCGGCCCGGCCGCGGGCCTTCTCCATGGCGCGCCAGCCGTTGAACATGCTGGGGTTCTGGCAGGCGACGCATGTGACCCGGCGGTCGATCGCCGTCGCCTGGATCGCGACGGTGGCGCCCAGGCTGTGCCCCCACAACCCGATCCTGGCCGGGTCGACCTCGGGGCGGCCTTGCAGGTAGGTGATGGCGTTGCGGACGTCGTCGACGTAGCGGTGCGGGAAGACCTGGCCGCGCGGGTGGCCCTCGCTGGCGCCGATGGTGCGGTAATCGATCGCGAGGACGGCGAAGCCGGCCCGGACCAGGTAGGCGGCGCCGGGCGCCAGCGCCTCCTTGACCATGTGAACGCTGTGACCCATCACCACGCCGGGCACCGGCCCGCCGGCTTCCTGCGGCAGATAGAGGTCGGCCGCGCAGCGTACGTCGCCACTGGAGAACATGATGTGCTCGATCGTCATCGTGTCACTTCCGTAGAAAGAGCGGGAGGAGTCCAGTCCCAGAGCCGGGCGCTCTTGCGGCGGGCGACGCCGGAGGAGGCCAGGCGGGTCATCGCGGTCATGAGCCGGTAGGTCGCGCCGCTGGTGGACAGGCTGAGCTTGGGGTCGGTCCGGGCCATGCGCTGCACCTGCTGGGTGCGGGGGCGGCGGACCTCGTCGTAGCGGTCCAGGGCCTGCGGGACGGAACTCGTCCGGGCTGCCTCGGCTGTCAGTACGACGGCGTCCTCCAGCGCCTGGCAGGCGCCTTGGGCCAGGAAGGGGGTCATCGCATGGGCGGCATCGCCGAGCAGCGCGATGCGGCCCTTGGCGTAGGAGGGCAGCGGGTCCAGGTCGTGGATGTCGTGGCACAGCACCGCTTCGGGCGGCGTGGCGGCCAGCAGGGCCGGGATGGGCTCGTGCCAGCCGCGCGTCCGGGCCATCACCTCGCCGAGATCGTCGTCGAAGCGCAGGCCCGGCTGCTCCTGGCGGACGGTGAGAAACCAGAACACCCGCTCGCCGATCAACGGGTGCGCGCCGAACCGGGCGCCGCGGCCCCAGGTCTGAAACCCACTCACCGGCCAGACCGTGCCCGGCGCTGTCACCCCGCGCCAGCACAGGATGCGCTGGAAGACGGGCTCGGGCGCGTCCGGCCAGACGCTGCGGCGTACCGTGCTGTGGATGCCGTCTGCCCCGACCAGCAGGTCGGCCCGCACCTCGTCGCCGTCACGACAGGTGACCGTGACGCCGTCGCCGTCCTGGCGGACGCCGGTCACCTCAGCGCTGGTACGGATCCGCTCCGCCGGCACGTGCCGGGCCAGCACGCGCTGCAGGTCGGCGCGGTGGTTGGCGAGCAGCGCCGGGTCGGCGTCCGGCTGGAACCGCATCAGGTAGGTCCCGTCCGGCAGCCGCATCGTGGCGCCCGCCTCGGTGGGCACCGAGCACGCCCGGAACTCCTCGCCCACGCCCAGGGCGTCGGCCGCGCGCAACGCATTCGGCGCGAACGACCAGCCGGCGCCCACCTCCCCCAGCTCTCGGGCCCGCTCCAGCACGGTTACATCCCATCCGCTGCGCAGCAGGCCGACGGCCACGGCCAGCCCGCCGATCCCGGCCCCGGCCACGATCGCGCTGCGACCCTCCTCACGCCTCATCGGCATCTCCCTCGTGCTGCGGCCCGGGCATACTCGCGAAGGCCTTGTCCATCCAGTCGAAGACTTCATGCGCCGCGCGCAGCCGCCCGGTGCGCGCCGGATCGGACCCGGCCACCTCCATGCCCGCCGCGGTGATCTCACGGAACGCGGCCAGGCCCGCGACCCTGCGCCGGACGACTCGCTCCCAGGCGTCATCGTCCACCCGGTAGTAGTGGGTCTTCTGCCCCGGGCGGGTGCGACGGCGCACGAATCCGGCGTCGATGAGCAGGCGCATGCTGGTGGCCAGCGACGCCCTGCTCGCGCCGATCGCCTCGGCGATCTGCCCCGCCGACTGTTCCGGCGGATCACAGATCATCAACCAGGCCAGCACACGGCCGGCGATCGGCGGCACGGCGTACTCATCGATGCAGAACACCGCCGCCCGCTCCACCCACTCCAGGATCCGCTCCCGGTCACCTGTCATGCCGTCCACCAATCTCAATCGTCTATAAAATCCAGTATGTACTGAATATAGTGTGAATGCAAGATGGTTCGCAGGATGTCGGAGAAGACCGTTGCGCGGTGTATCTCGCGTGACGTCAGATACGCGTCCTGGAGAGCACGTCCGGCCTCGGTGAGCTCGACCGGTGGAGCTGGGTGACGGTGAAGACGCTGCCGTCCCACACGGTGCGAATCTTCCGTCCGGGCTGGGCTGGTCAGAGGTGTGCGCGGGCCGCGGCGGACCAGTGGGGGGCGTTCCAGCGGTCGGCGATGGCGGCGGCCCGGGCGAAGTGGGCGGCGGCCTCGTCGTCGCGGCCGAGCAGCAGCGCCAGCTCACCGAGCGTGTGGGCGACCGGACGCAGCCCCAGCGAAAGGCTCTCCGCGCCGGCCGGGGGGCCTTCACGGTGAGGGAGCAGGCCCGCATAGATCTCCGCGGCGGCGTCGCGGTCGTTCAGCGCGACGATCGCCATCGCGCGCAGGCTCGTCAGGAAGGTGAAGAAGAAGTCGGGCCGGATCGGGCTCGGTGGCGTGCGGGCCCGGCGCGCCTCGTCGCTGCGGCCGGCGGCGTGGAGGGCGAGCGCGAGCAGGTCGGCGACCATCGGGCCGAGCGCCTCGCGGAGAGCGCGCACCTCGTCCAGGTGGTCGCCGAGCGTGCCGTCGTTCAGCCAGATCGCCGCCCGCGCCAGGGGCAGGAAGCCGGCGTGCACCGATCCGGCGCCTTCCATGCGTTCGGTGGCCTCGGCGTAGAGGCGCTCGGCGTCGGCGAACCGGCCCTCGATGAGCACCAGGCTCGCCAGCGCGATCTCGAGGGCGCCGATCGCCTCCGGCATCCGGTAGGCGCGGGCGAGGTCGAGCGCCTCCTCGGTCACGCGGCGCATCGTCGCCGGGTCGTTGGCCGCGGCGGCGTTGGCGGCCTGGCTGAGCAGCCCGGTCACGCGGTAGACGGGCAGGTCGTGCTCGACGCCGATCTCCACCAGCTCGCGGGAGTACTCCTCCTGCCCGGGGTCGCCGGCGAGGACCAGGAGCGCCGCGGCCCGGAGGCGGGGATCGGTGGCGAGGTCGAGGGCTTCCCGCGCCGCCGCCATGACCGTCGGATCGTCCTCGCCCACCAGCTCGTTGGCGTAGGCGATGAGGAGGCGGGACCGCACGTCGGGGGCGAGACCGGTCCGCTTGAGCAGGCGGCTGAGACGGTCGACGACGGGACGGTCGACCGTGCCGTACGTGCGGGCCTGCCAGGGGGTGGGCTCGGTCCAGGCGGTGAACGCGGCGATCATCAGGTCGTCGCGGCCGATCGACTCGGCGTACTCCACGGCCTGCTCGCGCGTGTCCCTGGCCGCGGCGCCGGCCCCGGCCCTGATCTGCGCCCGGAGCAGCCTGCCGAGCAGGTCGACGCGCTCGTCCGGTTGGCTGGAGTTGGCGACCGCGTCGGTGAGGAGGGCAGCCGCCACGTCGTGGGAGTAGCGCGCCTCGGCCAGCTCGGCGGCCCGCACGCAATAGCCGACGGCCTTCGGCGATCCCGCTCGCGCATAGTGATGGGCGAGCGCCGCGACGTCGCCGGTGCCCTCCAGGGCGGCGGCGATCCGGGCGTGCATCCTTGCGGCCCGCAACCGGCTGAGGTCGGCGATCAGTGTGTCCCTGACCAGCGCGTGAACGAACCGGACGCGCCCGGGCCCGGGCTCGTCGAGCAACCCGGCGATGACGCCCGCGTCCAGCGCGTCCAGCACGCCGTCCCCGTCGGCGTCGGCGGCCTGCACGAGCACGTCCACCGAACTTTCCCGGCCGGCCACCGCCGCCAGCCGCAGGACGGACACGCCGCTCTCGGGCAGCCTTGCCAGCCGGCGCCGCAGCACGTCCCGTACGCCCTCGGGGACCTCCGAGAGCGCGACCAGCGCGCCCTCGCCGTTCAGCAGTCGCGCGCTCTCCCGCACGTAGAACGGGTTGCCGCCGGTGCGCTCGGCGATCCTCGCCACCGTCGCGTCGTCGGCCTCACTCTCGGCCCGTACGAGCTCGGCCACCGCCGCGCCGTCGAGCCCGGGCAGCGCGATCCGGAGCGGCACGGTGCGGGCGAGCGCACCCAGCGTCTCGGTGAGGTGCTCGCTCTCCTCCTGGCGGTACGCCGCCACGACCAGGATCGGGGCCCGCACGCCGACGCCGCCGCCGAGCAGCTCCAGCGTGGTCGTGTCCGCCCAGTGCAGGTCGTCCAGCACGACGGCGACCGGCCGTTCCGTGGCGGCCGCCGCGAGCCAGCCCCACACGGCCCGGCGCAGCCGGAACCGCCCGGCGGCAGCGTCGATGTCCACCGGAATGGAGTCGGAGAGCAGCGGCGCCAGGTCGTCCGCGAACTCCCCCGGAGGGACGGCCGCGGCGACGGCCCGCAGCGCCTCGACCCACGCCCACGCGGGCGGCGCTCCGTCGACCTCCGGGCAGCGCCCGGCGGCGACGAGCCAGCCGTCGCGCTCCAACTGCGCGCCGAGGTGCTCCAAGAGCGTCGACTTGCCCAGCCCCGCTTCCCCGGTGACGAGAGCGACGCGCGCCCCGTCGGCGGCAGCCTGCCCGGCGGCCGAAACCAGCGCGGCAAGCTCGCCCTCCCGCCCCACGAAGGAGGCAGCGCGATGCGGGGTCGCGTCGTGCAGGCGCGCGTCGTGCGAGGGCGCATGGTGTGAGGGCGCATCGTGCGAGGGCGTGGCCTGTGGGGGTGCGGGGACGGCTGTGCGGAGGATGTCGATGCGCTGGGCGAGGATCGCCTCTTCCAGGGCGACCAGGTCGGGACCGGGGTCGAGACCGAGTTCGTCGGCGAAGGTGGCGCGGGCGCGGCGGAGCGTCGCCAGGGCGTCGGCCTGGCGGCCGCTGCTCCACAGCGCCAGGGCGTGCAGGCGCCAGCCCTCTTCGCGCAGGGGTTCGTCGCGGGTGAGGCTCTCGGCCTCGGGAACCACCGAGGCGGGGTCGCCCGTCCGCAGGCTCGCCGCGATGTGGAGCTCGCGGGCGACCAGGCGCAGCTCGTTCAGGCGGGCGGTCTCGGCGGCGGCCCAGGGCTCGTCGGCGACCTCGGCGAACGCGGGTCCGTGCCATAGGTCCAGTGCCTCGGCCAGCCGGGCGCGGGCGGCCTGAGGCTCGGTGAGCGTGCGGGCCCCGTCGAGCAGGTCCTCGAAACGCCACGCGTCCACCGAATCCGGCGGCAGCCGCAGCGCGTAGCCGGGGGCGGCGCTCACCAGGAGGCGGGCCGGGGTTCGGGGCGGGCGGCCGGGCTCCAGCAGCCGGCGCAGGTTGGAGACGTACGCCTGCAGGGAGGCCAGCGCACGCGATGGCGGCTCGCCGCGCCAGAGATCCTCGATCATCCGGTCGACCGGCACGACCTGTCCGCGCGCCGCGACGAGGAGGGCCAGGACGCCGCGCTGCCGCGGCCCGCCCAGGGGAACGGGCTCGCCGTTGACCTCGGCGCCGAGCGAGCCCAATACCCGGATCAACACCATGACGTGCGACATCTTACGCGGATCCTGGCGTTCCAAGTCGGGCTCCAAGTCGGGTTCCAAGTGCCTTCCAAACGCCCGGGAGCAGCCTTGGCACATCGAGCCGATGAAGGGCAGGAACGAAATGAGCGTCAACACCCAGGACATGGAGATCGTCCACCGCGCCTTCCGTCGCGAGTCGCGGCTGCTGATGGAGCTCGTCGCGGCGGTCGCCCCGGGTGACACCGCTCGCGCCAAGGTGATCGCCGACCACTTCCGCGACTACCGGCTGGGACTGAAGAACCACCACGAGGGCGAGGACGAGCTGCTGTGGCCGCCGCTGCTGTCCCGGGTGGACCTGCAGGCCGACATCGTGCTGCGCATGGAGGCCCAGCACGAGCGCGTCGCGGCCACGCTGACCAGGCTGGACGCGGCGCTCCCGGCGTGGGAGGCCGCCGCCGGGGCGGACGAGCGCGACACGCTCGTGGCCGCCCTGGCCGACCACCGGGCCGTGCTTCTCGAGCACCTCGACGACGAGGAGGCCACTCTCCTCCCGCTCGCGGCCGAGCACATCACTGAAAGGGAATGGGCCTCCCTGGGCGACCATCTGGTGGCCAACACGCCCAAGCTCACCCTGCTCACCCTCTTCGGCCTCGTCCTGGAGGATGCGAACCCGGCCGAGCGCGCCACGCTCCTGTCCGCCCTTCCCGCTCCGGTACGCGGCATCTGGCACATCATCGGCCGCCCCCGCTACGCCCGCCACATCAGCCGCGTCCGCGCGGCCTGACCAGGCCCCAGACCCCCACGCACGACTCACCAAGCTCACCGAAGACTCGAAGGAAGAACAACAATGTCGCTGAAGAAGATCAACACTGTCCTGGCCGCCGCCTTCATCCTCTTCATCCTCTGGTTCGGGTCGGAGTTCATCCTGAGCCCGGAGGCGACGGCGCCGACCTTCGGCCTGCCGACCTGGCCGTCCGGCGACGGCGGCGGCTTCCTGATCGTCAAGGGAATCCGCGACGTCGTCATGGCCCTGGTCCTCGGCATCCTGCTGGTGACGGGCCACCGCCGGGCGCTGGGCTGGGCACTGCTGGTGGAGGCCCTCGCCGCGTACGGCGACATGACCAACGTGCTGGCCCACCACGGCTCCGTGGCCACCGCGCTCGGCGTCCACTGCCTGACCGCGACACTGATGGTGGGCAACGGCCTGCTGCTGCTGCGCGAGACCCGCAAGGTCGCGGCCGCTCCGGCGACGCCCGCCCCGCAGGCCGCCTGACCATCACCGGAACTCTTCAAGCGTCCCGCCATCCACCGGCCGGTCGAGCCGGACCAGAACAGCGCGGTCAGGGCGCAGCACGGTGCTCCCTCGCAGGTGTGAGAACTCGAAAAAGGAAGACGACGATGACGATCAACGATGTGCGCGGTGTCCTCAAGGGGCGCGTGCTCCTGCCCGGTGATGACGGCTTCGAACAGGCGGCCACCGCGTGGAATCTGACCGTCAGGCAGCCCGTGGCGGCCGTGGTGGAGGCCGCGGATGCCGATGACGTGGCGGCGCTCGTGCGTTACGCGCGGCGGGCGGGTTTGACGGTGACCGCGCAGCCGAGCGGGCATGGCGCCTCCGGTGATGTGGAAGGCCTGATCCTGCTGCGTACCGGCCTGCTGAACGAGGTGGAGGTACGCGCGCAGGAGCGCGTGGTCCGGGTGGGCGCGGGCGTGAAGTGGGGGCAGGTGCTGGCGGCGGCCGGTCCGCTGGGTCTGACCGGCCTGTCCGGCAGTGCGCCGGGCGTCAGCGTGACCGGCTACACCCTGGGCGGCGGGGTCGGCTGGTTCAGCCGCAAGTACGGCTTCGCCTCCGACAGCGTGCGGGCCATCGACATCGTGGACGCCGACGGCGAGCCGGGCCGGGTGACCGCCGAGTCCGATCCCGAGCTGTTCTGGGCGCTGCGCGGCGGTGGCGGGGACTTCGCGGTGGTGACCGCCCTCGAACTCGAGCTCTATCCCGCGCCGGTCCTGTACGGCGGGCGCGTGATCTGGCCGGAGCACCGGACCAGGGAGGTGTACGACGCGTTCCTGGAGATCACCGCCGAGGCGCCGCGTGAGCTCAGTGTCTGGATCAACCGGCTCCGGCCCCCCGGCGCGCCGCCGATGGTGACGCTGGATCTGGCCTACCTGGGTGAGGCGGCTCAGGGGCAGGACCTGCTGGCACGCCTCGACAAGATCGAGGACGCGATCTCCGACAGTCGCGGCGTCGTCCCGGTCGCCGACCTGGGTGACATCACCGCCGAGCCCACCGCCCCGGCCCCATCCATCGCTCGTGCGGAGCTGCTCACCGGCCTGGACGCGGACGCGGTGGAGCTCCTGCTGGCCAAGCCGGTCGAACCGCTCATCAACGTGCAGATCCGGCACCTGGGCGGGGCGCTCGCCGAGCCGGGCGGCGGGGCCGGTGCGAGCGGCGCGGTGGCTGAGCCGTACCTGCTCGGCCTGCTGGGTCTCGGCCTGCCGCACACGGCCGACGCGACGCGCGCCAAGCAGGCCGAGGTCGTGGCCGGCCTGGAGGCCTACATCAGCGGCCGCAAGCCGTACACCCTGCTGTCCCCCGGCGAGACGGCGGCGAAGTCCTTCTCCGGCAGCGCGCTCGCGCGGCTGCGGGAGATCAAGCGGGACCGTGACCCGAACAACGTGTTCCGCGCGAACTACCCGGTGCTCGGATAGATCGGTTCCCAGCAGGTCCCGGCCCCTCCGCCCACCGGGGCGGCGGGGCCGCACCGGCCCTCCACTCCCCTCAAGGGCGTTGACGGCCGGCGCGAACCGTCGTGATGGCGAAGGATCGCTAGGCGGTGGAGGTGAGCGCGGCGGGGATCTCGGCGAAGGTCTCCTGGACCATTTTCGTCAACGTGTCGCGGCCGCCGTGGCCGCCGTGCGCGGTCCAACGCAGGGAAGCCGTGCGCCAGGCGGCGACGAAGATCTCCACGGCCAGACGGACCTCCCACTCGTCGACGCCGGTCGCAGAACGGCCGCTCACCACCTCGACCAGGGCCCGGGTGGTGTCATGGCAGTAGCCCAGACTGTGCGCCTGCAGCGCGGGGACGGCTTCCGACAGCTCCCGGGCGGTCAGGAAGCGGCGATCCCAGTCGGCGTCCATGGCGCTCAAGGTGGCGTCCAGCGCTGCGCGGAGAGCCTCGATCAGCGGGCCGTCCATCTCCTGGGCGGCCACGTAGTCCAGATAGGCCGACCACAGGTCGCTGTCGGCGGCGAGCGCGACGTCCTCCTTCGAGCGGTAGTTGCGGAAGAAGGTGCGTCTGGACACCTCCACGGCATCGCACAGATCGTCCAGGGTGGTGGCGTCGTAGCCACGCTCGGTGAACAGGCGGAGTGCGGTCTCGGCCAGAGCTCGGCGGGTGCGCAGTTTCTTGCGTTCGCGTAGCGGCAGGTCGCGCAGGTCATCCCTCACGCCAAGAGGCTAGCACGCAAGGGCGGTTGCGCTTTGACAGCTAACGCCACTGAGTGGCATTCTCCCGCCAGTGGCTGATTGTGGCTGTCGAATATGCGTGAGGAGCGCGAACCCATGACCACCGATCCCCCCGCACGCTCCCGTCCGGCGATCACGCTGACGGTGGTGCTGCTGGCCTTCGTCACCGTGCCGATGTCCATCTCCGGAGCAGCCGTGGCGTTGCCCGGCATCGGCGCGGACCTGCACGCAGCAGGCGCGCCACTGCAATGGGTCATGAATGCCTACAACCTGACCTTCGCCTCGTTCATGCTGGTCAGCGGATCCACGGCCGACCTGGCAGGACGCCGCCGGACCTTCGCGGCCGGTGCGGGACTGTTCGCCATCGGCTCGCTGGCCGCGGCAGCCGCCCCCGGCATCACCCTGCTGGACCTGGCCCGCGGCCTGTCGGGCATCGGCGCGGCCGGGGTGTTCGCCAGCGCCGGCGCGATCCTGGCCACCACCTTCGACGGCGCAGCGCGCACCCGCGCGTTCGCGGCGCTCGGCAGCGCCGCCGGGCTCGGCCTGGCGGCCGGGCCGACCCTGTCGGGCTGGCTGGTCGGCGCGCTGGGCTGGCGCGCCACCTTCGGGCTGCACGCCGCCCTGGTGGCCGTGGCGCTGATCGGCGTCGGTCACATCGCCGAATCGCGTGCGGCGCAGCGTCCCCGGCTGGACGTGAGCGGTGCGGCGGTGTTCGTCGCCGGCCTGGGTGCGCTGGTCCTGGGCTCGGTCCAGGGCCCGGAATGGGGCTGGGCGAGCCCCGGGGTGCTGGCGCTGCTGATCGTCGGCGTGGTGCTGCTGGTGCTCTTCGTCGTCCTGCAGGCGCGTTCCGCCGCCCCGCTCCTCGACCTGTCGCTGGTGAAGAACCGCCGATTCCTGGCGCTGTGCATGGTGCCGGTGGTCTCGACGTTCGGGTTCGTGACGCTGCTGACCTACCTGCCCACCTATCTGGTGGGTGCGAGCGGGTTCTCCCCGCAGCGCGCCGGAACGGTACTGCTGCTGATGACCGCACCGGTGCTCCTGGCTCCGCCGCTGGCCGGCGGGCTGGTGAACCGGGGGGTGCCGGCCCGCGTGCTGATCACCGTCTCCCTGGCGTCGTTCGCCGGCGGAAACGCCTGGCTCACCGTGATCGGCCCGTCCACTTCCGTCGCCGTCATCGCCGGGCCGCTGTTGATGGTCGGGCTGGGCGCCGGGCTGTCGTTCGGGGTGGGTGACGGGGCGGCGATGAGCCTCGTCGAGCCCGAGCAGGCCGGGATGGCCACCGGGTTTCTCAACACCATGCGCATCGGCAGCGAAGCCATCGTCATCGCCGTGTACGGGGCCGTCCTGGTCAGCCTGATCGGCACGCGCGTCGGCTCCCAGGAGGTGGCCGCGAAGGTCGCCGCGGGAGACCTGACCGGCGGCGCCTTCGACACGCTGGCCGCGGGGTTCACCGGCGCCTTGCACACCACGCTGTACGGAACAGCCGCCGTATGCGTCGTCGGCACGGTGGCCATCGCCGCCGCACTGGGCCGGCCACGCCGCGACATCGCCGCAAGCCCGGCCTCCGACGATTCCCCCCAGCCCACCAAGGTCGCCTGAGCGGGCACACCGGGCCGGACCCTGGTGCGGGTGGGATCGAACCCCCGTCCCCGACCCGCGGCGCAACTCAGATCATGCGTCGTAGCGCGGTCTCCACGGCATCGATCAGCGGATCGCCCTCGGTCCGTGGGTGCCGCGCGAGACCAAGCTCGACGTCCGGCAGGGCGGGCAGGGCGTCGGCGTCGTGGCAGGCCATGGCCGGTTCGACGTTCGGGGGCATGAGCGCCGCGACGCCGAGCCCGGCCCGCACCGCGGCGAGCACGCTGACCAGGCTGTTGCTTTCGAACGCCACCCGCCAGCGCCGATCGGTGCGTTCCAGCGTCTCCAGCACGGACGTACGCCAGGAGCAGGTGTTCGAGAACAGCACCACCGGCAGCGGATCGGCGGTCACGTCCACGCCCTGGCCGACCGCCCAGACCAGCGGGCGGCGCACCGTCCAGCGCGGCGGCCCGGGAAGGTCCGGCACCTCGTCGAGCACGAGTTGGATGCGGCCCGCGTCATAGGCCTCCCGTGTCGACGCCTTGGGAAGGCTGAGCACCTCCAGCGTCGTGCCGGGGTGCACATGGGCGAGGTCGGCCAGGGCCTGCGGAAGCTGGGAGGCGGCGAGGTCCTCGAGCAACCCGACGCCGCAGTGGCCGCTGAGCGCGCGCCCGGTTTCGGTGAGCGCCTGTGCGGCGAGCGCGAGAATGCGGTCGGCGTACGGCAGAAGCTCCTCCCCCGCCCGGGTCGGCGAGACGCCGGATGTCGAGCGGTGCAGCAACGGACGGCCGACCACGCTCTCGAGCTTGCGCAACTGCTGGCTGAGCGCGGGCTGGGTATGTCCGAGCGCGGTCGCGGCGCGGCTGATGCTGCCCGCCCGCACGGCGGTGACGAACGACCGTAGCAACCCGATCTCGAGATCTCTGGCCATAAGAATTCATTATGTCAGCTGCAAAGAATTGGCCACTTCCTATGGCTTCGCCGGAGGATCTAGCGTGTCGCGGGTGACCGGATACCGACAGGTGCTCGCCGTGCCAGGGATGGCATCGCTGCTGGGCGTCTCGCTGCTCGCCCGTGCCGCGATCACGGCCGACGCGATGGCACTGACGATGTATGTCGTGCTGGGTCTGGGCATGAGCTACGCCGCAGCGGGTGGTGTCGCGGCGGCGCTGACCGTCGGGGTGGCGCTGGGCGGGCCGCTGCTCGGCCGCCTGATCGACGTGCGGGGCCTGCGGAGCGTGCTGCTGGTAACCGTCGTCCTGCAGGTCGTGTTCTGGCTCAGCGTGCCGATCATGCCGTACCTGATCCTGCTGGGCGCCGCCTTCGTGGCCGGTCTGCTGATGGTGCCGGTCCAGCAGGTGACCAGGCAGGCGATCGCCGCGATGACGACGACGGGACAGCGCCGGGCAGCGTTCGCGCTGGAGTCGGTGCAGGGCGAGCTGTCGTACATCGTGGGCCCGGCGGTGGTGATCCTGGGTGCGGCGAAGACATCCCCCGGCGTGGTGGCGTGGGGCGTCGGCGCCGCGATCGCGGCCGGCGGTGCCGGCATCGCCCTGCTCAACCCGCCACTGCGGGCCGAGGGCGAGGCCGATGCCGCCGCGGCCGGACGACCCCCGCGCCGGGAGTGGCTGGGCGCCGGCATGATGGCCGTACTGACGATGGCGTTCGGCACCACGACGCTGCTCAGCGGCGTCGACCTCGCCATCGTCGCCACGCTCGAAGAAGCAGGTCAGGTGTCCTGGGCCGCCGTCGTCGTCCCCGTGTTCGGCGTGGCCTCCGTCGCCGGCGGGCTCGTTTACGGCGTGCTGCCCCGGCCGATGCCCACGTGGCTGCTGCTCGGCCTGCTCGGGCTCGTGACGATTCCCGCCGGTCTCGCCCACGACTGGCCCTGGCTGTGCGTGGCCATCGTCGGCGCCGGGATTCTCACCGCGCCGACCCTTTCCACGGTGGCCGACGCGGTGAGCCGGCTGGCTCCGGCCGGCGTGCGCGGTGAGGCGACAGGACTGCAATCCTCGGCGCAGAGCGCGGGTTTCGCGCTCGGATCCCCGATCGTCGGGCTGGCGATCGACGCCTCCGTGCCGGCGGCCGGCTTCGCGGCTGCCGGGCTGGCCGGCCTCGCGGCCGCGCTGACCGGACGCCTGCTGGCGCGCCGCTCGACCGCCCGGACGCGGTCTCGGCTCGACGATCTCGGCCGCGCCGGAGCACCGGACCTCGAGCCGTGCGAGGCCGGCACCCGGCCTGGCACGTGATACGGGCCGGCGCCTACGGCCGGCCCGCTCCGCCGGCTGTGGACGCCGGTGCCGCCTGGGCGGTGATGGAGTGCCGTACCGCCGACGTGTCCTGCGTCCCCGAAGCCGTCACACTGCCCAGGAGCCGCAGTGCCGCCTCCGACGGCGAGCCGGGCTCGGCCGTGTAGGCGATCAGGTGCTGGCCCGAGGTGCCGGGGATGAGGAGATTCTCGAAGCTGAGCTCCATCGCACCCACCAGTGGGTGACGCAGGTGCTTCACTCCGGAGGTGCACGTGCGCACGGGGTGCCGGGCCCAGAGAGAGGCGAACTCGTCACAGTTCATGGTGAGTTGACCGACAAGCTCGGCCAGGGAGCGGTCGTCGGGGTGGCGACCGGCGACCAGGCGCAGGGCGGCCACGGCGAGCTCCGCCTGGTCGCGCCAGTTCGCGTACAACTTCCGGTACTGCTGGTCCAGGAACAGCATCCGGGTCACGTTGGGGCGGGTGGCGGGTGTGTCCGGGCTCTCGGGCGCCAGGTGTCCGGCGAGCAGCGCGTGGCCCAGGTGGTTCCATGCGAGGACGTCGTTGCGCCGGTCCAGGACCAGGGCCGGCACGTCGGTCATGGCTGTCAGCAGCTGCCGGGCCGAGGCGCTGGCGTGCGTCGCCCGGGTCGGGGCGGGGCGGGACGACGCGGTGGCGGGGCGGGCGAGGTCTTTCAGGTGGACCGTCTCGTCGTCGGTGAGGCGCAGGGTGCGCGCGATCGCCTCCAGCAAGCCGTCCGAGACACCGGCGGCGCGGCCCTGTTCGAGGCGGGTGTAGTGGGTGATGCTGACGTTGGCGAGCATCGCCAGCTCCTCGCGGCGCAGCCCGGTGACCCGGCGGCGGGTCCGGTGCGGGCTGAGGCCGACGTCCTCGGGACGCAGCGCGGCGCGACGCGACTTGAGGAAGTCTCCCAGCTCGGACGAGGCGTCCATTCATGCCTCCAGGTCGGCGGACTGCGACAGCTCGTGGTCACTGACTCTCCCATGATGCCCGCCGGTCCCGACGGCCGGGAGCCGTCAGGGTGGTGCTGCGATGACTACCCTCGCACTGGCTGCGCAAGGCAGGGTTCTGGCTGCGAATCCGGGTGCCGAGGAGCCTTTTCCGTGACCGCACGTGACGCGACTGAGCGCGCCGCGTGTCAGGAACCATGAGGAAAGGGACTCGACGTCATGTCTGTCACTGATACGGAGGCGGCCGGTAGCGCGCCCGGCCCTGCCGTCGGCACGGCACCGGCCGTGCTCACCCCCCGGCTCCGGCTGGTGCTGGTCCTGCTGCTCGCAACGCAGTTCATGCTGGCCGTGGACTTCGCCATCCTGAACGTGGCGCTGCCGGTGATCGGCAAGGGCCTGGGCTTCTCGATGGCGAACCTGCAGTGGATCGCCACCTCGTTCGCGCTGTGCGCGGCGGGCTTCACCCTGCTCTTCGGCCGGGTCGCGGACCTGTTCGGCCGCCGCCGGCTGTTCCTGTGCGGCCTCGTGGTCCTCGGCGCGGCCTCGCTCGTGGGCGGGCTGGCGCGCAACCCGGAGATGCTGATCACGGCCCGCGTCTTCCAGGGGCTGGCCACCGCCGCGGTGACCCCTGCCGGGCTGTCGCTGATGACGACCTCGTTCCCGGAGGGCCCGCTGCGCGAGAAGGCGCTCGGCCTCAACGGGGCGCTGATGTCCACCGGGTTCACCACCGGCGCCATCCTCGGCGGCCTGCTGACCGACCTGCTGTCGTGGCGATGGGCGTTCTTCGTCAACGTTCCCGTCGCCCTCACCGTGCTGCTCGTCGCCCCGAGAATCATCAAGGAGTCCCGGCCCGACGAGCGCCCCAAGCTGGACGTGCCCGGCGCCGTCAGCGTCACCCTCGCCCTGCTGGCCATCGTCTTCGGGCTCACCCAGGCGGGCGAGAAGGGCTGGGGCTCGGCGGGCGCCCTGTTGTCGCTGGCGGCGGGCGTGGTGCTGCTGCTGGTGTTCTACGCCGTCGAGCGCAAGGTGTCCGCGCCGCTGGTGCCGCTCGGCGTGCTCGGCAAGCGGTCGGTGGCCTGGGGCAACGTCGCCGGTCTGATCGCCTTCCTCACCGAGACCTCCCTGGTCTTCCCGCTGACCCTCTACCTCCAGAACGTGCTCGGCTTCTCCCCGCTCGCCGCCGGCCTGTCCTTCGGCGTTCTCGGCCTGGGAACGGTCACAGGCGGAACCACGGCCCCGAAGATCATCGGGATGATCGGCAGCAAGCGGACGCTGATCCTGGGCGGCATCCTGCAGACCGTGTTCACCGCGGCCCTGCTCGGTCTCGGCGACGACCGCTCGTGGATGTGGCTCATGCTGATCGCCAGCTTCGCCGGGGGTGTCGGCAACATGCTCGTCATCGTGGGCTTCATGGTCACCGCCACCTCAGGGCTGGCCGACCACGAACAGGGCCTGGCCACCGGCCTCGCCACCATGACCCAGCAGGTCGGCATCACGATGGGCACGCCGATCATGAGCGCCGTCGCCACCGGCGCCATGGCCGGCGTCGGAGCCTCGGCCATCCTCGGCGGGCTGAAGGTGGCGATCGCGGTGAATGCCGCCATCGTGCTCGTCGGCGTCCTCACCAGCGCCCTGTTCCTGCGCGATGCCCGGTCTACGGCCCGCTCGACGGCCCGCTCGACGGCGCGGTGACGGCGGGCGGTACGAGCCGCCGGGGGCGCCCCCACCTCGACGACCGGCGCCCAGGACAGATCGACGATGCCGGGCTGATCCGCGTCAGCCCGGCATCGTCGTTCACCTCTAGCTCTGCCGCGGTTCGCGTCTAGCCCTGGGGCTCTTCCGCCGGGCAGCGGGTGCCCTTCGCGGGCACGGTCAGCGAGATCAGGTAGCGGTCCATCGCGGCCGTGGTGCACCGGGTCATGCCGTAGACGCCGTGGCCCCAGCCCTCGTACGTGAGCAGCGTGGCCTTGGAGCCGAGCTGGCGGGCCACGTTGGCCGACCACGCGTACGGTGTGTCGGGGTCGTGCATGGAGGTGCCCACCAGCAGCGGAGCGCTACCGGTGTACCGCAGCCGGTGCTGCGGGTTGTTGACCGGGTGGCCCTGGCAGATCGGCATGTCGCCCATCGGCATGGGGTTGTACCGCATGTCCGGGGCCACCGCGTTGGAGCTGCGCATCACGTCGGCGTACTGGTTGTAGTCCCGCAGCGACAGGTTCCAGTCCTCGCAGAGGATCGCGGTGGGCAGTTCGGCGAACTCACCGTTCACGGGTCCGTTGCCGGGAGGGCCGGGCATGTCATCCGGCACCGGCCCGCCGGCCAGGGCGAGGAGCACCTCGGCCTCCTGCCGCCAGACGGGCGCCTCGTTGAGCACCACGCCCAGCCAGAGGAGGTTGTGGGCGCTCACCGGGCGGTCGGTGACGCCCGGCCAGTACAGCTCGCCGCGGTCGGCCTTCTCCAGCAGTCCCTTCCACAGCGCGCGGACGTCGCGTCCGTGCAGGACGCACTCGGTGTCCCGGGCGCACCAGGCGACGAATTCGTCGAAGCTGTCCTGGACGGTGTCTGCCTCGGTCACCTGGAACGCCTTGACGTTCAGGCTGTGGTCCATGTTGCTGTCCAGCACCATGGCCCTGATCCGGTTCGGGAACAGCTCGGCGTACATCTGCTGGGCGAGCGTCCCGTAGGAGACGCCGTACGAGGTCAGCTTGTCCTCACCGAGCGCGGCGCGAATGGCGTCCATGTCACGCGCCACGTTGACCGAGTCGACGTGGTCGTACAGGGGGCCGGTGAGCGTGCGGCAGTCCGCGCGCAGCTTCTTGTCGAAGGCGACCCACGTGTCGTAGTCGGCCTGGCTGGTCATGACCGGGTACGGCATCTGGTTGTACACCGAGGCCGAGCAGGTCACCGAGCCGCTGCGGGCCACGCCACGAGGGTCGTAGCTCACGATGTCGAACCGCCGCTGGACGTCCTCGCTGAAGCCGGACGGGCGAAGGATGTCGTTCACGCCGGAGTTGCCAGGTCCGCCCGGGTTGGTCAGCAGGGATCCGATCCGTGCGGAGGGGTCGGTGGCCTTGCGCCGGGCGAGGGTCAGCTCGACGGTGGGCCCGTTCGGCTTGGACCAGTCGATCGGTACGGCCAGGGTGCCGCACTCGACGGTGGGCTCCTCCTCGCACGGCCCCCAGGCGATGCCGCGCTTGCCGACGGCATCCGTGACGTCCTGTCCGGTGACCGTCGCGTTGGCCACCCCGGCTAACGGGGTCGTTAACAGCGTCGCCATGGCCACGAGGGCAGTGGCGAGCCGGGAAGTTCTTGACACCTTGCTCCTGTAGTCGATCGCTCCCATGGTTGATCGGCTGGCCGGGCTGCTCCTACGCCTCAGCGGCCCACGCCCATGTCGTTGACGCGCGCCTTGCCTTGATCATGACAGCAGAATCTAACAGGCGGCGGCTCCGCCGTTGACGCCGAGGCAGGGTCAACGTGAAGGATGCTCACGCGCCGCCATGGTCACCGGGCAGCGGGCGGGCACGCCGGCCAAGGTGGCGGGCTTCGGCGTGGAGCACAGGTCACCCTGATGGATGCGAACGGGGTGCCCGGCCGCACGCGGCCGCCGGGCACCGACCGGTTTCAGCAGGAGCGCTGGGAGCTCGAGTTCGTGATGCAGCCATCGCAGTGGGAGGTGCCGTTCGGGTAGTAGCAGCAGTACCTCCAGTAGTTCGCGTAGCAGCACTGGTAGGCGCAGTCGGTTGCTCGGGCCACGGTGTGCGGGGCGACCATCTCCAGGAGCCGATCGGCCAATCTGGTCATGGCATGCATGGAGCCTTCCTTTCGGTCGGTTGCCTGGTGGCCGCAGCATGCGCTACCGGTCTGAACGGTTTCTCGACGATTTCTCAATGCCCTGCCCGTTCCCCGCACCTCCGCGAGTGCTGTCCCCGGCGAACGCGCTCGCCCCGGGCGTGGCCGGGCGCCTCGCCGGACCGGATCCGGTCAGCCGGCCTTCGGCTGGGCGCGGCGGGCGTAGGCGCGAGCGGCGCGGGCGCGGTCGCCGCAGCGGACGGAGCACCAATGGCGGCGGCCGTGGCGCAGCAGGTAACGGTTGCAGGGGGTGGAGCCGCACGGGGTCAGGCGCTCGGCGTCGGGGCCGGTGAGCAGGTCGGCCGCGTTGGCCGCGAGCGTCGCGAGCGCGCGGTCGAGGATCTCGTTCGTCGGGCACGGCGCCGCGCGGTAGGGGCCGCGTTTCTCGTCCCAGTACAGCAGGGCGGCCGAAGGGGCCCTGCTCAGCGCGTCGTTGACGGCGGACAGGGCCGCGGGCAGGACGGGCAGGCCACCGGCCCGGGCGGCGAACAGGACCCTGAGGTGTTCGCGCAGCGAGCGCAGCTGCGCCGCGCACATCTCCTGAACCCCGGCGTCCTCGGGGGCGAGGCCGTGCTCCGTGAGCCACCGGTTGGCCCCACCAGGGGTGCCGAGGAGATCGACGAAATGCCCTCCGGGCAACGCGATCGCGCTGTTGACGAAGTCGAGGGCGAGGTAGTCGTCGGCGCCGGGCGCGGGCGGCAGCACAGACGCGGCGGTCAGGGGCTCGCTCATAGCCCTCATGGTACGGCTTGCATTCATCCGTGAGACACCACTACCGTCATTCACGGATAAACCCCTTCTCATCCGTGAGGTCATACCTATGTCCAGCACCACCGCCGACCACATGCCCGTCCGCGTTCTCGGCGGCCCGACCGCCCTGTTCGAGTACGGTGGCCTGCGCTTCCTGACCGACCCGACCTTCGACGCCCCCGGCGACTACCAGGTGCCCGGCGGCGGGCTGACGAAGACGGCGCCGCCCGCCGCCGTACCGGCCGACCTCGGCCGCGTCGACGTGGTCCTGCTCTCGCACGACGAACACCCCGACAACCTCGACCACTCCGGCCGGGCCCTGCTCGCCGACGTCCCGCTCACCCTCACCACGCCCGGCGGCGGACGACGGCTGGGCGACGGTGCCAGGGGCCTGGCCGACTGGGAGCCGATCACCCTGGACCGGCCCGGGGGCGGCACGGTCACCGTCACGGGCGTACCCGCCATCCACGGGCCCGGCGCCCGCGAGGAGGTCGAGCAGATCACCGGCCAGGTCGTCGGATTCGTCCTGACCGGTGAGGGCCTGCCCACGGTCTACGTCAGCGGCGACAACGCCTCACTCGACGCGGTCCGGCAGATCGCCGAACGCTTCGGCCCGGTCGACACCGCGATCCTGTTCGCCGGGGCTCCCCGCTTCTCCGTCCTGTTCGACGGCGCGTTGATCGTCCTCGACAGCGCGCAGGCCGCCGAAGCCTGCACGATCCTCGGCGCCCGCCGCGTGATCCCCGTCCACTACGACGGCTGGGCCCACTTCACCGAGGGCCGGGACGAGCTCGTGGCCGCCTTCACCGCCGCCGGCCTGGCCGGCCACCTGGACCTGGGCGACCGCACGTGAGGAGCATCGTGCCCGCCCGGACCGCGGACCTCCCGCGCCTTCAGCCGCAGCGCCGCGTCCTGATCGTCCTGGTCGCCGCCCAGGTCCTCAGCGGGGCCGGGCTGGCGGCAGGCGTGACCGTCGGCGCCCTGCTCGCGCAGGACATGCTCGGCTCCACCAGCCTCGCCGGCCTGCTCAGCGCGCTGTCCACGGTCGGCTCCGCGCTGGCGGCCGTCGCGGTCGGGCGCATCTCCGACGCGCGCGGCCGGCGCCCCGGCCTCGCCGCCGGCTACCTGGCAGGCGCCGTCGGCAGCGCGGGCGTCATCGCCGCCGCCGTCACAGGCGAGCCCGTACTGCTGTTCGCCGCGATGTTCGTCTACGGCGCGGGCACCGCCACCAACCTGCAGGCCCGCTACGCCGGAGCCGACCTGGCGGCCCCCGCCCACCGCGCCCGCGCCGTGTCCACCGTGCTGGTCGCCACCACCCTGGGCGGGGTGGCCGGCCCCAACCTCGCCGCCCCCACCGGCGACCTCGCTCACACCCTCGGCATCCCCTACCTGGCCGGGCCGTTCCTGCTCGCCGGCGCCGCCTACGCGCTGGCGGCACTGATCCTGATCGTCTGGCTGCGCCCCGACCCGCTGCTCCTGTCCCGCACCGCCCCGCCCCACCCGGAACCGGACCGGCCGCACCCGGAGGCACACCGTTCCGGTGTGCTGGCCGGCACGCTGGTCATGGTGTTCACCCAGATCGTCATGGTCGCGATCATGACGATGACACCCGTGCACATGCACGGTCACGGCCACGGCGCCGCCGCCTCCGGGCTCGTCATCGCCATCCACATCGGCGCGATGTACCTGCCCTCGCCGGTGACGGGCTGGCTCGTCGACCGTTACGGCCGCCTCGTCGTGGCCTCCGCCTCGGCGCTGGCCCTGCTCGCCGCCGGCATCGTCGCCGCCATTGCCCCGGGCGAATCCGTCACCCTGTACGCGGTCGCCCTGGCGCTGCTGGGCCTGGGCTGGAACCTCGGCCTCGTCACCGGCACCGCGATCATCACCGACACCGTGCCACCGGCCACCCGCGCCAGAACCCAGGGCCTGGTCGACGTCGCCATCGCCATCGCCGGCGCGACCGGCGGCATGGCCTCGGGCCTGGTCACGGCCACCGCCGGCTACCCTGCCCTGGCCCTGGGCGGCGGCATCCTGGCCCTGGCCATCGTCCCAACGGTGGCCGCGGCAGCACGCGCCCGATGACGAGGCAACCGGCCCGCTGCGCCGATGCGGGTGGTCTCACGCTGCGGTGACCCCTGGCAGGCGCCGGGTCGGGCGGAGGCGGATCACAGCACGAAGGGGGCGGGCCGGAGGGAGGAGGCGATCGCGTGGCAGGCGCCGGGGCCGTGCGCGCGGGCGACGATCCGGCCGTCCCGGACGCGGACCGCCGTCGCCGTCCGGTCCGTGACCACCGGGACCCCGGCCGCCGCCGCCGGCGCGCCCGTCACGTCGCAGATGATCCGCAGCCCGGGCCACGCCCGCTCCGGGAACGCCTGGCGCAGGCAGCCGCTCACGCCGGCCAGCGCCAGCCGTGCCAGCGGCGCCAACTCGGCCGGGTCGTCGGTGACCAGGACCGCGGTCACCGGAACGCCCGGCGGCGCGGCCCGTACGGCCTCCTCGACGGCGCCCGCCTCCAGCAGGCCCAGCACCGCCACCACGCCGTCGCCCTCGGAGAACGAGCCGGGCGGCCAGGGGGCGTCGGCGGGCAGGACGCGCGGGAACACCGGCGGCGGAGCCCACCTGTCGCCCAGGTCCAGCCCCGCCAGCTCCTCGCACACCGCGACCAGGTCGAACGGCTCCACGAACCCCGGCGCGGCCGCGGCCAGCTCGCTCGCCCCCCGCAAGGTCACCAGCGCCGCCTCGGCCACCCGCACCCGCCGCCCCGCAGCGCGTTCCCGCTCGGGTGAGCCGCCGCGTTCCAGCAGGTCCATGCGCTCCAGGGCCAGCCCCAGCAGCAGCGCGTCCAGACGCCGCAGCGCCGTGGTCACCGCTCGCAGCCGCTCGTCGGCGAGGATCTCCGGCATCAGGTCCACCGCCAGGCGCGCCGCCCCGCCGGAATCGTCCGGGTCGTGCGGGCCGCCGGTGACCAAGGGCAGCCGCGTCACCCACGCCCGCGCGAACGCCCCCAGTGCCTCCCGCGCCGTCCCCGCCCGGCCGGCCGGCTCCCCGGAGGGGTCGCCGACGGGCTCGGCCAGGACCGTGAAGTACAGGGCCCGCTTGCCGGGGAAGTTGGAGTAGACCGCTCCGCGCGTGAGCCCGGCGCGCTCGGCGATGCCGTCGATCGTGGCGCCCGCGAAGCCGCGCTCCGCGAACTCGCGCCGGGCGGCCTCGACCACCTTCGAGCGGTTGAGCCGTTGCAGCTCCACCCTGCTGAGCCGGGCCATCGTCCTCCCCGTCCGCGCTGTTTGCGCCCCGTATCGAACCAAGATACCGTCGCCATTCAGATGACCGCATCATCTGATCTCGGTGGAGGGGGTGGCGCGCATGGCGCCGGGGCTGACGTGCAGGTTCTGCGGCAAGGGCCAGGCGGAGGTCCGCAAGCTCATCGCGGGCCCCGCGCAGATCTGCATCTGCGACGAGTGCGTCGCCCAGTGCACCGAGCTGCTGCGCGAGGAAGGCGGCGAGAGCGCCGCCCCCGAGATCCCGCTGCCGCCGCCGCGCGAGATCCACACCTTCCTCGACCAGTACGTCATCGGCCAGACACCCGCCAAGACGGCCCTGGCGGTGGCCGTCTACAACCACTACAAGCGCATCCGGCTCGCCCCGCGCGACGGCCAGGGCGAGCAGGTGGAGCTGGGCAAGTCCAACATCCTCATGGTCGGGCCCACCGGCTCCGGCAAGACGTACCTGGCCCAGACCCTCGCGCGGGTGCTCGGCGTCCCGTTCGCCATCGCCGACGCCACCACGCTGACCGAGGCCGGCTACGTCGGTGAGGACGTCGAGAACATCCTGCTCAAGCTCATCGCGGCGGCCGGCCACGACGTGGCCAAGGCCGAGACCGGCATCGTCTACATCGACGAGATCGACAAGATAGCCCGCAAGGGCGACAACCCGTCGATCAGCCGCGACGTGTCCGGCGAGGGCGTCCAGCAGGCCCTGCTGAAGATCATCGAGGGGACGACGGTGAGCGTCCCGCCCCAGGGCGGCCGCAAGCACCCCCAGCAGGACCACATCCAGATCGACACCACCGGCGTGCTGTTCATCTGCGGCGGCGCCTTCGACGGGCTGGAGCGGATCGTCGAGGCCCGCTCGGGACGCGGCGGCTCGGGCTTCGGCGCCACCCTGCGCCCCCGCGCCGACCCCGGCTCCCCGGCCGGTCTCCAGGGCGACTCCCTGGCCGGGGTCATGCCGTCCGACCTGGTCGCCTACGGGCTCATCCCCGAGCTCGTCGGCCGCCTCCCGGTGATCGCGACGCTGGGGCGGCTGGACCGCGAGGCGCTGGTCCGCGTGCTGAGCGAGCCTCGCAACGCCCTGCTCAAGCAGTACCGCAGGCTGCTGGAGATGGACGGGGTGGAGCTGGAGTTCACCGGCGACGCGGTCGAGGCCATCGCCGAGCAGGCGCTGCTGCGCCGCACCGGCGCCCGCGGCGTGCGCGCGATCGTCGAGGAGGTGCTGCTCAACGTCATGTACGAGGTGCCGGGCCGCGACGACGTGGCCCGGGTCGTGGTCTCTCGCGACACCGTCCTCGGCAACGTCAACCCGACGCTGGTGCCCCGCGAGCTGCCCGGCCGCGACCAGGGGCCGCGGGAGAGATCCGCCTGACGCCCCCCGTGACCGGCGCCATGATCATGTGGCCGTCGGCATGACACCGGGGCTGTTCGTGTCGCGTGGTGGATCGGGTGGCCGGCGCACTCGGTCCCCGGCTGATGCGCGCTCGCTCGTCTCACCCATGAGTGCCCTACGCACTCCGAGGTGCCTTGCCCACTCCCCAGTGCCGGCTTCCTGTCGGGGAGCTACGTACCGATGATGGCGTTGGGCACTGTCAGGCACCACCGCCTGATGCGACATGAAGGGCACGAAAATGAGCACGCTCCCCGCCTCGCTTCCCGGCGGCACCTGGGCCCTGGGCGACCTGACCGTCACCCGGTTCGGCTACGGCGCCATGCAGCTCGCCGGCCCCGGTGTCATGGGGCCGCCCGCTGATCGCGACGGCGCACTCGCCGTCCTGCGCGAGGCCGTCAACCTCGGCATCACCCACATCGACACCGCCGACGCCTACGGGCCACACATCACCAACCAGCTGATCCGCGAAGCGCTGCACCCGTACCCCGACTCGCTGCACATCGTGACCAAGGTCGGCGCGGTACGGGACGAGCGGGGAGGCTGGCCCCCGGCCCGCACGCCCGAAGACCTGCGCCGGGCCGTGCACCACAACCTGGACAACCTCGGCCTCGAGACGCTGGACGTGGTCAACCTCCGGCTCGGCGACGCCCAGGGCCCCCAGCCGGGTTCGCTCGCCGAGCCGTTCGAGACGCTCGTCGAGCTCCAGCGGCAGGGCCTGATCCGGCACCTCGGCGTGAGCAACGCGACAGCGGAGCAGGTCGCCGAGGCACTCGCGATCGCTCCGATCGTGAGCGTGCAGAACATGTACAACCTCGCCCACCGCCAGGACGACGAGCTGATCGACGAGCTCGCCGAGCAGGGCATCGCCTACGTGCCCTTCTTCCCGCTCGGCGGCTTCAGCCCGCTGCAGTCCTCGGCGCTCACGGCCGTGGCCTCCCGCCTGGACGCGACGCCGATGTCGGTCGCGCTGGCCTGGCTGCTGCAGCGCTCGCCGAACATCCTGCTGATCCCCGGCACCTCGTCCGTGGCGCACCTGCGTGAGAACGTCGCAGGCGCGGGACTCCCCCTCTCCGGCGAGGATCTCGCCGAACTGGACAAGATCGGCCGCTCGGGGTGAAGGGTCAGGTGGCCGGTGTGGCCAGGTAATCGCCGTGCTCCAGGTCTTCGAGCAGTGTCGGGTGTGCGGGCGACCAGCCGAGCAGCTCCTGGGTGTAGGAGCTGGAGACAGGCCCGTCGAAGCCGTAGGCGGTGGCCATGAACGGGCTGACGAAGTGCGTGGCGGCCTCGTCGGGTGTCAGCGAGACCGTGGGCAGATCCAGGCCCCGGGCGATCACCTCTGCGATGCTTTTCAAGGTGACGCCGCTTTCGGCCGCTCCGTGGAGCACGCTGCCCGCAGGTGCCTTCTCCACTGCCAGACGGAACAGGACCGCCGCGTCGAGCCGGTGCACCGCGGGCCACCGGTTGGTGCCGTCTCCCACGTAGGCCGAGACGCCCGTCTTTCGCGCGGTGGCGATGAGCATGGGGATGAAACCGTGATCCTCGGGGCCGTGGACGGTGGGAGCCAGGCGCACCACGCTCGCGCGCACTCCCCGGGCGGCGAAGGCCAGGCACGCTCGCTCACCCGCGATGCGGAAGGCGGCGATCCCGGTCCCGTCGGGCTCGTCCTTCTCGGTGGTCTCCCGGCCCGCGGGCATGACCAGGGTGCCCGAGGTGACGACGAGGGGCTTGTCCGAGTGTTCCAGCGGTCGGCCGAGTGCCTCGATCGCGGTCCGGTCGCGCCTCATCATGTCGTCGAGATCAGAGAAATCGCCGCCGTAGGCCATGTGCAGGACCCCGTCGGCGGCTGCGGCGCCGCTGCGCAGACTGTCGAGATCGTCCAGAGAGCCTCGGTGTGGCGTGGCCCCCAGTGACTCCAGCCGGGCGGCGGCGGCATCCGAGCGCGCCAGACCGGTGACGGTGTGGCCGGCCGCCACGAGCTCGGCGACGACCGCGGGGCCGGTCTGGCCGGAACCACCGGTGACAAAGACATGCATGGAACACTCTCTCCTTAATGCCAGTGACTGGCGCTACGTAGCGCCAGTCGCTGACTGTAGATAGCGCCAGTCACTGGCGTCAAGTAGCGCCACCCACTGACACATGCGGTATCTTCGGAGCGTGCCACGGAGCGGAGCGGAAGCGCGCCGCCGCCTTCAGCAGGCGGCCCTGGAGCTGTACCGGGAACGCGGGTTCGACCAGACCACCACGGCCGAGATCGCGGCTCGGGCCGGCGTCAACGAACGCACGTTCTTCCGGCATTTCCCGGACAAGCGCGAGGTGCTCTTCGACGGCGAGTCCGACCTGCGCGCGGCCCTCATGCGCGCGGTGGCCGAAGCGCCCGATGGTCTCCAGCCGCTCGACCTGCTGCTCGACGCCTTCCGCAAGGTCGAACACATCCTTGAGGACAACCGCTCCTTCGCCGAACCACGACTCCACGTCATCGCGGCGACACCGGCGCTCCGCGAACGGGACCTGGCCAAGGCCTCGTCGCTCACCGACGCCGTAGCCGAGGCGCTGCGGCGGCGCGGTGTCGCCGACCGGCTGGCCGGCCTGGCCGCTCGAACCGGGTGGGCCGCCTTTCACCAAGCGGTCCAGGCCTGGATCGACGACTCCTCACAGAGCCTGGACGCACACCTGCTCCAAGCCTTCGACGACCTGCGCGCCCTCTGCCTGACAGCACCTTGCACCTCCATGGGCATGTAGCTTTCTCATGGGAAGTAGGCACTTCCGAGTGCGTAGCGCACTCATGGGTGAGAGGAGCGCCGGATGGCGACGATGACGGCGGCCCAGCAGAGGGCACAGGCCAAAGTGGAGTACGACGCCTTCGTGGCGGCCTGCCCCAGTCGCAAGCTGCTCGATCGGATCTCCGACAAATGGGTGACGCTGATCCTGGCCGCGCTCGGCAGCGACACCGCGCATCAGCCAGGCACCGAGTGCGCCGGCGAGCCCCGGGCGATGCGCTACTCGGAGCTGGCCCGCCTGCTGGCCGGCGTCAGCCAGAAGATGCTCACCCAGACGCTGCGCTCCCTGGAGCGCGACGGCCTGGTGTCCCGCACCGTGGTGCCGACCGTGCCCGTCACCGTCTCCTACGAGCTGACCGATCTCGGCCTGTCGCTGCACGAGACGATGCGCGGCCTCAAGGCCTGGGCCGAGGTGCACATGGACGATGTGCTCGCCAATCGCGAGACCTACGACACCCGCGTCGCCTGAGAGGCGACCACATCACGCCCTTTCGATGGTCATGACACCATGTGCGCCCGGCCGGGCCCGCTCCGCCGGGCGGTGACCAGGAGCATCCACACCGTCAGATCCCCCTGACCTCGTGCCGGTCCGCCTTGCCCGGCTCGGCGAAGGCGAGCAACGCCAGTGCCTCGGCCCGCGCCTCCTCCGCCTGCCCCGGCGTCAGCGGCGCGAACGGCTCGATCGTGACCACGGGTCCCTCGCGGCGCCACACCCCGCGTACGAACCCGTCGGCCAGCACGGTTCCCAGCACCTGCCCGTTGACGGTGATGACCGTCTTGCGGTGCTCGTCGGAGATGATCCGGGTGCGGTCGGCGTGGCTGAGCAGCAGGTTGTCGAACGGCGCGACCAGCCGCACCGGCGCGGGCACGTCCGGTCCGGGGCGCGGCGCGTCGGGCAGGTCGAACAGCTCCCGGCCCCGCTCGTCCTCGAAGACGACCAGCCCGGGACGCAGCCTTTCGACGATCTCCCGCAGCCCGGTCAGGCCGGACCAGGCCTGCGCGTCGGCGACCGTGGCCGGCCCGAACGCGGCCAGGTAACGCAGCACCAGCCGCTCCAATGACGGCTCGGTATGCGGCGGGCGGCCCAGCCACTCCTCCATCGGCGCGTACGCGGTGCGCCCGGCCTTGCCCCACACGGCGCGCGGCGGCACCTGCACGAGCGGCAGCAGGCACCGCGCGGCCAGCGCGAGGTCGCCCGGTGCGGCCCCGGGGAAGCGCTCGGCCAGGTGCGCGCCCAGCTCGGCGGCCGTCAGCGGGCGCTCCCGCAGGGCCTCGCGCCCGGCCTTGGCGAGCTGGTCGCGGTCGACGTCCCCCAGGGTGCGGCTGTAGGCGGTGGTCAGGTAGCGGTCGAGCAGCGGCTGCGTGAGCGGGCGCAGGGTCAGGGCGTCGTCGGCGGTGACGAGGTGGACGGTGCCGCGCATGAGCACCATGCGCACCGCCGCACGCTCCACCAGCGGCCGGGCAAGGGCGTCGGGCGTGAAGCCGTCCAGGCGCGACCACAGGCCGAAGTACGGCGGGAACGGGGCCTGGGCCTGCATGCCGACGAGGTGCTCCACGGCCTGGAGGGCGGGCATGGCATGGCGCCGCAGCAGGAGCTGGCGGGCCAGGGTCGCCCGGTTGAGCGCGCGCGTGGTGATCACGGCCTTCACCCTAGGGCCACACGGCCGCAGCCGTGCCTCCCGGGACGCGTTCACTTCTGGTTCACGTCTCATTCATCTGGGGTTCGTTTAGGGGTCATGCCGGTGGTCCGGCGAGGCCGCGCCCGCATACCGTCCAGACCGTCACGTAGGTGAGCTTTCTACGTGTTGGCAACGGTGCTCGGCAAGGAGACCCACGTGTTCAGACGTCTGGCCCTCGTTCCCCTTCTCTTACTCGCGCTCCTGGCCATGGGCACCGCCCCCGCGCAGGCACTGCACCGCCAGCCCCTGCGCATCCTGCTGACCAACGACGACGGCTACTCCTCGACCTACCTTCACCAGCTCCGCCAGGCCCTGGTGGCCGCCGGCCACGAGGTCACCGTCGTCGCCCCGGCCGCCGACGCCAGCGCCTCCGGCACCCAGATCAACGCCAAGTTCGGCAGCACGATCGAGGCCGCCAAGCAGGACGACGGCTGGGCCGTCGGCGGCAGCCCCAGCGACGCGGTCTCCTTCGGCACCCGCGTCCCCTTCGCCGGCGACCCGCCCGACCTGGTCGTCTCCGGCCCCAACCCCGGCGAGAACGTCGCCGCGGCCGCCACCTACTCCGGCACGGTCGGTGCCGCCATCACCGCCATCACCGCCGGCGTGCCCGCCGTCGCCGTCAGCATCGCCCGCGACGGCAGCGCCGTGCCCAGCGTCGCCCAGGCGATCCAGTTCACCGTGCGGCTGGTCGATCGGCTGGCGGCCACCGCCGGCAACGGCCCCGTCCTGCCCGCCCGCACCGCGCTGAACGTCAACTACCCCGTCACCCCCAACGGCACGGTCAGCGTCGCCCACCTGGGCAGCTCCCTGCCGTACTCGGCCGGCTACACGCCCGCCCCGGAGGCGTGCGCCCTGTGCTACCGCATCGTCCCGATCGCCGATCCCGGGCCCGACCCGGTGCAGGACGCCGACCGCACGCTGCTGGCGGCCGGCAACGTCACCATCACCCCGCTGGACGGCAGCTGGGAGGCCGCCTCGGCCACCTCCTCGGCCATCCGCCTGCGCCTGCGCTCCCTGACCCCCTGAACGCCCGGCCCGTCCGCCCGGCCCGCGCCGCCGCGCGGGCGGGGCGGTCAGCGGCCACCCGTGAACGGCGCCTCGCCCTCCTTCAGCGGGCGAAAGCGCAGCGCCGACCAGCGCTCGTCCACGGCCACCTGCCCGTTGGGGCGCAGCCCGTACTCGCCGACGATCGGCCACAGGGTGTCGCGGTTGACGTCGGAGCGGTTGCCCTTCGGGTAGGCCACCCAGAGCACGGACGGTGTGGCCAGCTCGTCGCGGTGCTCCTCCAGCAGGCCCCGGGCCGAGGCGGCGTCGGCGGCGAAGAGCACCGCGACGTCCGCCTCGCCGAGCGCCCCGGCGTGGCGTGCACCCTCCGGCAGCGGCTCGATCAGGGCTCGGTGGGCGGGGTCGGAGACCCAGACGGAGGTCCGCGGCTTGACCAGGAGCTTGACGGCCACGGTCTTGACGACAGTGGCCCTGGCGGCCGTGGTCGTCGGCATGGTCAGGCCCTGCCGTAGGTCGCGTAGATGACGCCCGTCTCCAGCGTGCGGGAGTCCAGCAGCCGCAGCGGGATCTGCTCGCCGTCGGCGAACAGCTTGATGCCGCCGCCCACCACGATCGGGTGGATGAGCAGGCGCAGCTCGTCCAGCAGCCCGTCGCGCAGCAGGGAGCGCACCAGCGTGGCGCTGCCGGTGATCCCGATGTCCTTGCCCGGCTGGTTCTTCAGCTCCTTCAGCTGGGCCGCGACGTCGCCGCTGATGATCGTGGAGTTCTCCCAGGAGGCCGTCTCCAGGGTGGAGGTGACCACGTACTTGGGGGTGCCGTTCATGTGCTCGGCCATGTCGGCGGCCTCCGGCTCGGGGTTCGGCCAGTAGGCGGCGAACCCCTCGTAGGTGCGGCGGCCGAGCAGCATGGCGTCGGCCGCCTGCATCTGCTCGCCGACGATCTGCCCCATCTCATCGTTGAAGTACGGGAAGTGCCACTTCTCCGGCGACTCCACCACACCGTCCAGCGAGATGAACAGGCCCGCGACGATCTTTCGCATCTTCGTCTCCGCTCTTGAAGGTCTCTTTCGAGGTGCCCCAACCGTCTCACCGACAAATAAATTTGTCAAGAGCATCATGGTTGTCGGAGGACCCGGCACGCGAGGGCCGTGCCTCAGGACTCCAGGAAGCGCAGCACGGCCAGTACCCGCCGGCTGTAGCCGGCGGCGTGCGAGAGCCGCAGCTTGTCGAACAGCGCGTTGACGTGCTTCTCCACCGCGCTCTGCGAGACGTGCAGCTGCTGGGCGATCGAGGCGTTGGTCAGTCCCTGCGCCATGCGCTCCAGCACCTCGCGCTCGCGCGGGGTCAGCCTCGCCAGCGGATCCACCTGCGAGGTGCGGGCCAGGAGCTGGCGCACCACCTCGGGGTCGAACGCCGCTCCCCCGGCCGCCACCCGCTCCAGCGCGTCCAGGAAGTCGGCCACCTGCGCCACCCGGTCCTTCAGCAGGTAGCCGACGCCCTCCACGTCGCCGCTCATCAGCTCGGCGGCGTACTTCTTCTCGACGTACTGCGACAGCACCAGCAGTCGCACGCGCGGCCGGCTCCGCCGGATCTCCAGCGCCGCGCGCAGTCCCTCGTCGGTGTGGGTGGGCGGCATCCGCACATCCACCACCACGACGTCCGGGTCGTGCTCGGCCACAGCCTCCACCAGCGCCGCGCCGTCGCCCACGGCGGCCAGAACCTCGTGGCCCTCCTCCACCAGCAGCCGGACGAGACCCTCGCGCAGCAGGGTCGAGTCCTCGGCCAGGATCACCCGCACGGCAGCTCCACCACGATCGTCGTCGGACCGCCCGGCGGGCTGGTCACCTCGAAGGTCCCGTCCAGCGCCGCCACCCGGCGCGCCAGCCCCGACAGGCCGCTGCCCCCGGGGTCCGCGCCGCCCGTGCCGTCGTCCCCCACCCGCACGAGCAGACTCGTGCCGCGCCGGTGGACGTCCACGGTGATGAGCGCGGCGCCGGAGTGCTTGGCGGCGTTGGTGACGGCCTCGCACACCACGAAGTACGCGGCCGTCTCGACCGCCATCGGCGGCCGTTCGGCGAGGTCGCAGGCCACCTTGACGGGCACGCCCGAGCGCTCGGCCACCCCGGCCAGCGCCTCGCCCAGCCCCAGGGAGTCCAGCCCGCTCGGGTACACCCGCCAGGCCACCTCCCGCAGCTCGGCCAGGGCCCGCTGCGCCTCCTCGTGCGCCTGGTCCAGCAGCTCCGGGCGGCTGCGCCGGGAGCGGCCGATCAGCATCGACAGGGCCACCAGGCGCTGCTGCAGCCCGTCGTGCAGGTCACGCTCGATGCGGCGCCGCTCGGAGTCGACCGCCGCCACCACCCCGGCCCGGCTCTCCGAGAGCTCGGCGATCCTGCGCTCCAGCGCCTCGGTCCGGCCGGGCGTCAGCACCGCACGGGCCAGCCGCCGCTCCACCGCGTACACGCCGATCAGGCCGGAGAGGTCGATGAACAGCAACACGATCCCGGCCAGCACGCCGTAGAGCAGGAGCAGCGGGGTGGGCTCCATGCCGTCGAAGCGCTCACCGGCCAGCCACGCCCACGCCGCCATGAACCCCGTGCGGGCCCCGTACACGAACAGCGTCACCACCAGCCCGCCCAGCACGCCGACCGGCACGCGCAGCGTCAGGAACCGCAGCGCCCGCCCGCCGGCCTGCCCGCTTCCAGATCCTCCGCCCGTCGGCGTGGTCAGGCCGAGCGCGGCCGGGTCGAGACCGGCCCGGCGCACCTCCAGCGCGGCCAGGCGCACGGCCGCGCCCGAGACGTTCGGATTGCCGAGGAACGGCAGCGCCAGCAGCAGGAACACCGCCTCCAGGGGCGCGGTCACCGCGCCCAGCACCACCGCCCCCACGACCCGAGCCCCCTCAGCGACGGGACGCATGCCGGCCCTTGCGCCGCTCGGCGAGCCGGACGCCGACGAAGACCAGCACCGCGAGCACGACCAGGGCGATCACCACGTTCGAGCCGATGCCGACGTAGGTCTCCACCAGCTCCCACTGCTCGCCCAGCAGGTAGCCGGCCATCACGAAGATGGTGTTCCAGATGAGGCTGCCGCTGGTCGTCAGGGCCAGGAAGGTCATGACCGGCATCCGCTCGACGCCCGCCGGGATCGAGATGAGGCTGCGGAACAGCGGCACCATCCGGCCGAAGAACACCGTCTTGCGGCCGTGCCTGAGGAACCACGCCTCGGTCTTCTCGATGTCGGAGGGCTTGACCAGCGGGATCCGGGCGGCGATCGCCAGCACCCGCTCCCTGCCCAGCAGCGCCCCCACCCAGTACAGCGCCAGCGCGCCCACCACCGAGCCCAGCGTCGTCCACACCAGGGCGTCGAGCAGATCCATCTCGCCCCGGCTCGCCGTGAAGCCCGCCAGCGGCAGGATCACCTCGCTCGGCAGCGGCGGGAACAGGTTCTCCAGCGCGATCGCGATGCCCGCCCCGGGAGCGCCGAGGGTTTCCATGAGTCCAACCAGCCAGTCCGTCATGCGTTCCAGGCTAGGGGTGATCGCAGATGCTGGTAATGCGGTGAACGCCCGATCTGGGGTGTGGTAAACCACAACCCCACGTACCGTACACTGTACGGCCGTGAGCTCATCAACGGATCTGGTACGGCGGGCGGTCCTCTTCGAGCCGGGCGATCCGCCCAGGTCCGGCCGGATGGTCTTCCTCGACCCCGGCACGCCGGACAGCGGGGACACCACCAGCCTGCCGGTGAGCGAGGCCGTCGCGGCGCTGGCCCGCGCCCGCCACGACGAGGACGCCCACCCCGCCGCCCGCTTCTGGGGCGCCGCCGCCCTCGTCGCCCTCCAGCTCGTCACCCGCGGCCGCATCCTGCCGGACGTGACGGACGGCGACCACGACGCCTGGCGGGCCGGCCCGTTCGACGCCGCCGACCTGCGCCGGGTACGCGAGCTGGCCGCCGCCATGCCTCCAGGGACATCCCCGCCCGACGCCGAGCGGCACGTGCGGGCCTTCCTCGACGCGGTCGCCGACGCGATGCCGCGCTCCCCCGGCGCCGTGCGCGCCACCGGCACGTCCGCGTACGCCGCCGTCAAGCCGGTCAAGGTGCCGCGGCTGCGCGCGTGGGCCGGCGAGGTGTCGGCCACCCTCGACTCCGGCGTACGCGTGTCGCTGCGCCTGGAGGCCGGCGACCTGGTCGTGGAGGAGTTCCGCGCCGTCGTCCAGGTCCACGCGCAGGCCGACCCGTCACTCGTGGTCGACGCCGGCGACCTGTGGCGCGGCCACGACCCGGGGCTCGGCGCGCGGGCCCGCATCGACGTCACCGTGGCCCTGCGCCGCGCCTCCCGCGCCTGGCCGGCGCTGGCCCGGCTGCTCGACAGCGCCGTACCCGACGAGCTGGTCCTGTCCGACGGCGAGGTGGAGGAGTTGCTGGCCGGCGCCGCCGAGCGGCTGGCCGCCGCGGGCGTGGAGGTGCACTGGCCCCGCCATCTGGTGCGCGGCCTGACCGCCCGCGCCGTCGTCGGCGATCACGAAAAGCCCTCCGACCTGCCCTCCTTCTTCAGCGGGCAGCACCTGACCGGGTTCAACTGGCGGCTCGCCCTGGGCGGTGAGCGGCTGAGCGCCGCCGAGATGGACGCCCTCGCCGAGGCCCACCGCCCCGTCGTACGGCTGCGCGACCAGTGGGTGCTCGTCGACCCCGACGTGGCGCGCAAGGCACGCCAGCGCGACCTCAAGCCCCTGACCGGGCTGGAGGCGCTCGGCGCCGCGCTGACCGGCGCCGTCGAGATCGACGGCGAGCAGGTGGAGATCGAGGCGAGCGCCTGGCTCGCCGAGCTGCGCGCCCGGCTGGCCGAGCCGCTCGACGTCGCCGCCCCCGACGGGCTGGCCGCCACGCTGCGCGACTACCAGCTCCACGGGCTTCGCTGGCTGGCCCGCATGACCTCTCTTGGGCTCGGTGGCTGCCTGGCCGACGACATGGGCCTCGGCAAGACCATCACCCTCATCGCCCTGCACCTGCACCGCGCGGCCCAGGGCGACGGCCCCACCCTGGTGGTCTGCCCCGCCTCGCTGCTCGGCAACTGGGAGCGCGAGATCACCCGCTTCGCCCCCGGCGTCCCCGTGTGCCGCTACCACGGCGCCGCTCGCGACCTGCCCGAGAAGGGCTTCGCGCTCACCACGTACGGCACCATGCGCCTGGACGCCGACCGCCTGGCCACCCACCCGTGGGGACTGCTGGTGGCCGACGAGGCCCAGCACGTCAAGAACCCCGCCTCCGGCACCGCCAAGGCCCTGCGCGAGATCCCCGCCGCCGCCCGCGTCGCGCTCACCGGCACCCCCGTCGAGAACAACCTGTCGGAGCTGTGGGCCATCCTCGACTGGACCACGCCGGGCCTGCTGGGCCCGCTGGCCCGGTTCCGGGCGCGCTGGGCCAGGCCCGCCGAGTCCGGCGACGCCGAGGCCGCCGGGCGGCTGTCGCGGCTGGTCGGCCCGTTCCTGCTGCGCCGCCGCAAGAGCGACCCCGGCATCGCGCCCGAGCTGCCGGCCAAGACCGAGACCGACCGCCCGGTCGCGCTCACCACCGAGCAGGCCGCCCTGTACGAGGCGGCCGTGCGCGAGATCATGGCCCAGATCGGCCAGGCCCACGGCATGGCCCGGCGCGGCCTCATCGTCAAGCTGCTCACCGGGCTCAAGCAGATCTGCAACCACCCCGCCCAGTACCTCCACGAGGCCGCGCCCCGCCTGCCCGGCCGCTCCGGCAAGCTGGAGCTGCTGGACGAGCTGGTCGACACCATCCTCGCCGAGGACGGCGCCGTCCTCGTGTTCACCCAGTACGTCGCCATGGCCCGGCTGCTGGAGCGGCACCTGACCGGCCGGGGCGTCACCACCCAGCTCCTGCACGGCGGCACCCCCGTCGCCCGGCGCGAGGAGATGGTCCAGCGCTTCCAGGACGGCCACGCACCCGTCTTCCTGCTGTCGCTCAAGGCCGCCGGCACCGGCCTGAACCTCACCCGTGCCGACCACGTCATCCACTACGACCGCTGGTGGAACCCGGCCGTGGAGGACCAGGCCACCGACCGCGCGCACCGCATCGGCCAGACCCGGCCCGTCCAGGTCCACCGGCTCATCGCCGAGGGCACCATCGAGGACCGCATCGCCCAGATGCTCGCCGCCAAACGATCCCTGGCCGAGGCCGTGCTGGCCTCCGGCGAGGCCGCCTTCACCGAACTGACCGACGCCGAACTCGCCGCGCTGGTGGAGCTGAGATGAACGCCGTCAGAGGATTTCCCGCCTTCCCCCTCCAGCGGGCCGGCGCCCGCTTCGCCACCACCTGGTGGGGCCGCTCCTGGATCAAGGCCCTGGAGGACACCTCCCTGGACCAGACACTGCTGCGCAAGGGCCGCGCCTACGCCAAGACCGGCCAGGTCGGGCCCATCACGGTCAGCCCAGGCCGGCTGGCGGCGCTCACCGAGGACGAGTACGACACCGTCGTACGCGTCGAACGGCTCACCGCCGCGCAGTGGGACCGCTTCCTCGACCAGGTCGCCGCCAAGGCCGGCCACATCGCCGCCCTGCTCGACGGCGACATGCCGCACGAGCTGGTGGAGGCGGCCGAGGACGCGGCCGTGCCGCTGCTGCCGGCCGTTGGCGACCTCGAACCCGAGTGCTCGTGCCCCGACTGGGGCCACCCGTGCCCGCACGCGGCGGCGCTGTGCTACCAGGCGTCCTGGCTGCTGGACGGCGACCCGTTCGTGCTGCTGCTCCTGCGGGGACGCGGCCGGGAGGACCTGATGCGTGCGCTCCAGCACCACACCCGGCCGGCGGGAAGGCCGCCGGCCGCCCCGCCGGACGACGGCCACACCCTCCACGCCCCCCGGACCCCCGAGACAGCGGAGACCGCCGAGCCTTCCGAGGTCGCCGGCGGGGACGGCCGGGGGTGGGGAGGCGCGCACGGTGACGGGGCGGTCGGACCTGGGCCGGAGGGAGGTGTGTTCGCGGCGCAGGGATTCGCGGAGGGGTTCGCGGCCGGAGTGGCGCCGCTGCCCGAGCCGCCGTCCCTCGACGTGACCTTCACGCCGCTCGGGCTGGAGCCCGCCCCGGGCGTGGACGTGGCCGCGCTGGAGGTGCTGGCCGCCTCGGCCGCCTCCCGGGCGCGGGCCGTGCTCACCGCCGCGGCGCTCGGCGCGGAGCCGCCCGTGCTGAGCGAGTACCAGGACCGGGTACGGCTCGCCGCCGAGCACGACCTCGACCTCGGGCTGGACGCCCCGGTGGCGGCCTGGCGGCACGCCGGGGCCGACGGGCTCGACGCGCTGGAGTCGGCCTGGACGCCGCCCCGCCACGAGCTGGCCAGAGCGTGGGCCCTCCTGGAGGCCGCCTGGGAGGGCGAGGAGCCGCCCCGCGCGGAGCTGTCCCGCAACCGGTGGACCATCGGCGGCGACCGGCAGCTCCGCTACGGCCGCGACGGCCGCTGGTACCCGTTCACCCGCCGGGACGGACAGTGGTGGCCGTCGGGCCCGCCCGAGCGCGACCCCGCGGCCCTGCTGACCTGACCCCTCACCGGCGCGGGGCGGCCACCGCGCCCCGCGCGGCGGGGGGGGGCCCCCCGGCCCCCCCACCCCCCCGGGGACCCCCGCAGTTGGGGGCCCGGGCCGGGGCCCGCAAGGT
>NZ_JBITIP010000026.1:0-107390 GCF_044459125.1 Nonomuraea sp. NPDC050383
GGGGGGCCCCCCCCCCCCCCCCCCCCCCCCCCCCCCCCGCCCCCCCCCCCCCCCCCCCCCCCCCCCCCCCGCCCCCCCCCCCGCCCGCCCCCCCCCCCCCCCCCGGTCGCCGATCACGGCGCGGATGCCCGGATCTTTGCGGGCCTGTGACGGGCTCCTGTAGGGTTGCCGTCTCCAGCTGCGGACCGCAGCAGCTGACGACCGAGGAGGTGAGACCCATTTCGCCACATCAGGCCGGGTGCTCTCGCCTCACGGTCGTGCCGGTGGTCCGGCACGGCTGACCGGAGAGCGCCACGGCATTCCGGAAGGCGCTTCATGTCGGTTTCACCCTCACTTCTCACCCACTCCGCCATCACGGCCCGGCTCAGAGCCGCCGGCTGCGTCTTCGCCGAGGACGAGGCGGACCTGCTCATCTCCACCGCCCGCACCTCGGCCGCCCTCGCCGCCATGGTGGACCGCCGGGTGGCGGGCCTGCCGCTCGAGCATGTGCTGGGCTGGGCGGAGTTCTGCGGGCTGCGCGTGGCCGTGGACCCCGGGGTCTTCGTGCCACGCCGCCGCAGCGAGTTCCTGGCCGCCCAGGCGATCACCCTGACCCGCCGGGCGCTCGCCCGCACCAGCCGGCCGGTGGTCGTGGACCTGTGCTGCGGCTCGGGCGCGCTCGCCGCCGCCCTGTCCTCCACCCTCTCCGCGACACAGCAGACAGAGCCGACAGAGCCGACAGGCTCGATCGGGCCTGCAGGCTCGATCGGGCCGGCAGGATTCGCCGCGACACCGCCCGTCGAGGCGCAGGCCATCGAGGTGCAGGCCATCGAGGTGCATGCCGTCGACATCGACCCGGCCGCGGTCCGCTGCGCGCGGCGCAACCTCGCGCCCTCCGGCGGTCACGTCCACCAGGGCGACCTGTACGAGCCGCTGCCCGACCGGCTGCGTGGCCGGATCGACGTGCTGGTGGCCAGCCCGCCGTACGTGCCCACCGGCGAGATCGGGCTGCTGCCCGGCGAGGCGCGCGACCACGAGCCGCCGGTGGCGTTGGACGGCGGCGCGGACGGCCTCGACATCGTCCGCCGCGTCATCGCTGCGGCGCCCGGCTGGCTGGCGCCCGGCGGCCACCTGCTGGTGGAGACGAGCGCGCGGCAGGCCGCCGACACCGCCAAGGCCATGGCCCGCGCCGGCCTGGCCGCCCGCGTCACGGGCTCCGACGAGCTGTACGCGACGGCCGTGATCGGCACCAGGCCAGCACCGGGGCCCGGCCCGGTCCGCTGACCCGCTGGCGGAGCCGGGCCGGGACAGGCGCGGCCGAGCGGCCGCGGCGCCGGCTCGGAGGCCAAGGCGGCCAAGGCGGCCAGCTCGGTGGACGCCGCGCGGGCGTTCACCGCAGGAGCTCGGCCAGCACCGCCGCGTGGCTGATGTCGGCGCGCACGGTCGCGGTGAGCAGCGTCAGCGGGCCGCTCCGCGCGAGCCGGCGCAGGTGCTCCAGCGCCTCCGCCCGCCCCGGCTCCTCCAGCTCGGCGTGGTAGCGCCGGACGAACTCGGTGTACCGCTCGGGATCGTGGCCGTACCATCGGCGCAGCTCCGTGGACGGCGCGACCTCCTTGCACCATGCGTCCAGCCCTGCCGACGCCTTGGACAGCCCTCGCGGCCAGACGCGGTCCACCAGCACCCGCGCCCCGTCGTCGCCCGACGCCTCCTCGTACACCCGCCGCACCCGCACCCCGGCCATCGCTCCCCCTCGCTCGCCGTCCCCTGCGGTAGGGAGTGCCCAGCCGCGGGCCACCGCTCCCACGTATGCGCACGGCGGACCGGGGCGGCCGGTCCGAGGTCTACGCTTCCGTCGCCGGGAAAGGACGCGCGAGGAGCGCGACAACGGGCTCTTCGGCGGGTGCTGGTGCGTCGGCGTCCGTCCGGAGCGCGACCAGAGGGGGACGTCGACAGGTCCACGGCAAAGGCCCCGGCGGCGAATGCCGGCCGGGGCCCCTGTCGTGACGTGTGCGAACCGGTGTGCGTGTCGCCTCTCGGCGAAAGGCACAACGCGGCTCCAGCCGAACGGTAGTCCGCGAAGGCAATAGGTGAGGCCCGGGGACACTGGGCACACCGGTCACGACTCATGTAACCACAACCGTCCGCCGGATGTTCCCCGGGCGAGCTCGAACCGCCGGCCGGTCCGCCGCGAGGCGACCGGACAGGGCGCGGCGTGACCGGCTGATCCGTCAGGCGAGGCGGTCGGCGGCTCGGGCCAGGCGGTCGCTTCAGGTCAGGCGGTCGGTTCAGGTCAGGCGGTCGGCCCGGGCCAGCAGGTACCGGCGCTCGACCTGGTTGCCGGTCATGGCGGCCGCCTCGCGGTACAGCGCCGCCGCGCCGGCCGTGTCGCCGGTCATCTGGAGCAGGTGGGCGCGCACCGTGCGTTCTCGCCGCCGGGTCAGGGGCTCCCGGTCGAGCCCGTGCTGCCGGTTGAGGTCGTCGAGCAGCGCCAGCCCCCGGACCGGCCCGTACGCCCGGGCCACCGCCACCACGCGGCTCAGCCGCACCGGCGCGGTCGGGGTGAGCCGTTCGAGCCACAGGTACAGTGCGGCGATCTGCTGCCAATCGGTCCGCTCCGGCGCGGCGGCCGCGGCGTGCACGGCCGCGATCGCCGCCTGCAACTGGTACGGGCCCACCTTGCGCCGGCTCCAGACACTGTCGATCAGCGTGGTGCCCTCGCGGATCAGGGCGGGATCCCAGCGGGTCCGGTCCTGCTCGTCCAGCGGCACCAGCTCCTTGCCACCGCGGGTACGGGCGGCGCGCCGGGACTCGGTGAGCAGCATCAGCGCGAGCAGACCGGTCACCTCGGCGTCGCCGGGAAGGGAGTCGCGGAGCATGCGGGCCAGCCGGATCGCCTCGCGGGTCAGGTCGACGCGGGCCAGCTCGTCGCCGGAGGAAGCCGTGTAGCCCTCGTTGAAGACCAGATAGAGCACCTGCGTCACGGCGGCCATCCGGCTGTCCCGGTCGGCGTCGGCCGGTGGGGTGAAGCGGGCGCCGGCGCGGGCGAGGTGCTGTTTGGCGCGGCTGATGCGCGTGCCCATGGTGCTTTCCGTCGTCCCGTAGGCGTGCGCGATCTCGGCGGTCGTCAGACCGCCCACCGCGCGCAGCGTGAGCGCCACCTGGGAGGCGGTGCTCAGCGCGGGGTGACAGCACAGCAGCAGCAGGGCGAGACTGTCGTCGGTCTCCCGCGGGCGGTACGCCTGGCGCGCCGGCTCCCGCATGGCCAGCTCGGCCATTCCGGCCTCCTGCTCGCGCCGGCGCCGGGCCTGGTCGGAGCGGAGCAGGTCGACCATCCGCCGGTAGCCGATCCGGATCAGCCAGCCGCGCGGGTCCTGCGGCACGCCGCCGGCCGGCCACGCGCGGCTCGCGGCGAGCAGCGCCTCCTGCACCGCGTCCTCGGCGACGTCGAAACGGCCGAAGCGCCGGACCAGCGCGCCGAGCACCTGCGGCGCCTCGGTGCGCAGCAGGTGCTCGACGTCCGGGCTCATGCCGTGAAGTCCTCGCCCATGATCGGCCGGATCTCGATCGGCTCACCCAGCACCTCGACGATCCGCGAGACGATCTCGACGGCTCGCTCCTGGCTCGCCACGTCGATCACCGCGAAGCTGGCCAGGACCTCCTTGAGCTCGGCGAACGGTCCGTCGGTCGCCATCACGCCGTCGGGGGTCCTGCGGACCGTGGTGCTGAGCGCGGGGTGGCCGAGGCCCTCGCTGGTGACGAACTCGCCGGTCTCGATCAGTTCGCGCTCGAACTTCTGGTAGGCGGCGAACGCGGCCAGCGCCTCCTCGGAGGGAGTGCCGGCGGTCGCGGCGTCCCAGGCGGCGGCCGGGGTGTGGCTGAGCAGCAGGTACTTCATGGTGCGTCCTCTGGTCGTTCGTGCTCGGACCACCGTATGCCCGGTCACGCGGAGCGGCGCGGGGACGGTGCCATGCCGCTACCTCGTGGCCGGAGCCGGGATCTCGACATGATTCACGTGTGATCCATGTCACATCTGTCGCACGTCGAGACCGTGGCGCCCGCTCCGAGGTACCGGCAAGCACTCACCAAGGAGGACGAGATGATGGAGACCTACGAGCCGAGCGCCGAGCTGAAGGCCCTGGACCGCCTGGTCGGCACCTGGGCGGTGACCGGCGGCGCCGAGGGCACCGTGCGCTACGAGTGGATGCCCGGCCGGTTCTTCCTGCTCCAGCACGTCGAGCTCACCCAGTTCGGCCAGCCGGTCACCGGCCTGGAGGTGATCGGCAACCTGCGCCCGTTCGGCGAGCCGGTCGGCGCCGACGTGGTGTCGCGCTTCTACGACTCCACCGGCAACACCCTCGACTACGTCTACGAGCTGAGCGGCGACAAACTGACCATCTGGGGCGGCGCGAAGGGCAGCCCGGCCTACTACGAGGGCGTCTTCAGCGCCGACGGCGCCACGGTCGACGGCGCATGGGTCTACCCCGGCGGCGGCGGATACCCCTCCACCATGACCCGGATCTGACGCCGCCTCGCCCACCCTTGCCGTGAAGGGCCCCGTCACGTCGCCCGCGTCAGGTGCTCCACGAAGCGGGCGACGGCGGCCGTCGGGTGTGGCGGCGGGTTCCACACCAGGCCGATGGGGCGGTGCTGCGCCGGCACCAGTGGCCGGTAGACCGGGTCGTCCACCTCGGGCGTGGCCGGCAGCGGCAGGATGCCCACCCCCAGCCCGGCGGCGATCAGGCCGCGTACCGTGGCGATCTCCTCGCTCTCGAACGCGATGACCGGCTCGAACCCCGCCTCCCGGCACAGCCCGTCGATGACCCGGCGTAGGTCCGTGGTCGGGGCGAAGGCGATGAACGGCTCGGCCCGTACGTCGCCCAGGGTGATGGCCGGGACGGCGGCCGACGGGTGGTCGGCGGGCAGCGCGATGCACAGGCGCTGCTCGCGCAGCCGGTGCCAGCGCGCCCCGCTCCCGGGCGGCGGCGGGGTGACCAGCGCGGCGTCGATGTCGCCGGTGTGCAGCCAGGCCAGCAGCTCGCGGGCGAAGCCCTGGCGCAACTCGAAGCGGATGCCCGGCGTGACGGCGCGGTAGTCGCGCAGCACCTCCGGCACCAGCCACCGCCCCACCGAGTGCAGGAACCCCAGGCGGATCAGCCCCGTGTCGGGGTGGGCCAGGGCGTCCACCCGGCGGCGGGCGTCGTCCAGCTCGGCCACCGCGCGGGCGGCGTGCTCGCGCAGCAGCGCGCCGAAGCGGTTGACGGCCAGCCGCCGCCCGCGCCGGTGGAACAGCTCCACCCCCAGGTCCGCCTCCAGCCGGGCCAGGGCCCGCGACAGCGTCGACTGGTTGACGCCCTCCAGGGCCGCGGTGTCGCGCATGTTCTCTGTGTCACACAACGACAGGAACCAGCGCAGCGTCTGCACGTCCATCCAGCGATGATGCGCATTCAGCATCAGCTACGTCAAACGCTGCATTTTGCGCATCACGGCTGCCGAGGCACGCTCGAAGTCGTGTCCTCCTCACTCGGGGCGGAGGAGCGCGTCCACCGGCGGATCAGGTACGGGCTGATGTGCGGCGGTCTGGCGAACTTCCTGGCCCTCTACTACGTCCAGCCGTTGCTGCCCGGCGTCGCGCGCCACTTCGGCGTGAGCGCCTCCCAGTCCACGGCGGTGCTGTCCCTGGCCACGATCACGATGGCGGTCGCGCTGCTGTTCGTCGGCCCGATCTCCGACATGGTCGGCCGGGTGGGGATCATGCGGCTGTCGCTGGCGGGCTCCGGCGTGCTGGGCGTGGCCACGGCCTTCGCGCCCACCTGGCACAGCCTGCTCGTGCTGCGCGGCCTGCAGGGCGTCGCCCTGGCCGGGCTGCCCGCCGTGGCGCTGGCCTACCTGCGCGAGGAGACGCCGTCCGGCTCCCACGTGCGTGCCAACGCCACCTACATCATGGGCACCGCCCTCGGCGGGGCGGCCGGCCGCCTGCTGCCCGGGCCGCTGTTCGAGCTGGGAGGCTGGCGGGGAGCCGGCGCCGCCGTCGGCGTCATCACGCTCGTGTGCGGGGCCGGCCTGTGGGCGCTGGTGCCGCCCTCGCGCCACTTCCACCGCTCCAGCCCCCGGCTGAGCGGCCTGCTGGCCAACACCGGCCGCACCCTCAAGGACCCGACCCTGGTCGTGCTGTGCCTGGTGGGCGCGGCGACCATGGGCGCGTTCGTCGGACTGTGCAACGCGCTGGCCTTCCGCCTGGAGGCGGCGCCGTACTTGCTGGGAGGCGCCGCCGCGCTGGCCTTCCTCGCCTACCCTGTGGGGATACCGGCTCCGCTGGCGGCCGGCCGGTTCGCGTTGCGGCGCGGACGCGGCCCGGCCGCCCTGCACGGCGTCGCCCTGCTGGGGGCCGGTGTGCTGCTGACCCGCATGAGCGCGCTGCCTGCCATCGTCGCCGGGCTGGGCGTCCTGACGTTCGCCTTCCTGGGCACGCACTCGCTGGTCAGCGGCTGGGTCTCCGACCGGGCGCAGCGGGTCGGCGTCGGCGTCGGGCAGGCCGCCGGGCTGTACCTGCTCGCCTACTACGCCGGCAGCTCGCTGTTCGGCGCGCTGGCCGCCTACCAGTGGCAGACCGCCGGCTGGTCCAGCGTGATCACCGGCGCCATCGTTCTGACCGCCGCGGCCGGGCTGCTCGTCGTCCTGGCCCGCCGCTTCGACACCCCGTGAGGTCCCCGCTCATGAGCACGACGTCCCCACTCGCCCGCACCACCGGCATCGCCACCGGTCCCGACGGCGTCGGCCTGGCCTACCAGGTCGGCGGCCGGGGCGAGCCCCTCGTCCTGCTGTCCGGTCAGGCCAACAGCCACCACTGGTGGGACGGCGTCCGCGCCGGCTTCGAGCAGTCCCATCGCACGATCACACTCGACTACCGGGGCACCGGCGCCAGCGGCAAGCCCGACGAGCCCTACAGCACCCGCGCGCTCGCCGCCGACGTGATCGCCGTGCTCGACGACCTCGGCGTCGAGCGGGCCCACGTCTACGGGACGTCCATGGGCGGGCGGGTCGCCCAGTGGCTGGCCGCCGACCACCCCGGGCGGGTCGCCTCGCTCGTGCTCGGCTGCACCTCGCCGGGCGGCGAGCACGGAGTCGAACGCGACAACACGGTACGCCGGGCGCTCGCCCAGCCGGACCGGGCAGCGGCCGGCCGGGCCCTGGCCGAGCTCATGTACACGCCACGCTGGCTGGAGACCCATCCCGGCCCGTACCACACCACCGGCGACCCCGGCATGCCCGCGCATGCCCGCCGGCGGCACCTGGCCGCCAGCAACGGCCACGACGCCTGGGACGTCCTGCCCGGCATCACCGCTCCCACGCTGGTGCTGCACGGCACCGACGACCTGCTCACCCCGGCCGGCAACGCGCCGCTGCTGGCCGGGCGCATCCCGGGCGCGCGGATGATCCTCATCGCCGGCGCCCGGCACGCCTACTTCGAGGAGTTCCAGGACTACGCCACACCGGTCGTGCTGGACTTCCTGGCGGGCCGCATGCACGCCTGACGCCCCGCCCAGCGGGCTCCGGTCAGGAGCGGGCCAGCAGCTCGTTCAGGCCGTCGGCCTCGCCGCCCGAGGCGGTGCCGTCGTACGTGCCGGCCGTCAGCAGCTCCCCGGCGGCGCGGGCGGCCAGCGCGTAGGCGGCCTGGGCGATGGCGGCGCCCAGGCTGACCCGCACGGCTCCGGCCGCGGCCAGCTCGGCCACCGGCGGAGCTCCGGCCCACACCATGACCGCCACCGGCAGCGGCCCGGCGGCCAGCTCGGCGATCGCCTCCGGGTTCGTCAGCCCGGGCACGAACAGGCTGTCCGCGCCGGCCTCGGCGTAGACGGCCGCGCGTCGCAGGGACTCCCGTACCCCCTCGCGGACCGGCGCGCCGGTCAGGAAGACGTCGGTGCGGGCGTTGATCCACACCGGTACGCCCAGCCGGTCGGCGGCGGCGCGGGCCGCGGCCAGCCGCCCGGCCTGCTCCTCGGGCTCGAACAGGGGCGTGTCCGCACGGCCGGAGCGGTCCTCCAGGTTCACGCCCACCGCCCCGGCCCGCACGACCGCGGCCACGGTCGCGGCCACGTCGTCGGGCGCGGGCCCGTACCCGGCCTCCACGTCGGCCGAGACGGGGACGGGGACGGCGCCGGCGATGCCCCGCACGACCGCCGCCACGCGGCCGGCGCCCAGGTCGGCGGCGTCCGGAACACCCAGCGACCAGGCCACCCCCGCGCTGGTCGTGGCGATGGCCCTGGCCCCGGCACGGGCGATCACGGCCGCCGAGGCGACGTCCCAGGCGTTGGGCAGCAGCAGCGGGTCGCCGCGCCGGTGCAGGGCGGCGAACTCCGCCGCCAGCCGCGCCTGCCGGTCGCGGTCGAAGGGCTCTTCGGCGGTGTCACGTTCAGTCATGGGACCGACCGTACGGACCTTCCGCCTCCGCACGCTGGCCATTTTCGGACATGTGCGGATCGGGCCGATCGAACCACAGCCCTTGAGATCCGGGGCGCAATCCCCGCGGTCTGATCACGGCGGGAGGTCGCGCCAGCGTTCGGCCGACGCCAGAACGTCCAGGCTGATCCGCTCCAGGAACGCACCGCCCCTGGCCAGGCGGCGTCCCATGGGCGTGTCGAGCCCGAGCGTCTGCCCCGCCTCCTTCGCGATCTGCGCCGCCGCGAGCGTCTTCCGCGAGCTGATCACCGTCGAGTGGTACCAGGCGTCGTCGTCGACCACGTAGATGTCGCGCCGCCGCCGCGGATCACGCTCGCGCCTGATCAGCCCCTGCTGCGTCAGGTAGCCCACGGCCGTGGAGATCGAGGCGGGACTGACTCTCAGCCCGCGCGACAGCTCGGCCGCGGTGAGCCTGCCGTCCTCGCTCAGCCACAGGCCGATGAGCACGCGCGCCATCATTTTCGGCAGGCCCATCCCGATCGCCATCTCGACGGCTCCCTCTTCCACCTCGAAGACCTTGCGGTCCTGGGGTTCGGCCTCGGGTGAACGTGCCGGGGCGCCGCGGCGCGCCCGCCGCGCTGTCGCCTGGTGTGCCCGCTCGGGGCGGTAGTCGCCGGGGCCGCCGTTGCGGCCGACCTCACGACTGATCGTCGAGGTCGGCCGGTCCAGCCGCCTGGCGATCTCGGCGTAGGAGCGGCCTTCGGCGAGGCCGGTCGCGATGCGCCGGCGTTCCTGCTGGGTCAACCTTCCTTCTGGCATGACACCACTATTGCGTTAGGCACCACACAATGCAACGTTTCATTGCATTCAGCTCCACTGTCAACGTATCAATTCATCGCCTTCTAGCTGCGCTTATGTGCATCGATTGATTGACATATTTTCTGAACGCAACGTAGCTTTCATTCATGTCGAACACGTATTATCGCGACCAGCCGGTCACTCCGTCCCTCGACCGCTCACCCACTTGTCCCTTCGATCCCGCCCCTTCGCTCACCGCCCTGCGCGCAGAGCAGCCGATCGCCCGCCTGGCCGCGCCCGAGGGCGCCCCCGGCGTCTGGATGATCACCGGATACGACCTGGTCCGCCAGATCCTCGCCGACCCGCGGTTCAGCTCCCGCTACGAAACCCACTACCACCCCCTGGCGGGCGGGCACCTGCCGCCCGCCCCCGTCGGCGACCTGACCGGCATGGACGCACCTCAGCACACCCGCTTCCGCAAGCTGCTGGCGGGCAAGTTCACCGTCCGCAGGATGAACCTGCTCACCGAGCGGGTCACCGAGATCACCCGTGAGCGGCTCGATGCGATGGAGCGGCAGGGGCCGCCCGCTGACCTCGTCGAGGTCTTCGCGCAGCCGGTTCCAGCGCTGATGATCTGTGAGCTGCTCGGCGTGCCGTACGGGGACCGCGACCGGTTCCGGAGCTCCACCCGGGCCCTGTCGGACGCCGGGACCGCTGAGGCGCAGTACGCCGCCTTCGCCGAGCTCGGCACCTACCTGCGGGAGCTCGCGCTCGCCAAGCGGGCCGAGCCGACCGACGACCTGCTCAGCGACCTGGCCACCGGCGGCGACCTGAGCGACGAGGAGCTCGGTGGCGTGGCCGCGTTCCTGCTCGGCGCCGGGCTGGACACCACCGCCAACATGCTCGCGCTCGGCACCTTCGCCCTGCTGCGCGACCAGGCACAGCTGACCGTCCTGCGCGGCGACCCCGACCTGGCCGTCGGCGCCGTGGAGGAGCTGCTGCGTTACCTGTCCGTCGCCGCCACCGGTATGCGCGGCGTGCTGGAGGACGTGGAGCTCGGCGGCAGACAGCTCACGGCGGGCGACACGGTCATCATCGCGATCAACGCCGCCAACAGGGACCCGGCCAAATTCTCCGACCCCGACGTGCTCGATCTGCGCCGCTCGGCCGCCGGGCATCTGGCCTTCGGCCACGGCGTCCATCAGTGCCTCGGTCAGCAGCTTGCCCGCATCGAGATGCGTGTCGCGTTTCCCGCGCTGCTCACCCGCTTCCCGACGCTGCGGCTGGCCGTACCGGCTGAAGACGTGTCGCTGCGCACCGACCCCTCGCAGGTGTACGGCGTGCACATCCTGCCCGTCACCTGGGATCGGGGGTGAACGTGATGCGAACCTTCGTCTCGGTGACGGGGCTGCGAAAGTCCTACGGCGCCCACCGCGTCCTGGACGGCATCGACCTCACCATCCCGCAGGGCACCGTCTTCTCGCTGCTCGGCCCCAACGGCGCGGGCAAGACCACCACGGTGCAGATCCTGTCCACCCTGATCAAGGCCGACGCGGGCGAGATCCGGGTGGCCGGGCACGACCTGGCCGAGGAACCCGACGAGGTGCGTGCCGCGATCGGCGTCACCGGCCAGTTCTCCGCGGTCGACAGCTTCCTCACCGGCGAGGAGAACCTGCGGCTCATGGCCGACCTGCTCCACCTAGGCCGAGCCAAGGGTCGCACGCGCGCCCGCGAGCTGCTGGAGCGCTTCGACCTCGCCGAGGCCGCGCGCAAGCCCGCGGCCACCTACTCGGGCGGCATGCGCCGCCGGCTCGACCTCGCCATGACCATGGTCGGCACGCCCAGGCTCATCTTCCTCGACGAGCCGACCACGGGCCTGGACCCGCGCAGCCGCCGCACCATGTGGCAGATCGTCAGGGACCTCGTCCAGCAGGACGGCGTGACCATCTTCCTGACCACCCAGTACCTGGAGGAGGCCGACGAACTCGCCGACCGCATCGCCCTGCTCAGCCAGGGCCGGCTGGTGGCCGAGGGCACCCCTGAGGAACTCAAGCGAATGGTCCCCGGCGGCCACATCCTCGTCCGCTTCGCCGACCCCGACGGGTACCGCAGGGCGGCCGGCCATGTCGGCGCCACCTCCGGCAACGACGCGGCGCTCACCGTCCAGATCCCCGACTCCGGCGGAGTCAGGACGCTGCGGAAGCTCCTGGAGTGGCTGGACGCGCATGCCATCGAGGTCGCCGAGATGTCGGTGCGCACCCCCGACCTGGACGACGTCTTCCTCACCCTGACCCAGGAGCCCTCTGCCAAGGAGCCGTCCCGATGAGAGCGATCACCGACTCGGCGACGATGCTGCGCCGCCAGGTCAGACACATCTGGCGCCATCCCACGCTGATCCTCACGTTCGCGGCCGTGCCCGTGGTGTTCCTGCTGCTGTTCGTCTACGTCCTCGGCGGCACCATGGGCGCGGGCATCGGCGGCGACCGCACCGCCTACGTCGGTTACCTCATCCCCGGCATCATGATCACGACGATCGTCGGGGCCGCGCAGGGGACCGCGATCTCGGTGGCGACCGACATGACCGGGGGCATCATCGCCAGGTTCAAGACGATGGCCATCGCCCGCGTCTCGGTGCTCACCGGGCACGTGCTCGGGGCGATGGTGCAGACGTTCCTCGCGATCGCCATGGTGACGGTGGTGGCGTCGCTGATCGGGTTCCGCCCGTCCGCCTCGATGCTGGCCTGGCTCGGCGTGCTGGGTGTGCTGGCCATGTTCACCTTCGCGATCACCTGGCTGTCGGTCGCGCTCGCCATGGTCACCAAGAACGTGGCCACGGCCAGCAACCTGCCGATGCCGCTGATGCTGCTGCCGTTCCTCGGCAGCGGCTTCGTCCCGACCGAGTCGATGCCCGCCGGTCTGCGCTGGTTCGCCGAGCACCAGCCGGCCACCCCCGCCATCGAGACGCTGCGCGCGCTGCTGGCCGGGCGTCCGGCCGGATCCAGCCTCCTGGAGGCGGCTGTATGGAGCGCGGGTATCGCCCTGGTGAGTTATCTATGGGCACGCAGGCTCTACAACAGGTGAGGGCAGATGTGTTACCGACACGCCGTCTACAGGTGGTTCGGGGTGGTGATGAGCTCGTCGGCGACCCACCGCGCGACGTCGGCGGGGTACGGCGCCGGCAGTCCGAGCACGATGTGCCGGAAGCCGGCCTCGATCGCTTCGCCGATCGCGTCCCGGGTGATGCCGGGCTGCTCGTAGGAGACGGGCAGGTGGATCGAGCGGGTGATCGAGGCGGGGTCGCGTCCGATCTCGGCGCAGTAGCGGTCCAGCAGCGCGCTGCGGCTCACGACGTCGTCGATGTCGCCGCCGGGGATGTTCCACACGTCGGCGTGCTCGGCGACCACTCGCAGCGTCGGGGCCGAACGTCCGCCGATGACGATCGGCGGATGGGGCCGCTGGACCGGTTTGGGGTTGCCGAACGCTCCGGTGAGGTGGTGGTAGGTGCCGTGGAAGTCGAACGGTTCGGCCTCGGTCCACAGCCGCCGGATCACCGTGCACGCCTCGGCGAGGCTTCCCACGGCGTGGGCGGCGTCGTGGAAGGGCAGGCCGTGCGCGTCGTACTCGCGTCTGGCCAGGGGGTGGCCGGGGCGTGAGCCGACGCCGATGCCGAAGTCGAGCCGTCCGCCGGAGACGATGTCGACGGTCGTGGCGATCTTGGCCAGCATCGCGGGGGGACGGAACCGGTTGCTGGTCACGAGCAGGCCGAGCCGCAGTCGCCGGGTCTGCGCGGCCAGGGCCGAGAGCAGCGTCCAGCCCTCGTACGCCGGTCCGCCAGGATCGCCGCCGATCGGCATGAGGTGGTCGAACAGCCACGCGTGCTCGATCTCCGGGATCGCGTCCGCCTGGCGCCAGACTCGCAGGACGTCGTGGTAGTCGACCTGCTGCGGGGCGGTCATGATCCCGAAGCGGGGCCGGGAAGGGTGCGGCATGGGGCCGTGAGTCCTTTCGGGACGGGCAGCGCCGGCCGGGGCGCCGCCGAGGTTCTTCCGGTTGACGGGGACGAGACCGTCAGCGGCGCCGCAGACGCGGGTCGAGCAAGGCGGGAGGGGTGTCGAACTTCTCGTGTGGGGCGAGGTCGGTGCCGGGTGCGACGATCGCGTCGATGGCGTCGAGCACGTCGGCGGAGAGCACCGTGTCCGCGGCGGCGAGCTGCGAGTGCAGGTGGTCCAGCGTGCGAGGACCGATGATCGCGCTGGTCACGGCGGGGTGCGCGGCCACGAATCCGAGCGCGAGCTGGATCATCGTCAGACCGGCCTCGTCGGCGACTACGGCCAGTCGCTCGACCGCGTCGAGCCGGGCGCGGTTGGCGGGAAGGGAGATGTCGAAGCGCTCCGGCAACGCCGCCGACCGGTTGGTGGTGATGTCCCGGCCCTCGCGGACCGCCCCCGACAGCCAGCCCGAGGCCAGCGGGCTCCACGCCAGCACGCCGAGCCCGTACTCCTCGGTCACGGGCAGCACGTGAGCCTCGATCCCGCGCTGCAGGATCGAGTAGCTGGGCTGTTCGGTGACGTAACGGCTCAGGTGATGCTCGCGGGCGGCCCACTGGGCCTGCACGAGGCGGTAGGCCGGGAAGGTCGAGGAGCCGAAGTAGCGGATCTTGCCCGCGCGCTGCAGGTCGGTCAGAGCCGACAGCGTCTCCTCGTCGCTGGTGCTCGGGTCCCAGCGGTGGATCTGGTAGAGATCGACGTGGTCGACGCCGAGGCGGCGCAGGCTGTTGTCCAGCTCGGTGACCAGCCAGCGGCGCGAACTGCCCCGATGGTTGCGCTCCTCGCCCATCGGCATGTTCGCCTTCGTGGCCAGCACGATGTCGTCGCGGCGGCCGGCGATGGCCTTGCCGACCATCTCCTCCGACTCGCCGCCGCTGTACCAGTCGGCGGTGTCGATGAGGTTGATCCCGGCGTCGAGGGCGGCGTCGACGATGGCGGTGGCCTCGTCCTGGGTGGTGCGCCCGATCGCGCCGAAGTTCATCGCGCCGAGTACGAGCGAGCTGACCTGCACACCGGTGCGGCCCAAGGTGCGGTATTGCATGACCGTGTTTCCTCCGTGGAATGGCATGGCTTGGTCGTCGGTCCCCTGCTCTGGCATGATGGAGCAAACGGAACCTTGTCCCGCTTGACGATACGGGACGCTGTCCCGTTTAGCAATTGCGGCAGCGGAGGGAACGGCGCGGTGAGCGACAGCCAAGCGGCCAGAGACAGCCGAGCGGCGAGAGACGGCCAGGAAGACGGAGCGCATGCGGCCCCCCGTAAGCGGGCCGACGCCCGGCGCAACGAGAAGACCCTGCTCGACGCCGCCGCGGCGATCTTCGTGACCTCGGGCGTCGAAGCGCCGCTGCGCGACATCGCGGCCAAGGCCGGAGTCGGGACGGCCACGATCTACCGCCATTTCCCGACGCGAGCGGATCTCATCATCGCCGTCTACCGGCACCAGATCGAGGCCCTCGCCGAGGCCGGCCCGGCGCTGCTGGCGAGCAGCGCGACCCCGCACGCCGCACTGGGGCGATGGATCGACCGGTTCGTCGACTTCCTGGTCACCAAGCACGGTCTCGCCGCCGTGCTGCAGTCCGACGAGACCGGCTTCGACGCGCTGCACGCCTACTTCCTCGACCGGCTGGTGCCCGTGTGCGGCCGGCTGCTCGAAGCCGCGGCAGCCGCCGGGGAGATCCGCTCGGACCTGTCCGCCCTCGAACTCATGCGCGGCGTCGGCAACCTCTGCATCGGCAGCGAGAACAATCCCCACTACGACGCGCGCCGGCTGGTCGAGCTGCTCATCGCGGGGCTGCGCCTGCCGCGCTAGCCGTCGCACGCGTCGGAACGCGGAACGGCTCCCTCGGGACAACCCCACGCGCGAGTCACCAGGAGGCACCATCGCGCCCCCGCCCCCGTGCGGAGGACCGTAGGGGCATGACGGAGCATGCACAGATCGAGACGGACATCCGGCAGGTGAAGGCGCAGCTGCACCGCGTGCGGGTGCTCCTGGTGAGCGCGGTGACCGCGGCGGTGGCCGTCGGCGCGCTGCTGGCCGGGGGGAAGGACGCGGTCGCCGCGGACGCGGGGAGCGGGCCGGGCGGCAAGGCCAGGTTCGAGGAGATCGAGGTGCAGCGGATCAACGTGGTCGAGCCCGACGGCAAGCCACGCCTGGTCCTCAGCAACAAGGTCAGGTCGCCCGGCGCGGTCGTCAACGGGGTGGATCTCGGCAACGCCGGCCGGCGGCCCGGCCTGACCCTCTACAACGCCGAAGGGGACGAGTCCGGCGGCATGGGCACCGACAGCGGGGTGGACGAGGGCAGGCCGTGGGCGTCCGGGCAGCTCGCGTTCGACCAGTACAAGCAGGACCAGACGCTCGTGCTGCGCTACACGGAGCAGGACGGCGCACGCGGCGTGGGGCTGGCGGTGCACGACCGGGTGGACACGCCGCTCGACCAGCTCCTGGCCGAGATGCGCAGGATCGAGGCGATGCCGCCCGGCCCCGAGCGGGACCGGGCGCAGGCGGAGTTCCGGGAGAAGTACGCCGGGCCGCAGCGGATGTTCGCCGGCAAGAGCCCCGACCGGGCGTCGGTCGTGACGCTCGCCGACGCCAAGGGCACGCCCCGCCTGGTGCTGCGGGTCGGGCACGACGGCTCCCCGCGCATCCAGTTCCTCGACGCCACCGGCAAGGTCACCCGGACGATCAGGGGGTGAGCTCGCGGGTGGCGAGCCGGTCGGGCATCGAGCGGGGCGAATTATCGGTATGCATACCGATATGCGTACGGATTTGCAGGTCTGAGGGCAGCGCCTACCGTCTGGCGGCAGTGACCCTTCGCACCCCTTGATCCACCCCCCCGATTCCCGGCCAGGCCCGTACTCCGAGGCGACCCTTCGGCACGGGCCGGCGCGCGCCCACCCGGGCGGCCGGCCGGGAACAGCCGAAAGGAGCGCAGCGTGAAACGCAAGGGCCTGGCTGCCGCGACCGTGGGACTCGCCACGGCCGCGGCCATGGTGTTGTCCGCCTTACCCGCGTACGCCGCCCCACCCGGGGCGACCCCCGCCCGGCAGAGTTCCGGGACACAGGCACGCACCGCCGCGACGGATCCCGAGTCGCGCGCAGCGGCGGTCGCCGACCAGGCGATCTCCAGCGGCATGGACAACCTCGTCAAGGGACCCGACGAGGCGTACCGTCGCCTGAAGGTCGTCCGCGGCGCGGGAGACATGTTCTTCGTCTCCTACGAGCGCACGTACAAGGGCCTGCCGATGGTCGGCGGCGACGCCGTCGTCGTGACCGACTCCGCCGGACGCGTCCGCGACACCGTGGCCGAGTCCGGGCCGAGCCGCGGCGACGTGCCGACCACCCCCGAGATCGACGCCGCGCGCGCCACCGAGGTGGCCAAGACGCGCCTCTCACGCGTCGACGACAGCGCCGCCCCCCGCCTGGTGGTCCTCACCTGGGGCGACAAGCAGAGGCTGACCTGGGAGACGGTCGTCAGCGGCCTGAAGGACGGCCGGCCGAGCATCCAGCACGTCTTCGTGGACGCCCGCACGGGCGAGATCGCCGACTCCTACGACCAGGTCCGCGAAGGCAGCGGCAACGGCTACTACTACGGGCAGGTCACCATCGGCACGAGCGGCTCCGGCAGCTCGTACTCCATGACCGACACCACCAGGCCCGGCATCAAGTGCGGCGGGCAGAACGGCTCCGCCTACACCGGCACCGACGACGCCTGGGGCAACGGCCAGGGCACCAACCTGGAGACCGCCTGCGTCGACGCCCTGTACGCCGTCCAGCGCGAGTGGGACATGCTGCGCGACTGGCTGGGCCGCAACGGCATCGACGGCAACGGCAACGGCTTCCCCGCCCGCGTCGGCCTGGCCGACGTCAACGCCTACTGGAACGGCAGCTACACCAACTTCGGCCACAACCAGGCCAACACCCGCCAGGCCACGCCCATCGACGTGGTGGCGCACGAGTTCGGCCACGCCATCTTCCAGACCACGCCCGGCGGCGCCGGATCGGGCAACGAGAACGGCGGCATCAACGAGGGCACCGGCGACGTCTTCGGCGTGATCACCGAGCACTACGCCAACAACCCGAACGACCCGCCCGACTACCTGGTCGGCGAGGAGGTCGACCTCGTCGGCGACGGCCCGATCCGCAACATGTACAACCCCAGCGCGCTCGGCGACCCCAACTGCTGGTCCACCTCGATCCCCAGCACCGAGGTGCACTCCGCGGCCGGCCCGCTGAACCACTGGTTCTACCTGCTGGCCGAGGGCAGCAACCCCGGCGGCGGCAAGCCGTCCAGCCCGATCTGCTCCGGCGGACCCTCCTCGGTGACCGGCATCGGCATCGAGAAGGCCGGCAAGATCTTCATGGGCGCCCTGAACCGCAAGACCTCGAGCTGGCGGTACGCCACCGTCCGCTCCGCCGCCGTCGCGGCCGCGGTCGAGCTGTTCGGCGCCAACAGCGTCGAGTGCAACACCACCAAGGCGTCGTTCAGCGCGATCGCCGTGCCGGCGCAGTCGGGCGAGGCCGCCTGCAGCAGCACTCCGGGCAACGACTTCTCCCTGACCCTCAGCTCGTCGTCGGGCACCGCCCAGCCCGGCCAGCAGGTGACCACCACGGTCGCCACCCAGACCACCTCCGGCAGCGCGCAGACGGTCAACCTGACCGCCACCGGCGTTCCGAGCGGTGTCACGGCGAGCTTCAACCCGTCGTCGGTGACCTCCGGCAACTCCTCCACCCTCACGCTGTCCGTCGGCTCGTCGGCGGCGCAGGGCAGCTACCGCATCACCGTGACCGGTACGGGCTCGGCCACGCACACCGCCGTCTACACCCTCCAGGTGGGCACGCAGACCCGCGACTTCTCGATCTCGGCGAACCCGGGCTCGGGCACGGTGCAGGCGGGCTCGGCGGCCACCACCACCATCGGCACCACCACCACGGCCGGCACCGCGCAGGCGGTCAACCTGTCGGCGACCGGGCTGCCGACGGGCGCCTCGGCCGCCTTCACCCCCGCCTCCGTGACGTCGGGCGGCTCGTCCACCCTGACGATCACGACGGCGCCGACCACCCCGGCCGGCTCCTACACCGTGACGGTGACGGGCACCGGCGAGACGGCGTCCCACTCGGTGACGTACGCGCTGACCGTCCAGAGCACCTCGGGCGGCCGGACGTTCACCAACGGCACCAACTACACGATCTCCGACTACTCCACCGTGCAGAGCCCGATCAGCTCCACGGCGACGGGCACCGCGACCTCGCCCGTCAAGCTGTCCGTCACCATCAGCCACACCTGCGCCGAGGACCTCGACATCTGGCTGCGCGGGCCGAGCGGCCAGTGGTACGCGGTCGACCGGTACGGCGGCACGAGCTGCACCTCCTACGGCACCAGGACGTACACGGTGCCGGTGAGCCAGCAGGCCGCGGGCACCTGGACCCTCGAGGTCACCGACGAGTACCTCGGTGACACCGGGTTCCTGGACTCCTGGAGCATCACCGTCTGACCCGCACACCGAAGGCCCCGGCCCGGGAGGAATCCCGGCCGGGCCTTCGCCCGTCACGACGGCAGGATCACGTCGTTGCGGGAGCGTACGCCGAGCTTCTGCAGCACCTTGGCCACGTGCGTGTCGACCGTGCGACGCGACAGGAACAGCACCTCGGCGATCTCCCTGTTGGTCCGGCCCTGCGCCACCAGCCCGGCCACCTCCCGCTCCCGCGGTGACAGCCCGCCGCCGGGCGCCTTGCGCGCCTTGCGCGGCGGCGCCCCGACGCCGATCTGCCGCAGCTTGTGCCGGCAGCGCGCCGCGTCGTGGGTGGCGCCCAGCGTCGCGTATCGCTCGGCGGCGTCGGCCACGATCCGCGCGGCCTCCTCCCGGTCGCCGAGCTCCAGCAGCGCGGCCGCCTCGGCCTCCGCAGCCCGCGCCGCGCCGTAGGGCCGCGGCATCGCCTCGTACGCCGCCCTTGCCCGGCCGTGGCACGCCACCGCCTCCTCCAGCCGGCCCGCGTCCCGTGCCAGCTCGCCGCGGACCACCTCCAGCGCCGCCATGGCCGACGGCGCGTCGCGGCCCTCGATGCCCTCCGCGAACTCGGCCGCCAGCTCGGCCGCCTCCTCCCGGCGCCCGGCCGTCAGCAGCGCGCCGACGGCGGGCGGCACGAGCTGGTCGCCCCACACCCACACGCCCTTGCGGCGCAGCCGGGCCACCGCGCCGCCCGCCTCGGCCAGCGCGGCCTCCAGCCGGCCGTGGATCAGGCCCAGCTCGATCAGGCCGCCGGACGCGGTGGCGGCGACCGGGAGGAACGCCGAGTCGCCCGCCCGCACCCCGGTGGCCTCCAGGCGCAGGCCGGCCTCCTCCCACTCGCCGCGGGCCAGCGCCAGCATGCCGAGGACGAGCTGCGCGTCCACGCCCAGCAGCGGCGCCTCCGGCATGATCTCGACGGCCGCGACCGCCCGCTCCCGCAGCCCCTCCCAGCGGCCGGTCAGCCAGTCGAGCCTGATCGACGACATCTCCACCAGGTACACCGGGTACATGGCGCCGCTCTCCTCGGCGATCCGCCGGCCCAGACGGGCGTACCGGCCGGCCGCCGCGTAGTGGCCGAGCGGGATCGCCGCGTCGCACAGGTTGGAGTAGGCGCGCGCCACCTGCCGGCGCACCCCGGCGGACGGGTGGTTGTCCGGCAGGGTGTCCGCCAGCGCGAACGCCTCCGGCGAGCCGACCAGCATGGTGAAGGCGACCTTGTTGGCGTGCACGGTCGCCGCCAGCTCCACGTCCTCGTCGGCGACGACCAGGCTCTCTGCCTGGTCCATCCACTTCTGGTGGGTGGCGATCGGCTCGCCGCCCCAGGCCGGTATGGCCAGCAGCGCCAGCCCCCTGGCGGCCATGCCCGGCCGGTTGGCCAGGTCGGGAAGCGCGGCCAGCACCTCCTGCCGGCCCTCGGCGATGGCGCCCGCCTGGTTCGACAGCAGCACGCCCAGGTTGAGCCGGGCCTCGCCGCGTACCTCCGGCGACAGGAAGTCGTCCGACATCAGGTGGCGCAGCAACCGGGCGACGCGCCGGTGCGACAGCCCGACCGCGGCCAGCCTGCTGAGTTGCAGGGCGAACGGGCCGCGCGCGTCGCGCGGCAGCTTGGGGTCGGCGAGCATCCCTTCGAGCAGCTCGACGGCGAGCGGGACGTCGCCGAGCGCCGCGGCCTGCTCGGCGGCGGCGCCGCCGTGCCGCCGCCAGGCGTCGAAGTCGCCCGCGCGCCGGGCGTGGTAGGCGAGCTGGACCAGCGGCGGCTGCTCCAGCGCGGCCAGCGCGGCCATGGCCCGCCCGTGCAGCAGCCGCCGGTCGGGGCCGGGGATGGAGTCGTAGACGGCCTGCTGGGCGAGGGCGTGCCGGAAGCCGTACTGGCCGTCGGGCTGCTCCAGCAGCACGCCCGCCTTGAGCGCCTCGCGCAGCTCCATGTCGTCCGAGACGCCGGAGACCCGCGAGACCGTGGCGATCAGCGGCTCGTCCGCCGGCAGCTTGAGCACGGCGGCCGCGTGCACGGCGCGCAGCGCGTCGGCCGACAGCCCGGCGAGCTGCTCCGCCATCGCCTCGCGCAGCAGCAGCGGCACCGCGATGCGGTCCAGGGCCGCCTGCTCGGCCTCACCGCCCTCCCCGGGATCGGAGAGCCGGCCGGCGTCGTCGATCAGCGAGCGGACGACCTCCTCCACCACGAACGGGACTCCGGCGGTGTGCTCGTGCAGCATGGCCGCGAACGAGGCCGACAGCTCCGCCCGGCCGAGCAGCGTGCCAGCCATGCGCCTGACGCCCTCCACGTCCAGGGGCGCCAGCGCCACCACCTCGCTGTTGACGCCCTGCGGATGCCGGTAGGCGTGGCCGAACGGCAGCTCCGGCACGGGCAGCCCCTCCCGCCGGAAGGTGACCACCAGGGCCAGGCCCGCGGGCGGCTGGTCGGTCAGGAACCGCAGCAGGTCGCGCGTGCCGTCGTCGGCCCAGTGCAGGTCCTCCACCACCAGCACGACGGGCCCCGCGGCGGACAGCAGCGCGTGGACGGCGCGGAACAGCCGGTGACGCTCGGCGCGCGGGTCGTCGACCGGCGGCGGGGGCGGCGACGGCGGCAGGTGCTCGGCCAGCTCCGGCAGGTAACCGCGCAGCGCCCCCGTCACCGGGTTGAGCGCCGACCTGCCGGGCAGGGCGGGCGCGGCGTGGCGCAGCGCGTCGAACACCGGCCCGTAGGGGAAGGGCTCCCGGAGCTGGTGGCAGTGGCCGACCAGCACGGTGCGCTCCCCGTCGGGAAGGAGCTCCACGGCGGCCCGTACCAGCCGGGTCTTGCCGATCCCCGCCTCGCCCTGCACCAGGGCCACCGCGGGCGGGCTGGTGATCGCGTCGAGGAGCGCTCTGAGCTGCGTGTCACGTCCGACCAGCGAAAGCGGGGCGGGACTCGTCATCGGAGGCTCCGAACCGTGCGGTGTTCTGCCCGTGCCGGAACTCCGTTATCCACTAACCGTCAAGTTCGGTCAACCCTCTCCTTACTCCCCGGCCACCCGACCGTGCGCCCGGGGAGGGTTTTGCCGTATCCGGACGCGCCCTGTGCGGGCCGGTCGTTGAGCGGAGGGGCGGCGGCGCCTAGATTCCATGGCCCAACCGTCACCCGTCTGGTGGTCCCGACGTGAAGCACAACCGGTCGAGCATCGCCCACCAAGCCCGCTACGCCCTGACGCATCCGGAGCGCATCGCCCCGCACCTGCGCCGGCTGGCCCGCGACACGTGGCTGCGGCTGCGCACCCGCGACCACGTCGCGTACTACCGGGCCGTGATGAGGTCCGACACCGCCCGCAGCCCCGAGGGGGCCGTGGGCTCGCACTCGCACAAGCGCTGGCTGGCGCTCGGGCGCATGCAGTTCGACTACCTGAAGCAGCACGGGCTCAAGCCGGACCTGCGGATGCTGGAGATCGGCTGCGGCAACCTGCGCGCCGGACGCCTGTTCATCGACTACCTGGACACGGGCCACTACTACGGCGTCGACATCTCCCCCGACATCCTCATCGCCGCCCAGGACACGCTCGCCGCCCACGGCCTGCGCGACAAGCTGCCGCACCTGACGCCGGTGCGCGACCTGCGCTTCGCGTTCCTGCCCGACGAGCACTTCGACGTCGTGCACGCCCACAGCGTCTTCTCCCACTCGCCGCCGCACGTCATCGAGGAGTGCTTCGCGCACGTCGGCCGGATCATGCGGCCGGACGGCTGGTTCGACTTCACCTTCGACCGCACGGAGGGCGAGGAGCACCACGTGCTGCGCGAGGACTTCTACTACCGCACCGAGACGCTCGTCGCCCTCGCCGGCCGGTACGGCCTGGACGCCGTCCTCATGGAGGACTGGGAACGCCTGCCGCACAAGCAGTCGAAGATCCGCGTCACCCGGCGGGCGTGACCGCGGGTCACGTACGCGGCTCCTGCGGGGCCGCGCCCCGGGAGACGACCTGGTCGAGCATCGCGCCGGCGGCTCAGACGGCGCCGGCCGGCTCGGAACCGCCGTGGCCGGGGAAGAGGGTCGCCGCGACATGCCGGGTGTCGGCGTACTCGACGACGGAGACGATCCTGCCGTCACGGACCGTGTAGATCCCGACGCAGCGGTTGTCGTAGGTGCCGCCGTACACGGTCCGCGCCTTCGAGGTCCACTCGGCGACCACGCGGTCGCCCTCGGCGATCGTCCCGACCAGCTCGATCTTCATGGTGCCGGGGACGAGGACGGGACCCATGCCGCCCAGGAAGTCGTTGATGATCGCGTCGCGGCCCCGCCACACCTTCGAGATCGGCAGGTCGCCCGGGTAGTGCCAGGTCGCGTCCTCGGCGAAGCTGTCGTGGATGACGTCGGCGTCGCCGTCGCGGACGGCCTCGACGTAGCGGATGACGACGTCCCTGGGCTCGGTGGTCATGGTGCGAACTCCTTGTCTGGTCATTCAGAGATGCGGGCGTTCAGGACAGGGTGAGCACGGCCTTGCCGCGGATGCGGCGGTCGCGCAGGTCGGTGATGGTGGTCGCCGTCGCGGACCAGTCCGCGACGCGGCCGATCTCGGGGTGCAGGCGGCCTTCGGCGGTCAGCCGGACGAGCGTCGCGAGGTCCTCGCCGAGACCGGTGTCGGCGTCGAGGTAGTGGAAGTGGCGGATGACCGCCGACTCGGGCCCCTGGAAGAAGTCGAAGAAGTCGAGCGTCGCCGGGGTCCGGCTGGCCTGCCCGAACCAGATGAGCGTGCCCCGCTTGGCGAGCCGCGCGAGCGCCAGGGGAAGGGCCTCGCCACCCGTCGACTCCAGCACGATGTCGTACGGTCCGCGCGCGTCGGCCGGGTGGTGGACGATCTCGCTCGCACCGAGTTCGGTGAGCCGGGCACCGCGCTCGGCGTCCCGGGTCACGGCCGTGACCTCCGCCCCGGCGGCGGCGGCGAGCTCGGTCACATAGTGCCCCACGCCTCCCGACGCCCCGGTCAGCAGCAGCCGCCGGCCCAGTACCGGCCCGGCCGCGCGCAACAGCCGCAGCGCGGTGAGCCCCGCGAGCGGCAGCGCCGCGCCCTGGACCGCGGAGACGCTGTCCGGCAGGACCGCGAGGGCGCCGGTCGGCACGGCCACGTACTCGGCCCAGCCGCCCGCCATGGGGTGACCGACGACGCGCGCGATACCGGCCGGTCCGCTGCCGTCGGCGGCCGGCTGCACCACCAGCCCAGCGATGTCCTTGCCGGGCCGTTCGCCGGGCACGGGCGCTTCCAGCTTGAACGTCTCGCCGCGGTTCACCGAGTACGCCTCCACCCTCACCAGCGCCTCGTCGGCGCGCGGGGTGGGCTCGGGGACGTCGGCGAGCACGACCGGTTCGGCGGGATCTCCGGTCGGTACGAGAGCCTTCATGGTCATTGCCTCCTGGGTGGTGTCTCGAGAACACTTCACCGGGTGAGGCGGCGGCCAGGCCAACAACGGAGCCCCCAGGCCGACAACGCCGGGTTGTCGCATATGGTCAGCGGCATGGATCTCGACCTCGCCCTGGTCCGCGCGTTCGTCGCGACGGCCGAGACGCTGCACTTCGGGCGCGCCGCCGACCAGCTGAGCACCAGCCAGCAGGCGCTGTCGAAACGCATCGCGCGCCTGGAGACGCTGCTCGGTGTCCGCCTGTTCGAACGGGAGGGCGGCACGCGGTTGACCGAGGCCGGTGAGCGGTTCGAGCCGGCCGCGCGTGAGGCCCTCGCGGCGGGTGGCCGCGCGGTCGCGGCGGCGCTGGGCGCCGGGCAGGTCGTACGTCTCGACGTGTGGGGCCATCTCTACGCGCCGATGCGTACCGTCGCGCAGGCGGTGGAGGCGCTCGACGCGACACGCCTGGAGACCGGCCCGGCACGGGACTGGCCGTCGGCCGCCGAAGCGCTGCTGCGTGGTGACGCCGACGTGGGTTTCGGCCGGGTGCACCCGCTGCCCGGCGGCCGGGACGCGGGCATCGCCCAGCGGCTCGTCCGCCTGGAGCCCGTCGACGCGGTCGTCAGCGCTTCCCACCCGTGGGCCGGCGCGGATGAACTGCGCCCCGCCGACCTGCGCGAGAGCACCCTGTGGTGCCCGGCGGAGCTGACCCGCCTCGACTTCCTGCGGCGCTTCGCGGACGAGTTCGGGATCACGCGTCGCCAGGACGGCCCCAACCTGGGCCCGGACCACCTCGTCCAGCACATTCGCACTGATCCGACGTGTTTCACGCTTTTTCCCAGCGACGCGCCCCTGCCCGGCTACGCGGATCTGCGCTCGATCCCGCTCACCGCGCCGACCCCGTTGTACGCGTGGTCGCTGGCGTGGCAGGAGTCGCGCCGCCACCCAGACCTCGACACCCTGCTGCGCGGCTTCGCCGAAGCGGGCCGTACCCGGCGCTGGCTGGACTACGCACCAGAGCGCGACTGGCTCCCGGACACCGACCACGCGGAACTCGCGCGCCTGATGGGTGACTGACCGGCAAGCCGGGCACGAGCGACGACGACCTCGAAGCGCCGCGAAGGGCTAGTTCACGCGGGTGACGCGGCCCAGGGCCGGGGCCGGCAGCGGGCTCTTGGCCCGGAGGTAGGACTCGAAGGCGTCGATGTCGCGTACCTTCTCCACCCGGTCGGTGCCCTCGGTCAGCACGGAGAAGCCGTCGCCGCCGTTGGCGATGAAGGAGTTGGCGGTCAGGCGGTACTGCGCGGCCGGGTCGACGACGGTCCCGTTGAGCTTGACGGTGGCCGGGTCGATCCTGTCGCAGGCCGGCTTGGCGTTGTCGTAGGTGTATGTCAGGCCCTTGGAGATGCCGAGCACGCGTGCCGTGCCCTGCCCGCACCACTGCTGTTCCAGCAGCCGCTCCAGTTGCGTGCCGGTCAGGGTCATGGTGACCAGGGCGTTCCTGAACTGCTGCACGCGCATGGCCTCGCCGTGGGTGACCAGGTTGGGCAGGTCGTTGCCGGTGGCCGAGACGTACAGGTCGCCGCCGATGCCTCCGCCGTAGGGAGGCTGGATCGCGATCTGCGCCCCGCCGTTCTCCGGCGCCGAGGTGGCGAAGAGCCGGGCGTCGGCCAGGGCGTGGCCCATCGTCGACTCCCCCGCGGCGTTCCTGGCCGCCGTGAGGTCACCGGTGATCATGCCGACCGGCTTGTCCAGCCGGCGATGAGCCTCCTCCTCGCTCCTGCGGCGCAGCACGGAGATCGGCCCGTCGGGCTTGATGTCGTGGGTGACCGTGATGTTCTCGGCCTTCGCCGCGACCGGGTTGCCGGTGGCGCGGTCGACGGTGAGGTTGAGCCGGGTGAGCTCGCGGCTGAACCCCGACGTCTGGGTGACGGGGATGCCGTTGATCACGCAGTTGTAGGCGTTGTGGGTGTGGGCGGAGAAGACGGCGTCCACCTCGGGGTCGAACTTGGCGACGATGTCCTTGACCGGCCCGGCCAGGTTGTTGCACTGGTTGGGCAGGCCGCCGCCGGTCTGGCCGCCGCCCTGGTGGAGCAGGACGACGATGGTCCGCACGCCCTTGGCCTTGAGCTCGGCGACGTAGGCGTTGACGGTCTCGGCCTCGTCACGGCCCTGCAGGGGCGTCGTGGGCGAGGGCGCCTCGAACAGCGAGTTCTTGTGGGTCAGCCCGATGATGCCGACCTTGACGCCGCGCACCTCCTTGACGAGGTAGGGGTCGAAGGCGGGCTTGCCCGTGGTGGTGTCGACGATGTTGGCGCCCAGGAACGGGAAGGAGGCGCCCTTGAAGCCCGGCACGCTGCAGCCTTCGATCGGGTGACAGCCGCCGTTCTCCAGCCTGCGCAGCTCGGTCAGTCCGCGGTCGAACTCGTGGTTGCCGACACTCGAGGCGTCCAGGCGCATCAGCGACAGCGCCTCGATGGCCGGCTCGTCGTTCATGACCGCCGAGGCCGGGCTGTTGATGATGTTGTCCCCCGCGGACAGGCGCAGGGTGCCGCGGGGGTTGTCCTTCTGCAGCCGGTCCATGTGGGCCGCGAGGTACTCGGCTCCGCCCGCCTCGACGGGGCCTTCCGGGGTCATGGCGAGGCTCGACGGCAGGGACGAGTGGAAGTCGTTGAACGTCAGTAACTGGATGTCCACCGTGTCGGCACGGGCGGGCAGCAGGCTGGTGCTTCCGAGCACCAGTGCCAGGAGAAGGTTGCGCATGGCCTCGAAAGTGACATGTTCCCAATGAATCACGCAAGGGGGAAAATTTCTAACATCGTATGTCTAATGTGAACTATTGACATACCTGCCGGGAAGCGGGAAGGTCCTCCCATGTCACCGATCCTGGCCAGAATCCGGGGGGTCGAGCCCACCCTCACCGCGGCCCACCGGCGCATCGCCGAGACGATCCTCGCCGAGCCCGCCGTCGTGGCCGCCTCGACCATCGGTGAGCTGGCGGAGCGGTGCGGCACCTCGCTCACCACCATCACCCGCTTCTGCCGCGAGCTGGGCCTGGCCGGCTACCCCGAGCTCAGGCTCGCGCTGGCGGCCGAGCTCGGCCGCAACGACGCCACCCCGCGCGAGCAGGGCCTGATCGCCTTCTCGCCGGACGACCCCGCGAGCCTGGTGCTGCGCAGCCTGCTGGCCAGCGACATGCGCGCGATGGAGGAGACGGCGGCCCAGCTCGACCTCGAGGCGGTGGACCGGGCGGTCTCCGCCGTGGTGCGCGCCAGGTTCATCGACTTCTTCGCGGTCGCCGGCAGCGCCGGCGTGGCCATGGACCTGCACCTGCGGCTGCACGCCATCGGCCGGCCGTGCGTGCTGTGGACCGACGTGCACAGCGCCGTCTGCAGCGCCAACGCGCGCAGCCGGCAGGACGTGGCGCTAGGCATCTCCCACTCGGGCACCACGGCCGAGGTGGTCGAGCCGCTGACCATCGCCAGGGAACGCGGCGCCACCACGATCGCCGTCACCAACTTCCCGCGCAGCCCGCTGGCCGAGGCCGCCGACATCGTCCTCACCACCGCCGCGCAGGACACCCCCTTCCGCGCGGGCGGCGTGGCCGCCCGCCACACCCAGATGCTGGTCCTGGACTGCCTCTACATCGGCGTCGTCCAGCGCACCCATGCCACCAGCAACGAGCTGCTGACCACAGCCACCGACGCGGTCGCCAAGCACCGCCTGCCCCCCCGCTAGGAGCCCCTCATGCGCCTCGCCGCCGCCGCTGTCGCCTTGGCGATGGCGGTCACCGCCTGTGCCCCTTCGACCACCACCCGTGCCGACGACGGCAAGACCACCCTCTCGGTCTGGGGGTGGGGCCCCGAGGCGAACTTCGACAAGATGTTCGCCGAGTACGAGAAGCTCCATCCCGGCGTCGACGTCGACGCCCGTTCCTTCACCACCTCCACCGAGTACGACACGATCCTGTCCACGGGCCTGGCCGGCGACAGCGGGCCCGACCTCGCCTGGCTGCGCGCCGGACCCCAGCTGCAGCCGCTCGTCGAGGCGGGCCGGCTGCTCCCCCTCGACGCCAAGGACGTGCCCGGCCTGGCGAGCTTCGACGAAGGTGTCCTGCGCGCCGCCAAGGGCGACAAGGACGGCAAGGTGTACGGCGTGCCGTTCGCCGTGCAGACCCTCCAGGTGATCTACAACAAGAAGATCTTCGCGGACAACGGCCTCACCCCGCCGAAGACGTACGACGAGATGATCTCCACGGCCGGCAAGCTCAAGGCCAAGGGCGTCATCCCGTTCGCCTTCGGCGGCAAGGACGACTGGATGCTGCCGATCGTGGCGAGCATCTTCGGCACCGCGCACTGGGGCGGCGACGAGTTCATCGCCGCCGTCAAGGCCAAGCAGAAGAAGTTCACCGACCCCCGCTTCGTCGAGGGCATCGACCAGCTCAACAAGCTCAAGCCGTACTTCCCCGACAACGCCGCCGGCGTCTCCTACACCGACGCGCAGATCCTGTTCTCCTCCGGCAAGGCCGCCATGTTCCCCGGCGGCCTGTGGGAGCTGAACTTCTTCAGCGAGAACGCCAAGGACCTCGAGCTGGGCGTCTTCACGCCGCCCGCGCCGGAGGGCCAGGGCCTCATGCCCGGCTTCACCGACGGCTCCTACGGCATCAACGTCAAGACCAAGCACAAGGCCGAGGCGCTGAAGTTCGCCGCCTGGCTGGCCTCCAAGGACTACGGCCGGCTCTACACCGACACCCAGCGCACGTTCTCCGCCGTGCCCGGCGTCACGCCCAAGGACCCCCTGCTCGGCGAGGTGGCCGCCACCTTCGGCCGGCACGGCGCGACCTACTTCATGAACGAGTTCGCCTACGGCAACCCCTCCTCCGCCGCCGTGTTCTCCAAGGCGCTGCAGGAGATGCTGCTGGGCCGCATCACCGCCAAGGAGGCGGCGGAGCAGCTCGACAAGAGCGTGTCCACATGGCTCTAGGCGCGCGGCGGGGATCCTCGTACCTGTTCCTGATCCCCGCCTTCCTCCTCTACTCGATCTTCGTGGTCTACCCGCTGTTCACCGGCCTGACCTACAGCTTCTTCTCCTGGAAGGGCACGCTGCGCGGCGGCTTCGCCGGGGTGGACAACTACGCCGGCCTGCTGTCGGGCGCCTTCCTCGACCAGCTGCTGCCGGCGCTGGGACACAACGCCCTGCTCTTCGCGGGCACCATGCTCGTGCAGAACACGCTGGGCCTGGCCTTCGCGCTCGCCCTGTCCCGCGCACGGCGCGGCAAGCGGGCGCTGCAGACCATGTTCGCCCTGCCGTACCTGGTCAATCCGCTGGTCATCGGCTACCTGTGGACCCTGCTGCTCAGCCCCGCCTTCGGCCCGGTCAACGCGCTGCTCAAGCCGCTCGGCCTGGCGATGCCGTGGCTGGGCGACCCCGGCACCGCGCTGCCGACCGTCATCGCGATCACCACCTGGCAGTGGGTGGGCTTTCCGATGCTGCTGTTCAGCGCCGCCCTCGCCGGCGTCCCCCAGGAGTACGGCGAGGCCGCCAGGACCGACGGCGCCGGCTCCTGGCAGGTGTTCTGGCGCATCACGCTGCCGCTGCTCAAGCCGGCCATGGCCACCGTCACGATCCTCAGCTTCATCGGCAGCATGGGCACCTTCGCCCTGGTCTACGCGCTCGGCGGCTCCAACGGCGCACCGGCGGGCGCCACCGACGTGCTCGGCCTGCTGTTCTACCGGACCGCCTTCGCCTCGGGCGACGTCAACGCGCTGGGCACCTCCTCGGCGCTGGCGGTCTTCATGTTCACTTTCATCTTCGGCTCGACGCTGCTGCTCGAGCGGGTCCTGAGGAGGAGAGCGTGAGAGCGCTGGGCATCAGGATCCTGCTCTGGGGCTACGCGGCCTTCTCCATGGCGCCGCTGGTCGTCATGGTGCTCAGCTCCTTCCGGCCCACCAGCGAGATCTTCGATCAGCCGCTCGGCTGGCCCACCGGGTTCGGCAACTACGCCAAGGCGTGGACGGAGGCGTCCTTCTCCACGTACGTGGTCAACTCGACGGTCGTCGTGGTCTGCGCGGTGCTGCTGGGCGCCGTGGTCTCGCTGCTGGCCGCGTACCCGCTGGGCCGCAGGGAGTTCCGGGGCCGGAGCGTGTTCGCCGCCTACTTCGTCTCCGGCATGACGTTGCCCGCCCACCTGGGCGTGCTGCCGCTGTTCTACCTGCTGGAGAGCATGGGGCTGGTGGACTCGCTGGCCGGGCTGGTGCTGGTCTACGCGGCCGGGTCGGTGCCGTTCAACGTCTTCGTGCTGACCGCCTTCTTCCGTCAGCTGCCGTACGAGCTGGACGAGGCCGCCGCCCTGGACGGCGCCGGGCCATGGGCGACCTTCTGGCACGTCATGCTGCCGCTGGTCCGGCCCGCGCTCGCGACGGTGGTGGTCTTCCAGTTCGTACCTATCTGGAATGACTTCTTCTACCCCCTGGTCCTGATGCGGGACGAGAGCAAGCTGACCCTGCCGGTCGGCCTCACCCACTTCTTCGGCCAGTTCCAGAACGACTGGGGGACGATCTTCGCCGGCCTGGTGATGACGACCATCCCCCTGGTCGTGCTCTTCGTCCTGGCCACGCGCCAGATCGTCGCCGGGCTGACCGCCGGCATGAACCGTTGAGGAAACAGTTGATGGATCTTGTGATGGCCTTCGCCGACGAGGCCCGCTCCCGCCTGGACCGGCTGGTGGCCGGCCAGTCGACCACCATCAGGCAGGCCGGGGCGCTGATCGCCGCGACCGTGCGCGCCGGCGGCGTCCTGCACGCCTACGGAACCGGCCACTCCGAGGCGGTGGCGCTGGAGGTGGCGGGCCGGGCGGGCGGTCTCATCCCGACCAACCGGCTCACCCTGCGCGACCCGGTGGTGCTGGGCTCGGCCGACCCCGGCGCGTTCGACCCGCTGGCCGAGCGCGACCCGCGCACCGCGCACCAGGTGCTGGCCCTGCACACGATCGAGGAGTCCGACGCCTTCGTCATCGCCTCCAACTCGGGCGGCAACGGGTCGACCGTGGAGATGGCCCGGCTGGTCAAGGAGCGCGGCCTGCCGCTGATCGCGATCACCTCCCTGGCCCACTCCAGCGCCATCACCTCACGCCATCCGTCGGGGCATCGGCTGTTCGAGCTGGCCGATCTCGTGATCGACAACCTCGCCCCGTACGGCGACGCCGTCCTGCCCACCGAGCACGGCCCCATCTGCGGTATCTCCTCGATCACCTCCGCGCTGATCGTGCAGCTGATGGTCGCCGAGGCCATCGGCCTGCTCCTGGCCGACGGGACGATCCCGCCGGTCTACCGGTCGGCCAACATCCCCGGAGCCGACGCGCACAACGACGCCCTCGTGGCCCGCTACGCCGGGCGGATCAGGACCGGGGCGCTGTGAACCTGACGATCGCAGCCTTCTGGCCGCCGCCTCCCCACGAGACGACGGCCGCCCGCTACCGGGAGATCGCCGACGCCGGCATCGACCTGGTCATCACCGGCAACTACCTCAACGACCGCGTCATCCTGCGCCACGCGCTGGCCCGCGCCGAGGAGGCGGGGCTCGGCGTGCTGGTCGCCTCGGACCCGCGCGTGGACGTGCTCATGCGCGACCTGGACACGGACCCCGCGCCGCTGATCGGCCGGGTGGTCGAGGACTACCGCCCGTTCCGCTCCTTCCGCGGACTCAGCCTCATGGACGAGCCGCACGCCGAGCAGTTCCCCCGGGTGGCTGCCGGGGTGGCCGCCGTGCGCGCCGCCGGCGCCCTCGCCTACGCCAATCTCCTGCCGAGCCACGCCACCGGCCCCTACGACGCGTACGTGGGCGAGTTCACCAGGCTCGTCCGGCCCGACGTGCTCTCCTTCGACCGCTACCCGTTCCTGGCCGACGGCTTCGACGAGGACTACCTCGCCGACCTGGCCACGGTGCGCGAGCACGCGCGCCGAGCCGGCCTGCCCGCCTGGATGTACGTGCAGACGCTGGCCTACGACGGGCACCGCGAGCCGTCGGCCGCCGAGCTGGCCTGGCAGGTCAACACCGCGCTGGCCCACGGCTACACCGGGATCCAGTACTTCACCTACTGGACGCCCGACCCGGCGCGCGGCGAGGGCTTCCAGCCCGCGCTGATCGACGGGGACGGCGCGCCGACCGAGCGCTACGGCATCGTGCGCGACCTCAACACCCGCTGGCTGCGCCCGGTGGCCGCGGAGCTGCCCGAGTGGACGTCGGTCGAGCACAGAGGCGACGCCCTGGTGGGCCGCTACGGCGAGCGCCTGCGGTTCGTCTGCAACGCCCGCTTCGACCAGCCGGCCGAGGTCACGCTCGACGGGATCACCGAGGCCTTCGACCCGGCGACCGGTACCTACGCGCCCTGCGGCACGGTCTTCACCCTCGCGCCCGGCGCGGCGCGGCTGGTCCGGTGATCCTTTTCGCCGGCGTCGACGCCGGCGGCACCACCACCCGCGCCGCCCTGCACGCGGCGGACGGCACCAGGCTCGGATACGGCACCGCGGGCCCGGGCAACCCGGCCGCACACGGCGCCTCGGCGGCCGGCGCGGCGATCGAGCAGGCCCTGCGCCGCGCGCTCGACGGCCTGGACCCGTCGCTGGTGGCCGCCTCGGTGGCGGGGGTGGCGGGCGCGGACGACGGCTTCGCCGAGGTGCTGCGGCACATCTGGGCCGGATGCGGCATCGCGTCATCGCCCAGACTGGTGGGTGACGTGGACGTCGCCTACGCGGCCGGCACCCCGGCGCCCTCCGGCACGCTGCTGCTCGCCGGGACGGGGGCGGCGGCCGCCCGCTTCTCCGGCCGCGCGGTGACGGCCGTCGCCGACGGGCTCGGGTGGCTGCTCGGCGACGAGGGCGGAGGGTTCTGGATCGGCCGGGCCGGGGTGCGCGCGGCCGTCCACGCGCTCGATCGCGGCCTGCCGTCCGGGCCGCTGGCGGAGCTGGTCAGCACGCACTTCGGCGTGACCGGTGAGCCGCGGCGGCGCGCCGACCGCATCGTACGGCTGGCGCAGGCCGACCGGATGCTGGTGGCGGCCGCGTCCCCGCTCGTGTCCGAGGCGGCGGAGGCCGGGGACCGGGGCGCGGCGCGGATCGTCGGCGAGGCCGCGCGGCGGCTGGCGGCGACGGCGGGCCGCGTGCCCGGCGAGGGGCCGATCGTGCTGGCGGGCGGCGTGCTGACCGCCGACGGCCCGGTACGCACGGCGGTCATGGCGCTGCTGGGCGAGCGCGAGGTGGTCACCGCGCGGGACGGGGCGGGCGGGGCGAGCTGGCTGGCCGCGCTCGACCGGCTGGGCGACCTCGGTACGCACGCGCGCTTCACCGGTCCTGGTCACCACGCGCGGAGTGCCCGGGGCCGGGCTGTGAGTCGCGCTTGCCGTTGATCCCCCACCTGGGTATGGATGATGATCCGACTGGGCCGTGTTCTTCTCGATGGCCGTCGCAGTGCCGGCAGTGAACCCCGCCCCCGAAGGAGAGACATGACATCGTCGAGCATCGTCGAGGACATCACCACCGTGGCGTCCTTCGACTTCGGCGCCGGTGAGACTCCGGAGAACATCGTCGTCCTGACGGACGGCACCATCTGCACCACGCTGCTGACGGGCGGGACGGTCTGGCGTTCGACGACCGGTGTGGAGCATGTCGCCGGGCTGGGCGCGGGCGCGATGGCGGTGGGCATCGCCTCGGACGCCGACGATCGCCTCTACGTCGCCGTGCGCAGCGAGGACGCGAACGTGGCGGGGATCTGGCGGCGCGACGCCACCGGCCACTGGGCCCGGTTCGCCGCCGCCGGCATCCGCACCGGGCTCAACGGGATCACCTTCGACGAGGCGGGCACCCTGTTCGCGGCGGATTCCGTCAACGGGGAGATCCTCTTCCTGCCGCCCGGCGACGACACCCTGCGGCCCTGGCTGGACGACGACCGGATGAAACCGACGTCGCCGCACGACCCCGTCTCATCGACGGGAGTGAATGGCCTGAAGCTCTGGGACGACGGCCTCTACGTGACGAACACGGCGCAGGCCACCGTGCTCCGCGTCGACATCCAGGACGGCCGGCCGGGCAAGGTCACCGAGGTGCATGCGAACATCCCGGCGGACGATCTCGCCTTCGACGCCGCCGGCAATCTCTATCTCGCCGTGCACCCGGAGAACACCGTGTGGCGCATCGCCCCCGACGGAACCACGAATGTCCTGGCGACCGCCGACGACGGACTCGACGGCCCCACGGCCATCGCCGTCGTCGAAGACGGGCTTCTCGTGACGAACCTCGGCATGCTGGGGACTCGGCACACGCCCAGCCTGCTCCGGCTCACCATGGAAGTCGACGCGCCCGCGCTGCCCAGGCCGGCGCTGCCCCGCTGATCGCCGGCGCGCTCACCACTCTCAGGATGACACTCCGTAGCGGGTGGCGATCGCGGCGGCGCGGTTGCGCAGGGAGGTGCGCAACCACTGCGGGGTGAGGGCTTCCGCGCTGGTGCTGAGCTGCCACAGCGCCCATTCGGCGTGTCTCGGGTCCTGGAAGGTCACCTCCAGCCGCAGCCAGCCGTCCGAGTCGGGTTCCTCGGCGAGGACGGCCAGCGCGGTGCCCACCAGGTCCTCCCGCCGCGCCGGGTGCAGCCGTACCAGCACGGTGACCTGGTCGCCGCCGGTCCGGAACCGCTTGCTGCGTTCCTGCCAGGCCCGGTCCAGATCGACCCGGTCCGGTCGCTGTGCGGGTTCGGGCAGTTCCTTGGCGGCCAGGACCCGGGACAGCCGGTAGGTGCGGTCCGCGCCGGACCTCGTGGCGAGCAGGTAGCCCCGGTCACGGATGGTGACCAGGCCGATCGGGTCCACCGTGCGCCACTTCGGGGGCTGATCCACAGCCGCGTAGTGGATCTGCAGTTTGTGTCCGGCGAACACCGCGCGCAGGATCTCGGCCGCTACGGCGTCAGGGACCTCCTCATCGACCAGCCGGCGAGAGAGCAGGTCGGTCTCCGGGTCGATGAGCAAACGCTCGGCCGCTCCGGCCGCGGTGGCCCGATAGCTGTCGGGCAGCGCGTCGACCACCTTGAGCATCGCCGAAGCGAGCGCCGAGCCGAGGCCGAAGGCCTGCGCGCCGCGCCGCGATCCGGCGACCAGCAGGGCGAGGGCCTCGTCGGGGTTCAGCCCGGTGAGCTCGGTCCGGAAACCGGGCAACAGCGCGAAACCGCCGTGCCGGCCGCGTTCGGCGTAGACCGGGACGCCGGCCGCGGACAGCGCCTCGATGTCGCGCAGCACCGTGCGGGTGGACACCTCCAGCTCGCGGGCCAGCGCGGCCGCGGACAGCCGACCGTGCCGCCGCAGCAGCAGTACCAGCGAGACCAACCGGTCGGCGCGCACACGAAAACCCTACCGAAATACACGACACAGGATGTCGTGATTTGTTGGGAGGCTCAGCGACGCGACGTCGACGATGGCGGCCACCGAGCCGATCGACGTACGTACTCCCGATGAAGCGAATGGAGCCGATATGGCGATGGAACGAACGGCGGTCAACCCGTGGGCGTGGTCGACGGAGCTGGGGTACAACCAGGGTGAGCTCGTCTCCGGGCACACCCGGACCCTGTATGTCTCCGGGCAGACCGCGATGAGCGGCGACGGCAAGCCCCAGCATGACGAGGACATGGCGGCGCAGTTGGCGCTGAGCCTCGACAACCTGGAGGCCGTGCTCGGCGAGGCGGGCATGTCCCTCGCGCATCTCGTTCGGCTCAACGTCTACACCACCGACGTCGATCGGCTCTTCGAGCACTACGGCGTGCTGGCGTCGCGGTTGGGCGCCGCCGGGGTGGCACCGTCCACCACGATGCTCGGGGTGACCCGCCTGGCGATCCCCACCCTGATGGTCGAGCTTGAGGGAACCGCCGTCGCGTGATGCGACCTCGCCGCCTCCGGCAGGGCTGCCGGAGGCGGCACTCGCGCCGGCGGCCACCGGCGGTGTCCGGATCTGCCAGAAGACCGTCATGGCGGACATAAGGCGACACAGGGGACAATAAGCGCATGTCCACTCCGCACCGTGTCGTTGTCGCCGTGTTCCCCGACGTCGATCTTCTCGATGTCACCGGGCCTGCGGAGGTGTTCGCGGTCGCGAACCGCGAGATGTCCGGACAGACGCCCTACCAGGTGCTCCTGGCGGGACCCGACGGCGGCCAGGTTCGCACCAGTGCCGGCGTCCGGCTCGCGACCGACCTGCCGTTCGACCAGGTCGGCGAGCGAGTGGACACCCTCGTGGTGCCCGGTGCGGTCGACGCCCGCGGCATGCCGGTGATCGATCCGGCCCTGGTCGACTGGATCGCCGAGACATCCCGGCATGCCCGACGGGTGGCCTCGGTGTGCGTCGGCGCGCACCTGCTGGCCGCCGCGGGGCTGCTGTCGGGCCGGACGGCGACCACGCACTGGGCCACCGCCGGCCTGCTGGCCGCCGAGCACCGCGACGTCACCGTGGACCCTGACCCGATCTACATCCGCTCGGGGAACGTGTGGACGGGCGCGGGCATCACCGCGTGCATGGACCTCGCGCTCGCCCTGGTCGCCGAGGACCACGGCGAACGGCTCGCCCTGGCGGTCGCCCGGCAACTGGTGATGTACCTCAAGCGGCCGGGCGGGCAGAGCCAGTTCAGCGTCCCGCTGTGGCAGGCCCCGACCGAGCGCCGTGACATCGACGAGCTGCGGGCGTGGATCGCCACGAACCTCCTCGCCGACCTGTCGGCGGCGGCGCTCGCCGAACGGATGTGCCTCAGCGAGCGCCACTTCGCCCGCGTCTTCCGCAAGGAGAGCGGCGTCACCCCGGCCGCCTACGTGGAGGCGGCACGGGTGGAGGCCGCGCGGCGGTTGCTGGAGGGCACCGACGAGCCGCTCGACCAGGTGGCCGCCGCGTGTGGCCTGGGCTCGGTGGAGACGCTCCACCGGGCGTTCCGCCGGAGGCTCGGCACCACCCCGGCGGCCTACCGGCGACGGTTCCGGACCGCCGCCTGACCTGATGTGTCTCCCCGTGTTCCGGCCTGCCCCGCGCGGCCGGTGACTCACCCTGCCCGGCTTTGCCCGCGCCCGGCCGAAAACCCCGGGTCGGGCTTCTGGAAGCCCCGGCCGGGCGCCCCCGAAGATCCCAGGAGGATGAAATGACCACTGTTTCGACGACACCTGTCTCGACGACACTGCGCGACGTGATCGGCCTGGACGGCGCGTTGCCTGCGCTGTCCACCGGCACCCTGATCATGATCGACTTCCAGAACACCTACCGCACCGGAGTGATGGCGCTCCCGGACGCCGCCCGTGCTCTGGACGCCGCCGCCCACCTGCTGAGCCGGGCCCGCGCTGCGGGGATCCCTGTGGTGCACGTCGTCAACGACGGTGGCGAAGGCAGCCCGTACGACATCCGTGCTGAGATCGGGCAGATCGCCGCGGAGGTCGCGCCGCGGGACGGCGAGCCGGTCGTGGTGAAGCGCTTCCCGAACTCCTTCCACGAGACTGACCTGCTGGAGACGTTGCGCCGGCTGGACGCGGGCCCGGACCTGGTGCTGGCCGGCTTCATGACCCACATGTGCGTCCAGTTCACCGCCCAGGGCGCGTTCAACCTCGGCTACCGGCCCACCGTCGTGGCCGAGGCGTGCGCGACCCGGCCCCTGGCGGGCCCGGACGGCACACCGATCCCGGCTGACATGCTGCACGCCGCCGCCCTGACCGCGATCGGTGACTTGTTCGGACCGATCGCCGCCCGCGTGGCCGACCTGCCCGCCTGACCTCCGCCCGGGCCTGAGCCGTACCACGCGCATCCGCCGCGCCCGCGCGGGACCCTCAATGTCCTGCGCGGGCTTGGCCGGTCGGCACCGGCTAGAGGGAGGTCGTACGGTGGCGGGCGCGGAACTCCGCCAGGAGCTCGTCGGTCACCTCCGCGCCGGCCGCCACGGCCGCATGCACCTCGCGGAAGTAGCCCTCGTACCCGGCCGGCGTGTAGAGGCACAAGGCGCGGACCGGCTCCGTCCCGGCGTTGCGGAAGCCGTGCGGGGTTCCGCGCACCGCGGCGAGCAGGTGCCCGGGGCCGACCGTCACCTCCCCGTCGCCGTGGTGCAGGGTCAGGTCACCCTGCAGGACGTAGAAATACTCGTCGTGTCCGTGATGTACGTGCGGACGGGCCCCCACCATGCCCCCGGCCAGGGTGAACTCCTCGAACGCGAAGCGGCCGCCCGTGTGCTCACCGGTCAGCCGGAAGAAGTGGGCCACTCCCGCCACGTCGATCAGCTCGCCGTCCTCGGGACGGCGCAGTAGGGGGCGCGGCCCCGGTATCTGCTTGTCGATCATCTCGGCATTATCAATGCTGCGTCCTCACCACCCATCCCGCTGCCCGTGGGATCATCTCCGGATGACCTGGACCGCTCCCGAAGTGACCCGCCCCGAAGGGTCGCTCGTCGCACCCGAGGCCGAGCTGCTGCGCGGCCTGCTCGACTGGCATCGCTCGACCCTGCTGCACAAGTGCGCCGGACTCACCGGCGAGCAGCTCGCCGTCGCGCCCGTCCCCGGCTCCAACCTGTCGCTGCTCGGCCTCGTACGGCACCTGGCGAAGGTGGAGCGCATCTGGTTCCGACAGCGCTTCCGCGGCGAGGACGTACCGAAGCTGTACTCCACGCCCGAGCGGCCCGACGCCGACTTCGAGGACCTCGACCCCGCCCGCGCCGAGGCCGACTACGCGCGGTTGCTGGAGGAGCAGGAGCTGGCCCGGCAGGCGTCGGCCGGGGCCTCGCTGGACACCACGTTCGAGGTGCCGAACTGGGGTGCGGTCTCGCTCCGTCTCGTGTTCAACCACATGATCGGCGAGTACGCCCGGCACAACGGCCACGCCGACCTGATCCGGCAGGGCGTGGACGGCGTCACCGGCGCCTGACGGCCTTCGGGGAGGATCGCACCGGATCTCGGCGCTGTGCAGCCGCCCGAGGAAGCCGGACCCGGTCAGGCTGGGTCCCCTGGCCGGGGCGCGCGCTACGTGGGGCACTGGGCGCAGGCCCCGGAGTCGCTCACCGGCCCCTTGCAGCGCGTGTACGACCCGAGCGGGCACCGGGGCCGCGCTGTTCGCGTTCTTCGCCGGGATCGCCGAGTCCGAACGCGCGTACATCCCGGAGAAGTCGCTGGAGGGCGAGGCCCCTCCGGGCAGAGCGCCTGACATTCCGGAGGGCTGTGTCGTCGTACTGCCGAGACGGACCCTATGGAAGGCAATCGATCATGGAACCCGTGAACGTCGCGATCATCTACTACAGTGCCACAGGCACCGTGCATGCCTTGGCGCAAGCCGCCGCCGAGGGCGCGGAAAAGGCCGGCGCGCACGTGCGACTGCGCAAGGTCGCCGAACTGGCTCCACCGGAGGCGATCAGCGCCAACCCGGCCTGGGTCCAGCACCGCCAGGACACCGCCGACGTCGCCGAGGCCGGCCACGACGACCTGGACTGGGCCGACGCGGTGCTGTTCGGGACCCCCACCCGCTTCGGCAACCCGGCCGGCGCGCTCAGGGCGTTCATCGACACCACCGGCCCCCTGTGGTTCCAGGGCAAGCTCGCCGACAAGGTGTACTCGGCCTTCACCGCCTCCAACACCGCCCACGGCGGCCAGGAATCCACCATCCTGGCGCTGGGGAACACGTTCTACCACTGGGGCGGCATCATCGTGCCCCCCGGCTACACCGATCCCGTCCAGTTCCGGTCGGGAAACCCCTACGGCACCTCCCACGTGGCCGGCGACGGCCCGCCCGGCGACGTGTCCTTGGAGGCGGCTCGCCACCAGGCCCGTCGCGTGGTTGAAACCACCGCCGCACTCAAGGCCGGCCGCGCCGCCTGAACGGCCGCTCCGGCTTCCGCGCCGTCAGCAGGGCGAGCAGCCCCGCTGACCGGCCGCCACAGCCGCGACTTCCGAAGGCGGCCCCACCTCACATTCGAGGCGGCTGCGTCGTCGGTGCACCGAACTCACAGGGATCGTGGTCAGGCGACCTGGTTGCGATCGAATTCTTGATCGGAGGGATGCGATGACTTCGAACGATGCCGAAGTTGCAGCGTTCTTGAGCAGTCGAGTCGATGCCTGCCAGCAGAAGGACATTGATCGACTCATGTCACATTACTCATCCGACATCGTCTATTACGATGCCGTTCCCCCTCTTCAGTTCGCGGGGCCCGAAGAAGTCCGTCGCAACTTCTTGCGATGGTTCGATGGATACGACGGCCCCATCGGCTTGGAGACGCACGATGTCAAGATCGCGACGAGCGCCGACGTCGCGTTCGCTCACATGCTGCACCTGGACTCCGGAACGCGCAAGGACGGACTCCAGAGCGCGGTATGGGTGCGATCGACCGTTTGTTGCCGACGGTCGAACGGCAAGTGGTCGATCACGCACGAACACATCTCCATGCCGATCAACCCCGAGAACCTGCAAGCCTGGTTTCCGCCGGAGCTGTAAGCGGCCGGATCGGACCATATTCCGGTCTGGGGTTGGAGGAGGAAGTCCGGCGCCTCGTCCAACCCCAGATGCGGAAATCCGTCAGCGATTTCCAGGGACACGGCAGGGCCTGGGACTTTGCGCCGGCGTGTCGAGGGCTTCGACACGCCGTGTCTTTCTATGAAAGCCGGTGGCCAGGCCGGAGCCCACCGTGGCGATCGCCCGGACGAGGACGACCGCGTCTCGACCCGCTGGCCCGTCACAACCTGCCGAGGGCCTTGGCCAGCGCAGCTGCGGTGGAGGCGATCACCTTGTCGTCGTTCGGCGTGTTGGTGTTGTTGCGGTTGGTGAACACCGACAGGATGATCGGCGCCTTCGATCCGGGCGTCCAGACGATCGCCAGGTCGTTGGCGGTGCCGTAGTTGCTCGCGCCGCCACTGCCGGTCTTGTCGCCGATCGTCCAGTCCTTGGGGAGTCCCGCCCGGATCCGGTTGGCGCCGGTGCGGTTGGCCTTCAGCCAGCCGACCAGCCGCGCTCGGTCGAGGGTGTGAAGAGTCTTACCGGTGGTGAGCTTGGTGAAGGTCTGCGCGGCCGCCACGGGAGTGGTGGTGTCGCGCTCCTCGCCGGGCTTCCACTCGATCAGCCTGGGCTCCGGCCGGTCCAGGCGACTCGTCCGATCACCGGTGGCGCGGAAGAACTCGGTCAGCCCGCGCGGCCCGCCGATCTGCTTCAGCAGCATGTTGCCCGCGAAGCCGTCGGATTTGGTGATCCCGGCGCGGCAGAACTGCGCAGGTGTCATGCCGGTGTCGGTGTATTCGGTGGTCTCCGGCGAGTTCGCGGTCAACTCGGCCATCTCAGCAGGCTGCCAGCGAATCACCCTGTCCATCAGCCCTGGGTCGTCGGTGCGCGCTTTGTGCAGTACTGCCGAGCACGCGAACACCTTGAACATGGAGTTGAACGGGAAGCGCTCGTCCGCCCGGTAGCCGACCGTTCTACCGGTCCCCAGGTCGATGCCCACCGCGCCGATGCGCCCGTCGTAGGACTTCTCGAGCTCCTGCAGCGTCTTGGTCAGGTCGGCGCCGGAGGGGGTGTCGCTTTCCGTCCGGGCGGCGACGCTGGAGGAGCTCGTCTCGCCGGTGGCGGCAGCTGCCACGTAGGCGGGAGCGCCCAGCAGCGCGGAAGTGGTCAAGGTCACGACCGCTGAGCGCAGTCGGAGATGTCGTGTCATACCGAAGAGAAGATCAGAAGCTGCGCAGAGATGTCCAATATCGCTATGAACCATTCCTTCATATAGATATGGATATCGATAGCTGGCAGGGGATCACGCGCGGGAGCATCCCGGCCGGGAGGGGTCGGCGTCTCGCTTCGATTCCGGCTGCCCGCGGTGGAGTCGTTTCGGCTCCACCGCCTTCACGCGCGTGTAGACCGGCCCGGCAAGTCCCGGAACTCTCGGCGCCACGGGGGCGCAGGGAGGACCTGGTGCTCGCGCGCATGCGGGCGGCGGGGTGCCAAGACCTTGGTGACCTTGGCGATGGCGGCGACCCACCCTGAATTGGTCCTCAATCGGCCTACAGGATCGGACCTCAAAGTGTGTACCGATTCCTGTCAGGCTGAGGGGCATGACAACGACAGCGACCCGCTTCGACGGCCAGGTGCTCACTCCTGGCGACGCCGGCTACGACACCGCCCGCACCGTCTGGAACGCCATGGTCGACCGGCGTCCTCGCATGATCGTCCGCGCGGCCGGCGTCGCCGATGTGGTCGCCGCCGTGCGGATGGCCCGCGAACTGGACCTGGAGATCGGCGTGCGCTGCGGCGGCCACAACGCCGCCGGCTTGGCCGTGCCTGACGGTGGTCTCATGATCGACCTGACGCCCATGGGCGGCGTGCGGATCGATCCGGCCCGTCGCCGGGCCCGGGTGCAGGGCGGCGCGCTGCTCGGCGCGCTGGACCGGGCGTCCCAGGCGTACGGCCTGGCCACCACCGCCGGCAACGTCTCCCACACCGGCGTCGGCGGGCTCACGCTCGGCGGCGGCATGGGCTGGCTGGCCCGCCAGTACGGCCTGGCCTGCGACAACGTCGTCTCCTGCACGATGGTCACCGCCGAGGGGGACGTGGTGACCGCGAGCCGTACCGACAACCCCGACCTGTTCTGGGGCCTGCGCGGCGGTGGCGGCAACTTCGGCGTCGTCACCGAGTTCGAGTTCCAGTTGCATCACACCGGCACGCGGACGCTGGTCGCCGAGTTCGACTTCCGAGCCGAGGACGCCGTGCCGGTCATCGAGGGTTGGCGCGACCTGAACGCCGTCGCGCCCCGGCAGGCGACGTTCACCGCCAGCGTCGGCAGCGCTCCCGCCGGGCCGATCGCCACGCTGGGGTTCGTGTGGGTCGGCGACCCGGCCGAGGGCCGCCGGCTGCTGCCCGCGATGCGGGCGCTCGGGCGTCCCGTCGCCTCCCGCGTCACCACACCGTCATACCTCGAACTGCAGCAACGCGAGGACTCCGCCGGCGGCCACGCCTACCGCCGCTATGCCAAGGGGCACTACCTGCGCAGCTTTCCCACCGCGGCGATCGAGGCGTTCCTGCTGCGCGGCGGCACCGACCTGAGCGCGAGCCCGGACCTGCCGGGCGTCGGTTTGCAGGCGCACGGCGGCGCGATCGCCGACGTCCCGGAAGCGGACGCGGCTTTCAGCCACCGCGGCACGATGTTCGAGTTCGGTGCCGGCTCGCGCTGGACCGACCCGGCCCAGGACGACGCCAGGATGGGCGCCGCCCGCGCCGCCGGCGCGGCGCTCGAGCCGTACGCGAGTGGTGTGTACGTCAACTCGTTGACGGCCGACGAACTGGCCGATGGGCAGCGCGGCGTGCGGCGGGCGTACTCTGCCGAGAAGCTGGCCAGGCTGACCGCGGTGAAGACCGCCTACGACCCGGCGAACGTGTTCCACCTGAACCAGAACATCCGCCCGGCGCGGTGATGCACGTGTCGTGGATGTGCCGGCGGCGGACCGCCTGCGCGGGATCAGCGTCCCCGTACCTCCCGGATGGCCGTCGCCAGCAGCGCGATGCCCTCGGCGATGGCGCTCTCGCTGAGGCCGGCGTAGCCGAAGATCAGGCCACCGGGCCCGGCGCCGGCGATCCGGAACGGCCCGACGCCCTGGATGACGAGCCCGTGCCGGGCGGCCGCCGCCACCACCGCCGCCTCCTCCAGGTCGGGCGGGAGCCAGGCGAGCACGTGCTGCCCGGCGGCGATCCCGGCCGGTCGCAGATCCGGCAGATGAGTGCGCAGCGCGGCCAGCAGCGCGTCGCGGCGGCGCCGGTACACCGGACGCATCCGGCGCAGGTGACGGTCGAACTCGCCGCGGCCGAGAAAGTCGGCGAACGTCAGCTGGTCGATGACCGGCGAACCGCGGTCGGCGAGCAGCTTGGCCGCGACGACGTCGCTCACCAGATGGGCAGGCAGCACCATCCAGCCGAGCCGCAACCCCGGGGCGAGCGTCTTGCTGGCCGTACCGCAGTAGACGACGTGATCGGGCGCAAGGCCCTGCATGGCGCCCACCGGAGACCGGTCGTAGCGGTACTCCGCGTCGTAGTCGTCCTCGATCACGATCGCGCCGCGGCGTCCCGCCCAGCGGATCACCTCGGCCCTCGCCGCCGCCGACAGCACCCCGCCGGTTGGCCACTGGTGCGACGGCGTGAGGACCAGCGCGTCGGCGTCGGCCAGGTCGAGGGCGCCGACCTGAACGCCGTCCGGACCCACCGGGATGCCGACCACGTCCAGTCCCGCGGCCTTGGCCAGCACCCGGGCATCGTCGTCGGACGACGGGTCCTCCAGGGCGATCCGTCTGGCGCCGCGTCGCGCGAGCACCTGGATCAGCAGCGAGATGGCCTGCCCGTAGCCGTTGCAGATGACCACGTTGCCGGGCACGGCCAGCGTGCCGCGCACCCGGTTGAGGTAGTCGCACAGGGCCTGGTGCAGCTCCGGCACGCCGCGCCCGTCGAGGTAGGCGAACCGGTCGTTGGGCGTGGTGGTGAGCACGGTACGAACCGAGCGCAGCCAGGCGGCCCGCGGGAACTGCGACACGTCGGTGCGCCCGTACCCGAAGTCGACCCTGAAGCCGACGCTGCGCGCAGCCGGCCGCGCCGTCGAAGCCGCCGAGCCCGCGCCGGCCGCAGCGGTGGTGGCAGCCGGCGGCAGCGACGCGGCGACCTGGGTGTAACCGCCCGATCGGCTGGCAAGGTAGCCCTCGGCCACGAGCTGCTGGTAGGCCTCCACGACCACCCCGCGGGAAACCCCCAGCCCGGCCGCGAGGGTGCGGGTGGGCGGCAGCGACGCACCCGCTCGCAACCGGCCGGCCCGGATGCTCGCGCGGATGGACGCCTCGATCTGCCGGTGCAGCGGCACCCCGGCGTCGCGGTCCAGCTCGATGAGCAAGTCCTCGGCCAGCCTGGAATTGGTCCTCGAACGGTCCACAGGATCGACCTTACTGACGTGTACCAATTCCTGCCAAGCCGAGTGACCTACCGGGTTCACCAGCAGAACTCATGGTCACCGGGGCGGCAAGGTTGACTTCATCGGAGATATCAAGATCCAACCCCAAGGCCGCCGGTGGGCGCTTGCCCTGCGCCGGCAAGGAAGGAAACCGTATGGCGAAGTCCGTGCTGTACATGTCGATGTCGCTCGACGGGTTCATCGCCGGCCCGGGCGACGGCCCGGGCAACGGGCTCGGGATCGGCGGCATCCGGCTGCACGAGTGGCTCGGCGAGCCCGCCTCCGACCCGCCGTACTTCGCTCCGCCGGGGCTGAGCGGGCAGGTATTCGGCGAGGCGATGGCGACGGGTGCGGTCGTCGTGGGCCGCAAGACGTTCGACTACGCCGGCCACTGGCACGGTGATCACCACGGTGTACCGATCTTCGTACCCACGCGTGGCGTCCCGCCGGCACCACAGAGCGGCTGGGTTCACTACGTGCCCGACGTCGCAACGGCGATGCGTGAGGCCAAGGCGGCCGCCGGCGACAAGGACGTGATGGTGCACGGTGCCGGACTCGCGCAGTCGCTGCTGCGCGAGGGCCTGCTCGACGAGCTGGAGATCCACCTGGTCCCGGTCGTGCTCGGTGACGGGCGGCGGCTGTTCGGCGCCGACCACATCGAGCTGGAGTTGACCCGGGTGCTCGACGCGCCCGGTGTCACGCACCTGCGCTACCGGGTGAACTCAGGTGCCGGCCGGTGACCACGGCGGCCAGCGCCATCGCCTCACACCGGACACCTACCGCGACGAACGGCGGTTGCGCGCGACGATGCGGTGGCGGCGCCGAGCGTGACCTGGTGGCTGCTCGCACGTAGGTGCGCCGGGCCCGAACGGCGGCCCGAATGACCGCCACCGTGCTGGGCCTGGCCACATGTCAGGGCCTTCTACCTGCGCAGAACGGCGGTTGAAGATCGTGGGGCCTCTCGGCGGCAGCAGCCACGGAGCGTCACGGGGTCCACGTAAGCGTCCAAAGCTCGATCGCCGGTTACCGAAGTCATACTCGGCGCGGTACGGCTCCGTCCTGCCAGCGGTAGAGGTCGCGCAGCAGGGAGATCTCGGCGCCGTGATGGATCAGCTCCCTGTTGACGTGCAGGACGATGCCCTCCATGGGAAACCGCTCGGGACCCACCGTGGGCGGATTCTCCAGGTCAGCGTCCGAGAGCTCACGGACCCCCGCGTTCCATCTCCCATACATCTCATCGAGCTGCTTCAGCGCCTCGTCAGCGGTCCCCGCGTAGGCGAACGTCTGGGAGTCCATGTCCTGGCCGCCGAAGTGCCATCCGACCCGATAGCCCAGGCACGAGACGATGATGTGTGCAAGCCGCCAGGCAATCGTGGTCACCGGCGCCGGCACCGGGTCAGGGGACGCGAAGTCCACCGTCCACTCCCCCGAACCCGCCGCCATCGGTGCGGCCGACGTGCCACGTGGGCGGATGCTCCAGCAGCCGCGCACCGGCTCCCAGAAGTACTCCTCATCGGTGAGACCGTCCAGCCGCGGCCGCAGGTTCTTGCGCCAGTGCCGGTCCAGTTGCTCCGCGAGCCGCTCGCTTCTCGTCATTTCCGCACACTACAGACAACGGAGAACCCTCTTGGACGCCGTCACCCCTCCCGGTCGGCGGAGTCGGTGAAAGCCTCGTGGGCGAGGTCCAGGAACAGGGCGGCCGACCAGCCGAACCCGCTCGTCGCCCGGCCCGCCCGGCGGCCCGTCAGCGGGTTCCAGTACTCGTACAGGCCGCCGCCGTCGCGCACCATCGCCAGCGTGCGGTCGCGCAGCTCGCGGGCCGTCTCAGGATGGCCGGACCGGCGCAGGCCCTCGATGAGCAGGTAGTTGACGTTGAGCCAGACCGGTCCGCGCCACATGGCGTCCGGGTCGAAGCGGGGGTCGTCGAACGCGACCGTGGGCACCGGCCGCTCGCCCCAGAAGCTCGGCGAGCGCAGGTCGGCCACGAGCCGGTCGGCGACGTCGGCGGGCAGCCGCCCGGTGAGCAGCGGCAGCAGCTCCAGCGGGGTGCGGACGTCCGCCTCCCGCCCGCCGACCAGGGTGACGAAGCGGGCGCCGGTCCACCGCCTCGCCACCATGCGGTCCACAAGCGCCTGGGCCCTGGCCCGCCACTCCCCCGTGTCACGGCCGAGCGCGGCGGCGATGTCGCCCAGCCGGTCGTACTGCAGGGCGAGGTAGGAGTTGAGGTCGGGGGGCTCGGCGCGCGGCCCGCCGTCCCAGATCGGGCTGTCGTCCAGACCCGAGGAGTACGGGTGCAGGTACTCGGCCAGGCCGTCGCCGTCGGGGTCGGAGCGGGTGAACCACCATTCCTGCGCCCGGACCAGCGGCTCGTACACCTCGGCCAGGAAGGCCGGGTCGGGGTCGGCCTGGTGGATCTTCCACACGGCCCACGCGGTGAGCGGCGGTTTGGTGACCGGCACGGGCTCGCGGACGGGCGGCCCCCCGACGTGCTGGGCCAGCCGGGCCAGGTCGGAGCGGGGCAGGTCGGTGGTCTCGGCCAGCACCCCGTGGTCGTGGACCACATCCGGGATCAGCCCGTCGGGGCGCTGGTGGTCGAGCAGGATGCGGATCTGCTCCCTGGCCAGGCCCGGGTCGGCGTGCCGCAGGGCGATGGCGTGGAAGTAGGAGTCCCAGTTCCACAGGCCGACGTAGCCGTACTTGGAGGGGATCAGCGACTGCCGGCCCTGGATCGGGACGAGGTTGACCGCGAGCGTCCACCACGCCTGCTCGGCCCGTTCCCGCAGGCCGGAGGGGACGGCGGGCATGCGGGCGAACCAGTCGCGCCAGCGCGCGGCGGCCGCCTCCAGCACCGCCCGGCCGTCGGGCGGCGGACCGCCGGGTGCGGCCACGTGCGCGCCGTCCCGGCCGGGTCCCACCAGGACGAGGCCGCCGCCGGCGGGCGCCCGTCCGCCGTCCCACACGGCATGGACGGCTTCACCGCCGTCGCCGGTCAGCACGAGCGTGTCGGGGCCGGCGAAGGCCAGGGCCGCGCCGCCCTCGAACTCCACCCGGTCCGGCAGCGCCCGCCGTACGGGCAGCTCCCGGTCACCGGCGAGGACCCGCAGGCCGGTCAGGACGGCCGTCTCGCGCAGCGGCGTCTCATAGCGGGCGGCGGCGACCCACAGGGAGCCGTCGTCGGCCGCCATCACCAGCAGCCGCGACCCGCGGTCGGTGAAGGGTCGTTCGCGCAGGTCCAGCATCATCGCCCGCCCAGTCCGGAGGCCGCCATCGAATTGATGATCTTCCGCTGACCGATCAGAAAGGCGATCAGCGTGGGCACCACCGCGATCGCCGACCCGGCCAGGATGAGCCCGTAGTCGACCGCGGTGTGCTGCCCGGAGAACTGGCTGAGCAGCAGCGGCACGGTGGCCAGCTCGGGCGAGTTCAGGAAGATCAGGGGGAAGAAGAACGAGTTCCACGAGGCCAGGAACGCGATGATGCCCAGTGCGCCCAGGCCGGGGCGGATGTTGGGCAGCACGACGTTCCAGAAGCAGCGCCAGCGGCCCGCCCCGTCGATGCGGGCCGCCTCCTCCAGCTCCACCGGCACGGCCCTGATGAACTGGCGCAGCAGGAACACCGCGAAGGGGTTGGCCACCGAGGGCAGGATCAGCGACAGGTGGGAGTCGATCCAGCCGAACCGGGCCAGCATGAGGTACAGCGGCACGATCGTCACCTGCGCCGGCACCATCTGGGTGGCCAGGAACACCACGAACAGCACGCCCGAGCCGCGGAAGCGGATCCGGGCGAAGGCGTAGGCCGCCATGGCGGAGGTGAACAGGGTGAGCGTGACGTTGAGCGCGGCGATGTAGAAGCTGTTCCAGTACGCGGTGCCGAACGGCATCGCCGCGAGCGCGTCGGGGTAGTTCTGCCAGTGCCAGGGCTGGGGCAGCCAGTCGAGCGGGTTGTTCAGCATCTGCCGCACGCTCTTGAACGACGTCAGCAGCATCCAGGCGAACGGGAACACCATGGCCAGGCCGCCGGCTGTGAGCGCGGCGTGCAGGGCCGCCTGCCGGAGTCGCATCAGCTCTCCCTCACGAGTCGTAGTGGACCAGGCGCTTCTGCGCGGCGAACTGGACGAGCGTCACGAGCAGCGTCAGGGCCAGCAGGATGAGCGCGGCGGCGCTGCTCATGCCGAACTCGAAGTCCTTGAAGCCCAGCTCGTAGACCTGGTAGACGATCGTGCGGGCGCCCTCGTTGTCCTCCGGCCGCACCAGCACGTAGATCTGGTCGAACGCCTGGAACGAGCTGATCACGGCGACCACGGTCGAGAAGAAGATCGTGGGCGAGAGCAGCGGCAGGGTGACCGAGCGGAAGATCCGCACGCTGCCCGCGCCGTCCATGCGGGCGGCCTCGACGATCTGCGGCGGGATGGTCTGCAGCCCCGCCAGGAAGATCACCACGTTGAGGCCGAGCGACGACCAGATCGTCACGACGGCGATGGCCACGATCACCCAGCCGGTGTCGCCGAGCCAGTCGGGCGGGGTGAGGCCGAACCAGCTCCGCAGCGAGTTGTTGAGCACGCCGTTCTCGTCGCCGGCCAGGATGATCTGCCACATCAGCGCGACGGCCACCGAGCTGGTGACCACCGGCATGAAGTAGAGGACCCGGTAGAAGGAGCCGCCGCGCACGTTGTTCAGGGCGATCGCGATGAGCAGCGCGAGGACGAGGCCGACGGGCACGGTGAGCAGGGCGAGCTTGACCGTGTTCCACACCGCCAGCCCGAAGTCGGGATCGGAGAGCTGGGCGGCGAAGTTGTCCAGGCCCGCCCACTCCTTGCGGCCGAGGCCGTCCCAGCGCATGAACGCCAGCACGACGGCGAAGCCGAGCGGGAAGACCAGGAACACGGCCAGGGCCGTGACCTGCGGGGCGAGGAAGAACGCCGCCCACCAGCCGTCCCGGTTGCGCACGCCGGGGACCTGACGCCGGCCCGCCCGGAGGCGGGCACGGGTGAGAACAGCCACGGCCTCAGCCCAGCTTGCTCTGGACGAGCTGCTGGAGCTCGGTCATGCCCTGGTCGAAGCCGACCTTGCCGCTCCACATCTTCATGAGGTGCTCGTTGATGGCGGCGGTGAGGCCCGGCACCGCGACCTCCTCGGGGTAGTTGGCGAAGCCGGTGTCGCGCACGTCGATGAAGGTCTGGGCGTGCTTGGGGTAGCCGTCCGCGAGGACGACCTGCTCGGCGCCCTTGACGGACGGCACGGCGCCGCCACCCTTGAGCCGCAGCGTCTGGCCCTCCTTGCCGACGAACTCGGTGAGGAACGTGAACGCCTCCTTGGGCAGCTTCGTGTCCTTGTTGAGCGCCAGGTAGGAGGCGGCCACCGCGCCCGGCATGGGCGCGCCGGTCGGCGAGGGGAACGGCACGATGTCGTAGTCGTCGAGCTCGCCGCCCTTGCGCAGGGAGTCGATCACCCAGCGGCCGCCGGCGTAGAAGCCGGCCTTGTGCTTGAGGAACTGCGTGCTCGGGCCGTTGCTGGCGGGCAGCGTGTCGGCGCTGAGGAACGTCTTGTCCTGGTAGCCCTTGGCGAGCGTGCTCAGCGCCTCACGGGCCTTGGCGTCGGTGGTGGCGACGAACTTGCCGCCGTCCCAGACCTTGCCGCCGAAGCCGTTGATCACCGAGTACGTGGAGCCGTACCAGTTCCAGAAGATGGAGCCGGCCTTGCCCGCGGCCTTGAGCTTGGCGTTCATGTCCAGATATTTCGGCATGGTCCACTGGCCGGTCTCGTTGAGCGCGGCCGGGTCCTCGGTGATGCCGGCGTCCTTGAGCGCCTTCTTGTCGTACCAGAGCACCTCGGGGTTGGTGTCGTTGGGGACGGCGTAGATCTTGCCGTCGCGCTTCGCGCCGCCGTACACGCCGTCGAAGAAGTCCTCGGGGCGGCTCTTGGAGTCGGGGCCGGCGAGCTTGTCGTCGAGCGGCGTGAGCACGCCCGCGGAGACGAACTTGCCGATGTTGTCATCGCCCACGAAGAACACGTCGGGCGCGGTCTTGCTGGTGAGCTGGGTGAGCAGCTTGGGGTGATAGTCCTCGTACTTCGCCACCGACTCCAGCTTGAGCCGGATACCGGGGTGGCGCCGCTGGAAGTCCTCGGTGAACTTCTCGTAGAGTTTCACGTCCTCGGCCGATCCCCAGGTGGACCAGCGCACGGTCACCGGGCCCCGGCCCTCGCCCGTGCCGGGAACGTTCCCGCCGCTTCCGCTGCACGCGGTGGTGGCGAGGGCGAGGGCGCCCAGGACGGTCAGCGCACACTTCAAGGTGGCTCCTTCGATCTTTCTTGCGGGGGGTGTCAGGCGAGTCCGCCGCCGTCGACGACGAGGGCGGATCCGGTGACGTAGCTGGAGGCGTCGCCCGCCAGGAACAGCACGGCGCGGGCGATCTCCTCCGGGGTTCCGGCGCGGCCCATCGGCCGGTCGGCGGCGTCGCTCGCGAACGCGGTCCAGTCCTCGCCGAGCTGGCGGGCCTCGTCGCGCAGCATGGGCGTGTCGGTGTCGCCGGGGTTGACGGAGTTGACCCGGATCCCGGCGCGGGCATGGTCGATGGCCAGCGCCCGGGTCATGTTGACCACGGCCGCCTTGGAGGCGCAGTAGGACAGCGCGTTGCCGCCGCCCTTGAGGCCCCAGCCCGACCCGGTGTTGACGATCGAGCCGCCCTCGGTCATCGCCGGGACGGCGTACTTGCACATGAGGAAGACGGAGCGGACGTTGACCGCCATGACGCGGTCCCACTCCTCGACGTCGAGGTCCAGGGCCGTGGTGCGGCGGATGATGCCGGCGTTGTTGAACAGGACGTGCAGCCCGCCGAAGGTCCGGGTGGCGGAGTCCACGACGAGCCGGCAGTCGTCCGGGGCGGACACGTCGGCGCGCACCGCCACCGCGGCCCCGGGCCGGGCGTCGTTGATCCGCGCGACGGTCGTCTCGGCTCCCGGGCCGTCGATGTCGGCGACGACCACCCGGGCGCCCTCCTCGGCGAAGAGCAGCGCGGTGGCGCGCCCGATGCCGGAGGCACCGCCGGTGACGATCGCGACCTTGCCCTCGAGCTGGGCGTTCATTCGTTCGACTCCTCACTTGCCGCACTGAGGCGGTAGATCGTGCTTTCGTGGTAACCGGTGATCACCTGGACGTGCCCGGCGAGCATCCGGTCGAGGTCCTCGTCGCCGCTGTCGGCGAGCAGCGGGCGCCCACCGAGCGCGGCCAGCTTCTGCTGGGTGGCCAGGACGAGCAGCCGCCCGGTTCGCGCGCCCGCCGCGTCTCCGGGCGCGTCCCCGAGGACGGTGCGCAGCACGCGCGGCGACACCTGCTGGTTGCCGCGGCCGAGCACGAAGCCCTGCCCGCCGATCACCGACAGCACGAGGACCGTCTCCCGGCCGCCGACCAGCCCGGACAGCTCCGCCTCCGAGACGTCGGCCGCCACCAGCCGGGCACCGGCGCCGTCGCGTTCGACGACGTCCACGCCGAGCAGGGTGGTGGCGAGGCCGAGCTCGCGGCCGACGGCCCGCGTGGTGGCGCCGGGTCCGAGGACGTGGCGGACGCCGGGCCGCATCCGGGAGACGACCTCCCGGGCGATGCCCTCGACCGTGCCGGGCGCCGTCCCGGAGGAGCCGGCCTTGCGGCCCGACAGCGCGGCGGGGGCGGCGGGAACCGGCAGGACGCCGTAGAGGACCGGGCTCACCAGGCCCTGCCGGTAGCGGTCCTCGTCGAGGTCCACCACCTCTGCCTCGGCGAGCGCCGCCCGCCCCGGCTCGCGGCCCGACGTCCCTGATCCTGCTGACCCCCCGGATCCTGCCGACGCCCCGGAGACGTATGCGGCGGCGAGCAGCCCGGCCGCGGCCGGGCTGACGGCGAAGCATCCGGAGTACACCTTCACCCCGGCCGGGATCCCCAGCACGGGCGGGACGCGGTCGCCGCGCTCGCGCAGCTCGCGGACCGCGTCGAGCACGTCACGCGCCGTCCCGTCGCCGCCCGCGAACAGCAGCAGGTCCACCCCGGCCATCGCGAGGACGGCCTCCCGGGTGTCCCGCGCCGACGTGGCGCCGGACGGTCCCGGCTCCGCCGAACGGCTGGAACGTACCAGGTCGTGGGGGGCGCCGGCGGCGCGGGCGCTGTGCTCGCCCATCGGGCCCGGCGCCGTGACCAGGCGCGTGCCGGGACGGCGCGACAGCAGCGCGCGCACCGCCCGCGCCGCCCGCTCCCCCGCCCGCGGCGTGGCGCCCCGGGCCAGGGCCGCACGCTGCACCTCGGCACCGTCGCTGCCCTTCAGGCCCGCCGCCCCGCCCAGCCCGGCGACCGGGTTGACGACCAGGCCCACCGACACCCCTCCGCTCATGACAGGTGCTTGCGGACGTAGGCGCGCCAGGTGGGCGCCCAAGCCTTGGGGTCGTCCAGCTGCGACGGGTCGATCTTGTGCACGCTCTGGTTGTAGGGCGCGCCCCTGACCAGCTCGGGATCGCGGCGCGCCTCGTCCGCCACGTGGGCCAGGATCGCGGCGTACTCGTCGAGGTCCTCCTTGGAGTACGACTCGGTGGGCTCCAGCGTGAACGGCTCGGGCACCAGGTACGGGTGGTGGCTGGTCCAGTAGTGCACGCCGAAGTCGGATGCCCGCACGCCGATCTCCTCGGAGTGGACCCCGGTCTCCTCCGACAGCTCCTGCCAGGAGTAGCGCGCCTGCTCGATGCGCCGCGTGCCCCAGGGCGCCGACGCGCCGGGAATGGCGAGGATCTTGCGCATCAGGTAGTTGTTGTTGAGCGCGGCCGTCTCGGCCACCTGGCGCAGGCCCTCCGCGCCGAGCGACATGATCCAGGCATAGGCGCGCACGATGTTCTGGGTGACGCCGAGGAACGGCCGCACCTTGCCGATGGAACGTTCCGGGGTCTCCAGCTTGTACGCCGAGCCGTCGAAGACGACGACCGGGCCGGGCAGGAAGGGCGCCAGGTCGGCCGACACGCCGCACGCCCCGGCCGCGGGCCCGCCGCAGGCGTGCGGGGTGGAGAAGGTCTTGTGCAGGTTGAAGTGGCACAAGTCGAACCCGGCGTCGCGGGCCCGGGTGATGCCGAGGATGCCGTTGGCGTTGGCCTGGTCGTAGCAGGCCAGGCCGCCCGCCTCGTGGACGAGGTCCACGAACTCCCGGATGCGCGGGTTGAAGATGCCGGTGTCCTCCGGGTTGGTGATCATCAGGGCGGCGGTGCGGGGCCCGACGGCCGCGCGCAGCGCCTCGATGTCCGGCAGGCCGTCGGCGTCCGGCATCAGGGTGATGACCTCGAAGCCGGCGACCTTGGCGCACGCCGCGTTCGACGGGTGGGAGAACATCGTGGTGATGACCTGGTCGCGGTGGGTCTCGCCGCGGGCTGCGTGGTAGGCGCGGATCATGGCGACGTTCGCGTAGATGGCGGCCGAGCCGGAGCCCGGCTGGAGCGAGACCCGGGACATGCCGGAGATCTCGGCCAGCATGCGCTCCATCCGCCAGTAGATCTCCAGCACGCCCTGCACGGTGTCCTCGTGCTGGAGGGGGTGCAGCTCGGCGACCGCGGCGGCGAACCGGTCGTTGACCTTGGGGCTGTACTTCATCGTGCAGGTGCCCTGGCCGACGTCGATGTTGAGGTCGTTGCCCAGGTTCTCCTGGGACAGGCGCAGGTAGTGGCGCACCACGTGCGGCTGCGCCAGCTCGGGCAGGTTCGGCGGCTCGGCGCGGCGCACCGACTCCGGCAGCTCGACTCGGGGGGCGCCGGGCTCGGGGACGGCGATGCCGCGGCGGCCCGGCCTGGACAGCTCGAAGATGATCGGCTCGTCCCAGCGGGCCTGGTGGAAGCGGCGCAGCGGCGGCTTCGGCGCGACGGGCAGCTCGGCGAAGGGCTCCGCGGTGTTCACAGCGTCTCCTGGAGGGCGGCGATCTCGGCGATCTCGGCGGCGAGGCGGTCGATGTCGGCGATGGAATGGCGCTCGGTCACGCAGACCAGCACCGTGCGGTCGTCGAGGGGCACACCGCCGTAGATGCCGCGCTCGCGCAGCCGGTCGAGCAGGGCGGCACTGGAGGGCACCTGTACGGCGAACTCGCGGAAGTGCACCGCGTCCGGATGCAGCACGGTAACAGACCGGGCCAGGGCGCCCATCGCGTACCTGGTGCGAGCGAGGATCGTCTCCCCCAGCTCCCGCATGCCGTGCGGGCCCATGAGCGCGAGGTAGACGCCGGCCGTGATGCCCCACAGGGCGGCGGCGGTGCCCACCCACTCCTTGCCCTCCTCGCGGTGGGCGAAGGAGGTGCGGTCGTAGAAGACGTCGCCGAAGCCGTACTCGCCGGGCACCTTCGTCGGCGCGATGCCGAACAGCCGGGAGGGGAACTCGGCGACCAGCGGCTCGTGGTCGTGGGTGGCGATGTAGCCGGCGTGGCCGCCGCCGAAGCTCTGGTGCATGCCGAGCGTCTGGATGTCGCCGCAGGCGATGTCGGCGCCGTACGCGGCGGGCGGGGCGAGGACGCCCAGGGAGATCGGGTCGGCGCCGACGACGAGCAGGGCGCCGTGGGCGTGGGCCAGGTCGGCCAGCTCCCGGCCGCGCGTCTCGACGACGCCGTACACGTTCGGCGTCTCCAGGTAGATCGCGGCGTACGAGTCGTCGAAGGCGGGGACGGCCATCTGACCGTCGTCGCCCACGGGGGCGGGCACGATCTCGATGTCCGGGGCGAGGAAGTCGCGCAGCTTGCTCAGCTTGTCGGCGGCGACGGCCGCGCTGACGAGCACCTTCGAGCGGCCGGTGTAGCGGCAGGCCATGCGCAGCGCGGTGCCCGCCGCCTGGAAGCCGTCGTAGGTGGGGACGTTGACGACGTCCATCTCCAGCAGCTCGCCCATCATGCTGACGTACTCGAACAGGGCCTGGAAGCGGCCGTGGTCCTCGTACGGCTCGCCGGCGTACGCGGTCAGGAACTCGCTCCTGGAGTTGACCTCGTCGCAGACGGCGGGCACGTGGTGCGGGTAGCAGCCGTGGCCGAGGAAGCTCAGCGCCTCGTCGGTGCCGGTGGTCCGGCCGAGCAGGCCGTTCATGTGGCGGACCAGGTCGGGCTCGGCCGTGAAGGGCGCCGGCAGGTCGAGCGGCCGGTTCAGGCGCAGGTCCGCGGGGATGCCGGCGTAGAACTCCTCGATGCTCTCCGCGCCGATCGCGGCGAGCATCTCGGCCCGCACGCCGGGTTCGGCGTTCGGGATGTACGGGTGCGTCACGTGTCTCCTTCTGTCCTGAGCACGACGGCGTCGCGCGGGGCGAGGACGGCGTCGCCTCGCAGGTCGGTGTCGGTGAGCAGGTCCCGGCCGGGGTACGGCAGGGTGATCCGCTGCTCGTCGGTGGTGTGGTTGAGCAGGAAGAGGTGCCGGCCCCGCCGGACCGCCTCCACCCCGGCGGGCACGGCGATCGCCGGGACTCCGGCGAGCACGCGGTCCAGCACGGGCGTCAGGTCGGCGGGCAGGCAGCCGAGGTAGGTGGCGTTCCCCTTGCGGGTGATCGCGGGCAGCCCGTCCAGGTCGCCGCCCTCGAAGCGGGCGAGCACGGCCGTGCCCTTGTCGGGGCGCAGCCACTCGGCCCAGGTCCGGGCCGAGCCCGCGCCGCCGCCGGCGTGGCGCAGGGGCTGGGTGAGGCCGTCGGGCAGCGGCCAGAACTCCTCGACCGCGACGCCCAGCAGGTCGCGCAGCGGGCCGGGCGCGCCGCCGTCGTGCACCTGGTCGGCCTCGTCCACCACTCCGCTGAACGGGCCGACGACCAGCTCTCCCGTCACGGCGGCGAGTGCCTCGGCCTGCTCGGCGGTGCACAGGTAGAGGTTGGGCACGATCACCACGCGGTAGCCCGACAGGTCGGCGCCGGGCGGCGCCAGGTCGACGGCGATCCCACGGGCGTGCAGCGGCGCGTACCAGGACAGCAGCAGGTCCTTGAGCCTGAGCCGGTCGGAGGGCATCGACTCGGGCGCCTCCAGCCCCCACCAGCTGTCCCAGCCGAACACCAGCGCCACGTCGGCGCTGGTGTGGCCGCCCGCGACCTCCGCGAGCCGCCGCAGGTCCGCGCCGAGCCGCAGCGTGTCGCGCCAGCCGCGCGTGGCCGTGCCGCCGTGCGGCAGCAGCGCCGAGTGGAACTTCTCCGGCCCGTACTTCGCCTGCCGCCACTGGAAGAACATCACCCCGTCGGCGCCGTGGGCGACGGCCTGCAGGCTGTGCAGGCGCATCACGCCGGGCGGCTTGGGCGCGTTGACCTCGCGCCACGACACGGCCGACGGCGCGGACTCCATGAGCAGCCAGGGCCGCCGCTTGAGCGAGCGCATGAGGTCGTAGCTGAGCGCGACCGCCACGTGCGAGGCTGGGTCGGCCGGGTCGGGGTAGGCGTCGTCGCTCACCAGGTCCTCGGCCTGCGCCCAGGCCCAGTAGTCGAGGCCGTGCAGAATGCTCATGAAGTTCGTGGTGACGGGCACGTCCGGGGTGACGGCGCGCAGCGCGTCGCGCTCTGCGGTGAACAGCTCCAGCAGGGCGTCGCTGCAGAAGCGCCGCCAGTCGAGGAGCTGGGCGGGGTTGACCGGCCCTGGCGCCTTGCGGGGCGGCTCGACCTGGTCGAAGCCGGTGTAGTGCTGACCCCAGCAGGACGTGCCCCAGGCGGCGTTGAGCCCGCCGACCGTGCCGTAGCGGGCCTGGAGCCAGGCGCGGAAGTGGCGGGCCGACTCGGGGCAGAAGCATTCGAGGGTGTGGTCGGCGTACTCGTTGCCCACGTGCCACAGGGCCAGCGCCGGGTGATCGCCGTACCGGGTGGCCATCGCGGTCGCCAGCCGTACGGCGTGCTCGCGGAAGACCGGCGAGCTGGGGCAGTAGCCCTGCCGGGAGCCGAACTCCAGGCGGGTGCCCGCGGCGTCGACCGGCATGACCTCGGGATGGCGGCGCACCAGCCAGGGCGGCGGGGTGGCGGTCGCGGTGGCGAGGTCGGCCGCGATGCCGTGCTCGTGCAGCAGGCCGAGCACGCGGTCGAGCCAGCCGAAGTCGTACGCGCCCGGCTCGGGCTCCAGCCGAGACCAGGCGAAGACCGCCACGGTGACCATGGTGACCCCGGCCTCGGCCATGAGGCGCACGTCCTCGGCCCAGACCTCCTCAGGCCACTGCTCGGGGTTGTAGTCGCCGCCGTACAGCAGCCCCGGAACCCGGGTCAGACCCACTCGACACTCCCTCCTGTGTTTTGTATTCAGAATTCATAGTGCAGTATTTTGAATCACGTCAAGGGCTAGTATGGGCACGGCCGAAACCGAAGGAGCGTCATGCCGATCGACCGGCGACCGCTACGTGAGCAGATCCGCGAAGAACTGCTGGGCAGGCTGGACCGGGGAGACTTCGCCGCGGGCACCGACATCAACGAGGTAGCCCTGGCTGCCGAGCTCGGTGTGAGCCGCACTCCCCTGCGCGAGGCGCTGATCACGTTGGCGGGCGAGGGCGTCCTGGAGAGCAACCAGGGGCGCGGATTCCGGTTCGCCCCGATGAGCAGGAAGGAGTTCAGGGAGCTCTGCGAGATCGTGGCGGGGCTGGAGGCGCTGGCCCTCGACCGCTCCGACCCGGCCTACCTGCGCGAGATCGCGCCCGAGCTGCTGCGGCTGGCGCGCGACTTCCCCGACCGGATCGCCGAGCAGCACGTGATAGAGCGCCACGACGACGAGTGGCACGACCTGCTCGTCAGCGGCTGCCGCAACGAGCGGCTGATCGACCTCATCACCAGCGTCAAGGCGGGGCTGCGCCGCTACGCGCACCTGCTGGCGGGCGACGACACACCGCTCGAACGCGAGGCCGCCGAGCACTGCCGGGTGGCCGAGCTGCTCATGGCCGGCGACCGGGCCGCGGCCGTCCAGGCGTTGCACGACAACTGGGTCAACGGCATGGAGCGCATGATGTCCCGCATCCCCGCCTCCTGATGTGAGCTGCCGGGGGGTGCCTGACAGCCGCTGGTGAGGAGCCTGTTGCCGAGCTCGATCGCGCCGTGCAGGCTCAACTCCGCGGTGGGGGCAGCCTGCTCCACCAGGGCGCCCGCCGGCGAGGACCGGGCCGGGCCTGACGTAGGGCCCGACCTGGCCCTCCACGATCGGCCGAACAGCCGAGGGTCGGTCTCGGGTCAGGAGGTCGGGGGGTGCGGCGCCGGCTGGGTGTGGTGGTCCAGCAGGCGGGTGAGCAGTTGGACGAACTGGTCGCGTTCGGCAGGGGTCAAGGGGGCGAGCAGCTCGTCGTGGAGGTCGTCCAGGACCTTGTCGAGGCGGCGCAGGTGCCGGCGGCCCTGGGCGGTGATCGTGATGACGTTGCGGCGGCGGTCGTCGGGATCCGGCATCCGCTCGACGAGGCCGCGCTCGGCCAGTTCGTTGAGAACGCCGACCATGTCGCTGCGGTAGATGCCGGTGCGTCGGCTCAGCGTCGCCTGGCTGCCCGGGCCGTGCTCCTGCAACGAGGCGAGCACGGCGTAGTGCCACTTGCGGGCGTCGACCTGGGCCAGTCCCTCGTTCATGAGCCGGTCCGACTGCGCGGACACCCCTGAGAGCAGGCGACTGGCCCGCCGGCGCAGCCTCTCCGGCGTCTTCGTCTCGCCGTCGTACGGCATGTCCGCGGCTTCGGCTCTGCTGCTCATGACGCTGATCCTATCCCGTTGCGTTCGTCCGACTAACGATGTAGATTCGTTCATGACAGAAACGTTAGAGAGATAAACGTTAATTCGACGAATGAAACGGGGCGCCATGTCCACCGATACCCTGATCGCCGACCGCATGGAGATCGCCGACTTGTTCTCCCGCTTCGCGCGACTGCTCGACGAGAAGCGATGGGAGGATGCGGGCACCGTCTTCACCGACGATGTGGCGGTGCACTCGCCGCGCGGGGGCGAACTCCGCGGCCTCGACAAGGTCGTCGGCTTCATGCGACAGAGCGAGGTCGAGGGGCAGCAAGCCCAGCACATCACCACTGACCTGCTGGTGGACGTCGACGGCGATCAGGCGGCTGCCTCGGCGTACTCGCTCGTGCACTACTACCGCGACGGCCAAGCACCCCACTTCACAGGCGGCCTGCGAATGACGGGCACCGTGGTGCGGACGCCGGCGGGCTGGAGAATCCGTGAGCAGCGGATCACGCCCGCCTGGACCCGCGAGAGCTGATCACCCGGCGACCGGCGACGGCCGCAGGGCCAACGCCGTTCCAGCCTGCGTCTGAAACCCACATCCCAGAAGGAATCCCCTCATGCCCACGATCGACGTCCTCGACTCGACGATTCACTACGAAGACCACGGCAGCGGAGCCACCGTCGTCTTCCTGCACGGCAACCCCTCCTCCTCACACATGTGGCGCAAGGTGCTGCCCCTGGTCGGAGCGGGACGGCTGATCGCGCCCGACCTGATCGGCATGGGCCGCTCGGGCAAGCCCCTCGGCGACTACCGGTTCGCCGACCACGCCCGCTACCTCGACGCGTTCTTCGACGAGCTCGGCCTGGACGACGTCGTGCTCGTCGGCCACGACTGGGGCGGCTCGCTCGCCTTCGACCGGGCGGCCAGGCACCCCGATCGGGTGCGCGGCCTCGCCTTCTTCGAGACGATCGTGCGTCCGATCGCCTCGAACGAACTCTCCGAGCAGGCGCGCGCCCGTGCCGCGAAGCTGCGCTCCACCGAGGGCGAGTCCCTGATGCTCGACTCGCACTTCCTCATCGACACCGCCTACACCGGGGGCGTGCTGAACCCGCTCAGCGAGGAGGAGCTCGACCTCTACCGGGCGCCGTACCCCACCCGGGAGAGCCGTCGCCCGCTGCTGAACTGGACTCGCTCGCTGCCGATCGACGGCGACCCCGCGGACGTGACCGCCCGGATCGACGCCTACGGCACCTGGCTGGCCTCCAGCCAGGACGTCCCCAAACTCCTGCTCACCTTCGACTCCTCACCAACCCTCCTCGTCACCCCGGAGGTCGCCGCCTGGTGCAAGGACCACATCGCCGGCCTCCAGATCGAACACTGCGGTCCAGCCGGTCACCACGCCACCGAAGACCAGCCTGAAGCGATCGCCGCGGCGATCTCCACCTGGCTGGACCAGCAGAACCTCCGCTCTCATCGTTGAGAGGCTCCAGCCGGTACGGGGGCCTTCGTTCAGTTGGGCGTCGTGGGCCGGCGCCGGGGCAGCAGCAGGCTGGTCGCTGCGATGGCCAGTCCGAGTCCGGCCGCGATCAGGAAGACGCGGTCGTAGCCGGCGGCGAGGGCGACCGGGGAGCTTCCGCCGGCCGCCGTCTGGGTGGCGGCGGTGGCGAGCACCGCCAGGCCCAGCGATCCGCCTGCCTGGCCGGCGGTCTGGGCCAGGCCGCCGATGGCTCCCGCGTCGCGGTCGGGTACGTCGGCGGTGGTGGCGGCCATGAGGGTGGGGAAGGTCAGTCCGATGCCGGTGGCGATGAGCAGGGTGGGTCCGAGGATGCCGACGAGGTAGCCGCTGTCGCTCTGGGCCTGGGCGAGCCAGCCGAACCCGGCCAGGAAGCAGGCGCTGCCGGCCAGGATCAGGGGCCGTACGCCGGTGCGTGGCAGCAGGGCGGCGGCCGATCGCGCGATCACCATGAACATCACCGCCGCGGGGGTCTGCCCGAGCCCGGCTTGAAGCGCGCCGTAGCCGAGGACGTTCTGCAGGAACAGCGAGGTGAAGTACCACATCGCGATGCCTGTCCCGCCGAACAGCAGCAGCATGGCGTTGCCGACGGCCACCCCGCGGATGCGTAGCAGCCGCAGGGGCATCATCGGGTGGGTGGCGAAACGTGCCTCCACCACGGTGAAGACGGCGAGCAGGAGCAAGCCGGCCACGGCCGGCACCAGGACCGGCGCGGACGTCCAGCCGTGGTCGGTGCTGTGCATGATCCCGTAGATCAGCGCGGCCAGCCCTGCCGTGCCGGTGACCGCGCCGACGATGTCGAGGGTCTCCCGTCGGGCGGTTCGAGTGCTGGGCAGCGCCCTCATGGCTGCGGCGATCAGTGCCACGCCGATCGGCACGTTGATCAGGAAGACCCACCGCCAGGACAGGCCGGTGGTGAGGGCGCCGCCCGCGACGGCGCCGGCCATTCCGCCGACACCGCCCGCGGCCGACCACGCGCCGAACGCGCGGGCGCGCCGGCGGCCCTCGGTGAAGCTGGTGTTGATCACGGCCAGCGTCGCCGGGGCGAGCAACGCGGCTCCCACGCCTTGTGCGACGCGGGCGGCCACCAGGACCTCGGGAAGGGTCGCCAGGCCGGCGACCAGGCTTGCGGCGCTGAACAGCACCAGTCCGCCGGTCAGGATACGGCGCTGGCCGAACAGGTCGGCGGCTCGGCCGCCCAGCAGCATGAAGCCGGCGAAGGTGAGCAGGTAGCCGTTCACCACCCAGGCCAGGCCGGCGGGTGCGAAGCCGAGATCCCGGTCGATCGAGGGCAGCGCGACGTTCACGATGGAGGAGTCCAGGATCACCATGAACTGGCAGGCGCACACCAGCGCCAGGATCAGCCACTCGGGGCCGGTACGTGTTCCGGCCTGGTCCCTGATCACGGGGGACGCGGAAAGTCGCGAGGTCACAAAAGTCTCCTGAGGGCGGGATTCGGTCGAGGTGACGGCGCCACTCACGCGGTCCGGAGGGTGGTTGCGGACTCGGCCGCGCGGGTGTCCCCGTCCCCGTCCCCGTCGGTGCCGGTGACGCCGCTGCCCGCCAGCAGCCGGATCGCGGTCCGGGCCAGCCGCTGTCCCTGGTAGCGGGCGGCGTCCAGCGCCGCGCCCTTGAGGTCGTCTCCGGTCGGTCCGGTCACGGCGGAGACGCCGTAGGGGTTGCCGCCCGCGGCGTACACGGCGGGGTCGGTGAACCCGGGCGGGACGATCAGCGCGCCCCAGTGGTAGAAGACGTTGCCCAGCGACAGGATCGTGGCCTCGCTGCCGCCGTGCCGGTTGTACGCCGAGGTGAAGGCCGTCACCGGCTTGTCGGCCAGGCCGCCTTCCTGCCACAGCCCGCCGGCCTCGTCGATGAACTGCTTGAGCTGCGCGGCCGGCGCGCCGAACCGCGTCGGCGTCCCGAACGCGAACGCGTCGGCCCAGGCCAGGTCCTCGACGGTCGCCTGGGTGATCGACGTGGTCGCGTCGGCGTGCCGCCGCCACTGCGGGTTCTGGTCGATGGCGCTGTCGGGCGCCAGCTCGGCGACCCGCCGCAGCCGCACCTGGGCCCCGGTCGAGGCGGCGCCTTCGGCAACGGCCTGGGCGAGGGCGTGCACGGTGCCCGTCGCGCTGTAGTAGATGACGGCGACCTTCGCGGTCATGTCGGCTCCTGATGGTTGCGTAGGATTAGTTATGCGAATAACGTTATCCGCATAATAGTTATGCGCCTAACGAACTTGTCAAGGGGAGCGTCCGTGGACTTCGACCAAGCCGACACCATCAACCAGGCCATCCGTCTGCTGACCCTGCGTCACCGGGCCAGGGCCGCCGAACTGCTGGCCCCCCTCGGGCTGCACCCCGGCCAGGAGGCGCTCCTGCTCGAACTCGCCCGTACCGGCCCGATGATCCAGGCCCAGCTCAGCGAGGCGCTCTGCGTCGAGCGGCCCAGCGTCACACTCATGGCCCGCAAGCTCGAAGCGGCCGGTCACATCCGGCGCAGCCCCGCCCCCGATGACCAGCGCGCCACCGTCGTCGAACTCACCGACGGAGGCAGATCCCTGACCGAGGAGGTCAAGCGGCTATGGTGCGCCCTGGCGGAGGAGACCCTCGCCGGCCTGCCCGCCGAAACAGTGGCAGGGCTACCCAGCCTTCTCAAGACCCTGACGTCCAACGTCGACACCAGGCGCCCCCACAATCGCCACGCCGCCTCGGCGTCGCGAGCGTCGTCGGACGGCACTCCTCCCGTTCTGTGACCCATGCCACATGCAGTTCCTGTCAGCAATCGGGGCGCCGTTCCGCTCAACTCAGCGGGAGCAAGCGAACCGACAGGAGCACCACATGAAGCACCGCATCGTCGTCCTCGGCGCCGGCTATGCCGGGGCCTACGTGGCCGGGAACCTGGCCCGCCGGCTGTCCCGGGCGGACACCGAGATCACCGTGGTCAACGCGGTGCCGCACTTCGTCGAGCGGCTGCGGCTGCACCAGTTGGCGGCCGGCCGGGAGATCGAGGCTCAGAAGCTCGCCGACGTCTTCGCGGGCACGGGCATACGGCTGCGCCTGGCCCGGGTCACCGACGTCGACCCCGAGCGCCAGGTCGTCGCCGTGGCCGACACTGACGGCGGCGGCGAGCTCGGCTACGACACCCTTGTCTACGCGCTCGGCAGCCACGGCGCCGGCCAGGGCGTCCCCGGCGTGGCAGAGCACGCCTTCGATGTCGCCGCCCGGCCCTCGGCGCTGCGCCTGCGCGAGCGCCTGGACAACCTGGACAGGCAAGGTGAAGGCGGGAGCGTGGTGGTCGTCGGCGACGGGTTGACCGGCATCGAGACCGCCACCGAGATCGCCGAATCCCGGCCCGGCCTGTCAGTGGCGCTCATCGCCCGCGGCGAGCTGGGCGCCCGGCTCTCCGCCGCAGCCCGCGGCCACCTGCGTCAGGCCTGTGACCGGCTGGGCGTCACCGTCCTGGAGCACACCAGCGTCGAGGCCGTCGAGGCGACGGGGGTGCTGTGCGCCGACGGCACCGCCCCGGCGTCCGACGCGACCGTGTGGACGGCCGGGTTCGCGGTCAGCCCCATCGCCGCCGCCGGCGGGCTGGAGGTCACCGAGAACGGGCAGATCGTGGTCGATCGCACCATGCGGTCGGTCTCGCACCCGAACGTCTACGCCGCCGGTGACAGCGCCTACGCCATCGGCGACAACGGCCGGCCGCTGCCGATGTCCTGCGCTTCGGCCGGCTTCACCGGCGGGCAGGCGATCGCCGCGATCGTGGGACACCTGACTGGCCGCAAGGTCCCACACACCAAGCTGGTCTACTCCTACAACCACATCAGCCTCGGGCGGCGGGACGGGATCCTGCAGATGGTCGACGACGAAGGGCAGGCAAGGCCGAAGTACGTGGGTGGCCGGAAGGCCGCGCGGATCAAGGCGGGCATCCTCAAGGTCTCGCTGTGGGCCAACTCGCACCCGACCTTCGGCCTGCCCAAGCGCAGGCGCCGCCTGGCCGCCACGCCGGGCGCGTCCCCCGAGAAGGCGACCGCCTTCACGCCGGACGCGGCCGCCGAGAAAGCGGTCGCCTGACCGCCTCCCAGGGTTGATCCGCATGGACGCCACCGCCACTGATCGCTTCGACACCGGTCGGTTCGAGGCCAGCCGGAACCGGCTGGCCTCACTGGCCTACCGGCTGCTGGGCTCGGCAGCCGACGCCGAAGACGCCGTGCAGGATGCGTTCCTGCACTGGCAGGCCGCCGACCGGCAGCGGATCAAGGTGCCGGAAGCATGGCTGACGAAGGTTGTCACCAACCTGTGCCTCGACCGGCTCCGCTCGGCACAGGCTCGCCGCGAACGCACCGTCGGCGCCTGGCTGCCCGAACCGCTCCTCGACGGCGACCCGATGCTCGGCCCGGCCGGCACCTTCGAGCAGCGTGAATCGGTCTCCCTGGCCGTGCTGACTCTCATGGAGCGCCTGTCACCCCACGAACGGGCCGTCTACCTCCTGCGCGAAGCGTTCTCCTACAGCCACGCCGAGATCGCCGAGATCCTCGACATCACCGAGTCCGCAAGCCAGCAGCACCTCCACCGGGCCAGGCGCCGCATCACCGCCGCACGCCGCGGCGGCGGCGAGATCGACCCCACATCGGCCCGCAGGATCGTCGAGGAATTCCTCGCCGCTGCCTCCTCGGGCCGCACCGAACGGCTGGTGGAGCTGCTCACCGACGACGCGACCGCGATCTCCGACGGCGCCGGCCTGACCGAGAGGCTGCTGCGGTACGACACTCCGCAGCGCATCGCCGCCATCGTCCGGGCCGGCTTCAAACCCACACCCGCGAAACGGCGACTTGCCGGCGGCACGTCCGCCGTCCACTACGCGCTCGTCAACCGCGCCCCCGCCATCCTCTTCGTGCCCGGCGACCAGGTCGTCGGGGCCGTGACATTCGACATCACCAACGGCAGGATCGCAACCGTGCGCGGCATCGCCGCCCCCACCCGCCTCGCCCGGCTCACCGAAGCCTGGCGGCAGCACGAACCGGACAAGCCGCTCATCACCCAGTGGTGACCCGACGCCGACACGCCACCGCAGTCACCGCTGCCCGGCCCGCCCCGACCCTGACGAAAGTAAGGGCTCGACCCGGCCTTTCGGGCATGTCGGGCATGGCGCCGTCATTCCTACAGTGCTGCACATGATCAGAACTCGACGCAACCCCGCAGCCCTCCTCCTCGCCTTGGCACTGGCCCTCCCGGTGTCGGCCGCGGCGGCCGCCTCGACGTCCTTGCCCGCAGCCGCCTCCTCCACGGGGACCTCCGACGTGCGCTTCGCGATCCCTCGCCCCACGGGCCAGTACGAAGTCGGGCGCGACACCCTGCATCTCGTCGACGTCGGCCGCCGCGACCCGTGGATGCCCGCAGCCGGCGCACGCGAGTTGATGGTGTCGATGTACTACCCGGCTCGCGCCGGTGGGAGCGCCGCGCCGTACATGACCGTGGACGAGGCTCGCCTCCTCCTCAAGGGGCAGAAACTGGACACCGTCTTCAAGGCCGAGCAACTCGCCGGTGTCAGCACGAACGCACACGTGGGCGCCCGCCCCGTCGGCGGCAGGCACCCCCTGGTGGTGCTTTCCCCGGGATTCTCCCTCAACCGCGCCACCCTGACCACGCTCGCCGAAGACCTCGCCTCCAAGGGCTACGTCGTCGCCCTCGTGGATCACGCCTACGAGTCGTTCGGCACGACCTTTCCCGGCGGCCGCACCCTGACCTGCGTCGCATGCGAGACGGTGGAGAAGGCCCCCTCCGATGAGGCGGAGAAGGCGCTGATGGCCAAGGCCGCGGTCAACCGGGCAGCCGATCTGTCCTTCGTCATCGACCGGCTGACCCACCCCGCACGGTCCGCGCCCGCCTGGAAGCGCTCGCGCATGATCGACCCGCGCCGGATCGGCGCCGCCGGCCACTCGCTCGGCGGCAACGCCGCAGCGAGCGTCATGGCCACCGATCAGCGCGTCAGCGCCGGGGTGAACCTGGACGGCTCGTTCTTCGCCCCGGTCCCGGTCTCCGGCCTCGGCGAACGGCCGTTCCTCATGCTCGGCACCAAGGCCCAGCACTCGCCCGGCTCCGCCGACGCCACCTGGCCGCGGGACTGGCGACGCCTGGACGGCTGGAAGCGCTGGCTGACCGTGGCCGACTCCGGCCACTTCACCTTCATCGACCTGCCCATCCTGGGCGGGCAGGCCGGGATCACCGACCCTGCCGCGCCCCTGTCGGGCCAGCGGTCGGGCGAGATCACCACCGCGTACGTGGGCGCCTTCTTCGACCAGCACCTCAACAGCGAGCACCAGACCCTGCTGGACGGTCCCTCCCCCACCAACCCGGAAGTGACCTTCCAGAACCCCTGAGGCACGCGCCCGGAGCCAGACAGTCGGCTCCGTACATGCCCAGTGCCGGTCACGGCCGGGCGAGGCGACCCCGGACGCGCCACTCCCGACCTTCAGGGTGCCTGAAGCTTCGACTAAGCTTCAGGCAAGCTGAAGGTAGGAAGGAACGCCCATGGAACATGTCCTGTTGTCGGTGCACGTGCTCGCGAGCATCGTCTTCGTCGGAGGGTCGGCCGTCGCCGTGAGCCTGTTCCCTCGGTACGCGCCGATCGCCGTCGCCGTCCCTGCGGGCACCGGAGGGGCGGACTCGGTGGGGGCGGACTCGGAGGGGGCGGAGCCAGAGGTGCGCAACCGCGCGGTGGCTGTCGCGCTGCACCGCGTCACCGGGGGCTACGCCGCCTTCGGGCTGATCGTGCCCCTGGCCGGGATCGCCCTGGCGACCCTCCAGGGACGGATGGGCGAGATCTGGATCACCGTGTCCATGCTGCTCACAGCCGTCGCGGGCGGCCTGCTGGCCACGCAGATCCACCCGCGCCAGCGCGAGGCTCTCCGCGCCCCCGGCGACGGCCGGGCGCTGCGCACGCTGTCCATGCTCGCCGGTGTCTACAACCTGGCGTGGGCCGTCGTCGTCATCATCATGATCGTCCGCCCTGGCTCGGGCCGATGAGCGCGACCCCGGCCGGCGCTGCCGGGATGAGCGCGGCGCACCTGCGCGTGCTGCGTCTCGCGTCCGGCGTCGAGGCGCTCTCCCTGGCGACGCTGCTGGTCAACCTGCTCACCGTCCACGCCGAGGCGATCACCACGTTCGGCGGGCCGCTGCACGGCATGTCGTACCTGGTCGTCATCGGCGCGGTCTCGATGGCGCCGGCCGCCGCCGGCTCCGGAGCGCGGTGGCGCGCCGTCGTCCCCGGCGTCGGCGGGCTGCTCGCCCTGCGGCGCCTGCGGGGCCGCCCGGCCCCGTCGGACGCCGCCCCCGGCCTGCCGCGTCAGGACGGCTGAGGCCGTCACCGGGTACGGCTCAGCAGGCGGACGGTGACGATGTCGCCCGCATCCTTGCCGATCGCGCGGCGGACCTCGGCACGGACCGGCAGCTTGTGAATGCCGCCGCCCATGGCCATGAACGAGCTCTCGAACGGGTGACCGTCGATCGTCGCCCGTACCTTCACCAGACCCCGGGTCCCGAAGAACCCGGCCGACTCGGGCCAGACGACGTAGGTGTGGCCGCCCTTGGCCGGGCTCTTCTGCAGCGTCGCGGTGAACTCCTGGTCCAGCGCCTGCGGCTCGTCATGGAGCCGTCCGGTGTCCGCCATCGTGGGTCCTTTCCCGTTCACTGGACGATCTCGAGGCCGTTGCCGTCCGCGTCTCGGAAGGCGAACATCGGCGGGATGCCCTCCCACCGCAGCAGCTCGCCGACCGCGACACCGTGCGCGGCCAGCTCCTCGTGGAGGGACGCGGCGTCCGCCGTCGTGAGACGGATCCCGGTCTCGACCCCGGTGCTCGTACGCTCGCCCGCCGGGACCAGGGCGATCGTCGTCGCCGAGCCCGGAGGCGCCACCTCGATCCAGCGCCCGCCGAGCCGCCCCACAGGGACGTCCACGCGCTTCTCCAGGCCCAGCAGGCCCACGTAGAACTCGACGGCGCGGTCCTGGTCGGCCACGGGAACCCCGATGGTCCTGACGCCGGTGATGACGATGCTCATCCGCTCGCTCCCCTCGCTCCGGGCCGATGCCTCTCACCGTTCCCGCTCTCTGTACGAACGGCTACGCCCGTTGACGACGTTCGGCGAGCCGATTCGCCGAACTTCTTTCGCCCACCACGAGTGGTGCGGCGCGTCGCGGGGGGCTCCCCTGGATGAGGCAGAATCGTGGCTCGTGAGCGAGGTTTCCGCAGATGACCTGACATGTGCCCGGCAGGGGGACGGCGACGCGTTCGGCCGGCTCGTGGAGCCGCTGCGCCGGGAGCTGCACGCGCACTGCTACCGCATGCTCGGCTCCGCGCACGACGCCGACGACGCCCTTCAGGAGGCGCTGCTGCGCGCCTGGCGGGGGCTCTCCCGTTTCGAGGCCCGCGGCTCGCTGCGCTCCTGGCTGTACGCCGTCGCCACCCGCGCCTGCCTGGACACGATCGAGGCGCGCGGCAGGCGGGCGCTGCCCGTCGACCTCGGCCCCTCCAGCGACCACACCGTCGTGGACGCCGCCCCGCGTGACGACGTGGCCTGGCTCGGCCCCTACCCCGACGCGGCGCTGGGCGACGGCCCGCTCGGTCCCGACGCCCGTTACGAGCAGCGCGAGGCCGTCGAGCTGGCGTTCGTCGCGGCCCTGCAGCACCTGCCGGGCAACCAGCGGGCGGCGCTGCTGCTGTTCGAGGTGCTGGGCCTGTCCGCCGCCGAGATCGCCGCCACGATGCGGACCTCGACCACGTCGGTCAACTCGGCGCTGGCCCGGGCCCGCAAGGTCATCGCCGACCGGGTGCCGGCCCAGAGCCAGCGGCAGGCCGTGCGCAAGCTCGGCGACGCGCGGCTGCGCGACCTGGTCGCCGGGTACGCGGCCGCGATGGAACGCGGTGACGCCGCGGCCCTGGCGGCGCTGCTCACCGAGGACGTCACCTGGTCGATGCCGCCGCTCCCCCACTGGTACCGGGGCGTCGAGGCGGTCATGGACTTCGCCGTCCAGGTCCCGCTGACCCGCTGCGGCTCGTGGCGGCACCTGACGACCAGCGCGAACGGCCAGCCCGCCGTGGCCTCCTACCTGCGCAACGGCGGCACCGGGCCGTACCGGGCGTGGTCGTTGAACGTGCTGACCGTCCGCGGTGACGCCATCGCCGCGATCACCTCGTTCCTCGGCCCGGAGCACGCCGCCCTCCTCGGCCTGCCCGGGGCCCTTCCCGGATGACTTTTGGGAGGGAGACCGTACCCCTCGTCAGGGGGCGGGCGGCGTCCAGGCGGGGTCGCGGCCGGTGAGGCCGAGCAGCCGGTCCATGAGTGGGGCGTCGCCGGGTACGGGCACCGGCGGCCCGAACAGGCCGGGACTGCCCTGCGGAGATCCGGCGGCGACGGCGCTCACCCACGTGTACGCCTCCCGCAGGGCCTCCGCCAGTGCGGGCTCCTCGCCGGGGTAGGGCTGCCCCGTGGCGACGGCCACGTCCCAGCCGTGGATGACGACCTCGTCGACGGCGGCGGCCCCGGCGACCTCGGCCGGCATCCGGCCGCCGCCCACCTCCGCCGTCCCGCTCCACGCCGACGGAGCCCGCCACGCTCGGGCCAGCTCGTCGAGGCGGGCCGGGATGCGGTCACGCCAGTCGTCGCCCAGCCGCGACGCGTCGGGCGTCCGGGCACGGCCGCCGTCCTCCAGCGGCGTCTTGGTGGCGGCGGCGGTGAACGCCACGCAGAGACCGTCGATGTGGTCGAGCAGCTCGGCCACGGTGATGCCACCGGAGGGCGTCGGGGCGGAGAGCCGGTCGCCGGGCAGGCTCCGGATGATCGCGGCGAGGGCGTCCGTCGCGGGCCCGAGGTCGGCCGTCATCGCCGCACCACGTCCATCAGGGTGCGCGTTTCGTGGCGTACTGCGGGAAAGCTGACGGGCTCTGCGGGCATGAGGCCTCCTCGTCGCTCCGCCAGCCCGGCGTCCAGCTCCGGAGCGTCCTCCACCCTATGGCCGAGGACGGTGGGGCTCAACGCACATGACCATGAATTCAGAAGGCGTTGACGAGGACGACGTAGACGGCGGTGCCGATCCCGACGCTCAGGATCGTGCGGCGGCCGAAGGCGAGGTGCACGCCCGCGGTGACGGCGACCGCGAGCAGCGCGTACGGCATCGCGCGTGGTTCGGCGGAGACGGTGCCGTGCAGGGCGGTCACCGCGAGGATCGCGAGGATGCCCACCGGCATCCACACGGCCAGGTTCCGCACGACGGCGGAGCTGTGCAAGGTGCGCAGCAGGGCGAAGGGGACGGCGCGCAGGGCGAAGGTGATGGTGAAGACGATCGCCAGGACGGCGACGAGATAGGAGATGCTAGGCATCGACGGTCTCCGGGGTGGGCTCCTGGGCGGGCTGCCGGACGGGCTCCTGCGCCGGGCGGCGGGTGGTGAGCGCGTGGCGGGCCAGCAGCAGGGCGACGAACAGCAGCAGCGCGGTGAACATGGCGGCGCCCGGAGTGACGATGAGGGCGACGGTCACGCTGGCGCCCGCGAGCAGTGCCGGGGCGATCTCACGGCGGGAGCGGAAGGCGTCCAGCGTGAGCACGGTGAACAGGGCGCACAGCGCGAATTCCAGCCCCTTGACCGGCGCGGGCAGCGCCGTGCCGATGGCGACGCCGACCAGCCCGCCGCCCACCCAGTAGGCCTGGGAGGAGAGCTGCATCGCCAGCAGCCGCGGCGCCGAGCGCTCCGCCGCGGGCAGCGAGGCGCTGACGGCGTAGGCCTCGTCGATCATCGCGTAGATGGAGTACGCCTTCGCCAACCGGCCCCTGACCAGGTGCAGAGGGAAGGAGAAGGCGTAGAAGACGTGCCGGAAGTTGACCACCAGAACGGTCAGCGCGACGGCGGCGAGCGGCGTGACGCTCGCGATCATGCCCACCAGCAGGAGTTCGAGGGATCCGGCGAACGCGGCCAGTGACAGGGCGGGGGTCAACCACCAGGGCAGGCCGGCCTGGAGGATCAGCAGGCCGAGGGCGATGCCGAGCGGGAAGATCCCCAGACCTGCGGAGAACGAGTCGCGCACTCCTGCGACGATCTGCTGCCTCCGGGTGATCGGAGCGCAGCTGAGCGCAGGTGTGGCGATATGGGGCCGAACGTTCGATTGCACCCCTCTATGGTCTCGCAGAACCCTCGCCATGTGGTTGCGAGTATTGCGCTCAAGCGAGCGGCTACGGCAATGTTCGAGACATGGATGCGGTGGACAGAGCAATTATCGCCGAGCTGGAGCGGAACGGACGGCTGACGAACGTCGAGCTGGCCACGCGGGTCGGGCTCACCCCCGGGCCGTGCCTGCGGCGCGTGCAGCGGCTGGAGGCCGAGGGCGTCATCCGCGGCTACCGGGCGGTCATCGACCCCGCCTCCGTGGGCCGCTCGTTCGAGGTCCTGGTCGACCTCACCCTCGACACCCAGGACGCCGAGACCGTCGAGCACTTCGAGCAGACGTTGGCGCGGGCCGAGGCGGTCGTCGAGCTGCGCCGGCTGTTCGGCAGTCCCGACTACTTCGCCCGCGTGGCCGTCGCCGACCTGGCCGCCTACGAGGCCTTCCTCAGCCGTCATGTCATGACCATCCCGCGGATCAGGAACGTCACCTCGCACTTCACGATGAAGAACGTCAAAGTCGCCACGGGGTGAGCTCAGGTGCGCGGGGCGGACCCGGCGTGAGATTTCCGTAACGCCGTCCGTAGCCGGTCAGCAGGGGTTCATAACCGGTCGTCGCCAGGGTGAGGTCAACCGACCGGACGGGCGCGGTGTTCTCCCACCGCACCGTCCGTCCCTCCCTCCCCTGGAGCCACCCTCATGGCCGCCGCCCCGAACCGCTGGTGGGCACTGCCCGTCGTGCTGGTCGCCGTCTTCATGACGACGCTGGACTTCTTCATCGCCAACGTGGCCGTCCCCTCGATCAGGACCGGGCTGCACGCCGACGGCTCCGAGGCCCAGCTCGTGATCGCCGCCTACGGGCTGGCGTACGCCGCCGGGCTGGTCGTCTCCGGCAGGCTCGGCGACCTGTACGGGCCGCGCCGGGTCTTCTCGGCGGGCCTGGCGCTGTTCACGCTCGCCTCGGCCGCGTGCGGGGCCGCGCCGGCCGCCTGGGTCCTGGTGCAGGCCAGGGCCGTGCAGGGGGTGGCCGCGGCGCTGCTCGCCCCGCAGGTACTGGCCCTGCTCGGCGGCCTGTACCAGGGGGCGGACCGGGCCAGGGCCTTCGGCTGGTACGGCACGGCGGTGGGGCTGGCGGGCGTCAGCGGGCAGGTGATCGGCGGGCTGCTGATCGCGGCGGACCCGTGGGGGCTGGGCTGGCGGGCCTGCTTCCTGGTCAACGTGCCCCTGGGCCTGGCCGCCCTCGTGGCGACCGCGCGCGTCCTCCCCTCCGCACCGCCTGTCCGACCGGAGGACGGGCCCACGGCCGGCGCCGGGCGGGGGCTGGACGTGGCCGGGGCGGGGCTGGTCGCCGCCGGGCTGGTGGCGGTCGTCCTGCCGCTGGCTCAGGGGCGCGAGCACGGCTGGCCGGCGTGGACATGGCTGTGCCTGGCCGCCTCGGCTCCCCTGCTCTGGGCGTTCGCGCACCGGCAGCGCCGTCTCGCCGCGGCGGGGCGGCAGCCGCTGCTGGACCTCGGCGTGTTCCGGGAGAAGGGGTTCGCGGGCGGGCTGGTGGCGGTGGCGCTGCTGTTCGGCGGCTCGGCGGGGCTGTCGTTCGTGCTGGCGCTGTACCTCCAGGAAGGGCTCGGGCTCGGGCCCGCGGCGGCCGGGGCGGTGTGCACGGCGCTCAACGGCGGGTTCCTGGCCGCCTCCGCGCGGGGGGCGGCCATGGCCGGGCGCCTGGGAGCGCGGCTGCCCATGGCCGGAGCCGCCGTGCTGCTGCTCGGGCTGCTCCTGCTCGACCACGCCGTGGCCGGACACGCCGGCGCCGCCTCCGGGGGCGGGGCGGTGGCGTGGCAGATCGCCGGAGCGCTGCTCGTGACGGGCGGCGGGATGGGGCTGCTCATGCCGCCGTTGCTGTCCACCGCGCTGGCCCGGGTAAGGCCGGCGCTGGCCGGGGCGGCGGCGGGCGTGCTGGGGACCGTACAGGAGACAGGGGGCGTGCTCGGCGGCACGCTCACCGGGACGGTCCTGCTGGGCTCGCTGGAGTCGGGGTGGGGGCCGGCCGCGCGGGCGGGGCTGGCCGTGCCCATCGCGTGCGCCCTCGGCGTGCTCGCCATGACCGCGCTGACCTGCCGGCACACCCCGGCGGCTCGCGCGGCGTCGCGGCCCACCACCACCGGCGGGGCCGGGTCAAGAACGAACACGACGCCATGACCTGCGCAGACGCCGGGGCAGCCGCGCACGGCGGACGGACCGGAGTAGACTCGGGCTACCGAGGACTTTCTTGTGCGTTGGCAGTGGGCCGGCGTCGCCCACGGCGATAGAACACTTGGGGCCCCGTGCATGAGGGGCTTGGACGGGCAGGCGATCATGCCGCCGGCGCTTCTCACTGCTCACGACCCGCTCAGCGGCGCGGGCGCACCACGCTGCGCATCGGCGTGCACGCCTCTCCTGCGGATCGTCCCACCCGACGCCGCCCGCGGTCGCTAGCCGCCGGCCCGTGGCCTGGGTGGCCGCCGGGCGTCCCACACGTGTTCTCTGTGCTGTGACAGGAGGCTTCCATGCGCATCTTCTCGCCGGCTCGTCCGGGCAGAGCCGGTCCGGTGACCACCATCGTGTACCTGACCGGCGAGATCGACATCTTCACCGGCGAAGCCCTCCGGCGGCGGCTGCTGCGCGCCCTGCCCGGCGAGGGCGGCCGGCTCGTCGTGGACGTGTCCTCGGTGTCGTTCTGCGACGCCTCCGGCCTGGGGGTCCTGGTCGACATTCAACGCCAGGCCCGTTCGCGGGGAGTCGCGCTCGCCCTGCGGGCGCCGCGCCCGCACATGACCAGGCTGCTACACATCACCGGTTTGCACCGCAGCCTCACAGTCGTACCGTAATCGCGCTGACCTGCCGCCCAGCACGTCGAGCAGCGCGGTCAGGTGGGCGCGGGTGAGGTTCAGCGCGTGATCATCCCGGGATGCGCGGCGTCGAACTCGGCGAGCCCTTCAGGGGTGAGCCTCAGGTAGAGGCCGCCGGGAACGTCCACCACCAGAGGCGTGCCCTTGCCATGGAGCACGATGGAGATGTCCAATTCGAGATACGTGTTCTCGTGCTGCTTCTCCAGGAAGTTGCGTTCGATGATGTCGGCGTTCCGCGATCCGGCTTCGTCCGCCGTCTTGGTGCTGCCACCGATGCCGCCGAAGCCCAGATTCCCATCGGTCGATCCGGCGGACCCGCCTCCTCGGACCCCCTGGCCCCGGCCACGCTCCTGGCCGTGCCCGCTGGTGGTCATGGTCTGCGCGTAGACGCGTTGCTTGACCAGCGCGCTGGTGATCTCGTGGGCCCCGTTGACGTCGATCCCCACCTTGCCGATCCCGGGAATCTCGTAGTCATGCGCGAGCAACTGCTGCAGATGGGCGCGCATGGTCCTTTCCTTGGTGACCTCGGCAAGGGACATGCCGGCCGGGCTGGAGAGCTCGAATCCGTTGGGCCGGTCGGCCAGCGAGGGCACCTCCGCCCGGAGCTTCGGCGGTACCGCGGCCATCGGCGCCCATTGCTCCACCAGTGTGGCGGCCGGGAACGCGACCTGGCTGACGTCTCCCTTGGGGACACCCTCCCTCAGGGTGGTGGACATGGCGTTGGGCCCTGCCGTCTCCGCCCATCGCGGGTCCGCGGCGACGACCGGCGTAGGCGCCGCGACCGGGGTGCCCTGCGGCACCTCCGTGGTGAGGTGTCCCGGCACCAACACGCCGAGCCCGCCGTTCGCGACCGCTCTGGACGTCGAGACGACCCCGACATGCCTGTCGAAGAGCCTCCCGGCTCCGTCGTGTCCGGTTACCTCGCCCACCTTGAGCACCATCCTGCGGGCCGCGCTCTGCATGGGTTCCAGGACAGGGCGGACCGGGACGCGCTCAAGCGTGATCTCGTAGGCGACCGGATGCCTGAACTCCTGCGGGGCTTCGCGTGTCTGGTAACGGTTGATCTCTTTCACAGCTGTTCCCTGCGCGTCCGCGGTGTGGGAGTCGCGATGGTTCGCGTACCCAGCTTCGCCTCCCCTGAGATCGCCGTCCGAAGACTGCAGGTAGCGCGCGAGCACCTCCGCGCCGTGGTCCGAGCCCACTTCGCGCACCCTCAAGTCGCCACCGAGGCGCTCGCTGCGGAGCATCAGGCCGGTGTCAGGACGCTCACCGACGTGTACTCCGTCACCGATCTCGGCGGTGACCCGGATACCCACGCGTTCGGTGACTCGGCCGTGTTCATCTGTGACGAACAGCCAGGATGACACTCCGTTTCCGCGAAGCTCCCCCAATTTCGTACCGAGCGCGCCCTGGCCGTAGTGGCCTCGCAGGTGCTCCGCCACTGGGTGGTTCGTGAACTCCTGCTCCGGGAAGAGAAGGCCATCGTCGCGGAGCATCTCGACGATCTTCGGGAGTACGGCATGCGCGTCGAGATGCTGAACGGAGGCGGTGTTCATCGCCGCCTCGGGCGCGGCGTAGGCGCGGGCCGTGTCCCCCGCCTGCTGGGCGGGCTCCACCGCCTCCGGGCCGTCCAGTCCGTGACGGCGTGCCACCTCGTCCGGAAGGACGAGGTCCATGATCTCCTGCACCCGGACGTACGTGGTCGGGCCCCGTTCGACCGTTTCCCCGCTGGTTCTGGTCGGTGTCACCTCCAGAACCAGGTCCGCGCGGTACCAGTGCGAGGTGCTCCCATCTGCGTAAGTGACCCGGGCTACGTCGCTGCCGCCCAGATAGGAGCTCTCCTGCGCCATCCGCTTCGAGGTGCCATGCACACCCGCTCGCGCCACGACCTTTCGCTTGGTTCCGCTGGGCTCCTCGTCTCCTCGCGTGTGACCCGCCGACTCCCCATCGCTGCCGAGGGTGACGCGCAGACCGGTACGGGCGTGCCCGCCCAGGGACTGCCTGCTGCGCTCGCTGTTCGTCATCCTCGAGTTACTGTTCGAGTAGCTTTCGAGCTCTACTCCGTTCTCCGACTTGACGTGCTCCAACCCGGCCACGTGCGCCTTCACGTGCACATCGTGCCGCGATCCCCCTCGCTCGGAGACGGTGTAGTACAGGCCGTCAGGGTGAGATGTGATCATGGTTTCCAGCCTGATCACGTCAGTGGCGGTTTCGAACACGGGCGGTACGTCCAGACGCTCCGCAGGCACCGGCAGTCCCGCCCACCTGGAATATGCCTCCGCCACCGCCCGAGGCAGGTCAGGCATGGCACCCAGACGGACGATGGCGGACAGCTCATCGTCACGAGGACTCCATGCATCACGGGGCGGCTCGGTCGACGACTCGATACGTCCCAGCTGCGCGACGTCCTGCGCGAGCACCGGCGCCTCCGGCAGGTGGGCATACGGTACGAGGAACTCCGCCTTGCTGCCGTGCACCTCCCACGACGCGTTCGTCACCTCTGTGCCGTTTCGCGAGGTCCTCATCCTGACGTCGAAGGAGAGATCCCGCGTGATGGTGAAGCCGCCACTGGTCTCCGTGCGGTCGTACCTCGTGTTACCGGCGGAGAAGCCGACACTCTCCGCCTTCGTGCCGCTCCCGGTGAGAGCCAGGTTCACCGGGTCGACCTTCAACCCGTCGTTCACCTCGGCGCGCGCGACACCACGCACCTCCCCACGGCCTGCGACAGAGGTCTCCCGCTGGCTGGTGTTGGTCTGCGACGTGATCCTGCGCTCGTTCACCGTCATTTCGGTCGAGCCGACCTCGTGCCGCCGGCCGAGAGAGCCCTCGGCCAAGATCTCGACGGTGTAGCCGCCGATCGTCTTCTCGTACCTGATCCCGTGTAGAGCATGCGTCAGGTCGGCTTCCAGGGCCACGCCCCCGAAGCGGCTTTCGATGTCCCGCATGATCTGCCGCCTGATCCCTTGCGGGAGGTCGGGCAGTGCCTCGTCGACAGCCCGGCGGATCTCCGTGGAGAGGAGCGTCTCGGAGTGGACGCGGACGCCGCTGCCCAGTCCTGTGCCCCGCCCGGCCGCGAGCGTCTCAGGCTCCAGCACGTGCGGGTCGTAGCCACCGTCCGGATGCTCGCCCCGGGCCGGATCTTCACCATCCGGTTCGCTCCGCACGAGCTCCCTACGTACGTCGTCCACCTCCCGGTGGAGATCGGCGAGTTTCCGCTGGATTGCGTTGAATTCGCCGGGCGGCCGGAGATCGTGCCCGAAGATGTCCTGCTCCATCCGGGGCGCGTCGCGAGCCGGTATGAGCAGCTCGGCCTTCACCCCGACCTCGAACGTGCCCATCTTCTCGGTCTCGACCCGCAGCACCATGTGGGCGTCGTACATGGTGACGTCACGGACCTGGGTCAAGACGGTGTGGTTGCCGTGTGCCCTGTTGGTGCCCGCCACATGGTCCGTTCCGAAGCCGAACCCGCCAATGGCCCGGGCGACGACCTCCGACCCGCTCCCCAGGGCCACACCTATCTTGCCACCAGCATGAACGTTGAGGCTCGCGCCCTGCCGATGTATCGTCCCCTCGCTCTCGCGCCGTCCCATGTCGTCCCGGAACATCGTCTCGATCGGTGGCCGCCCGCTTCCGTCGACAGGCTCGATCCGCGTGATCCGGCTGGTGATCTGGACAGAGTCCTCCGCTGATCGCAGCGGGGAGCTCTTGTACCGGACCGCCTCGGAGGCGGCCCCGCTCGACAGCATCGACTGGCTACGGTTCTTCATTCCCTGCTCGCTGAGCACCGTGGACGTGAGGTGCTCAATGATCTTGACCACCTCACCGGCGGGCACACCCGCCGACAGCGCCCGACGCTGCACCTCCAGCACAAGGGGCGTGACGTCCATCCCGGTGATGGAGATTCCGTGATCACGGAACTTGTGCTCAGCTCCGATCGGAACCTCGTGGCGGGGAAGCGGCGGTGGGTGGTCGGCGGGCAGAAGCGGCCCTTCCCGGGTGAACTGCCGAGGGAAAGGGAGGGTCACTGACAGTTCGGGGACTGCCGCGGTTTCTGTGACCATTTCACCGTTGCGGTAGATGTCGAGGGAGATGCCCGCGGCGAAGTAGTCGTGCACCGGGGAAACGGCCTTGTGACCGCTGATGACCTCGATGCCATTCGTGTGGGTCGTGCGGAACGTACTGCTGATGCCCGCACGAGGCAGGGCGCTCGCCTCAGCCTCGTCCGGCGAGTGGTACAGCCCTCTCATCAGACCCGCGCTCCGATCCAGGGAGGAGGCCCGCGAGGACTTGCCCTCCACACCATCCCCGCCGAAGGCGACCGGCTTCTCGGGCGCCAGGCTCGGGTGCTCCACGTGCCTGAACTCACTCGGCCTCAGCTTGAGGTAGACGACATCGCCACCGACGCCGAGCGCCACGCCCCTTTGGAGGCGGTCGGTCCATGTTTCGCGGTTGCCGTCGGAAAGCACCTGCGTCAGCCAGTGGCGAATCGCAGCTCGTTCCCGCGGGGTGACACCTTGGACGCCGTCGGACACAGCCTGAGCCGTCGCCCTCGAGTCTCGCGGGACCTTGACGTCGTGTACGGCCGTTTCGCCCATGGCGCCGATCTCGACGGTACGAGGTGGATGGACCTCGGGCTTGTCCATACCGGCCGACGCCTCAAGCCGCTTCCAGGTCGGCGAACCATCAGGCCGCAACCCCGCAGAGGGGTACGCGACAGGCTGCGGCATCTCCGTGTTGGAAGCCAGACGAGGCGCGGGAAATTCGGCCTGTGAGAACAGCGCGTCGGGGCCCTTCCAAGCAGTCGACCTGATGGCCTCCTGGTTGTGTCGCACCGCCGCCAGGATCGTTTCAGCGTCGGGCCCGGGTACGCGCTTGAGGCCGGCGTCCGAGCCGGACGGAGGATGTTCGGACGGAGGATGTTCGGACGGAGAGGTCGGGTGAGGCGAGGGCGAGGCGTCGGCACCATGTGGCAGGGACCCGGCCAGGTGCTGCCCGTCCGCACCGAGCGCACTGGACGTGATGCCCTTCGCCAGCACGTCCCAGCTGAAGTTCCCCTGGGCCAACAAGGTCCCCGCGGTCGTGATCCCGCCGGTCACGGCATACTGCGCGGCCTGCCCGTACAGGGACGAGCTGGCCGCGGCCAGCAGCTTCTCGGCCGTGGACATCTCGGCCCTGGTCAGGCCGGCCCGCAGGGCCTGCGAGGCCAGCCGGTTCAGCCCGCCGGAGAGCAGCCCCATGAGCGCGCCCATGGCACCACCGGTCAGCGCCGAGATCACGAGCTGGGGAACGTCGATTTCGTCTCTGCGGCCCTTCACCATCTGCAGGATCTGGACGCCCATGTCCATGCCGGCCACGATCCCGGCGAACAGCGCCATGTTGCGCAGGCACTGCCTGGCGATCTGCGCGACCGTCATCCGGGCAATCTGTAGACGTGGTGGGATGAGCGCCAGACTCGCCCCGCCACTGGCCAGGGCCGCGCCCAGCAGATACACCAGTTGCGCGATCAGCAGCCAGACCGTGATCTCGATCATGTATTTGGTGTACTGGATCTGCACTCCCACGCCGTTGAGCGCGACAGCGGCCTCCACGAGTCGTTTGACCACCGTGGCGACCTGACCGCCGACCACCGTGTTGACGTGGGCGGCGAAGGCGAGGTGGGCCTCCCCGTCCCAGTCGGCGCCGATCTTGGCTGCGCTTCCCGGCTGCTCGGCCTCCGTGCCCTCGACGAGCCGGTACGCGGCGCTCACGCACGCGTCGGCCAACCGGAAGCAGCCGGCCTCGTCCCCTTCCGGCCAGTCCATGCCGACCACCCAGCCGATGTACGGCTTGGCGAAGTCGGGTACGAGGAACCCGTCGAAGCCCACGGAAGATCAGCTGCGCTCGACGGAGGGTGGCTCCGTCCCCTCGTAGGTGCGGGCGTTGACGTTCAGCCCTGAGGCGACACCCTCAAGCTCGTCGATGTGCGTCTTCAGGGCGTCGAAGATGCCGCTTTCGATCGCGGGCAGCTTCTTGGCCAGTTCGGCGCCGTACATGTCGTGGCCGAGCGTGTTCCTGTCCCGGTCGAAGGCGGCGCGGAGGTCGGCACGCACCTCCTCCGCGTCGTGCGCGAGCTGGTCGTAGGCCTTGGCCCGTCGGCGCAGCGCCTCGAACCGCACGAAGTAGCCGCTCACGGGGCCGGCTTCACGGGGCTGGGGAAGAACGCGTCGAGCATGTCCCGCTCTCCGAAGACCTCCTGGTACGGCATGCCCTCCGGCATGAGTGGCTCCAAGAGCTGCTTGCTCTGCTCCGAGACCGCGGCGGTGGCTTTGCCGGCCTGCTGCATGATCGCGTCGGCCAACTGCGAGGGGGACAGGGTGCGATACGCCCGGGGGCTCAGCTCGATGCCGCGTAACTGACCGTTGCGGCCAACAGTCACGCTCACCATCCCGTCCGTGGAACATGCCGTGTGCTCCGTGGCGGAGAGTTCTTCGTATGCCTCGCGAATACGCGCCAACTGCTGATTGATCTCACCAGCGAGCCTTCCGATCTCGCCCTCGAACGCATCCGTCACAGAGGAACCTTTCGTCCGTCTAATGCCGGTTGGCATCTTACGGTGCCTCTTCGCGAAGCTTCAAACGAGCTGTAAGGTTTGCCGGCGGCGCAGGGGAGATCACGTACAGCGACCGGCACCCTGACCCGCTGGTGTGGCGGTGAACGCAGCCCACCGGACCCGGCCGGACACGCAAACGAACCGGGGCCCGCACCAGTGAAGGTGCGAGCCCCGGCTCGGGTGTGCCCTGGGTCAGGCGGGAACGATGTTCTCGGCCTGCGGGCCCTTCTGTCCCTGGGTGATGTCGAAGGCCACGCGCTGGCCCTCACGCAGCTCGCGGTAGCCGCCCTGGGAGACGATGTTGGAGTAGTGGGCGAAGACGTCGGCGCCGCCGCCGTCCTGCTCGATGAAGCCGAAGCCCTTTTCCGCGTTGAACCACTTCACGGTTCCGTTAGCCATGTCGATCTCCTTCTGGTTGGCAGGGCCGGTGTCCGCCGTGTGCGGACGCCGCGTCGCCGTAATGAGCCCATCCGGAGATGACCGGCAAACAAAAATACGCCTGAAGGTTACATACCGTCAGGCGCACACGTTCGTATGGGTACCTCAACTGCAACTGCGTTCAGCCTAGCACATCCACGGGCCACTCCCCCGGCCGTCGTCACCCCGCGAGTCAGGGCAGCGGGTCGCGTAGGGATCTCGTCAACATTCACGCAGTTGGCGTATGAAATCCGTCAAGATTCGCAGAACCCGCCAAATGTCGCGCTTAGCTCGTCATGGGGCCGTTCAGCGGGACGGCCGGACATATCCGGAAGTGAGGAGCGGGGATGGCGGACGTCGTCTACCTGGCCCTGGTGATCGCGGTCTTCGTGGTCCTGGGACTGGCCGTCAAGGCGGTGGAGCGGCTGTGAACGCCGTCAACGCCGCGGGGCTGGCGCTGGCCGCCGTCCTGGTGGTGCTCATGGTCGTGGCCCTGCTTTTCCCGGAGCGCTTCTGATGTCCTCGTCCCTGGCCGGGATCGTGTTCATCGCCTCGATCCTGCTCGCCCTGGCGATCTGCTACCGGCCGCTCGGCGACTACATGTACCGCGTCTACACCGGCACCAGGCACTCGCGGGCCGAGCTGGCGTTCTACCGGCTGGCAGGCGTCAAGCCGGACGGCGAGCAGCGCTGGGCCGTCTACGCGCGCAGCGTGCTCGCGTTCTCGGTCGTCTCGATCCTGTTCCTGTACGGCCTGCAACGCCTGCAGAACCACCTGCCGCTGAGCCTCGGCATGAAGCCGGTGGCCCCCGACCTGGCCTGGAACACCGCTGTCAGCTTCGTGACGAACACGAACTGGCAGGCGTACTCAGGCGAGTCCACGATGGGCCACGTCGTGCAGACGGCCGGTCTGGCCGTGCAGAACTTCCTCTCGGCGGCCGTCGGCCTGGCGGTCGCGATCGCGCTGGTGCGCGGCTTCGCCAGGAACAGCAGCGACAGCCTGGGCAACTTCTGGGTGGACCTGGTACGCGGCACCGTCAGGATCCTGCTGCCCATCGCCTTCGTGGCCGCGCTGGCGCTGGTGGCCGGCGGCGCGATCCAGACCTTCGGCGACCATGTCTCCTGGGCCACGCTGACGGGCGGGCAGCAGACGCTCACCCCGGCCGCTGCGGCGTCGCAGGAGGCGATCAAGGACCTGGGCACCAACGGCGGCGGCATCTTCAACGCCAACTCGGCCCACCCGTTCGAGAACCCGACGGCCTGGACGAACTGGATCCAGATCCTCCTGCTGCTGCTCATCGCCTCCTGCCTGCCGCGCACCTTCGGCCGCATGGTGGGCGACAACAGGCAGGGCTACGCGATCGCGGCGGTGATGGCGACCCTGTTCGCCGTCAGCGTGGCCGTGACCACCTGGGCGGAGCAGAGCGCGGGCGGCACGGTTCCGCAGGCGATCGGCGCCGCCATGGAGGGCAGGGAGGCCCGCTTCGGCGTCCCGGACTCGGCCCTGTTCGCCTCCGCCACCACGCTGACCAGCACCGGCTCGGTGAACTCCTTCCACGACTCCTACACCGCGCTCGGCGGCGGCATGCTGATCTTCAACATGCTGCTCGGGGAGGTGGCGCCCGGCGGCGTCGGGGCCGGCCTGTACGGCATCCTGGTGCTCGCGGTGGTCACCGTGTTCGTGGCCGGGCTCATGGTCGGCCGCACCCCCGAGTACCTGGGCAAGCGCATCGGCGCCCGGGAGATCAAGCTCGCCTCCCTGTACTTCCTGGTGACCCCGGTGCTGGTCCTGACCGGCACGGCCGTGGCCATGGCCACTCCGGTGGGCAGGTCGGCGATGCTCAACACCGGCCCGCACGGCTTCTCGGAGATCCTGTACGCCTACACCTCCGCCTCCAACAACAACGGCTCCGCGTTCGCCGGCGTGAGCGTCGACACGGTCTTCCACAACACGACGCTCGGCCTCTGCATGGCACTGGGCCGCTTCCTGCCGATCGTGCTGGTGCTGGCGCTGGCCGGCTCGCTGGCCGGGCAGGCGCCGGTCCCCGTCTCGGCCGGGACGCTGCCCACGCACCGGCCGCAGTTCGCCGGCATGCTCGTCGGCGTCACGGTCGTCCTCGTCGCCCTGACCTTCCTGCCCGCGCTGGCGCTGGGGCCGCTGGCGGAAGGGATCCAGCGATGACCGCGAACCCCGCCGGCGCCGGACGCGCCCTGGCCGGCCGTCAGCCCGCCAAGGGCGGCGGCCTGTTCGACCCGCGCCAGCTGCTGAGGTCGCTGCCGGACGCGCTGCGCAAGCTCAACCCCGCCACCATGTGGCGCAACCCGGTCATGTTCATCGTCGAGGTCGGCGCCGCCTTCACCACGGTGCTCGCCGTGCTCACGCCGTCGTCGTTCGCCTGGGCCGTGGTCGTGTGGCTGTGGCTGACCGTCGTGTTCGCCAACCTGGCCGAGGCCGTCGCGGAGGGGCGCGGCAAGGCCCAGGCCGCCACGCTCCGCGCCGCCAAGCGCGACACCGTGGCCCGCCGCCTGGCGAGCCCGGACGCCTCCGAGTGGGAGAGCGTCGCCGCGCCCGAGCTGCGGCAGGGCGACCTGGTCGTGGTCGAGGCCGGGGAGGTCGTCCCCGGCGACGGCGACGTGGTCGAGGGCATCGCCAGCGTGGACGAGTCGGCCATCACCGGCGAGTCCGCGCCCGTGATCCGCGAGTCGGGCGGCGACCGGTCGGCGGTCACCGGCGGCACCAGGGTCCTGTCCGACCGCATCATCGTCAAGATCACCCAGAGGCCGGGTGAGAGCTTCGTGGACCGGATGATCGCCCTGGTGGAGGGCGCCAACCGGCAGAAGACGCCCAACGAGATCGCGCTGAACATCCTGCTGGCCGCGCTGACGATCATCTTCCTGGTGGTCACGGTGTCCATGCAGCCGCTGGCCATCTACGCCAAGGCGGTCAACCCCGGCGTCCCCGACTCGATCGCGCTCGACGGCGACGGCGTCACCGGGATCGTGCTGGTGTCGCTGGTGGTCTGTCTCATCCCGACCACCATCGGGGCGCTGCTGTCGGCCATCGGCATCGCCGGCATGGACCGGCTCGTCCAGCGCAACGTGCTCGCCATGAGCGGCCGGGCGGTCGAGGCGGCCGGTGACGTCTCCACGCTGCTGCTGGACAAGACCGGCACGATCACGCTCGGCAACCGGCAGGCGGCGGAGTTCGTCCCGGTGCCCGGGGTGTCGGAGCTGGAGCTGGCGCGCGCCGCGCAGCTGTCCAGCCTCGCCGACGAGACCCCCGAGGGCCGTTCGATCGTCGTGTTCGCCAAGCAGGCGTACGGCCTGCGCGAGCGGGCCCCCGGCGAGCTGGCCCGCGCCCACTGGGTGCCGTTCACCGCCCAGACCCGCATGTCGGGCGTGGACCTGGACGGGCACCAGATCCGCAAGGGCGCGGCCACCGCGGTCATGAAGTGGGTGCGCGACCACGGCGGCCACCCCACCGACCAGATCGGCCACCTCGTGGACGGCATCTCCGCGAGCGGCGGCACCCCGCTGGTCGTCGCGGAGCAGGGCCGGGTGCTCGGCGTCGTCCACCTCAAGGACGTGGTCAAGCACGGCATGCGCGAGCGGTTCGACGAGATGCGCCGCATGGGCATCCGCACCGTCATGATCACCGGCGACAACCCGCTGACCGCCAGGGCCATCGCCGAGGAGGCCGGGGTGGACGACTTCCTCGCCGAGGCCACGCCCGAGGACAAGCTGGCCCTCATCAGGAAGGAGCAGGCGGGCGGGCGGCTGGTCGCCATGACCGGCGACGGCACCAACGACGCCCCTGCCCTGGCCCAGTCGGACGTCGGAGTGGCCATGAACACCGGCACCTCCGCCGCCAAGGAGGCCGGCAACATGGTCGACCTCGACTCCGACCCGACCAAGCTCATCGAGATCGTGGAGATCGGCAAGCAGCTGCTCATCACCCGGGGCGCGCTGACCACGTTCTCCATCGCCAACGACATAGCCAAGTACTTCGCGATCGTGCCCGCGATGTTCGCCGCCGTCTACCCGGGCCTGGACCTGCTCAACGTCATGCGGCTGGCCAGCCCGCAGTCGGCGGTGCTGTCCGCGGTGATCTTCAACGCGCTCGTCATCGTGGCGCTCATCCCGCTCGCGCTGCGCGGCGTGCGCTACCGGCCGGCCGGCGCGTCCCGGCTGCTCAGCCGCAACCTGGCCGTGTACGGCCTGGGCGGCATCGTGGTGCCGTTCGCCGGCATCAAGCTCATCGACCTGCTCGTCCAGCTCCTACCGGGGATGTCATGAACCGCCTGCCAGGCCCGCTCCGCCGCCTCCTCGCGGCGCTGCGCGCGCTGCTCGTCCTGACGCTGGTGACCGGCGTCGTCTATCCGCTCGCGGTCACCGGCCTGGCCCGGCTCCTGCCGGGCCGGGCGGACGGCTCCCTCGTGCAGCGCGACGGCCGGACCGTGGGCAGCGCCCTGGTCGGCCAGTCCTTCACCGACGCCGGCGGCCACCCGGTCAGGAGGTACTTCCAGAGCCGCCCGTCCGCCGCGGGCGACGGCTACGACCCGCTCGCGACCGGCGCGAGCAACCTCGGGCCGGAGGACGTCGTCGACGTCCTGCCCGCGCCCGGCGAGAAGGGCAGGACGTCGCTGTTGACGCAGGTGTGCGCCCGCTCCAGGGCGGCCGGTGAGCTGGAGGGCGTCTCCGGGGCGCGGCCGTACTGCACGCCCGACGGCGTGGGGGCCGTGCTGAAGGTGTTCCCGGCCGTCGGCGTCCCGGTCCGCGCCGTCAGCGTCAACCAGGTCTGTCCGGCCACGCCGTTCCTCGCCGCGTACCGGGGGGTCAAGGTCGAGTGCGCCAGGCCGGGCGAGGACTACGCGGCCGGCCGCACCGTCCCGGTCCGCGGGAGCGTCACCCGCGCCGAGGTGCCCGCCGACGCGGTGACGGCCTCCGGCTCCGGGCTCGACCCGCACATCTCGGTGGCGTACGCCGAGGTGCAGGCGCCGCGCGTGGCCAAGGAGCGCGGCCTGCCGCTCCAGCGGGTGGAGGAGCTGATCAGGCGGCACACCACCGGTCGTAGCCTGGGCTTCATGGGCGAGCCGGTCGTGAACGTGCTGGAGCTCAACCTGGCGCTCGACCGGCCGAGGGGGTGAGGAGCGGTGCCACGGGGACGGCTGCGGGTCTACCTGGGCGCGGCTCCCGGCGTCGGCAAGACGTACGCGATGCTCTGCGAGGGCCGCCGCGCGATGGCGCGCGGCCGGGACGTCGTCGTCGGGTACGTCGAGACGCACGGCCGCGCCCGCACCGCCGAGCTGCTGGACGGCATGGAGGTCGTCCCCCGCCGGACCCTGGTCCACCGCGGCGCGGAGTTCACCGAGCTGGACGTCGACGCGGTCGTCGCCCGCCGCCCCCGCGTCGCGCTGGTGGACGAGCTGGCCCACACCAACGTGCCCGGCTCCCGCAACGCCAAGCGGTGGCAGGACGTGGACGAGCTGCTGGACGCCGGCATCGACGTGGTCTCCACGGTCAACATCCAGCACCTGGAGTCGCTCAACGACGTCGTCCGCGACATCACCGGCGTGCCGCAGCGCGAGACCGTGCCGGACGAGGTGGTGCGCAGGGCCGACCAGGTCGAGCTGGTGGACATGTCACCCGAGGCGCTGCGCCGCCGGATGGCCCACGGCAACGTCTACGCGCCCGAGAAGGTGGACGCGGCGCTGTCGAACTACTTCCGCGTCGGCAACCTCACCGTGCTGCGGGAGCTGGCGCTGCTGTGGGTCGCCGGGAAGGTGGACGAGCAGCTCGACCGCTACCGCGCCGACCACGGCATCGAGGGCACGTGGGAGGCGCGCGAGCGGGTCGTGGTCGCCCTGACCGGCGGTCCGGAGGGCGACACCCTGGTACGGCGGGCCGCCCGCATCGCCGGCCGGACCAAGGGAGCCGACCTGCTGGCCCTGCACGTGACCACCGGCGACGGGCTGACCGGCGCCGACCCCGCGCACCTGGCCCGGCAGCGGACGCTGGTGGAGAGCATGGGCGGCACCTACCACCAGGTCGTCGGCGACGACGTGCCCCGCGCCCTGCTGGACTTCGCCCGGGGTGTCAACGCCACCCAGCTCGTGCTGGGGGCCTCGCGGCGTGGCCGCTTCGCCCAGCTCCTGTCGCCGGGGGTCGGGGTGACGACCACGGCCCTGTCGGGCCCCATCGACGTCCACATGATCACTCACGAGCGGGCCAGCAAGGGCCGCCGCCCGTCCCGGAGCGGGGCGGCGCTGACGCGGCGGCGCCGGCTGCTCGGCTGGGCGATGACCGCCCTCGGCCTGCCCGTCCTCACGGCCGTCCTACACGGATTGCGCGACACGCTGGGGCTGCCGAGCCAGATCCTGCTGTTCCAGATGTGGGTGATCGCGGTGGCGCTCGTCGGCGGGCTGTGGCCGGCGATGGGCGCGGCCGTCGGCGGGTTCCTGCTGCTCAACTACTTCTTCACCAACCCCTACCGGACCCTGCTCGTCTCCGACCCTGAGGCGCTGCTGGCGCTGATGGTGTTCGTCGTGGTCGCCGCCGCGGTCAGCGCGATCGTGGACGTGGCCGCCCGCCGCACGCGGGAGGCGGCCCGCGCCGGCGCCGACGCCGAGCTGCTGTCCACGCTGGCCGGCCACGTGCTGCGCGGCGACTCCGCGCTGCCCTCGCTGCTGGGACGGCTGCGCGAGACGTTCGGCCTGTCCTCCGTCACGCTCCTCGAACGAGCCGGCGAGCCCACCCCCGACGACCAGGCGCAGCCGGAGGCGTGGCACATCGTCGCCACCTCCGGCGGCCGGCCCGCCACCTGCCCGGGCGTCGCCGACACCGACGTGGCCGTGGACGACCGCCTCGTCCTGGCCGCCCGCGGCCGGCTGCTCGACGCGGCCGACCGCCGGGTGCTGGAGGCGTTCGCCGCCGAGGCCGCCGTCGCGCTGCGCCAGGAACGGCTGCGCGAGCAGGCCGCCCGCGCCGAGCCGCTGGCCGAGGCCGACCGGATGCGCACCGCGCTGCTCGCCGCCGTCAGCCACGACCTGCGCACCCCCCTCGCCTCGGCCAAGGCGGCCGTCGAGAGCCTGCGCGGCACCGAGATCGACTGGTCGCCCGAGGACCGCGCGGAGCTGCTGGCCACCGCCGACGAGTCGCTGACCACGCTGGACCGGCTCGTCGCGAACCTGCTCGACATGAGCCGCCTGCAGGCCGGCGCGCTCGGGCTGTCCCTCCAGCCGGTGGCGCTGGACGAGGTCGTGCCGCTGGCCGTCGACGAGCTCGGGCCGCTCGCCCGCCGCGTCGAGGACACCATCTCCTTCGAGCTGCCCGAGGTCCTCACCGACCCGGCGCTGCTGGAGCGGATCCTCGTCAACCTGGTCTCCAACGCCGTCCGCTACAGCCCGCCCGCGGAGAAGGTCCTCGTCACCGCCAGCAGCCACGGCGAGCAGGTGCAGATCCGCGTCGTCGACCGCGGCCCCGGCGTGCCGCGCGACGCGCACGACCGCATGTTCCTGCCGTTCCAGCGGCTCGGCGACCGCGACAACCACACCGGTCCCGGCCTGGGCCTGGCCCTGTCCCGTGGCCTGGCCGAGGCCATGGGCGGCACGCTGGTCCCCGACGAGACGCCCGGCGGCGGCCTGACCATGGTCCTCACCCTGCCCGCGTGCCTGCCCCCGCCCCCTCCGGAGGTGCCATGACCCGCATCCTCATCGTGGACGACGAGCCGCAGATCCTCCGGGCGCTGCGGATCAACCTCGCCGCCCGCCACTACGAGGTCGCCGTCGCAGCCGACGGCGCCTCGGCGCTGCGCCAGGCCGCCGACTGGCGCCCCGACCTGGTGATCCTCGACCTGGGCCTGCCGGACCTCGACGGCGTGGACGTCATCCACGGCCTGCGCGGGTGGACCTCGCTGCCGATCCTCGTGCTGTCGGGACGGGCGGGCAGCGCCGACAAGGTGGAGGCCCTGGACGCGGGGGCCGACGACTACGTCACCAAGCCGTTCGCCGTGGACGAGCTGCTCGCCCGCATCCGCGCCGCCACCCGCCGGGCCGGCGGCCACGAGCCGGAGGCCACCTCGGTCGCTGTCGGCGACCACGTCGTGGACCTGGTGGCCAAGCGGGTCTCCGGCGGGGTGCGGCTGACGCCGACCGAGTGGCGCATGGTGGAGCTGCTGCTGCGCAACCCCGACCGGCTGATCAGCCAGCGGCAGATGCTGGCCGAGGTGTGGGGTGGCGCCCACGTCAAGGAGACGCACTACCTGCGCCAGTACATGGCCCAGCTGCGCAAGAAGCTCGAACGCGACCCGGCCCGCCCCGTCCACCTGCTGACCGAGCCGGGCATGGGCTACCGCTTCAAGCCCTGATCCGCATGTTTGCTGCCTCTTTGGGTAAGATTGCCGCTGGTGTGCCGGGAAGTCTGGTCGGCGTGTTCTACAGCCGACCCTTCCGAGGAGCTCTCCTTGACCCGCAGGCCGCCGTCGTCCTCCCGTGTCCTGCGCCTGTTCGGCCGCGGCTCGCGGGCCGAGTCCCGCCGCATCGCCGACGTCCTGCGCACCGAGACCATCGGCGGCGCGCTCCTGCTCGCCGGCGCCCTGCTCGGTCTGGTGTGGGCCAACTCGCCGTGGGGTGGAGCCTACGAGGCGCTGCGGTCGTTCCGGGTCGGGCCCGCCGCCCTTCACCTGGACCTCAGCCTGGCCGCCTGGGCGGCCGACGGCCTGCTGGCGATCTTCTTCTTCGTGGCCGGCCTGGAGCTCAAGCGCGAGTTCACGGCCGGTGACCTGCGCGACCCGCGGCGCGCGGCGGTCCCCGTCGCCGCCGCCATGGGCGGCGTGCTCGTCCCCGCCGTCGCGTACCTGGTCACGACCTCCGTCGCCGGCGCCGCCGACGCCGCGCAGGGATGGGCGATCCCGACCGCCACCGACATCGCCTTCGCGCTGGCGGTGCTCGCGGTGATCGGCCGGCATCTGCCGGCCGCGCTGCGCACGTTCCTGCTCACCCTGGCCGTGGTGGACGACCTGCTCGCCATCGTGATCATCGCGGTCTTCTACACCGAACGGCTCGCGCCGCTCCCGCTGCTCGCCGCCGCCGTGCCGCTGGCCGTCTTCGCCCTCCTCGTACGGCGGGACGTGCGCGCCTGGTGGCTGCTGCTGCCGCTGGCGGCGCTCACCTGGGCCCTGGTGCACGCCTCCGGCGTTCACGCCACGGTGGCCGGAGTGCTGCTCGCCTTCACCGTTCCCACCTCTTCCTCCGGCCGCCGGGCCGGGGCGACCGCGCCGGCGGAGCACTTCGAGCACCGGTTCAGGCCGTTGTCGGCGGGGGTGGCCGTGCCGGTGTTCGCGTTCCTGTCGGCGGGGGTGGCGATCGGCGGGCCGGACGGGCTGGTCCGGACGATGGCCGACCCGGTCGCCCTCGGCGTCGCCGCCGGGCTGATCGTCGGCAAGCCGCTGGGCGTCATGGCCGCCACCTGGCTGGTGTCCCGGTTCACGCACGCCGAGCTGGACGAGAGCCTGGCCTGGGTGGACGTGCTGGGGCTGGCGCTGCTGGCCGGCATCGGGTTCACCGTGTCGCTGCTCATCGGCGAGCTGGCCTTCGGCGCAGGCAGCCAGGGCGACGCCCACGTCAAGATCGCCGTGCTCGCCGGCTCGCTGACGGCGGCGCTCCTGGCGGCGGTGGTGCTGCGCCTGCGCGACAACGTCTACCGCCGCATCGAGCAGGAGCAGGAGTCTTCCGGCCCGTCCTAGGCGCGGCTGCTGCGGCGCGGCAGGAGTGGCGGTGGCCTTTCGGCCTTGCTCATCGCGTACGCCAGCTCCGCCCGGACGGCGAAGGCGTTTCCGCCAGTGTTCTCAATCAAAGAGATGGTCTCCTGGGCGGCCGCCTCATTGGACCCGTAATGCACAACCACCAGCGCGCCGTCGGCTGCCAGCCGCTGCGCGATGGACCGGCCGATGCCCCGCGAGGCCCCGGTCACCAGCGCCGTACCCGAACGGCGACGACTGCGCCTCGATCGCGCGTGGGATTCCATCAGGATGGGGGCCTGGAATGTCGAAAGACGTCGATCCCACCCCGTTGGCTGGAACCGGCGGCTGCCGGGCGTCAGCCTGTCACCCATGATCACTCGGGACATCGACCGGATCGACCACTCCGTCCTCTACACCACCGACATGGACGCCACCGCGGCGGCCTACGAGGCGCTGGGATTCACGCTCAGCCCGCTGTCCATGCACATGGGCTCCGACCGCCCCGGCGGCGAGCGCAGGCCGATGGGTGCCGGCAACCGGTGCGCCCTGTTCGGCCGCACCTACCTGGAACTGCTCGGCCTGTACGGGGACGGCTCGGTCGATCCCTGGAACATCCGCCCGCTCATCGCCCAGTACGAGGGCCTGCACGGCTACTCCTTCGGCTGCACCGACATCGAAACCGCCGAGAAGCGCCTGCGCACGGCCGGCCTGTCCTCCTCCGGAGTGCTGCCGCTGCAGCGGGACGTGGACACCCCTGACGGCGTGGAGAGCGCCCGCTTCCAGGCGGTCCACCTCGACCGCGCGCTCACGCCCGAGGGGCTGATCCACGCCGCGTACCACCTGACCCCTGAACTGATCCACCAGCCGCGCTACCTGGAGCACGCCAACGGCGCCACCGGCCTGTACAGCGTGTTGCTCGTGGTCGACGACGCCGACCTGGAGCCCACCGTCGCCCGCTACGCCCTCATCCTGGCCACCGAACCGATGATCGAGGGACCGGTGCACGTGCTGCCACTGCCGCTGGGCAGGGTGGAGGTCGTCGCGGTGTCCGCCTTCCGCGCGATGATGCCCGGCGAGCCGGTGCCCGCACTGCCGTACATGGCCGGGCAAGCCGTGTCCGTACGTGACGTGCGGGCGGCCCGCGCTCTGGTGGAGGGCAACGGGTTTGCCACGGGCGACATACCGGGCGGGTTCTTCGTCGGCGCCGCCCAGGCTCGTGGCGCCGCACTGGCCTTCCTGGAGGTGTGACCGGTGACCGGCCTGATCCACGCACCCGCCGGGACGCTGCGTGGCGTCCCCGCGAACGGCGCGGTCACCCCCTTCCGCGGCATCCCCTACGCTCGCGCCGAGCGGTTCGCCGCGCCGCAGCCGACGCGGTGGAACGGCGTGCTGGATGCCGTCCACCCGGGTCTGGCAGCCCCGCAGCCGCGCACGTCGCGGCTCGAACGTGCCCTCGGCCCCGGCAGCGATCTCCGTCAGGGTGAGGACTGCCTGTCACTCAATGTGTGGACACCGGGCGGCAGCGGGTTGCCGGTCCTGGTGTGGCTGCACGGTGGCGGCTTCCTGACCGGTTCCGGTGCCCAGTCCTGGTACGACGGCGCGCTGCTGGCCGAACGCGGCCGGATGGTGGTCGTCACCGTCAACTACCGGCTGGGCCCCTTGGGCTACCTGTATCTGACGCCGCAGTTCCCCCCGGCCAACCTCGGCCTGCTCGACCAGATCGCCGCCCTGCGCTGGGTGAGGGAGAACATCTCGGCTTTCGGCGGTGACCCGGCTCGCATCACCCTGGCCGGCCAGTCCGCCGGAGCGATGTCCGCGCTGGCGCTGTCCGGCCGTGACCTGTTCGGGCAAGTCATTCTGCAGAGCACACCGGCCGGCGTACAGCCGTACAGCATCGGCGAGGCCGCCGAGATCGGCCAAACGTTCCTGGACGTCCTCGAACTGCGTCCCGGCGACGCCGAACGGCTGCGCACCGTACCGCTCGCCGACCTGCTCGGCGCCCAGGAGCAGGTCGCCCGCCGCATCGCGCAGTCCGGCAGGGTGACGCCGCCCTTCCAACTGGTCGCCGCCGACGGCGTGCCGGCCGACCTGACCACCGGCCCCCGGGAGGAGGTGCCCATGCTGATGGGCACCACCCGGGACGAGGCCCGGGCCTTCTTCCCCCAAGCTGAGGCCGGGCTCACCGCGCGGCTGTTCCGCGACGGCAACCTGCGCCTGGCCGGCCGAGCCCGCTCGGCCCACCTCTACCAGTTCGACTGGTCACCGCCGGGCAGCCCGTTCGGCGCCTGTCACTGCATCGAACTGCCGTTCGTCTTCGGCAATCTGCCCGCCTGGCATGCCTCCCCGATGCTGGCCGGCGCCGAACCCGGGCAGCTTGAGCGACTCGTGGCGTACGTGCAGGGCGCCTGGACGGCCTTCGTCCACGACGGCTCGCCCGGCTGGCCCGCCTTCCCTCACGTCGAGCACATCACGCTAGCCTGACCACGGTGACCGCCCCGGTCCTGGACAAGCTCGATCGCGCCATCGTCCACGCCCTCCACGTGGACGGCCGCGCGCCCTTCAGCCGTATCGCGTCGGTGCTGGGGGTGTCCGACCAGACAGTGACACGCCGCTACCAAAGGCTTCGCTCCGCAGGGCTGCTGCAGGTCATCGGTCAGGTCCAGGCGCGACGGCTGGGCTGGGCGGAGTGGTTCGTCCGGATCCAGGTCGTCCCCGACGCGGCTGTGCCCATCGCCGAAGCGCTGGCCCGCCGAGCGGACACCTCCTGGGTCAGCCTCACCTCCGGCGGCACCCAGATCGTCTGCGTGGTGCGGGCACGCAGCTTCCGCGAGCGCGATGCGCTGCTGCTGGGCCAGTTGCCCCGCACACCGCGGGTGGTCGGGGTGACGGCGCACTGCCTGCTGCGGGTCTTCGCCGGCGGCCCCACCGGCTGGCACGGCAGAGCCGACTCGCTCACGTGCGAGCAGATCGCCGCGCTGGCCCCGCGGCACGCACCAGGGGCTCAGCGGGAGCGGGTCGTCCTGGACGAAGACGATGAGCACCTGCTGGCGGTCCTGGCCCGGGACGGCCGCGCCGGATACCCGGAGCTGGCCCGGGCCACCGGCTGGTCTCCGGCAACGGCCAAGCGCAGGCTGGACCACCTGCGCGACTCCGGCGTGCTGTTCTTCGACGTGGACATCGACCCTCTGCTCCTGGGCTTCGAGATGGTCGCGATCCTCTGGCTGACCGTCGAACCCTCCGCCCTGCGCCGCACGGCCCAGGCGGTGGCCGCGCATCCCGAGGTCGCCTTCGCCGCCGCCACCACCGGCCCGACCAACCTGCTGATGTTCGTCGCCTGCCGCGACGCCGGCGCGCTCTACGACTACCTCGAGGGCGGCATCGGCAGCCTGCCAGGAGTGCGGCACATCGAGAGCGCCCCGGTCATCCGAGACAGCAAACGAGCCGGCACAGCCAGAACAGCGACGTAGCCGGCGCCACGGGTCACCGACCGTCGCTGTCGAGTCCAGGTCGGCCACGTACGTGATCACGGCGGTACGGCGACCAGGAGAACTCCCCGCGGGACGGATCGCGGGCGGCGCAGGCTCGTGCAGAGGCGGCCGGTGACATCGGCTGGCTGCGCGGTGGATTCCGGCATCCTGGACAACCAGCTCGGCAGCCGCTCGGCCAGGAGAGGGCCTCACGTCGCGGCCCTGACACCTCCTGTGGAGTCGTTCGTGGTGCCGGCCGGGGCGCGGTCGAGACGGCCGGTCCAGACGCGGCCGAGCTGGAGCATGCTGCCGCCGAACATCAGCACGCCGATCGGCACGTGCAGGACCTTGGCGTGCGCCATGCCGAGCGCCGCCTGTACGAGCGTCAACACCAGCATTCCTACCGCCGGCATGATGACGGCGAGCCGTCGCGTCATGATGGCCGCCCCCAGGTGCAGCAGCACCGTGACGACGACCGCGACCGCGGACGCGGCGTGCAGCTCGCGCCCACCGGGTGAGGACAGCAGCAGGCCGGCCGTGACCGCCTGGACGAGGAGCGCGAGGGTCTGCAGCAGCATCGCGACACGTAGGAACACGGGGTCTCCTCCGGGGAGTGCGGGAGCGTGGGCGGCGTGCCGCCCGTGACGACCGAGCCATCGTCCCGCTCGGCCGGTCGCCGCGCGTCCGGCCAGGGGAGGCTTCCGTGCCTACCCCGAGGGGGGCAGCGGGACCGTCCCGGTTACGCCGCCGGGAGTAGCCGGCCGTACACCGGCACGACGACCTGGGACGGCGACGCGTGGACGATCTCCCGACCCCTACGATGAGCTGTCATTGGCGACATAACGAATTCGCCTGCGCGTTTGTGGAGGAAACCAGTGCCAGCGCCGATCCTTCGCCCCCGCGGCGAGGTCGCCCGGGTCATGCCGGTCGAGCTGTTCTTCGATCTTGTGTACGTGTTCGCCATCACCCAGCTCTCCCACCTGCTCCTCAACCACCTCGACGCGGCCGGGGCGGCGCAGACGCTGCTGCTGACGCTGGCCGTGTGGTGGGCCTGGATGTACACCACCTGGACCACGAACTACTGCGACCCCGACCACCCGGTCCTGCGGCTGACACTGACCGGGGCCATGCTGGCCGGGCTGGTCATGGCGGCGGCGCTGCCGCAGGCGTTCGGCCCGCGGGCCTGGTGGTTCGCCGGCGCGTACGTGGCGCTCCAGGTGGGGCGGACGGTCGTGGTGACGGTGGCGGCCCGCGCGTTCCCGATCGGGCGGACGTTCCGGCTGGTCCTGGCCTACCACGTGGTCAGCGCGGTGCTCTGGATCGCGGGCGCCGCGCTCGGCGGGACGGCCCAGGCGGTTCTGTGGACGGCCGCCCTGCTCGTGGAGTACACGGCGCCGTGGCTCGGCTATCGCATGCCGATCCTCGGCGGCGTGACGCCTGCCGACTGGACGATCGACGGCGCCCACATGGCCGAGCGCTGCCAGCTCTTCGTCATCATCGCGCTGGGCGAGTCGGTGCTGGTGACCGGGGTGACGCTGGCCGAGCACCCGCACCTGGACGCCGCCACGGTCGCCGCGTTCACCGTCGCGTTCCTCGCCAGCGTGGCGACCTGGTGGGTGTACTTCCACCAGACCGCCGAGAAGGCGGCCGAGGCCACCGCCCAGTCCAGCGACACCGGGCGGCTCGGCAGGTCCGCGTACACCTACATCCACATCCCCATGGTCGCCGGGATCATCGTGGCGGCCGTGGGCGACGAGCTGGTGATCGCGCACCCGCTCGGCGGGGTCTCCGCCGGCACGGTCCTGACGGTGCTGGGCGGTCCGGCGCTGTTCCTGGCGGGGCACGCGCTGTTCCAGAAGGCCGTGTTCGGGCGGGTGCCGGCCAACCGCGTCGCCGGGATCGGCGTCCTGGCGGCGGCCGGGCTGCTCGTGGCGCTCGCGCCCGGTCTCGTGCCGCCGCTGGTGCTGGCGGTCGTCGCCGCGCTGGTCCTCGCCGCGGTCGCCGCGACCGACATGGTCCGCGGCCGGTCCCGCGCCACGGCCGGCCTCGCCTCCTGAACCCCGGCCCCCTGCCGGCCGGCTCCTGACTCCCCCGGCGGTCAGACCGGCTCGCCGGCGACTCCCGAGCGCCCCGCGGGGACGCCCACGAGCAGCACGGTCGCGCGTGGCCGCACGGACTCACCGAAGACTTCCGCAAGGGCGTCGGTGATGGCGGCGATCAGCCGGGCGGGGACGTCGCCGAGCCCGGGAACGGTGAACGCCCCCTCGCGGAGGTTCAGCGTCACGACCGGCGCCGTCTCCTCGGCCGGCTCGCCGCCGATCCCCCAGCGGCGCTGCGGGATGCCGAACAGGTCCACGACGGCCAGCGACCGCAGCCGCTCGCCGAACACGGCACCGACCGCGTCGGTCAGCGCCCGGATGAGCTTGGGCTCCACGTCACCGTCGAGCGCCTCCTCGCGGATCTGCACGTGGAAGTGCGGCATGGTAGGTCTCCGTTCATCGAGTACGACCTAAAGCTTTGAACACAAAATACCTTTGAGTTCAAAGGTAAGAGAGGTGATCTGCCATGTCAACCGACGGACGGCGCCGGCAGGGCGGCGAGGAGGCGCCGGGGCCCGGGGTCGACGACGCCATCCGGGCGATGTTGCTGCTCATGCCGCGCATGGTGGGGCGCGCCAAGCGGATCCAGGTCCCCGAGGAGCTGCGGTCGCTCGCGCTGGCGCCGCGGCACCTCTCGCTGCTGTCGTACCTGCTGTTCGACGGGCCCATGACCGTGAACGACCTGGCCGCGCGCCTGGAGGTCGCTCCGACGACCGTCAGCCTCATGGTGGGCGAGCTGAGCCGCAAGGGCGTCCTGGAGCGACGGGAGGACGAGGCCGACCGGCGCCGCCGCATCGTCAGCATCACCGACGCCCGGCGGCCCGCCATCGCCGGCTGGCTGGCACCGGGAGCGGCGGCCTGGCGGCACGCCCTCGAACCCCTGACGCCCGCCGAGCGACGCCTGTTCATCGACACCCTGCGCGCGTACGAGGCGGCGATCGCCGACGACGACCGCGATCCCGCCTAGAAGATCACTGATCGCCGCCGTCCGGCGGGTGATCCGCCACGGGCCCGGCGCCGCGCAGGTCGCCGCCGGCTGTTGCAGGGCCTGCTCGCTTTGGTCGCCGGCCAGGACGTGGAACCGGCCGAGGACTCCGACGGCCGGGCCGGACGCTGGCGCATCGCGACGCTGGGCGTAGTGCTCCAGGTGGCGGGTGAGGGTTCGGCGTGGAGGGTGCTCGGCGAGGGTGAGCGGGCTGTCCGGTGGCCCGCATCGCCTCCGCCCGGTACGCCTCCTCGCCGGCGTCAGGCGATCTTGGGGGTGGCGCGCATGCCGACGTACACGCAGGCCGTGCCGTCCGCCAGGGTGGAGAAGACGACGGGCATGTAGTCCTCGCTGAAGGACGGGCCCGCCCCCGTGGCCGCGAAGACGGTCTGGGTCACCGGGAGCAGCTCCATGTCCAGGGGCGGGGACATGTCCTTCATGTCGTCCACGAACTCGTAACGCATGCGCAGGCCGACACTGGCGTCATCACCGGCGCCTCCGCTGTCCTGGCTGACGGTGATGACGACACCGGCGCGCCGGTAGGTGCCGAGCAGCGGGGTGACGTCCACGGTGGGGGGTTCGGCGGGCAGGCCGAAGGGGGCGGGCATGGTGACGCCGGCGAGTTCGGCGAGCAGGTCGCGGAACAGGTCGGCGTACAGGAGCCGGGCGCTGCCGCCGTTGGTCAGCAGGACCAGGGCGAGGCCGGCGTGCGGGACGACGCGCAGGTAGGCGTACTGGCCGATGGCGGCGCCGTCGTGGCCGTAGCCGGGCACGCCGTTCCAGTCGTAGAGGGTCCAGCCGAGGCCCCAGCCGTCGGCGGAGACGGTCCACTTGTCGGGCACGTCGGTCTCGCGGCGCTGCATGGCGGCGACCGCCTCGGCCGACAGCACCGGGCCGCCGCCGGCCAGGTGCATGGCCGCCAGGCGGGCCATGTCGCCGGCAGAGGTGATGACGCGGCCGGCGGGGCCGGCCGAGCGCGGCATGAGGTCCCAGGCGGGGGCCGGGTCGGGGTCGGCGCCGGGCTCGCCCAGGTGGCTCATCGCGGCCGGGAAGCGCAGCGCCTCCTCCGGCAGCGTCATCGAGCGCTCCAGGCCGAGCGGGGTGAACAGCAGGTCCTTGAGTGCCTGGTCCCAGGTGCGGCCGGTGAGGACCTCGATGAGGCGGCCCAGCACGATGTAGCCGAGCCCGCCGTAGGAGATCGCGGTGCCGGGCGGGCAGTCCAGCGGCACGTCCCGGGCGGCCTCGACGTAGCGGGCCAGGCAGTCGTCGCCGCGCCCGCCGTCATAATTGAAGTCGTTGGTGACGCCGCCGGTGTGCGACAGGAGCTGGCGGACGGTGATCGTCCGGGTGGCCACGGGGTCGGGGGTGGCGAACTCGGGCAGGACGTCGGCCACCCGGGTGTCCAGCGTCAGCCGGCCCTCGTCGATCAGCCGCATTACCAGGGTGGCCGTGTAGACCTTGGCGATCGAGCCGGACAGGAACACCGAGTCGGTCGTCACCTCCACGCCGGTGCCCCGGTGCAGCACGCCGCTCGCCAGCTCGTGCACCCGCCCGTTGACCAGCACCGCCAGCGACGCGCCCGGCACGTGGTGCCGCCGGCGCAGCTCGTCGAAGCGCGCCTGCCAGCGGGCCAGGTCAAAGGTCTGCCCCTGGGAGCCGGCACTCCCCCAGTCGCCGCCGGCCGTCCAGCCACCCTGCTCGGTCCACTGCACGTTCGTCGCCATGCTTCCCCCTGTACGTCGTTCCCTCGATGCGCACACTGTACGCACACTGGAGCAGTGTGCGCAATTCGCGCACGGCGGTACCGTCGAGGTGGTCAGCAGACATGAGGCACCACCCGGCGGCGGTGCGGCCGTGCGGCTTGGCGGCCGGCCGGCGAACGTGCAACGCACATGCGCGTTCTCGGCGCACGACGCACGTGGGGCGAGCTTTCTATGCGGACAGGATGGGAGCACTGTACGCATGCTGCGAACGTCGTACGCTACCATGGGCGTCCCGCAACGAGGAGACCTTTATGCCAGCCGAGAAGCAGCCCATTCCCTCGGTATGGGCCCGCCCGCGTCGCAAGCGGGAGCAGCCGTCGCTGAGTCGCGACCGGATCGTGTCCGAGGCCATCCAACTCCTGGACACCGAGGGCATCGACGCCCTGAGCATGCGCAGCCTCGGCGCCCGGCTCGGCGCCGGAGCCACGTCTCTCTATCGGCACGTGGCCAACAAGGACGAGCTGATCGAGCTGGTCGTGGACGAGATCTACGGCGAGGTACGGGTGCCCGCCGCCGACCCCGCACGCTGGCGGGCGGCCGTCACCGAATCCGCCCACAGCCTGCGCTCGATGGTGCTGCGTCATCCCTGGGTCGTCTCCGTGCTCGGCCAGGTCGGGCTCGCCTATCTCGGGCCCAACCTGATGCGGCAGTCGGAGCGCATGCTCACCCTGTTCGAAGCGGCGGGCTTCGCCGTCGACGAAGCCGATCGGGCCATGAAACTGCTCATCGCCTACGTCATCGGGATGACCACCAGCGAGGCCGCCTACCTGTCGGTGCTCGCCCGCAGCGGCCAGAACGAGCAGGACTGGCTCGAGAGCCTGCGACCGACCACGGAACAGGCCCTGCAGGACTACCCGCTCCTGCGCGCCGCGGAGCAGACCAAGGATCCGGAGCAGATCCGCGCAGAGTCCTTCGTCTACGGCGTCGAGCGCATCCTTGATGGCTTGGAGACCAGGCTCGGCCGCACCCCCGCCCGTTGAGACACGGCCGGAGGGCGACGGCCCGGAGCCGGTGGCCCACTTCTGCAGGCGCCGATGCGGAGCGCTCCGCGGCCGGCTCCGAACCGCATCCTTCGACGTGGTGAGCGCCGACGACCTATCGGTTGCCGGGAGGGTCCCAGAGGCCCGCGGCGGCGGTCTCGGTGACGTAGTCCTCGAACCGCCTGGCGGGCCGGCCGAGGGCGCGTTCCACGCCGTCGGCGACCTCGGCGTGCCGGCCGTCGCGGACGGCCGTGAGCAGGCCGGTGAGCAGCCGCGCGACGTCTGCCGGGACGCCGCCCGCGACCTGGCGTTCGACGAAGACCTCGGGGTCGGCGTCGACGTGACGGACCGTGCGCCCGGTGGCCTCGGCGATGAGGCCGGTCGCCTCACCGACGGAGATCGCCCGCGGACCGGTCAGCTCGTAGAGCCGGCCGGCGTGGCGGTCGTCGGTCAGCGCCGACACCGCGACCTCGGCGATGTCGTCCGCGTCGACGAACGGCGTGCGCCCGTCACCGGTGGGCAGGTACAAGCTCCCCTCCAGGACCCCGCGCAGCCAGAACGCCTCGCTGAAGTTCTGCGAGAACCAGGTCGGCCGCAGGATGGTCCACTCGACGCCGGAGTCCCGGACGGCCCGCTCGGCGGGCTTGAGGGGATGCCGGTCATCGGCGTCGACCCCGGGGGCCGACAGCAGCACCAGCCGCCCCACGCCCGCGGCGACCGCCTGGGCCACGAACCGCGGGAGGCGCGCCTGACCCTCCGCGCTCGGCTGCAGGCCGGGCGTCATGAGGTAGGCGGTGCCGACGCCGTCGAGCGCGGGCCCCCAGGTGGCCGGGTCGTCCAGGTCGAAGGAGACGTCGCCACCCGTACGGGACGCCGTCCGGACCGGCCGGCCGGAGGACTTGAGGCGCCGGGCGATGCGGCGACCGGTCTTGCCGGTGCCGCCGAGAATGAGGATGTTCTGCACAGCTTCCAGAGAACTCCATCGGCCGCAGACGATCCATGGGAGAGCGTCGCCGATACATTTGTGATCGTCTACCATGCGCGGCATGGATGTCCTGAGCGATCTGCTGCATCGGGCCCGTACCAGGAGCTCGATGGTGCGGCAGCTGGTTCAGCGGCCGCCGTGGTCGATGACCTTCGCCGACGTTCCTCCTCTCACGATCGTGGCCACGCTCGGCGGCCGCGCGTCGATCCGGCTCGACGACGACGACGCCGTGCCGCTGCTCCTGGGCGCCGGCGACATCGCCCTCATCAGCGCCACCGGCCGGTACACGATCGCCGACGATCCGTCCACCCCGCCCCAGGTCGTGGTACGCGGGGGGAAGAAATACGCCGTCGGCGGGAACGAGGACGCGCCGGCCGGCCGGAGCTTGGCGCCCCGTACCTACGGCGACGGTCTGCCCGGGGCCACGACCATGCTCCGCGGCGCGTACGAGCTCCGCGGCGACGTGGGGGAACGCCTGCTGGACATGCTCCCGCCGCTGGCCGTCGTGCCCGCCGGGCCGCGGACCCGGGCGGCGCTGGATCTGCTCACCACCGAGGCCGCCTGTGACGAGCCCGGCCAGGACGCCGTCCTCGACCGGCTGCTGGACCTCGTGCTCGTGCTGGCGTTGCGGGCCTGGTGCGCCAGGCCCGAGCCGGGGCTCCCCGCCTGGTACCGGGCACTGGGCGACCCCGCCGTCGGAGACGCGCTGCGCCTGCTCCACGAGGATCCCGCCCACCGGTGGACGGTCGCCGCGCTGGCCGCGAAGGTCGGCATGTCCCGCGCCGCCTTCGCCGCCCGCTTCACCGGCCTGGTCGGTGAGCCCCCGCTCACCTACCTCACCAACTGGCGGATGACCTTGGGGGCGGACCTGCTCCGTGACACCGAGGCGACCGTCGCCGTCGTGGCCCGCACGGTCGGGTACGAGGACGCCTTCGCCTTCAGCGTGGCGTTCAAGCGCGCCCGCGGCGTGAGCCCCTCGATCTGGCGCCGCGGGATGCGCTGACCCCGGCTCGGCGCTGCCACTCAGCCGTGAGCGTCACGTAGCCAGTCGGGATCGTGCGCGTTCCTCGCCTTCGTGCCCGCCTGGCCCGGGCAAGCCGCCTGACCGGAACATTTGTACAAGATACCGGCGCGCACCGACGGCGACAGTAGGCCCATGATTATCTCCCCGGGGCTCGACGACCCCACTGTCTCGACGACGCCTGCCTGCGCTTTCCGCATCGGCAGGATGATGTGAGCAGCCCCGCACGGCGCCGGCGGCGCCTCTTGATCGCCTCGGCTGTCCTCCTCGTCGTCGTCGGGTTGCTTCTCGTGAACGCGGCGGTGGTGACGCGGCAGAGCGCCGAGGCCAGTGGGAATCCGACTCTGCCTCTCGACGGCGGGAACATCTACGTCCGCCAGGACGGCCCCCCGGATGCCCCGGCACTCGTACTGATCCACGGGCTCGCCGCGTCGACCCGGTCGTGGGACGCGCTCGTCCCGCTGCTGGCCACCTCCCATCGCGTCATCCGGATCGACCTGCTCGGACACGGCCGGTCGGCCAAACCGGCCGGCGGCGGCTACGGCATGCCGGAGCAGGGACGCCGGGTCGGTGAGGCGATGGACCGGCTCGGGATCAAGCACGCCGCAGTGGTCGGCCATTCCACCGGTGGCGCGGTCGCCACCGCTCTGGCCGAGCAACGCCCCGACCTGGTGTCCTCGCTCGTGCTCATCGACACCGCGCCCCGTCTGTCCGCCGCCGTATCAAGCGGCGGCGTCGGCGGGCTCCTGTACACCCCCGTCATCGGGCAGCTGCTGTGGCGGCTTCGGACCGACAGCCTGATCCGCAACGCCGCGAGCACCGCGTTCAGCCGTCGCGGCTACGAGGTCCCGCAGGCGGTCGTGGACGACGCGCGCGGCATGACCTACCACGCCCTCATCGCGACAACGCAGACCGGCGACGACTATGTGAATCAGCGCTCGCTCCCCGATCGGCTGATTCCCCTCGGCAAGCCGCTGCTGGTGATCTTCGGTGCGGAGGACCGGAGATGGCGATCCTCCTCCGCTGCCGAATACCGCGCCGTTCCGGGCGCGAAAGTCGAGTTGCTGCCCGGCGTTGGCCACTCGCCCATCATGGAGGACCCCCCGCGGACCGCCGCGCTTCTGCTGGCCTTCACCGCGAGCCACGCCACCCCGGTGCGCTGAACGACATGACGCGCCCATGGCGGGACCCGGTGCTCCCGGCATGGCGGGACCGGCCTGCGGTGCGTGGATCCGGCCTGTGTGCTCAAGCTGTACGTGCATGCCCGACAACCTTCGCCCAGGACAGGGAGATCGCGATGCCACACACCAGCTCACACATCTACTGGGAGGAACACGGCCAGGGCCCGCTGACACTTGTCATGCTGCCGGGATTCGGCGCCTCGGCTGAGTCCATGACCGGGATCGCGCGGCACCTGAGCGGGTTCCGCGTCCTGATCTTCGACCTGCCCGGACATGGTCAGTCCGTACGTGCGCCGGCGGACGGGAGCCTGCCCACGCTGGCCGCGACCCTGCACGACGCGATCAACGACGCGGGCGTCGACACTTACTGCCTGGTCGGCTATTCCCTGGGTGGCGCGATCGCACTGCGTATCGCGCTTGACCACCCGGATGAGGTACGTGCGCTGATCGGTGTCGTTCCGTGGAACGCCGCGGGGACGACCGCCGGGGACGAGGTGATCGCCGCCTTCGATGCCGCGTACGGCAATGTCGAGGCCCTCACGCGAGCAGTGGCGGCAATCTCCCTGGACCCGTCGAAGACCTCGACTCTGACGAGCAGCATGCTGACCGTCACCGAACAGATGTGGCACGGCTGGCTGGCCGGCGGTGCGCTGACGAGCCATGCCGACGAGCTGCCTGAGATACGCATACCGACCTGCTACATACTCGGCGGAAAGGACGTCGTCGTAGATCAAGCCAAGCAGCTTGACGACGTGCGGCGCATCCCTGGAAGCCGCGCGGTCCTGCTGAGCGAGCTTGGACATCTGTGCGGTCTCGAGACGCCCGACGTCGTCGCGAACGAGATTTCGAGCTTCCTGGAGACGGAGATACGCGCCGATCCAGCTGGAAGTCGTTGAGAGTCCAGGACAACGGGCGAGTGCGCGGCGAGCCCGATCCGGCGATCACCGCCAGGGTTCGTCGAGCGCACCGATCAGGTTTCCGCGCCGTGTCCGTCTGTACGTGTGAGATCGACTCACGGAAGGCTGGCACGATGCGGAAACTGATCTTCGGCATGAACCTGAGCCTGGACGGCTACATCGCCGCTCCCGGCGACGACCTCGGCTGGAGCGTACCGAGCGACGAGCAGTTCCAGTGGTGGTCCGACCGGGTGGCGGCGACCGGCCTGGCGCTGTACGGGCGCAAACTGTGGGAGGCGATGAGCTCCCACTGGCCGACCGCCGATCAGCAGCCCGGCGCGACACCGGCGGAGATCGAGTACGCCCGCCGCTGGCGGGACATGCCGAAGGTGGTGTTCTCCTCGACGATCAGCACGGTCGACTGGAACACCCGCCTGGTCACCGGCGACGCGGTCACCGAGATCACCCGGCTCAAGGCCGAAGACGGCGGCCCCATGGACCTCTGCGGCGCCACCCTTGCCGCAGCGGCCATGCGGGCCGGGCTGATCGACGAGTACGTGCTGGTCACCGCACCGGCCTTGCTGGGCGGCGGCACGCCGTTCTTCACGGCCCTGGACAGCTGGGTGAGCCTGAACCTGGTGGAGACGCGGACGTTTCCCGGCGGCGTGGTACTGACCCGATACGAGACGAGGCGATGAGCACGGGCCAGACGGATGCCCCGCCGGCAACGCCGGCGGGGCGGTGGGTGTTCAGCTGGTCGGGGTGCTCATTCCGCGGTGACTTCGGTGACGGCGGCCGATGCGCTGGACTCGTCGACGATGGGGCTTCTGTCTGATGGCAGCGTCGGGGGCAGGCCCAGCCATGGTTTGTCGGTGGCGTCGAATCCGGTGAGCTCGGCGATCTTCCCGTCGACGATGTGCAGGACCGCGATGTTGAACAGCCGGTACTCCAGGTCGTCGGGGGTGCGGAGGTACAGCACGGCCGCAGGCATGCGGTTGACCGTCGTGGTGATACAGCGCCAGTCGTCGTAGCCGCGCTGGAAGAGCCCACTGGAGACCCAGCCGTCCACCGCGTCCTTGGCCGTCATGATCAAGGTGCCCGGCTCGGGCAGCATCGCGAAGCGCAGGTCGTCGCGCAGCAGCGACATCAGCCCGTCGAGGTCGTTGCGCTCATGGGCGTCGATGTACGCCTTCACCACGCCGCGCTCGTCATTCGACAGCTCGTGGGTGGCGGGGCTCCGCCAGTCGAGGCGGCGGCCGGGCAGCTGCTCGCGCATCGTCACACGGGCCCGCTGTAGTGCGCTGGTCACCGATGCGACGGTCAGCTGGAGGGCGTCGGCGGCTTTCGACGCCGGCCAGCCGAGGACGTCGCGCAGGACGAACGCCGCCCGCTGCCGCGGCGGAAGGTGCTGGACGGCGACGATGAAGGCCAGCTCGATCGTCTCCCGCGCCACCACCGATTCCTGCGGGTCCTCGGGGAGCATCCGGTCGGGGTACGGCTGCAGGTACGGCACCTCGGAGCCGGGGTCCGGCAGCCCGGACGGTACGGGTGTGCGGTCGTTGCGCTTCTCCAGGAAGTCGAGGCAGGCGTTCGTCGCGATCCGGTACAGCCAGGTCCGCAGGGCCGCGTGGCCCTTGAACGTCTCCCGCTTGTTCCATGCTCGCAGGAACGTCTCCTGCGTCATGTCCTGGGCGTCCTCGTAGTTCGCGAGCATCCGGTAGCAGTGCACCTGCAGCTCACGCCGGTGGCGCTCCGTGATGAGCGCGAACCGCGCCGTGTCGCCTGAGCGGACCGCCGCGATGAACGTGGCCTCGTCGGCGCCCAGCGGTCTGGCGTCGGTCATGGTCATCAATCCTTCCACAGCTGCAAGAGGGCTGACAGAACTGACGACGTGGCGGCGGATTTCTGATCGGTGCGCGGCCTATCAGCCATCACAGCTACTGGCCGCCCGGCCGCAGGCCGTCCTACTCGACGAGCCGACGAACCACCTGTCCACGGCGCTGGTCGAGGAGATCACCGAGGCCCTGTCCGCCACGGCGGCAGCCGTGGTGCTGGCCACGCACGATCGGC